>NZ_CP035485.1:0-625695 GCF_006740705.1 Salicibibacter halophilus | reverse complement strand
GCAAGGCAGGTGACGGAATGGCGAAAAGAAAACAGGAGAAGGGTGTTGCTACGAAAGGTTTCAAACGTTTTTTGCTGCTCATTTGTATTCCAGCGATTTTGCTTACCGTTATTGGGTCAATCGTATTCTCGCTATCAGGGATTAGCCCGATGGAACAAGCAAGGGCGATGGCCGGCCAATTGCCTATTGTATCCGCTTGGATAAGCGAAGATAACGACGATGATGGGGAAGAAACATCGCCGCTTGCCGAAAAAGATGAAGAGATTGCCAATCTCGCGCAGCAGCTGCAACGAGCGGAGGACACCATCGAGGAATTGGAAGCGGAAATTGAACAAATAGAAGACGATGAAGCGTATGCAGAAGCAAGTGCGCGGGAACTTGAAGAAGCTGAGGCTCCTGAAGCACTGACAAGAATCGCGCGCGTTTATGAAAATATGAAGCCGCGGCAGGCTGCTGAAATAATGGATGAACTTACAAATGAAGCGATTTTACTTCACATGTCGGAGATGAATGATGATGGGCGTTCAGTGATTCTGGAAAACATGGATCCGGAACGGGCTGCGGAAATTACGACGCTGCTTGCCGATTAAGACCCCTATGGAAGGGAGGTGAAAAAGTGATTTCAGCAGGGTTGCAGGCATTTCCGATGCATAAAGATGCCCCCGAAGTATTTTCAACTTCAATGCAAGGCGTCGGCGAGACGCTTGATCCAACTTTTGCACAACTGTTTGCGCATTCGCAACGAAAGGATGAAGCGTTTGTCCAACATCCGGAATTAAAGAACAACCTAGCTACGCATGAAAAAAGGATAAACAAAGGTTTTCTCAATGAGGAAGCGTTGGAGGCGTTACGTGGCTGGGCTCAATCATTATCGGAGTTCGAATCTTTCTTTCAGGATTTTGATTGGGAAACGGCGGTGATCATAACAGAAAAAGCGTTGAGCGAAAACGAAGGCGGGATCCTTTCCTCTGGCGACCTGGCTTCCTATATGGATGGAGCAGACCTTTCCATTGAAGAAATGGTTGAAATGGCCATAACTGAAGGATTAAACGCGGAGAAGCCATTCGGCTTCACTAAAGAAACGAAGAAAGTGATCGTTCCATTCTTAATGGCCCTCATCGATGCTCCCGTTGAAAAGGAAGGAATGCAGAAAGTGACGCCTCAACAGCTTGCCCGATACATCCAACAATGGTACCTGGGGGGCAGGAGATTGAATCGGAAAACCATCGAGTCGTTTCCGGCCGCAAGGAAGAAACCGGAAAAGGTACAGTGTCCGATTTCCACCGTCATCATTTCGAACCCTTGCAGACGGCAACAAAGATGGAAATGGGCCCTCCGAATATGAATCATGGATCAGCCCCTTCTTCTGTATTTGTTTTTAATGAAAAGATGGGGATGCAAGCCTTGAATCAGGGCGAACAAATGAAGATTCATATTGGCGGGCAAATGACCGAACATGCAAGGGCTATGGCATTCATGAAGCAATTTCACCAAGCGCTCGGCAAAGGTCACCTGCGTTCGGATGGGGAAGGGAGACAGCAATTGACCATTAAACTGTATCCGGAAAGCCTGGGCCGCTTGGACGTACAAATGACTAGAGAAAACGGAGCGTTGCAAGCAAGGCTCGTCACAACGACGGCGATAGCCCGGGAATTGCTTGAAGCGCAGCTGCCCAACCTCCGGCATGCCTTCCATCAACAACAATTGCCGGTGGAGCGGATTGTGGTTGATGAAACACATTCCCAAGTGGACGATGGCCGGCGAGAAGGAGAAGATTCCGAAGAGGAAGGTTCTTCCGCCTCGGAAGATGACTCCGGTGAAGACGGGGGCTCAGAACAACTTCCATCTTTTGAAGAGTGGTTACATGCGACTTTAAATCAGAAAGTGTAGGCAGGTGAACATCAGGTGAATATGAACGTGCAACCCGCTCCTGCTTCGGGCGAAAAAGCAATAAATGGAGTGAAGGTTTCAGAACCGGAAGATTCCACCCTCGGCAAGGATGATTTTTTAAAAATTTTAATTGCCCAATTGCAAAATCAGGACCCCCTTGATCCGATGGATGACCGGGAGTTTATTGCCCAGATGGCGCAGTTTTCCTCTTTGGAACAGATGACGAATATGAATGAGGCCATGCAGCGTTTTGTTGACCGGCATGAAGGGAGCGCCCTTGTGCAACAAAGCGAGTTGATCGGAACGACTGTCAAATGGGGGAGCCTTGTTGATGAAGAGAGCGCAGATATCCAGTACGCGGAAAACGAAGTCCTTTCCGTGCGCCGAAACGAACAAGGAGCGATCGAACTCCTTCTTGATGAAGGGCGCTGGATTGACAGCAGGCAACTGGCTCAAATCGGTTTGGATCATGAAAATGAGGCAGCAGAGACATAAAAGTTGACCATTGGCCGGACACAAATATTTATTTTAAGAGCAGGAGGTTCTATTCCATGTTGCAATCCATGTATTCCGGAATTTCCGGTTTGCAAAACCATCAAACGAAACTGGATGTTATTGGTGACAATATTGCCAATGTTAATACCCATGGGTTCAAAAAAGGACGGTTTAATTTTCAAGACATGATGAGCCAGCAAGTGCAAGGAGCGACAGAACCGGGAGCGAACCAAGGAGGAACAAACCCGACACAGATCGGGCTGGGCACGCAAACCGGCTCTATCGATACGATTCATGCCCAGGGAGCGATGCAACCGACGAGTCGTGAACTCGACCTTGCGGTTGCCGGAGATGGTTTCTTCCGCATTCAAAATCCGGATGGCGGAGAATCTTACACTCGGGCGGGGAATTTCTCCCGTGACAGCGAAGGCGATATCGTGACCGAAGACGGCTATTACGTATTGGATGCCGGCGGCGGCACCATTACGATCGATGAGGGTGCGTCTAATTTCAGCATCGGCAGTGACGGTACGGTAACGCAAGTGATGGACGGTGAACCGCAGGAAGCGGGGACGATCGGCCTGGCTACATTTGCGAACCCTGAAGGATTGGAAGCAATGGGTGGCAACTTATATGGGGAAACCAATAACTCGGGGGACGCGAACAATCTGGAACCGGGAACCGGTGGATCCGGTGAAATTGCTGCAGGCATGCTGGAAATGTCAACGGTTGACCTTTCCGAAGAGTTTGTGGAAATGATTTCCGGCCAGCGTGGCTTGCAAGCGAACACACGCATTATTACGACATCTGATGAAGTCTTGCAGGAGATTATGAATCTAAAATAAATTCGTGGGGCGGCTTGGGGGCGTTCCTTAAGTTCGCGCCGCGTCTACATATCTAAGTGAAAGTAAGCGGTAACGGTGAACGGACCCCATTTTTATGGACGGCTCTAAGGGAACCCGGCCTGCTATCAATGATTCGCTGGATACCAACGAAGTGGAGAAAGTGAGAAAAACCAAAGATAGACCGGAGGGGATGGTTATGGCAGACGTACTTTCGCAAGGGGAAATCGATGAGTTGTTGTCAGCGCTGTCCACGGGGGAAATGGATGCAGAGGAATTGCGCAAGGAGATCGATGCAAAAAAAATTACAACGTACGATTTTAAACGGGCGCTCCGTTTTTCAAAAGATCAAATTCGATCGCTGACCCGGATGCATGAAAATTTTGCCCGTTTGTTTACGACATCGCTATCTGCCAGGTTACGGACCTATGTGCAAGTGTCTGTCGGCTCCGTCGAGCAGTTGCCCTATGAAGAATTCATTCGCTCGATTCCGAAAATGACCTTTCTTCACGTATTTGAAGCACCCCCATTGGAAGGGCGGCTGTTGATCGAGATGAACCCCCAGATCGGTTACGCCATGCTGGACCGTATTTTAGGGGGCGCAGGGTCCGATTATAACAAGATCGAAAATTTGACTGAAATTGAGACGCGTATTCTTTCGCAAATGGCTAAATATATGATGGATAGTTTTCAACAGGCGTGGCAATCCGTCGTTGACATCGAGACAGAGATGGTTGATTTGGAAGTCAATCCGCAATTTATGCAAATGGTTTCCTCGAATGAAACAGTCGTGGTCGTTTCCCTTTCGGCAACGATTGGGGAGACAGCCGGAATGATCAATATATGTCTGCCGTACGTAGTACTTGAAGAAATTTTACCAAAATTGTCGGGCCACTATTGGTTGCAAACGACGAGAAAAGCACGGGATGAACAGGAAGAGCAAAAAATTGAGACATCGGTTCGGCAAGCACACTTAGCCCTCCAAGCGGTGCTGGGCCATTCCACGATCAGTGTGGAAGAAATGCTCCATTTGTGCAAAGGGGATGTCATTGAGCTTGATCAAGCGGTGAATGACCCTATGGTTGCCTATGTGGGCCATGAGCCGAAATTTTATGTGCAGGCAGGGAAAAAGAACCAACGGCTTGCCGTACAAGTGACCGAGGACTTCGATAAGGGGGAAGAATAAATGAACGACCATGGAGAAGAGAAATTATCCCAAGAGGAAATCAATCGTTTGCTCGAAGGTTTTGAAGATGGGGGTGAAGAAACGAAAGTCACCGACATACAAGAAGACGGCTATCCCCCGCCTACAACGAAAGCAGCCTTGGACGTGAATCATTATTTAACCGGCATTGAGCAGGATACTCTCGGTGAAATTGGAAATATTTCATTCGGGAGTGCTGCCACTGCACTATCCGAGTTGATCAAGCAAAAAGTTGAGATCACGACGCCCATCGTACAGGCCATTGAATTTGGCCTCTTGCATGAAGAGTTCCCCGTCCCCCATGTGGCTGTCCACGTTAAGTACACGCATGGATTTAAAGGGACCAACCTTCTCGTCATCAAGGAAAAGGATGCAAGGATCATTGCCGATTTAATGTTGGGAGGAGATGGTTCAAACCCGGCATCTGAACTTTCCGACATGCACATCAGCGCCGTTCAGGAAGCCATGAATCAAATGATGGGAAGTTCCTCGACCTCTTTGTCAACGATCTTTGACCTGCGTGTGAATATATCTCCTCCCAGCATCGATTTGCTCGATACAATCGATGGTTCCGGCACAGAGGAACTGTCCCGGGAAGCGACATTGATCAAAATCTCTTTCCGGTTGCGTGTCGGCGATATGATTGATTCCACGATTATGCAGCTCGCCACCGTTTCATTTGCAAAGGAGATGGTCACCCAATTGCTTCATTCATCGCGAGGGGATAAAGAGGAAGAACACAGCACGGCGCCTCCCAAGCTCGGAAGTGAATCGGCAAAAGAAAGAGCGATAAGGGCAGATGGGGAGCGGGAAGCGGGCAGCGTTCATGCGGAAACTTCCAAACGAAACGTGCAGCCGGTCGCTTTTCATGACTTCGATGAGGCGGGGTTGCAGGCGGCGGAGGCACAAAATCTCAACATGCTGATGGACATCCCGCTGGATGTCACCGTGGAATTGGGAAGAACGAGCCGTTCGATCAAGGAAATTCTCCAATTTACACAAGGGTCGATCATTGAGTTGGACAAGCTTGCAGGGGAACCGGTGGATATTCTCGTAAATCAGCGTTTGGTAGCGAAAGGCGAAGTTGTTGTTATCGACGAGAATTTTGGCGTGCGTGTGACTGATATCGCCAGCCGTGAACAACGAATGCAACATTTAAAAAATGATTAAAGACCTGCGGTAATATGTCAAGTTCAAAATCACAGTAAATGAAGTTGTCAAAGGACATTTAGGCGAAAAAAGCGCGCACTGAACAACACCAGTAATAAAATGTAAAATACTGGTAAAATGAAAGGCTAGCCCTCAGCCGATGTCGGTCAGAGGTTCACGCCCCTTTCTGGCGTAAAGAGTTGGTTTTTGCGTAGCAGCGCATCCACCAATCGCACGAGTTTTCTTGCCGTGAGCACGAGTGCACGTTTGTGTTGATGTTTCGGGACTTCTTGATACTTCTTCTGATAAAAGACTTGGTATTCCGGAATTTGCCTTCGTACCGAGTTGGCGGCTTCAACGAGGTAATAACGCAAATAATGGTTCCCTTGACGTGTCAGTGAAGTATCTTCGGCGGTAAACCGCCCGGACTGGTGTTTTCGCCAGTACAGTCCCGCATATTTAGCTATTTTTGTTTCATCGGGAAACCGGTCAATCTGACCGAGTTCGGCAATGATGCCTGCGGCGAAGACCGGACCAATGCCCGGGATTGATTCCAGCGTCTGCGTCAGTCCTTTCATGATTCGAGTAATGGACTGATCGATCGCCTTGATTTGCTTTTGGAAGGAACGAATGAGCTCAATGGACGTTCCTAAAAGTACATCGATGGAATCTTCGACCACTTTGTCCAATCGGTACGATGAACGGACGGCTTTCTGGATGGATGCGGCGACAGCTTCCGGATCGGGAAAACGATTTCTCCCTTTCTCTTGAAGAAACCGAGCCAGGTCCTCAAGCGGAAGCTGGGCAAGTTCATCCAGGCTGTATTTTTCAAGAAAGAGTTCCATCATAGCATGGCCAAACACCGATGAATCCACTTCTTTGGAAAAGGTGTTGCATTTATACTCCAAGTGCTGCAAGAAGTGTTGTTTCTCTTTCGTCATCGCTTTGGTCAAGTGATAACGCGAACGTGTCAACTGCTGGAGAGCCACGTATTGGCTTTCTTTGACAACGGACATCTGATTGCGCCCGAAACGCATATAATCGGCGATCACAAAGGCGTCAATCTCATCGGTCTTGTTCATGTCTGCGAAGCTCTTTTTAAAGTTGGCGATCTGCTTCGGATTGATCACAAAGACTTGGGCGCCATAGGGTTTTAAATCATCGTCATCATGCAAGAACATGGATGGATGAAAACTGTAGACGGATGTGGACTCCAGACCGATCTTTAGGATGTCAACCTCTGTATCGGCCAAGAGCTCGAGCAACCGTTCTTTGAGCACCTGGGCACCCGGCCAGTCATTGGAAACCGTAAAAACCGAAAGCTGATCACCTTCTTGATCAAGCACACACACTTTCATATCAAACGAGCTAACGTCAAGCCCGACAAACATTCGCATGGGGGGATTCCTCCTTTCATTGTAGAATCATTCGGTCGTTCTTTGGACGCCTCGAGATATCTCTAGTGTGAACGCCGATCATCAACCTCGTGTATCAGAACTCCATCGGCATTGAAAGCCGCCCCAGGGGCTGCTTCCCCTGAGTTCAAGAGGCCGAGGGCTCAGCCTGCGAGTAGGAAGTGCCGCACGTACACTGAGAGACAGTCTTTAGTTGTGGTCGAACCACAGGAGAGAAAAGAATTGTCCCAAATGATCCTATGATCATTATCTAGAAATATCTAGAGACATCCAAGGAAAAACCATATGAATCTACAAAATATCTTGTGGAATTTGCCCAAGATTTGAAGGGCTTAAACTTACTATACGAGGAGAGAAGGGCCATGGCCAGCAGTGTACTTATCGTAGATGATGCTTCGTTCATGCGGATGATGATTAAGGACATTTTGGAAAAGAATCATTTCGTGATTGCCGGCGAAGCGGAAAACGGAAAAGAGGCAGTGGGAAAATATAAGGAATTGAACCCCGCCTTGGTAACAATGGACATTACGATGCCGGAGATGGACGGCATCCAAGCGTTAAAGGAGATCTTGGCATTTGATGCCCAAGCAAAAGTGATTATGTGTTCCGCGATGGGGCAGCAAGCGATGGTGATCGACGCGATTCAAGCAGGGGCCAAAGATTTTGTCGTAAAGCCTTTTCAAGCTGACCGGGTGCTTGATGCGGTGCATAAAACCCTCGGTTAGACAGGTGAGGTGTCTATGAAAATACGAAAAGCCTGGTTGGCGACTTGGTTGCTTATTCTTTTACTGTTCGGTCTCCCGCATGAAGTGTACGCGGATGCTTCTGTAAGAGATGCATTGGAAAATAATGAAGGGGTGGGCGAGGGCATTGAAGATAGCGAAGGAGCCGTAGCAAGTGACGGTCAAAGCGTATGGAGCGTTTTGTTTCAATTAGGGTTGGCCCTTGGTGCCGTGATTTTTGTGATGTTTCTTTTATTGAGGTTGTTGGCTAACCGGACAAATCGCTTTCAAGCGACGAGCACGATGCAAAACCTCGGGGGCATCGGCCTCGGGCAACAAAAATCGGTGCAACTCATTCGCGTAGGGGACCGTCTCCTCGTTGTCGGTGTCGGGCAAACGATACAATTGCTTCGGGAGATCGAGGATGAAGCGGAAGCAAAAGCGCTCATCACTTTGGCGGAAGAAAGGCAGACAGGGGACGTTACAAGCAGAGCGCTGGCATATCTAAAAGGAGACAAGAGGCAGGAAGATGACGAGGGTTCCTTTTATTCACAAATGGATCTGCACATGCGCGATGTTCAACGTCAGAAAGAAACCGGCGTGCACCGGCTGAAGGAGAGAAAATGATGCTTTCATCCATCATACCGGGCGTGCCGATTGGCGAGTTATTTGGCGGTGATGACCCCGAAGCGATGTCCACGGCGCTGCGCTTGATTCTCCTTATTACCGTGCTTTCCCTCGCCCCGGGGATTCTTATTTTGATGACCTGTTTCACGCGAATTGTCGTTGTGCTCGCCTTCGTGCGAATGGGGCTCGCTACCCAGCAGATGCCGCCGAATCAGGTGCTGATAGGCCTGGCCTTATTTCTCACTTTCTTTATTATGTCCCCTGTCGTTTCCGAAATGAACGAAGAAGCGCTTACGCCATTTCTCGAGGGAGAGTTGGACCAGGAGGAGGCTTTTGAAGCCGCCGCTTCCCCCATGAAAGCATTCATGGCAGATCATACGCGGGAAAAAGATTTGGCTCTATTTTTGAACTACGCCGAATTAGAGGTTCCGGAGACGATCGATGATATACCTCTTTCGGCCTTGGTCCCCGCCTTTGCCATCAGTGAATTGCAGACCGCTTTTCAAATCGGTTTCCTCATCTTTGTGCCTTTTCTGGTGATCGATATGATTGTTGCCAGCGTTTTAATGTCTATGGGGATGATGATGCTGCCGCCGGTGATGATTTCCCTTCCTTTTAAGGTACTGTTATTCGTTTTGGTGGACGGTTGGCATCTTATTGTTGAATCGCTTTTAATCAGCTTTTAGCAAAAGGACGGATGGGGATGACTCAGGAGACGGTTATAAGCATGGCGGAGCGCAGTGTTACGGTGATTTTTCTCGTTGCGGGACCATTGTTGATTGTCGCGCTCGTCTTGGGGTTGGCTGTTGCCATCTTTCAGGCAACGACCCAGATCCAGGAGCAAACGTTGGCGTTTATTCCGAAAATTATCGGCGTCCTCGCCGCGGTCGTCATTTTTGGTGCCTGGATGCTTGGTCAACTCGTTAGTTTCACAACGGAAATCTACACGAATTTGCACAACTTTATAGGGTGAGGCGATGGAGTGGATCAACCAACTGCCGGCCTTCCTGTTAATCTTTGTGCGCATTCTTGCTTTTCTGGCGACACTCCCGGTTTTTTCGTATCGCAATGTCCCGAATCTATTTAAAATCGCTTTTGCGCTCTTTTTTGCTTATATTATTTTTTTTACGTTGGATGTTGGTGCGATCGCCATCGACGGCACTTTCTTTTTGTTGGTCATTAAGGAAGTTTTGATCGGTCTGCTGCTAGGGTTGGTTGCTTCTATGATGTTTTATGCCATTCAAGTGGCCGGCGCTTTTATCGACATCAAAATGGGGTTTCTTATCGCGAACGTGATGGACCCGCAGACCGGGGCGCAAACCCCGCTCACCGGTGGCTTTCTTTATGCCTTTGCCGTGCTTTTCCTGCTCGTTGCCGACGGCCATCATTTGTTGTTGGATGGCATTTTTTACAGCTATGCGTATGTGCCTGTGGAGGATGTGAGTTTTCATTTTGGCCGGGAATCGGTGATGGAAACGGTGGCCGGGGCGGTTGCAACGATGTTTATCATTGCTTTTCAGATGGCATTTCCCATTGTTGGAACACTGTTTCTCGTCGATGTGGCGCTCGGGATGATGTCGCGGGCGGTTCCACAAATGAATGTGTTTGTCGTCGGTTTGCCGCTGAAAATTTTCTTGGGGCTGCCGATCATGTTGTTGATGTTGCCGGCGTTCTTTTGGCTCGTTTCCAATCTCGTGGACGAAATGGCGCTCACGATGCGGACGCTTTTGCAATTGCTTGGGGGAGCGTGACTGGCATGCGGATGGATCTGCAATATTTCGCAGAAGGCGGACAGGAAAAAACGGAAACAGCGACGCCGAAAAAGCGCGAGGACACCCGCAAAAAGGGGCAGGTAGCAAAAAGTAACGATGTGAACACCGCCGTCATTTTACTGGTTGTTTTTATTTTGCTTTTTGTTTATGCCGCGGTTCCCGGCCAATTCATGCACGATTTATTCATTGAAATGTATATTAACTACGCGGGCATGTCCTTTTCCATTGAAAATGTGATGGCGTTGTTCTTCGATTTGATTTTCGAGATTGCGATTGTGTTGGTTCCGATTTTAATCGCCGCCCTTTTTGCAGGCGTGGTCTCGAGCATGCTTCAAGTAGGTGTTTTGTTTGCCCCGGAAGCGATTAAACCGAAATTGTCAAAAATAAACCCGCTCAAAGGAATCAAACGGATCTTTTCCGCACGGGCGATTGTGGAGCTGGTGAAAGCTTTTCTGAAAATTGTTCTTGTTGGCTTGGTCGCTTTCGGCATTTTAGGCATATACGTGGACGAACTTTTGCAGCTGGCATTGATGGACGTCGTCGAAGGCTTTCATTTGGTGGCTTGGTTGACAGGGGTAATCGGCATCGCTTGCGCGCTGTTGCTGCTCCTTTTATCCGTGCCCGATTATGTCTACCAACGGTACGATCATGAAAAACAGATCCGCATGTCCAAACAAGAAGTCAAAGATGAACATAAAAAGATGGAAGGCGATCCGCAAATAAAAGCGAAGCGACGGCAGCGCGCCAAAGATGTGGCGATGCAACGCATGATGCAGGAAGTGCCGAAGGCCGATGTCGTCATAACAAATCCGACCCATTACGCGGTTGGGCTTCAGTATGACGGCGAGGTGATGGCAGCGCCGACAGTCATTGCCAAAGGAGCGGACTATACGGCACTGCGCATGAGGCAAATCGCCGAGTTAAACGAAGTGCCGATCGTCGAAAACAAGCCGCTCGCCCGCGGCCTCCATGATGGAACAGACATTGGACAAGAAGTGCCGGAAGATTTATTTCGCGCGGTTGCCGAGGTTCTTGCCTATGTGTATCGTATCGGAGGTGAGCTGTGAGCAGGTGGGAGGCTTCTTCGCATGATGCTCGGACTCGATGGGGATCGTGTCGAGCGGTCGCCATGAAACGTTTAAGCGCTTGAAACCAATGCGAATAAATCGCCCGGGTCTGTGAAGGAGATGGAACGATGCGAGCACGTGATTTAGTCATTTTAATAGGTGTTCTTTTGATTGTGGCAATGCTTATTTTTCCGTTGCCATCCCCAATGATTGATGTGCTGATCATCGTCAACATCTCGATGTCCCTCATCATCATTCTTGTCGCCATGAACATGAGAGAACCGCTTGATTTTTCCATTTTCCCTACGGTTCTTCTGCTGGCGACGTTGTTTCGCGTCGGCTTAAGCGTGTCGACGACCCGGGCGATTTTAAGCCGCGCAGAGGCAGGCAGTGTGATTGACACTTTCGGGTCATTCGTTGTTGGCTCAAATGCGCTCGTCGGGTTTGTCATCTTCCTTATTCTTGTCGTCATTCAGTTCATCGTCATCGTCAAAGGTGCGGAACGGGTATCTGAAGTAGGCGCGCGCTTCACTCTCGATGCGATGCCGGGGAAGCAAATGAGCATTGATGCGGATTTAAATGCCGGGTTAATTACCGAGCAAGAAGCAAAAGCGAGACGGGAAAAAATTGAAGAGGAAGCGGATTTTTACGGTTCGATGGACGGGGCGAGCAAATTTGTTAAAGGGGACGCGATCGCGGGCATCGTGATCGTTCTCGTTAATATTATCTTCGGATTTATCATCGGGATGCTCCAGCATGGGATGAGTTTCGCGGAATCAGCTGCCACGTACACCTTACTTACGGTTGGCGATGGGCTCGTGACACAAATTCCGGCCCTTTTGATCGCGACAGCCACCGGCATTGTTGTGACACGGGCAGCATCGGATGGTTCTCTCGGCTACGACATCAGCGAGCAGCTGCTTGCATATCCAAAATTGCTCTATATCGCAGGGAGCGCCATTTTGCTCCTCGGACTCTTTACCCCGATTACCAATTTTGTGACCGTACCGATCGCGGTTTTTCTCGGAATAAGCGGGGGGATGCTTTCCCGCGGCGATTCGGCCGACACGGAAAAAGAACCGGATGAAGCGAAAAAGGAAGAAATGCCCGAAAGCATTACCTCTCCGGAACAGGTGACGGAACTTTTAACGATTGAGCCGATCGAATTCGAGTTTGGTTACGGACTCATTCCGATCGCCGATGCAAATCAAGGAGGGGACTTGCTTGACCGGGTCGTAATGATTCGGCGGCAATTGGCGATCGATTACGGGATTATCGTGCCCGTCATCCGCATTCGCGATAACATTCAGTTGCAGCCAAATGAATATCTGATAAAAATACGCGGCAATGAAGTCACGCGCGGGGAATTGCTCCTCGACCATTATATGGCCATGAGTCCCGGTGCAGAGGACGAATCGGTCACCGGCATCGAAACGGCGGAACCGGCATTTGGACTTCCGGCGTTATGGGTGGATGAAGCGCAAAAAGATGATGCCGAAATCGCAGGCTATACGGTCGTTGACCCGCCATCGGTCGTCTCGACCCATTTAACGGAGACGATTAAACGCCATGCCCATGAGTTGTTGGGCAGGGAAGAAACGAAGCAACTCGTCGAACATCTGAAAACGTCTCACCCGACACTTGTGGAAGAGGTTACGCCAACGCCGCTGGCACTTGGGGACATTCAAAAAGTATTGGCAACGCTCTTGAAGGAAAATATTTCAATCCGGAACCTTCCTTTAATTTTTGAAGCGTTGGCGGACTACGGACAGATCGTTAAAGATCCAAAAGTAATCGCGGAATACACACGCCAAATGTTGTCCAGGCAAATAACAAAGGGCATCGTTCCGAACAATGGACCTTTATATGTTATCACGCTGGCGGGCACTGCAGAGAAAAGAATTGCAGATGCGCTTCAACAGACCGAATACGGGACGTTTCTGTCGATGCCGCCCGAGGATTCGGGAAAAATCATTGAAACGATCGGGCGGGAAGCTGAAAAACTGTCTGAAATGGGCCAAACACCGGTTATTCTCTGTTCCCCGGCAGTACGGATGCATGTGCGCCAACTGATCGAACGCCAAATTCCGAATGTTCCGGTCTTGTCCTATAACGAGTTGGAGCCGGAAGTGGAGATTCAAAGCGTGGGAGTGGTAAATGTAGCGTAACCGTTGAGGCTTCGCGCTACTTCAACCAAGCATTCATACGAGGAAGTGGAAAAGGATGGGCACTATCAAGAAAGAAGAATTAGATAGAATCCGGGAAATTAGCAACATTGGATTGGGGCACGCGGCGACCTCCCTTTCCCAGTTGCTGGATATCCCGTGTACAATGACGGTCCCGACCGTCACTGCCATTGGGTTTGATGAAATGATCGCACTGGCGGGCGGTTCCGAAACCGAAGTCGCTGCTATTACCCTTAAAATGGAGGGGGCGATTCGAGCGACGATGCTGCTTATTTTACCTGCTTGCCATGTCTCCGCTATGATCCGGAAACTAACCGGAGGGCAGAGCGTAACCATGGAAGGCGTCGGTTTTTCCGCCCTTCGTGAGTTTGGAAATATTATTGCCGGTGCTTATGTGACGACGTTTGCCGATGTGACGAAATTGAACGTTCACTCCTCCATTCCAGATGCCGTTATCGATATGGCAGGTGCGGCAATAACGCCAAGTCTCTTGTCTCTTTCGTTATATGGGGATGAGGTTATTTTGATTCAAACGGATTTTAACGATTGGCGCGACAATCGCCCGGAACGTTTTCAGGCACAGTTTTACTTCCTTCCTGAACCTGGCAGTATAAACGCCCTTCGCACTGCCTTGCAAGGGCTGCCGTCATGACGATGGCCCAAGCAACGGTGAAAGTTGGAATGGCAAAGATGGATTATTGTTTGGCGCCGCATTCGATCGGGACCTCCGGATTGGGTTCATGTGTGGCTATTGTTATTTACCCCGTAAATGGCGCGGCGGCTGCCCTCGCCCATGTGATGTTGCCGGACGCTTCCATTCGCAGAAACGATGATTTTAACCATGCAAAATATGCAGACACAGCTGTGCCATTGCTTCTGGAAACGATGCATCGGATCGGCCCTTTTCGAAAGGGGCTGAGGGCGAAAATTGCCGGAGGAGCAAATATGTTTCAAAAACGATCGGCCGTCGATCCGCTGATGAAAATTGGAGAGCGCAATGTTGACGCGGCAAGACAGGCATTGAAACAAGCGAATATCCCGATTATGGCAGATGTAACGGGCGGGTATGAGGGACGAAGCGTTGTATTTTCGCTTAAGGATCAGTCGCTGGCGGTACGAACGTTACACGGAGGGACCAAGTTTTATCCCGGCGGTAAGCCTCCGCTGTTCAAGAAGCCAGACATCGGAACACGGAAATCGGAAGACCCAGAAAAGCCTTTTCCGACCTCTGGCATTTGAAATCTGAAATAGCGGGCGGCTAACCCCCCGATTGCGACGCACAGTTCATTTATTGAGGAGGAGCGAACATGGAGCGACCAACTGTATTGGAAGATCATTGGTGGCGGTGGATCAATCAAAAAGAGAAAAAGGCAGCCGAAGAAATCATAGCTGCCCATATGCCACTCGTTGATTACCATGTGCAGCGCATTGGCGCTACGTTGCCATTAAGCGTAGACCGTGAGGATTTGCGCTCGCAGGGCATGATTGGTTTATACGATGCGCTGGTGAAGTTCGATCACCGCCGTGATTTAAAATTTTACACGTATGCATCCTTTCGCGTGCGAGGAGCTATTCTTGATAGTCTGCGAAAAGAAGATTGGCTTCCCCGCTCTTCAAGGGAAAAGGCAAAAATGATTGAAGAAACGACGGAAAGACTGGAACAGCAAAAGGGCAGACATGTGACAGAAGACGAAGTTGCGAACGCGCTTCAACTACCCGCCGCAGACGTTTTAAAAACGGTGGCGGAAAATTATATGGCTCAACTTTTATCGATGAATCAAGCGCAAGAGGAAGAAGATCAGGAAGATGGCCATACGTTCACGCTTCAAGATCATCAAACGCTTGCCCCCTACGAGGAAGCTGAAAAGAAGGAGACCAAAGAACAACTGCAACAGTTGGTATCGACACTCCCGGAGAAAGAAAAACTCGTTCTCTCCCTTTTTTATCATGAAGATCTAACATTAACGGAAATCGGCCATACATTACGGTTGTCTACCTCAAGGATTTCACAAATTCATGCAAAGGCGCTCTTTCGCCTAAAACAAGCGTTTCAAAAAGAAGAAGCAAAATTATAACCAATGGCCGCCTCGCAGTTTAATTTAGAGAGGACACAGATGCATGGACCTTAAACCGTACTTGAAAATTAAAATTTCAGCCGATGCAATGAATGCCAGTTGTTTTTTGGTTAAAACGCTGGGAGGCCGGGCGATATCCAAAGAAGATGTGTTAACATTCTTACATGAAAATGGGGTTGTATATGGCATTGACGACGAAAGTATCCAAAAACTTGCAGACGACCCAAGACCCGCGACGTTTCCATTGATGGTTGCCAGTGGAAAAAAACCAATGCGCGGGAGGGATGCCTATATGGAAGCGACCCGCGGTTACCCTCTATTTCAGGAAGGCATGTCTGCTTCCCATTCGTCGGTGGATTTACGGCAAGTAACGGAGATACCGATGGCTGCACAAAATGAAATTGTAGCCCGTAAAGTGGAAGCAACAACGGGGAAATCGGGCGTTGATGTATATGGGCACAAACTTCCGGGGGTGAAAGGGAAGGACGTTCCATTAAGAGCCGGAAAGAACACGGCGTTGTCTGACGATGGGAAAAGCCTGCAAGCGATTGTCAACGGTCAATTAAGCATTGTCGGCCGGGCCGTGCATGTCTATCCTGTCTATGAAGTCCCCGGCAATCTAACGATGAAAACAGGAAATATCATCTTTAATGGAAATGTTGTTATTCATGGTTCCATCCCTTCCGGCTATAGGGTGATTGCTGATGGAGATATCCATGTCAAAGGGTCCGTCGACGCTTCTTATTTGGAATCAGGAGGGTCTCTCTTTGTCACGCAAGGAATTGCCGGCCAAGGGAAAGGGGAAATTAACGCGCGCTATGATGTGCATAGCGGGTATATCAACCAGGGAGTGGTTTTTGCCGGCCGCAACATTCATGTATCCAATCACATTTTACACAGTCAATGCGAGGCTGGGAATGCCTTGATATGCACAAGCGGAAAAGGGAATGTGGTCGGCGGGAAAATTGGTGCCGGGCGGTGGATCAAGGTTAAAGAAGCAGGAAATACATTAAATACACGTACATCTCTGTTCATCGGGGTACAGGAAAAATTGATAAAGGCTCGTGATGAAGCAAAAGCCACTTTACTGCACGGAAAAGAAGAAAAGGCGAAGCTGCAAAAATTACAAGCAAAAATGGCGGAAAAAGAAAAGGGGAATCCTCCACTTTCAACGAAAGATCGAATCATGAAACTTCGAATCCGCCATTCGTTGAGCGAGCTTTTCGATCGAATGAGGGATGCCGGCGACACTTTGCAAGCCATTAATCATACGATGGATGAGCATGATGACGATGGGGTTTTTATCACCAATCAAGCTTTTGTGAATACGAACGTGTATATCGGTAAATATAAGCGTAGCTTGACGAAAAACAGAAGCGCGGTAAAAATTTTTTTGGCCGAAGGCGAGATTCGCATCGAGCCGCAATGATGAAAGTGCAGTGCATCTACATAATAAGTGTGTAAAGAACCTAAAGGAAGGTCTCGGCCCCGTCGAGAAAATGAGGAGGATCAATGTGACAACATTTGTAATCACAAGTTTGCTTCTTCACGTCATCTCCCTTGCTGCAATCCTCTATCTTTATCAACTGCTTAACAAAAATGCTGCTCCGGGAGAAAAAATCGAACGATTGTTAAAAAGATACACAAATGAAATGAAAGAAGACAATGAGCAGTTGCTTCAACGGCTGCAGCCTTTGCAAACAAAAACACCGAAAAATCCATTCCGGTCCGAACTTGCACAAGCATCCGAAAAACTTGGCGAGCAGGAAAAAGGTTATGCCCCACCGGAACCGGCCGAGGGGAACGAAGCGCGAATAACGCCGGCCGCACAAGTCTTAAGATTGGCGCGAACAGGCAAAAACAAACAGGAGATTGCCAAGGCGCTTTCCCTTGGTCACGGAGAAGTTGAATTGTTGTTAAAGAATCAGGAACGAAGGTAATTGAATAAAGTAGGGGAAGGCAGTAGTTATCCAGAGGCCGGTCGCTCGAAAAACGTTTGCCTAACTTGGTAAGAGGCCATCCTATTGCTAGATCTTTGCCCATCGCGGTGACAAATCATAGAAGCGCAACGTATCGCTTGTCGAGCCGATGCTTCATATGGTATAGTTACTGCGGTGTAAATGAATACACACGCTTGCTGATTCGAACAACGGTGCCGTCCACGGACACGGTTTTGTTCTGCTATCAAGTAGATTAAAGCATCGAACGATAGTAATGGGAAGGCGACAGTTTTGTGTTTGTTTAGCTGCGTTTTTCCAGGAAAATGATGCAACGCGGAGGAAAAAAACCGAAGGAGGAAAAAAATATGGCTGTTATTTCTATGAAACAGTTACTGGAAGCAGGTGTGCATTTCGGGCACCAAACAAGACGCTGGAATCCGAAAATGAGCCGTTACATTTTCACGGAACGTAATGGCATCTACATCATCGATTTGCAAAAAACGGTGAAGAAAGTAGACGAATCCTATAAATACGTGCGCAACTTGGCTGCGGACGGCGGCAAAATCTTGTTTGTCGGCACGAAAAAACAGGCGCAGGAATCCGTACAGGAAGAGGCTAACCGTTGCGGGATGTACTTCGTGAATCAACGGTGGTTAGGCGGTACACTCACAAACTTCCAGACGATCCGCAAGCGGATCGCGCGCCTGAAAGATCTTGAAAAAATGCAGGAAGACGGTACATTTGACGTTCTTCCGAAAAAAGAAGTAACGGTGTTGCAAAAAGAAATGGAACGCCTTGAAAAATTTCTGGGCGGCATTAAAGAAATGAAAGCTCTGCCTGATGCCGTTTTCATCATTGACCCCCGCAAAGAACGGATTGCCGTTGCGGAAGCACGTAAACTTAACATCCCGATCATCTCCATTGTCGACACCAATTGTGATCCGGATGAAGTGGACTACGTCATCCCCGGCAACGACGATGCCATTCGCGCGGTGCGTTTGCTTACTTCGAAAATGGCGGACGCTGTTGTGGAAGCAAGCCAGGGAGAAGAAGAGAAAGTGGCGGATGAAGAACAAATAGAGCCGGAACCTGAACCGGCAACAACAAACGCGGAAGAATAAGGAAGAAAGAAAACGGGGTGACAAGGGCGAGTCCCATGTCACCTTTTTTCCACGAAAAACAAAAAAGAGGAGGAATTTTCATGGCCATCAGCGCAAGCAAGGTCAAAGAACTACGGGAAAAAACCGGCGCCGGAATGATGGATTGCAAGAAGGCGTTGACAGAAACAGATGGAAATATGGAAGAAGCGGTTGCTTTTCTGCGTGAAAGAGGCATAGCCAAAGCCGCCAAAAAAGCGGACCGTGTCGCGGCAGAGGGATTGGCGAATGTCAAAGTTGAAGGCAACAAAGCAGTGATTGTGGAAATCAACGCGGAAACCGATTTTGTGGCGAAAAACGAAAACTTTCAAAAGGTCGTTTCGACGATTTCCGATCATCTGCTAGCCCATCAGCCAAACGATGTTGAAACGGCGTTGGCACAAAAGGCCGAAGGCGGAGAGACGCTGGAGCAGTATATTACCGAGCAGATCGCCACAATCGGTGAGAAAATCTCGTTAAGACGTTTCGCGATTGTTGAAAAAACGGAGAACCAAGCATTTGGCGCTTACCTTCATATGGGAGGAAGCATCGGCGTGCTTGCTCTTGTTGACGGCACCACGGACGAATCGGTGGCAAAAGATGTAGCGATGCACGTGGCCGCGATTAAACCAACGTATGTTTCTCGCGATGAAGTTCCCGAAGAAGAAGTCAATAAAGAGCGGGAAATTCTCAAACAACAAGCGCTCAATGAAGGAAAACCGGAAAAGATTGTTGAAAAAATGGTGGAAGGCCGCTTGAAGAAATTCTTCCAGCAGGTGACACTTCTGGATCAAGAATTTGTGAAAGACAGCGATCAAACCGTCGAACAATATGTGAAAAGCCAAGATGCAGCCGTTTCCTCCTTTATTCGCTATGAAGTAGGAGAAGGATTGGAGAAAAAAGAGGAGAATTTTGCCGACGAAGTGATGTCGCAAATGAAAGATTAAAGGCGAATGCTGGGCTGAGGTTCGGTGAGAGGTTCTATCCTCTCACCTCCCACTTCTCACTTCTAGTACTGGAGGCGTACGATGCACAACTATGAACGTGTGGTTTTGAAATTAAGCGGAGAAGCACTTGCCGGAGAGCAAGGATACGGCATTGATCCCAACGTCATCCAATCCATTGCTGCCCAGCTAAAAGAAGTCGCTAAGTTGGGTACAGAGATCGCCATCGTTGTTGGCGCCGGTAATATTTGGCGGGGCATGGCAGGCAGTTCGCAAGGCATGGATCGTGCCACCGCTGATTATATGGGCATGCTCGCAACTGTCATGAATGCGCTCGCGTTACAGGACAGCCTTGAAGAAATTGAAGTGGAAAGCAGGGTGCAAACAAGCATAGAGATGCGGCAAGTCGCTGAACCATACATACGTCGCAAAGCAATCAGGCACTTGGAAAAAAAGCGCGTCGTAATATTTGCAGCCGGTACCGGCAACCCTTATTTCACCACGGATACAACAGCTGCATTACGGGCAGCGGAAATCGAAGCCGATGTCATCCTGATGGCAAAAAACAATGTGGACGGCGTTTATGATGCTGATCCCGCGGAAAATGAAAATGCGGTTAAATACCGAGAGTTATCCTACTTTGACGTCTTGAAGGACGGTTTGGGCGTGATGGATTCGACCGCTTCTTCGTTATGCATGGATAACAATATCCCGGTTCTCGTTTTCTCGATCTCAAAAGAAGGAAATATTAAACGGGCGGTTCAAGGAGAAGATATCGGAACCGTCGTAAGGGGGAATGGATCTTGAACGACGCGCAGAAAAAAGACATGAAAAACCGTATGGAAAAAACAGTGGAATCGTTCAATCGCGACCTTGCAACATTACGTACCGGCCGTGCGAATCCGGCGATTTTGGACAAGGTAGCTGTCAACTATTACGGAATGGAAACACCACTCAATCAGTTGGCCGGCATTTCGGTGCCCGAAGGCCGATTGCTTGTTGTCTCCCCTTTTGACAAGTCGTCCATCGGTGATATCGAAAAAGCGATCCAAAAAGCGGATCTTGGCCTTACTCCCAATAATGACGGCCAAGTCATTCGCATTACGATTCCGGCGCTCACGGAAGAACGACGAAAGGAATTGGGGAAGATTGTGCGTAAATATGCCGAGGATGCACGTGTTTCGGTCCGTAATATCCGCCGCGATATCAACGATCAAGTGAAAAAACAAGAAAAAAGCGGAGATATCGCCGAAGACGAATCTCGGCGCTCGCAAGATGAAATTCAAAAAATCACGGATGAACACATTAAAGCAATCGATCAAGCGGCAGAAGAGAAAGAAAAAGACATTATGGAAGTGTAAAGCTGTGCGACGCACAAAAACCCTCTGCTCGACAAGGGGGTTTTAGCTGTTCAAGAGTGCCGGCAAACCGGCAATGGTGGTGGCCGGTACTCCGACGGCGGATATTCGGATGTGGAATACCCCAGGTGGAGAGCGTGGACATTGTTTTCCCGCCTTCCATCTCTCATGTCCCACATCCAGCAAGGCTGGTGCGTAAACCATGTTGGGAAGGTTTTTTAATCATCAGAAAGAGACACAGGCCGTTGATGTGAAGACGGATGTCCCGGTCCATGTGGCCGTCATTATGGATGGTAATGGACGTTGGGCTCTAAAACGTGGGCTGCCGAGAAATATTGGCCACCGTGAAGGCATGAAAACCATCCACAGTATTACAGAATCCGCGAATGATATCGGTGTTCAAGTACTCACGTTGTTTGCGTTCTCGTCGGAAAACTGGTTGCGTCCCAAGACAGAAATCGACTTTATTCTTCGTCTCCCGGAACGTTTTTTATCCAGTGAATTGCCGAAGTTGCAAGCCAACAATGTACAAGTTCGCGTCATGGGTGCTGTTGAAGATCTGCCTTCCCATACAAAAAAAGCTGTGGAAACCGTGATGCACGAGACAGCGGACAACGATGGCATTATTTTAAATTTAGCGCTTAATTACGGAGGAAGATCGGACATTGTTCAAGCGTTAAAGCTTCTTGGCAGCGACATTGAACAAGGGCGTTGCCAAATTGAAGACATTACGGAAGACATGATTTCCGACAAGCTCTATACTTCCGATTTTCCCGATCCTGATTTGCTGATTCGAACGAGCGGGGAAATTCGTTTAAGCAATTTTATGCTTTGGCAGATGGCGTATAGCGAATTCTGGTTCACCGATGTATTGTGGCCGGATTTTAGTACAGAAGATTTTGCCGAGGCCATCTCGGTTTTCCAACAACGTAAACGTCGATATGGCGGGGTATAAGGGGAGTTCACATGAAGCAAAGAGTAATTACCGCAATGATTGGGCTTGTCATTTTCCTCGCCCCTCTCATTATGGGCGGGCCTGTTTTCATGGCGCTTGTTGCAGCGATGGCGATCGTCGGCTTCATAGAGTTGATGAGAATGAATCAGCTATCCATCTTCGCCCCTCCTGCCTTCATTGGATTGCTTCTTTCTCTTATTCTATTGTTGGCGGGGCCGCAAGCAACATTTTTTTCAAATGAAGCGCTGTTGATGACTTTTGTGGTTGCTGTCTGGTTATTGTTGCTTATAACGGTCCTTTCCGCCAATCGGTACGACTTTGATAAAGTTGCTTTTGTCACGTTTACTGCACTGTACATAGGATTCGGATTGCATTTCTTTCTGGCGGCCCGTTTGGATGAAGGGTTTGCTTTCGTTCTTTTCGTTCTGATTGCTATTTGGGCAACGGATACGGGAGCTTATCTCTTCGGGCGAAAATTCGGAAAGCGCCCGCTCTGGCCGAAAATCTCACCGAAGAAAACGGTAGAAGGCGCGTTGGGGGATTGGCGCTGGCGCTTGTGGCGGGTTTTCTTTTTGCTTCATTTTGGCCCCCTTTTCCTTCTTTTTGGTTAACGTTTTTTGCGGTGTTCGTCATTTCGTTTGCCGGCCAATGTGGAGATCTCGTGGAATCTGCCATTAAACGCTATTATAATGTAAAAGATTCCGGAAAGCTCCTGCCCGGCCATGGCGGTATCCTGGATCGTTTTGACAGTCTGATTTTCGTGTTTCCCGCCCTTTATGTCCTGATGATTTTAGTGGCGCAGTAATGAGTGAAAACGAAGAAGGTGAATTCGATGAAAAAAGTGGCTGTACTTGGTTCTACAGGATCGATTGGGACGCAAACCCTTGATGTCATCCGACAGCATCCGGAGCAATTTCGGGTGAGTTTGCTCGCCTGTGGCCAAAACATTGAGCTTGTAAAAAAACAAATAGCCGAATTCCAACCCGCGGTGGTGGCCATTGCGAAGGAAAGCGATCTCGGAAAATTGGAAGCCCACCTCCCGACGGAGACACGGGCGATCGCCGGGGAATCAGCATTGTTGGATGCACTTGCAGAAACGGAAGCCGAATTCGTTATGCACGCTATGGTGGGAAGCCAAGGCCTTAAACCGACGATGGCTGCGATAAAAGCAGGGAAAACGATTGGGATCGCCAATAAGGAGACTCTTGTAACCGCCGGGCATCTCGTTACAGCTGCCAGCAATCGTTACGGAGCACAATTAATTGCCGTCGATAGCGAGCATTCCGCGATTTTGCAAAGTATGCAAGGGAGCAATCGCGGCGATGTCGAACGGCTTATCATCACGGCATCGGGAGGGAGTTTTCGCGATTGGAGCGCTGAGGAAATCCAACACGCTGCCCCGGAAGATGCGTTGAAGCACCCAAATTGGTCGATGGGACAGAAGGTTACCATCGATTCGGCCACCATGATGAATAAAGGACTCGAAGTCATTGAAGCCCATTGGTTGTTCGATATGCCTTATGAAAACATTGATGTCGTCATTCATCGGGAAAGCATTGTTCATTCCCTGGTTGAATATCAAGATAAGAGTGTGATAGCCCAGCTGGGCACTCCGGATATGAAAGGGCCGATCCAGTACGCGCTCAGCTTTCCGGACAGGCTTGAATTAGAAGGCCCGGAAAGGTTAAACTTATGGGAAGTCGGAACGCTAAATTTTGAAAAAATCGATCCGGTTAAGCACAGATGTTTATTAATGGCTTATCAAGCCGGTGAGGCGGGCGGTTCGGCCCCGACGGTGTTGAACGCGGCAAATGAAGTCGCCGTCCAACGTTTCTTGGAAGGGAAGCTTTCGTTTCCCGGTATTGCAACTGTCATTGAAAATGCTCTAGCTGCCCATACCGTGGCCGCGGCACCTTCCATTGAAGAAGTGTTGGAGATTGATGAAGAAACACGTAAGCGGGTAAGGAATGGAAGTGAGAGGTGAGTAGCAGGTTAGGCTATGCTCTTCCTCTATCACATCTGATATGCAAGCCAAAAAGAAGGTGAAAAGCACGTGCAAACGCTCATTGCCATCATTGTGATTTTCGGCCTCATCATTGCCATTCACGAGTGGGGCCATCTCTACGTGGCTAAAAAAGTAGGTATTCTTTGCAGGGAATTCGCCATCGGTTTCGGACCGAAATTGTTTTCCAAGAAAAAGAATGAAACGGTTTATACGCTGCGGTTGCTCCCGCTCGGCGGTTTCGTTCGCATGGCCGGTGAAGACCCGGAGACCGTGCAGATCAAACCGGGCTATGAAGTGGGTTTAACGTTTCATTCGGATGATACCGTTAAAGAGATCATTGTGAACAACAAGGCAAAACATGCCGATGCCAAAATTGTTTCGGTTGAACGGGCCGACCTTGAACATGACCTTTTTATAGACGGCTACAGCGACGATGAAGAAGGCTTGATTCGTTACGATGTCCATCCTCAAGCGGATATGATTGTGGATGAAGAACGGGAGCAGATTGCCCCTTGGGACCGGCAATTCGGATCAAAAAAACCGTGGAAAAAGGCAGCTGCCATTTTCGCGGGTCCGGTGATGAATTTCGTCCTCGCTTTTATTTTATTTTTGATCTATGGGCTTATCCAAGGGATTCCACAACCGATCGTCTCCAACGTAATGGACGATAGTGCCGCTGAAGAAGCCGGATTGGCCGAAGGGGACAGGATCGTTGCCATTGAAGGTGAATCCATTGATGGCTGGACCGATATGACACAGATGATTCAGCAATCGCCGGATGAAGAAATCACGATGCTTGTGGATCGGGACGGCGCGACGGAATCATTCACGATGATGGTGGACAGCGTTTACGAGGACGTTGTGGATGCTGAAATCGGCCAAATTGGGGTCGAGCCGACGTGGAGCCATTCCGTGTTTGAATCGCTTCAATATAGTGTCTCGCAAATTCAAGAAGTGGTCGTATTAATTTTCGATGTCCTTCAGCTCATTTTTACCGGTGATTTTTCCCTGGATTATTTAGCGGGACCGGTGGGCATTTATGACTACACCGGTGAAGTGATGCAACTGGGCATCCTCATTTTGGTCAGCTGGACAGCGATGCTGAGCGTGAACATTGGGCTCATCAACCTATTGCCGCTTCCCGCCCTTGATGGAGGACGGTTAGTTTTTATCGGTTTGGAAGCGATCCGCCGAAAGCCCATCGATCCCGACAAAGAAGGCGTTGCCCATTTTATTGGTTTTGCGCTGCTTATGTTGCTCGTGCTCATGGTCACCTGGAATGATTTAAACCGGTTATTTATGTAAGTTTAGATGAGAAGGTGAGAGGTTGGGAGTGCCGATCTCCGGCCTCTGACCTCTGATTTCCGGAAAAGGAGGGTTCAGCGAATGAGACAACAAACGTTTTTCAGTCCAACGATGCGGGACATCCCCGCGGATGCGGAAGCCATCAGCCACCAACTGATGCTGCGCGCCGGGTTAATGCGGCAAACGGCAGCCGGGATTTATACATATTTACCACTGGGCACCCGGGTGTTGCACAAGATTCAAGCGATTATCAGAGAAGAAATGAACCGTGCGGGGGCACAAGAATTATTGATGCCGGCGATTCAACCGGCTGAACTTTGGGAAGAATCCGGACGATTGGATGATTACGGACCGGAGTTAATGAGACTAAACGATCGTCACGAGCGGCGTTTCGTACTCGGCCCTACCCATGAAGAAGTCATTACTGCTGTCATTCGCGACGGTATTCATTCTTACAAACGCTTGCCGATCAATGTGTATCAAATTCAAACGAAATACCGGGATGAACGCCGCCCGCGTTTTGGCTTGTTGCGCGGTCGGGAATTTATTATGAAAGACGCCTATTCATTTGAAACGTCGGAAGAAGCGCTCGCCAAAACCTATGAAGTTATGTATGACACATACACGAATATTTTTCGTCGTTGCGGCCTTGATTTTCGCGCCGTGGAAGCGGACGCCGGGGCTATCGGAGGTACGGGAGGAACGCATGAGTTTATGGCGCTATCCGATATCGGCGAGGATACGATAGCGTATTCGGATCGCTCTGATTACGCTGCAAATACTGAAATTGCGGCTGTATCTCCGCCTGACACCGATCAGGAAGGAACGCCGGCAACCCTTTCGGTTGAACAAGGGTATACAAGCGGGGAAGCGGTGGCATCAGCCATCGGCCAACCAACGTCAACGGTCATTACTAGCCGGCTTTTTTATATTGATGAAGCTCCCGTTCTTATTCTGACACGCGGGGACCATGAAATCAGCGACGTCAAGATCACGAACCATCTTGATACCTTGGACGTAGAAGCTGCCACCGCCGATCAGATACAGGAACAATTCGGCACTTCCTCTGCTTTTATTGGTCCTGTGGAGGCGTCGTCGAATGTGAAAATTGTTGCCGACCAGGCGATTCGGCCGCTCGTCAATGCCATTTGCGGAGGCAATCAAGGCGATACCTTTTATGTCAACGCTGATCATCGCCGGGATTTTCACGTAGATGCTTTTGCGGATCTCCGCATCATCCAAGAAGGAGACCCTTCCCCCGACGGTGAAGGTACGATTCATTTTGCCGAGGGCATCGAAGTGGGGCAAGTATTTAGCCTCGGGACGAAATATTCGGAAGCCTTGGGTGCCGAGTTTTTGGATGAAAACGGCAAAAGTGTGCCGATGCAAATGGGCTGCTACGGCATCGGCATCAGCCGTACGCTTGCCGCCGTTGTGGAACAGCACCACGATGAAGACGGCATCATTTGGCCAAAAGCACTTGCCCCGTTTGACTTGCATTTGCTCGTGATCAATCCAAAAGATGAAGCGCAATTGACCCTAGGGGATAATCTTTATGAAGCGCTTCAGGCTGAAGGTTACGATGTTCTATATGACGATCGCAAAGAACGCGCAGGCGTGAAGTTTAAGGATGCTGACCTATACGGCATGCCCATCCGCATCGCGGCCGGAAAAAAAGCGAGTGAAGGCATTGTCGAAGTAAAAGAAAGAAAAACAGGCGAAGTAACGGAAGTGCAAGCAGAAAAGTTACCCGCGTATTTAAGCGATATCGGATGGAAATAGGGAGTTAAGGTGGGTCTAAAGGTTTTTCTCACCTCCAACCTCCCACCTCTTACTTCCAGAACGAAAGGGCGGTCGGTTTGTCTATGGATGACAGTACTGTTCGGTATGAACGTTTTCAACTACTTTTGGAGCAGATTGGTATCCCTGAAGATGTTTACCAATCAGAACTGCGATCCGGGCGCATCGACAAATTAGATGTTTATCGGGAAAATCGTAAATGGCATTTTACGTTCAGGCTGGACAAACCGGTAAATGCGTTCGCGATCCAACTATTGCAGGAAAAGCTCAATGCAGGATTCCGAGAAATGGCAACGATAGATTTTTCAGTTGTCTACGATGAAGGAAATATCCCCTCCGAACAAGTGACAGCGTATTGGCCCGCGATCATCGCCAAAGCGCGAGACCTCCCCGATCATATCGCCCGAAAACTGGAACGTTCGAAACCGACGGTTAACGGACGTTCCGTGATGCTTACGTGCCACAGTGATGTAGAAGCCAATTCCCTTTCCAAACAGGCAGGTCCTGTATTGGAGACAGCGATTCAATCTTTAGGGTTTGAGAGGCTTGCCTTTTCTCCGAAAGTCGAAGTGGCTACCGAGGAAGAAACCCGCTTTTTAGAGCAGAAAAAAGAAGAAGAGCAATCCAAAGTCATTGAAGCGATGATGGAACAGCAAAAAAAGGAAAAACAAGCGGAACCGGAAGCGAAAAAACAATTGCACATCGGTTATCCAATTAAAGACGAACCCCTCCCGCTTGCTTCCATTCAAGATGAAGAACGGCGCGTGACGATTCAAGGATATGTGTTTCAGGCGGAAACGCGTGAGCTAAGAAGCGGGCGTATGCTGTTAACGTTTAAACTTACCGATTATACAGACTCTTTGCTTGTGAAAATGTTTTCCAGAGATAAGGAGGACATCCCGCTATTTAAAGAAGTGAAAGCAGGCAAATGGCTGAAAGCAAGGGGCGGTATTCAAGACGATACGTTTGTCCGTGATCTCGTCATGATTGCCAATGACGTTACGGAAGTTCAAATCGCGCGGCGGATGGATGAAGCTCCTGAAAATGAAAAACGCATCGAGCTGCACGCGCATACGACGATGAGTCAGATGGATGGTGTGGCTTCCCCGGGCGAAATTGTGGAAAAGGCAGCACAATGGGGGCATGAAGCTGTTGCAATTACGGATCACGGGGTCGTCCAAGGCTTCCCGGAAGCTCATTCGGCGGCTAAGAAAAATGATATAAAGTTGCTTTACGGAATGGAAGCTTATCTCGTCGATGACGGCGTGCCGATCGCGTACAACGAGAGCGAACGAGATCTCGCGGAATCAACGTTCGTCGTCTTTGATGTGGAAACAACCGGACTATCAGCCGTGTATGACACGATCATTGAATTGGCTGCCGTAAAGGTGGCGAACGGTGAAATTGTCGATCGGTTTGAATCGTTTGCGCAGCCCCATGTGCCTCTTCCTGCGAAGATTACGGAACTTACCGGCATTACCGATGAAATGCTGACAGACGCTCCGGAAGTCAGCGATGTCTTGCAACAGTTTGCCGATTTTGCGGGCGACGCGGGCTTTGTGGCACATAACGCAAGTTTTGATATCGGCTTTATCAACGCCGGTTACAAAAAAGAAGGATGGCCCGAGGTGGAACAGCCGGTCGTCGACACATTGGAACTTGCCCGGTTTTTATATCCCAATATGAAAAATCATCGGTTGAACACGCTTTGCAAAGCGTTTGACATTGAACTTGTCAGCCATCACCGTGCCATTTATGACACGGAAGCCACCGCGTATCTTTTTATCAAAATGATTCGCGATGCCAAGGAACAAGGAATTGATCAACACGGTCAACTCAATGAAAATATCGGCCGAGGCGATTTTTACAAAAGCAGGCCTTCCCATTGCACGATTCTCGTCCAAAACGAAACAGGTTTGAAAAACTTGTATCAACTTGTGTCTTTATCTCACTTATCGTATTTTCACCGAACGCCGCGAATCCCGAGGTCGAAGCTTGTCCAGTATAGGGATGGGTTGCTTGTCGGATCGGGTTGCGAAAAAGGGGAAGTCTTTGAAACAATGATGCAAAAATCCGCCGAAGAGGCGGAGAAAGCGGCTCGTTTCTATGACTTTATCGAAATTCAGCCACCGGAAATCCATGGCCATCTATTGGAAAAAGACATCATTAGAAGTGAAGCACAGCTCTTGGACATTATGCGAAAATTGAACGATGTCGGCGAACGTTTGGCGATTCCCGTCGTTGCTACCGGAAACGTCCATTATTTGGAGCCGGAGGACCATATTTATCGAAAAATCCTCGTTTCATCCCAAGGTGGGGCCAACCCGTTGAACAAACAAACGATGCCGAAGGTGCATTTTCGAACGACCGCGGAAATGCTGGAGGCCTTTTCTTTCCTCGGCGAAGAAAAGGCGCGCCAAGCTGTGGTTAAGGCCCCAAAAAAGCTTGCGGATGAGACCGAAGATATCGCACCGGTCCCTAGCGGATTATACGCTCCAAACATCGAAGGTGCCGACGAAGAAATGCGGAGGCTCACCTTTGGAAAAGCAAGGAGCATTTACGGAGAAGATCTGCCTGCCATCGTCGAAGAGCGTCTGGAAAAGGAATTGGAAAGCATTATCGGCCATGGATATGGCGTGATTTACCTCATTTCGCATAAACTCGTCAAACGATCCTTGGACGACGGTTATCTCGTTGGCTCCCGCGGGTCGGTCGGCTCTTCTTTCGTGGCGACGATGTCGGACATTACCGAGGTCAATCCGCTGCCTCCCCATTACGTTTGCCCGAACTGCAGCCATTCTATTTTTTATGACGATGGGTCGGTGGCGTCGGGGTATGACTTGCCGGACAAACCATGTGAACAATGTGGGACCTCGTATACTCGAGAAGGCCATGACATTCCCTTTGAAACGTTTCTCGGTTTTAAAGGGGACAAAGTTCCCGACATTGACTTGAACTTTTCCGGAGAATACCAGGCACGCGCGCACGCCTACACCCGTGACTTGTTCGGGGATGACAAGGTCTTTCGCGCGGGAACGATCGGCACGGTTGCGGATAAAACGGCTTATGGATTCGTGCGCGGATACCAAAATGACCATCAAATTGACCATATACGCGGCGCTGAAATCGACCGCCTCGTCCATGGTTGCACCGGGGCGAAACGAACGACCGGCCAGCATCCCGGCGGGATCATTGTCGTTCCCGGAGATAAAGACATCCATGATTTTTGTCCGGTTCAATATCCGGCTGATGATAAAAACGCAAGTTGGAAAACGACGCATTTTGATTTTCATTCCATCGATGACAACTTGTTGAAACTTGATATTCTTGGGCACGATGATCCGACGGTCATCCGTATGCTGCAAGATTTGAGCGGAATCGACCCTAACGATATTCCTGTGGATGATCCTGAGGTTATGCGTATATTTGAAGGACCGGAAGTGCTTGGTGTTACTCCGGAGCAAATTCTGTGCAAAACCGGCACGTACGGGATTCCGGAGTTCGGCACCCGTTTCGTTAGGCAAATGTTGGAAGAAACGAAGCCGAAGAAGTTTTCCGAGCTCCTGCAAATTTCCGGTTTGTCCCACGGGGCCGATGTCTGGCTTGGTAATGCCGATGAATTAATTCGTGATGGGATTTGTGAGCTGAAAGACGTCATTGGCCTCAGAGACAACATTATGGTCAATCTGATTTATAAAGGGCTGGAACCATCGCTGGCTTTTAAAATTACTGAATTCGTCCGCAAGGGAAGAGGATTGGAACAAGAATGGATTGACGAAATGAAAAACCACGGTGTTCCGGATTGGTACATTCAGTCCTGTTTGAAGATCAAGTATATGTTCCCGAAAGCGCATGCGGCAGCATATGTACTAATGGCGGTGAGAATCGCGTATTTCAAAGTCCACCATCCAATTCTGTTCTACGCCACCTATTTCAGCGTAAGGGCCAGTGATTTTGAGTTGGAAACGATGCAAAAAGGAAGCGCGGCGATTCGGGCGCGCATCGAAGACATTCAAGCCAAAGGCTTTGACGCGGCACCAAAAGAAAAAAGCTTGGTGACTGTATTGGAACTGGCGCTGGAAATGACGGAGCGCGGATTTTCGTTCGGATCGATTGATCTCTATCGATCCGAAGCAAGCATGTTCATCGTTGATGGCGAAACGTTGATTCCACCGTTTGGCGCGTTGGAAGGGGTAGGCGCTAACGCCGCTAAAAACATTGTTGAAGCACGTACAGACGGTGAGTTTTTATCAAAAGAGGACTTGCAACAAAAAAGCAAAGCGACGAAGAACGTCATACAAATTTTGGGCGCGAGCGGATGCCTGGAAGGCATGCCGGATTCGAACCAGCTTTCGTTGTTCTAGTGTAGAACACCCGAGATAAACGGTCATCTGTAGTCGTATGCGGTGGCCGTGAATCTTTGGCCAACAACGTCAGATTTTGCTGAACTACCGGGGATAAATGTTTTGATCTGACCGGATCGGCTGTCCTTTTCATATTTCGGGTATCATAAAGCGTGTCATGGCGACGCTAGCCGCTTCTCTTTCCACATTTCGCATTCATCATGGTGATTTAAGAGTCTTTTTGACGCAGCAGCGAAAAATCGAATGATCCCTATGAACATCCTGACGTTTACGATCGCCATAATTTGGCAAAAATAAATAACAGCATGGGAAATCTCGCGCGAAGAGAGCCCTTTGCCCGCATGTTACTTGCAATCGTTGGGAAATTATGATATTTTAACGTTGGCAACAGATGGATACGTACGGAGAAAAGAGTGGGGCCTGCACCCACTCTTTCTGCTTGCACTTCGAAAGAATTTTTCGCAAAAACCTAAGGCTCGCTATTGGAACTTGGCGAAAGCCAAGTTTTTCTCGGCAGGTAAGAAAGTATAAAACTTTTTCCTGCATAAGTGCAACTAAGGCTTGTCGCCATAAAGGCTTGGCGACAAGCCAAGTTTTCTAATACGGACGGCTATGTAAAGGAGGGAGCATATGTCTGCAAACGTGAAGGAAAACGTGGCCACAATCGCGAACCCCATTCTTGATGAGCTCAGCATGGAGCTTGTCGATGTGGAATATAAAAAAGAAGGAAAAAACTGGGTGCTACGTATGTTTATTGACCATCCCGACGGCATAGGACTCGAGGAATGCAGCCTTGTCAGTGAACGGATGAGCCAAAAATTAGACGAAGAAGACCCCATTCAGGGATCTTATTATTTGGAAGTAAGTTCCCCAGGGGCGGAGCGGCCGCTGAAAAACGCGAAGGATTTTCAGGGAGCCGTTGGCAAGAACGTTTATATCAAGACGTACGAACAAATCGATGGCAGAAAAACGTTCACAGGAGAGCTTGTCGCTTATGAGGATGGAGAAATAACGATCAATATACGCGAAAAGACACGGACCATTGCTTTTCAGGTGCCGGAACGCTTGATCGCAAATGCACGTTTGTCCGTGTTGTAGAGCAATCGGATTATCCCGGTGTAAACCGTAATACTCCCGCTTCAAACCCATAAGCGGGAGTTAACGGGCGACGAACACCCCGATCGCGACGCATAAGAAGTTTCACTGTATTCACTGAAAGGGGACCACTTAGTTATGAACAGCGACTTTTTAGATGCTTTGACGACGTTGGAGGAGGACAAAGGCATCGAAAAGGAAATCGTGCTAGAAGCCATTGAGTCCGCGTTGATATCGGCCTATAAGCGAAATTTCAGCCAAGCGCCGAACGTACGCGTCGATATCAACCGTGACAATGGGGAAATCAAAGTGTATGCGCGCAAACAAGTAGTGGAAGAAGTTTTCGACCCCCGGCTGGAGATCACCGTCGAGGCAGCAAGAGAAATGAGCATGCATTATGAGCTTGATGATGTTGTCGAAATTGAAGTCACACCGAAAGATTTCGGGAGAATAGCCGCGCAGACCGCTAAACAAGTCGTTACCCAGCGGGTGCGAGAAGCAGAGCGAGGCATCATTTATTCGGATTTTATCGATCGCGAAGAAGATATTATGACTGGAATCGTCCAACGCCAAGACCATCGTTTTATCTATGTTGATTTAGGGAAAGTGGAAGCCATTCTTCCGCAAAGCGAACAGATGCCGAATGAGACCTATTCGCATAACGACCGAATTAAGTCCTATATTACGAAAGTGGAAAAAACGACTAAGGGTCCGCAAATTATGATTTCGCGTACCCATCCAGGTCTTTTAAAGCGATTATTTGAACTTGAAGTCCCGGAAATATATGATGGAACTGTTGAGATTCGATCCGTTTCACGAGAAGCGGGAGATCGGTCAAAAATTTCTGTCCACGCGGAAGACCCCGACGTTGACCCAGTTGGTGCTTGTGTTGGACAACGCGGGCAACGCGTTCAAGCGATTGTGAATGAACTGAAGGGCGAAAAAATCGATATTGTCCATTTTTCCAATAACCCTGTCAACTACATCGGAAACGCCTTAAGTCCGTCAAATGTGCTCGATGTCCAAGTTGATGATGAGGCAAAAAGCACGCTCGTTATCGTCCCGGATCATCAATTATCGCTTGCCATTGGAAAACGTGGACAAAACGCGCGGTTAGCCGCGAAACTCACGGGCTGGAAAATTGATATAAAAAGTCTTTCTGAAGCAGAAGAGCAAGGATTGTACAATCCGGCTACGGCTCGGGTGCCCGGGGAAGATGAAGGGGAAGAAGGCGACCCCGTCCAAGAAGATGACATCGATGATGAAGATATGATCGAAGAAGATGTGTTTGAAGACGAAGAGATAGAAGATGCCTTGGAAGAAGAGGCTGAAGAAGAACGGCCGGAAACCGAAGCGGTTGAGGAGAAAGAAGAATGAAAAAGCGTAAAACCCCTTTGCGAAAATGCATCGTTACCGGCGAAATGAAAGCAAAAAAAGAGCTGGTGCGTATCGTTCGTGGAACAGATGGCCATGTATCCGTTGATCCGACCGGAAAGAAAAATGGGCGCGGGTCTTACATTACAAACACAGAAGAATGTTTCGCACTGGCTAAAAAGAAAGACCTTTTATCACGCCACTTAAAAGTGAACATCGATGAAGAGAGCTATGAAAGGTTGGAGACGGAACGTCTTCAAACAAACAAATGAAACAGGAATTTTACCGATTTCTCGGGCTTGCAACACGGGCCAATAGGGTTATCAGCGGCGAAGACACCGTTATACGAGGCATTAAAACGAAACGTTTTCATCTTGTTCTTATTTCCGACGATGCATCAACAAACACAAACAAGCGGTTTAATGATAAATGCCGCCATTATCATATTCCGATCAGGCAAGCGGGAACACGGGAAGCGCTGGGCGAAGCAATTGGAAAGCGCGAGCGTGTTGTCATCGGCATTACGGATAAAGGATTTTCCGAAAAAATGATCCGGATGCTAGACCACTAGAAGTTGGAGGTTGTTTAAATGACGAAAATGCGAGTATATGAATACGCCAAGTCCATTAATAAATCAAGCAAAGAAGTCGTTGCGGATTTAAAGGCGAAAAATATAAACGTGAGCAACCATATGTCTGTGATTAATGACGAACAAATCAAACAGCTAGAGCAAAAGCAAACAACAGAGAAAAAGGATGGGAGTATGGGGAAAAACGAAAACCAAAAACAAACCAAGGCAAAACAAACGACTGAATCAACACGGTCACAAAATAGCCAAAATAACAGCAAAAAACCGTCCCAGCACAATAAACCAGACAGAAGAAACAATGGCCAAAAGCGTCAACGCCCAGGATTACAGCGCGGAGGAAACCACGGGCCGGGCAGGAAAGGCAAAAACAATAAAAATCAAAAACGGCGCGCAAAAGAAACGCCGAAAACACCTGAAAAAATTACATTTGCCGGGAGCTTAACCGTTGAGGAATTAGCGGGGAAATTAAACAAGACCACGTCTGAACTCATCAAAAAGCTTATGGGCTTGGGGGTTATGGCAACGAAAAACGAAGACCTTGACAAAACCTCCATCGAGTTGATTGCCGATGATTATGGCGTGACCGTCGAAGAAGAAGAAGTCGTTGATCCGTTGGATATTGAACGTTATGAGGAAGAGGACGACCCTGCGAAACTTGAAGAAAGAGCGCCGGTCGTTACGATCATGGGACATGTGGACCACGGGAAAACCACCTTGCTTGACGGTATTCGCAAAACGAAGGTCACCGATACGGAAGCCGGCGGCATTACCCAACACATTGGTGCTTACCAAGTCGAAGAAGGGGGAAAAAAGGTCACCTTTCTTGATACTCCCGGCCACGCGGCTTTCACGACGATGCGTGCACGCGGCGCGCAAGCGACTGATATCACCATTCTCGTCGTTGCTGCCGATGACGGGGTCATGCCACAAACGGTGGAAGCACTGAATCACGCAAAAGCGGCGGAAGTTCCTATTATCGTTGCCGTAAACAAAACCGATAAGGAAAACGCCAATCCTGATCGCGTCATGCAGGAATTAACACAATATGAACTGGTCCCTGAAGCATGGGGCGGCGATACGATCTTCGTTAACGTTTCGGCTGTGAAGGGCGAAGGCATCGATGAGCTCCTCGAGATGATCTTGCTCGTTGCCGAAGTGGAAGAGTTAAAAGCCAATCCAGCGAAACGTGCGCTAGGAACTGTAGTTGAAGCCGAGCTTGATAAAGGGCGCGGACCGGTCGCGACATTGCTCGTACAGGGTGGCACAATGAACGTAGGGGACCCGATCGTAGTCGGGCATACGTACGGCCGTATTCGGGCGATGATGAACGATGTCGGTCGTCGTGTGAAAACAGCAGGACCTTCAACACCGGTTGAGATTACCGGATTAAATGGCGTTCCCCAGGCTGGCGATCAGTTTCTCGTATTTGCCGATGAGAAGAAGGCAAAACAAATCGGCGAAGGGCGCGCTGTGAGGGCGAAAGAAGCACAACGTCGGCAAACGTCCCGTGTCAGTCTTGATGATTTGTATAACCAAATCCAAGAAGGTGAAATTAAAGAAATCAACATTATCATTAAAGCGGATGTGCAAGGTTCCGTGGAAGCCGTCCGTGGATCTCTTGAAAAAATTGATGTTGCCGGCGCTAAGGTAAATATTATTCACACAGGCGTCGGAGCAGTGACGGAATCGGATGTTATTCTGGCTTCCGCGTCTAACGCGGTTATTATCGGGTTTAATGTTCGCCCCGGAGCGAATGCAACACGAACAGCGGAAGTGGAAAACGTTGATGTGCGCCTCTACCGGGTCATCTATGATGCCATCGAAGAAATTGAGGCTGCAATGAAAGGGCTGCTCGACCCGGAATATGAAGAAAAAGTCATCGGGCATGTAGAAGTTCGTCAACTGTTTAAAGTGTCGCGAATCGGAACGATTGCCGGAAGCTATGTTACCGAAGGCAAGGTTACCCGGGATGCCAGTGTCCGCGTGCTTCGGGACGGTGTCGTTATTCATGACGGAAAAATTTCTGCACTCAAGCGGTTTAAGGATGATGTTCGGGAAGTCAGCAACAATTATGAATGCGGCATTACACTGGAGAATTTTAACGACGTGAAAGAAGGAGACACCATGGAAGCTTATGTAATGGAAGAAGTTCCGCGAACATGATCGGTGTCGTCCATTGTGAATGCTTCTTGCCGGATTGCTATTCCTTAAAGGAAAAACGCTCGATATTGCAGAGTCTTATCACCCGGGCGCGCCGTTTAAATATCTCCATTTCGGAAATGGATCACCAAGATGTATGGCAGCGTACATCCCTCTCCATTGCCTGTATTAATAACAGCCGCAAGGTTATTGAAAAAGAACTGGCGCATGCGCTTAAGATGATCGATGGCAGCGAAGGATTGGAATGCCACTCGGTGCAGTATGAGTGGCTGTAGTGAGAGGAAGGAGTGTTGACGTTGAGCCAAATGCGCGCACAACGTGTCGGTGAACAAATGAAGAAGGAACTGAGCGATATTCTCATGCGAGAAGTGAAAGATCCCCGCGTGGAGTTTGTAACGGTCACGGGAGTGGACGTCACCGGGGATCTTCAACAAGCGACGGTTTATTTTACCGTATTGGGGGAATCCGAAGAGGAAGAAGAGGAGACATTGAAGGCGCTCCGCCAGGCAAAAGGTTTCATCCGCTCGGAAATCGGCAAGCGAATTCAACTCCGCAAAACCCCGGATATTGAATTTGATTTTGATGAGTCGATTGCTTATGGCAATCGCATTGAAAAATTGATTAACGATCTGAAAAAGGAAAAGTAGAGGGATGAGACAATGAACGTTAGTGGCATTCTGCCGTTGGAAAAACCGGCCGGAATGACTTCACACGACTGTGTGCTTCGGGCCCGGCGTTGGTTGAACACGCGTGAAATCGGGCACACGGGAACGCTCGACCCGGATGTTACGGGCGTGCTCCCCCTTTGTGTCGGGCGGGCTACTAAACTCGTTCCCATTTTAATGGAAGGTCCGAAGGCGTATGAAGGCAAGATTGCGCTCGGGAGCGCGACAACGACGGAAGACACGGGGGGAGAAGTGCTCGACCGCAAAGCAGTGCAAGACGCGATTCCGGATGAAGAGTTGGAATGGGCATTCGCGTCATTGGTCGGGGAATTACGGCAGGTGCCCCCGATGTATTCAGCGGTAAAAGTTAATGGCAAAAGGCTCTACGAGTATGCCCGCGCAGGAGAAACCGTTGAACGTCCGGTCCGTACGGTTACGGTGCATGCATTCAACCGTACCGGGGATACAGCCTGGTCAGCGGATCGGGATCATCTTTTGATCCCTTTTTCGGTTGCCTGCTCGAAAGGAACCTATGTACGAACGCTTGCCGTAGAAATCGGAAGGCACTTGGGATATCCCGCCCATTTATCAATGTTAAGACGAACAATGAGTGCAGGCATCGGGCAAAACGCATGCATGAGCATTTCGGAAATGGACGGGCGTTCCGAAGAAGGACGCGTGGAGGACCTCCTGTTGCCCGTAGAGTATGTGCTCCGGGATTACCTTCACTACGAGGTCAGCGACCGGGAGTTAGAAAAAATTAAAAACGGTGCCGTTTTGCCAGCAAGTACTTATCCACGGTCGGAACGGCTCGTGTTTACGAAAGAAAGTCAAGCCCTTGCGATTTACAAACCGCATCCTCGCAAGCAAGGCATGATTAAACCGGATGTAATGCTGAGGGTGGATGAGGGACATTGAGATGCGCACCGCTAGTAGGTAGGAGGCCGAAGATATGGAAGTGGAATATTTACAGGCGGAATTAACAGCCACTGAGCGTGAATCACGCCCTCCCGTAGTGCTGGCACTGGGATATTTTGACGGGGTGCATGAAGGCCATCAAAAAGTGATACAAACAGCAATGGCGAAAGCGGAAAAAAAAGGTGTCGAAGCGGCCGCCTTAACGTTTCACCCACATCCGCGCACGGTGCTGTCCAAGGATTATGAAGGGAAAGATTATCCCGAACTGACCCCTTTGCCGATCAAAGAAGCCCGCCTGCAGGAATTGGGGGTGGACCGGCTTTTTGTTGTCACTTTTGACAAAACACTTTCTTCCCTTTCGCCGCAACAATTTGTGGATGGCTATATCCTTCCGCTTCATGTCGTTCATGCCGTTGCCGGTTTTGACTTTTCTTATGGCCAATTCGGAAAAGGCAACATGGAAACATTGTCTAGCCACGCCCGTGGAAAATTTGAAACGACAGCTGTAACAAAGTGGGAGAGAGAAGGAGAAAAAGTCAGTTCCACCCGTATTCGCGAATCCATTGAATCCGGAGACTTGGAGCAAGCCAATGCATTGCTTAAACGTCCCCATACGGTGCACGGAAAAGTCGTGAAAGGGGATAAGCGCGGACGGGATATTGGGTTTCCGACCGCGAATATAGCGCTTGATTATCCGTATGTATTGCCGCCAATCGGGGTTTTCTGCGCGTATGTGCAAATCGATGGAACGGATCAGCCGGCGGTTTGCAGTTTCGGATATCGCCCGACCTTTCATGAACAGCAGAGAGAGCCGTTGATCGAAGCCCATCTTCTCTCCTTTCATGACGATATTTACGGAAAACGCGTAGAGATGAAATGGCTGACGATGCTCCGCCCGGAGATAAAATTCGATTCCGCGGACGCCTTGATCAGCCAAATGGAATCAGACAAGCATACAGCCTATCGTTATTTTGAAAACCATATGGAAGAAAGTTTAAGATAACGCGCATCGATGGGCGATCTGCCCAGTCAATGAAAATGATAAAAAAATGGGACAGCACTGAAGAGTAAATATTTTTCGTACTAAATTCTATCAAATATACCTCTAGAATATTCCAAAAATGGTATAATGAAGTATACCAAATACTTCTATAAGGCGTATTCTAGGGGGAATGTGAAATGGTGACCAGGAAAGAAAAAAGGGAGCTCGATAAGGACGCGAACTATTTTTTCGAGTTCGTAAAAATCAAGGAACATTTCTGTAAGGATCTCGATCGAAAATTGAAACGTGTGAAAGATCCCAGACATCAAAGCTATGTGACGTATGGCCCCGATCTCTTTCTTCTAATGATCATTATAAAGAATGCATCGAATTGTAAAAGCATGAGGGAGATGAGCCATCAATTAAATCGAGACGAATGCATCGAAAACCTCAAAAAGGTCTTGCGACTGGAAAGCCTGGACGAAATCCCGCACTACGACACGATCAATGACTTTTTAATGAATGTATCGCCTGAGGAACTGGAACATATCCGAACCTACATCATCCAAGAATTATTGAAGAAGAGAAGCTTGGAGAGATACCGAATCAAAGGCGGTTATTGGGGTGTCATCATTGATGGGACAGGTCTTTTCAGTTTTAACGAAGAGCATTGTGACCACTGTTTGAGACGGGTTTACACCGATGAAGAAACTGGAGAGAAACGAACGGTGTACATGCATCATGTGCTCGAAGCCAAATTGATGGTCGGCGATATGGTATTGAGCATCGGCTCCGAGTTCATTGAAAATGAATCGAAGGATGTGCCCAAACAAGATTGCGAACTCAAGGCTTTTTATCGATTAGCAGAAAAACTTAAAGAGACATTCAAACGGTTGCCGATCTGTATTCTGGGCGATAGCCTTTATGCCTGCGAAGGCGTTTTTCAACTATGTGAACAGTATCGTTGGAAGTATATTCTCCGGTTTAAAGAAGGCCGCATCCAAAGTTTAGGAGACGAATTTCAAGCCCAAAAAAAGCTAGAGAAATCCACGATGAAAAATGTCTTTTGGGCAAATGATCTAGCCTACCAAGCCAGAACGGTGAATATGTTAGAGGGAATGGTCGAGGAACAGGAAAAACAAAAACAGTTTTTATTTTTGACCAACATCCAGGTGAACGAGCGAAATGCGAAGGCGCTGATCAGTGCGGGTCGCAGCCGCTGGCACATTGAAAACCAAGGATTCAATCATCAAAAAAATCATCGCTATCATATTGAGCATGCAAATAGCCATGATTATCAAGCGATGAAGAACCATTACCTGCTTACGCAAATCACGGATATCCTCATGCAACTGTATGAAAAAGGGTTGGACGTGCTTAAAAGGACCAGAAAAAGCAAAAAAGAAATATCCTCAAACTTGTTAGAAGCCATTCGCACACGGTTGCTAACAGATGAGGATATCTCGCACCTTAAAAAACCTATACAGGTAAGGCTTACCTGATGGGTTTAGTATAGCAAGGATGTGATGCCAATAAAAGACCGAACGAAAATTTTTTAAAAAATACCATCCGAAAATTCGGCTTGTCTTTTTTGTCGAAATGACCGGAAAATAAAATGGAAAAATTTGGGTCTTCACTAAAATCTATGGCTGAAAACTAAGGACAAATATGGTAATAAACCCAAATAAATGAAAAGCACCCGTCACCCTTGCTATGATGAATGTGCGACCAAAAACCATAGTGGGGTGATCAGGTGCACAATCATTGTATCAAGCAATTGCTCGGACTTCCAGCCATCGATATTAAACAAAGTTATCTCGATAACGAGAAGAACATAATCTTTGAGATAATGCCTATCGATCGTATCCAACCTTGTCCGATTTGTCACTCGGAACAGGTGAAACGAAACGGGACACCATATAAACGCTGTGTTCGTCATTTATCCATGGGTGTTTCACACACCTACTTGTTGCTCCAGGCGATTGCTTTGGAGTGTCAAAACTGCGGGGCTAACTTTGTATGGCAATATGATTTTGTAGCTCCGAAAAAGCGTTATACGATCGCCTTTCAAAACCAATGCCTTCAAAAAGGCCACGGGACAACCGTAAAAAGCTTGGCAAGATTTGAAGAAGCCCCTTACACAACGGTCGAACGTTTCTTTAAGGTCGGTATCCAAATCGAAAGTGAAGCAACGCAACAGACATGCTTTCAAGATGCGATGGATCGACAGGGCTTGGTTTTAGGGATCGATGATTTTGCGATCCGTAAGGGCCATACCTATAACACCGGGATCCATGACTTAAAAGGCGGAAGTATGCTCGATATCATCTCTGGGCGAAAAAAAGAAGATTTACACACGTATGCCGAAGCGCATCCGTTTCTCCATGTTTTGAATCCCGTCGCCGTCGTCATGGATATGAGTTTCACTTATCACCAAGTGATCGGTTCCTGGTTCCCCCGGGCTATTCGGATTGTTGATCGATTCCATGTGAATCGCTATGTGACCGAAGCCCTTCAAGACGTTCGCCGCGATGTGCAGAAAGGATTGCCCCCGCACGCTCGGAAAAAACTGAAAAGGAATCATCGGCTTCTGGCAAAGCGCGGAGATGAGTTATCAGACAAAGAACTAGCAACTGTGCAAACCATTATTCATTACCATCCAACACTCGCCCAAGCGTACGAGTGGAAGGAAGCCTTTATCGAATGGTATGACCTTAGTACAAATGCCAAGCAAGCGGCCATAACACTCCAAAAATGGTACAAACAAGGGCATGCCATCCAGCACCAAGCGAGCGAAGAATGTCTGAAAACCTTGAAGAACTGGGAGAAAGAGATTGTTAATTATCATCGTTTACGCTACACGAATGCCGTTGTTGAAGGGCGGCATAACAAAATCAAAGCGCTTCAACGGCGTCATTATTTCACGAGAAATCCTAATGTTTACCACCAACGCATTCTTGTTGAATGTAATGAAGACTACATGAATCAATATATGGAAATATGAGCTTAGTCAACCATAGATTTTGGTGTTGAGCCAAAAATTTTACTTAAAAATAAAATGCCTTTCTCTGATGACAGGCATATGATTAAATTTACTCCTCACAGCTGAAAATGGGATGAACGCCTTGCATTCTCGTAAAAAAAAAGGTATTGTATTCGTTGTGGTCTGTTATCATGACCGCCATGCCATTTCCTTGGCCTACACGCGCCACCGGCGGTAAGCGAGGGAAGTGGAGAAATAAAAAAAGGAGGTGGAAAGGATGGCTATAACGCAAGCACGTAAACAAGAGATTGTTGATACGTATAAAGTGCACGATTCGGATACCGGATCTCCGGAAGTTCAGATCGCTATCCTTACAGAACAAATCGTCGAATTGAACGGGCATTTGCGCACCCATAAAAAAGATCACCATTCGCGCCGCGGATTGCTCAAAATGGTTGGGAAGCGCCGTAACTTGCTCACGTATCTACGAAAGAAAGACATTACAAGGTATCGGGATATTATCCGCAAGCTGGGACTGCGTCGATAACAAAGGCTGTCAGGGGGGGATTCTTCCCCACGGTGCTTGCTGCTATCGGCAACCCCCGCCGCTTGCTACGGGGTAAAGCAAAAAGCGGGGCGTTGATCCCGCTTTTTTTCTAGCTGAATGAACAGAAAGCATATTCGCCTGTGCGGGGCGAAAATGAATAAAAAGACTGCGGTAAAAGTCAAGTAATTTTTTAAAAGAATTTACCGAGTCAATTGAAGGAGTGATGCCATGTCAGCGAATTTTGGGTATACCTAACAAGCCTTCATTTTGTTATTGGAAAACAAAGGTAGTAAAGGCTATAAAAGGAACGATTGTCAGTTCACATGCGCTTGACTTCAATGCTGAAACTGTTTAGATTGAAGGCAAGTGAAGAGTTACGTGTTGACTGCGTATTGTTCCGGTGGGCTTTTGGACCCATTGAGTTCTTTTTGTCGCGATGACGACCTTGCAGCAGCCGTGCTCTTCACTTTTTTGTGTTCAGAGCTTTCAGAGCTATTGGGTTGCTGCGTAACAGGTGTTTCACCGACGACGGACTCATCAGGAGCCTCCGTTGACTCTTTCACCTCCTGCTTTTGCTCGGTGCGCTCCTCAGGGGCCATGTAAAGTTGATTATTTGAGAGCATGGCATATACGAGACGCACGAGCTTACGGGCTGTGAGCGACAGCGCTCGTTTGTGTGAATGGCGAGGGGCTTCACTGAACTTCCGCTGGTAATAGGCGCGATATTCCTCGTTATGGTTGACGAGGGATTGAGCGGCTATTAAAAAACCGTGTCTCAGGTAGCTGTTGCCTGATTTGGTCATAAATGTTTCTTCAGCACGGAAGTTGCCGGACGCTTGTTTCCTCCATGTCAGGCCGGCATATTTGGCTAGCTGAGCTTGACCGGGGAATCGGTGCACATCTCCGATCTCGGCGATCAATAAAGCAGCCGTGACAGATCCAATGCCGGGAATCGAAAGCAAAGGATGCTGGATTCCCTTCATGATCTTCTCAATCCGTTTTTTCAGGCGCTTGATGTGCTTTTCAAGCAACTCGAGTTGTTGCAGCGTTTGCTTGACCAATAGGTGAACGGAATCCACTAACCCATCCGGGATAGTAAAGGAATCCTGGGCTAACTGATGAAGCTGCCTGGCCTTCTCTTCCGGATCACGAAAGGAATTGCGGCTAAAGTCTACCAGCAGTTCACGAAGCTCATCGGTTGTAAGATCAGCCATGGCATCTGCTGATTTGTATTTTTTCATCAGCTTGGTTGCCGTCACGCTGAAGCGATCAGAGAACGGCTGGGTTCTGACCCATTCACTGAAGGTGAGATACAGGAAGGATCCTGCATAATTCTTCAGGTTGGTCTGTTGCTCGGTCAGGTGAATATAAAACCGTGTGAGTCGTTGGAGGGCCAGATATTGTTCACTATGAACGTGTTGGGGAGCGATCCCCCGTCCAAACCGAACCCGATCCGCAATAATGAATGCATCCACGGGATCGGTTTTATCCACATCGGGATAAGCGCCGCGGAAGGCCTCCACGATCTTTGGGTTCATGGAAATGAGCCGGGTTTCCCACTGTTTGATTCGCTCATTTTCTTGAAGCGTGTGAAATAGAGGGAACCAATACAGACCGGTCGCTTCCATGCCAATAGAGAGGGCGGGGGAGCCTTGTTGCTCCAACAGTTCATCGAGATGGTCAACCAATTGGTCAGCACCTGTCTGATTGTTGGGGTAGCGTTTGGGTTTTCCCACCGCTTTCCCATCTTGATCCATGGCATAAAATTGGAAGGTCTTGAGTCCAATATCAATGCCACAAAAAAGCTGGTTCAAGTGAATCACCACCTAAAAGAAATTTATGATTGCAAGATATAGGAGTTCCCAGAGCCTCAACCGGATCAACAACCTCGCTGATACTAGAACTCAAAGGAACAAACTGCGCGTTAGAAGTACCGGAAGAGGAGGGGGCGCACTCTTAAGGAGAAGTCACATGCAAAATGTGCAACAAGGAGGCGTCGCACTTCCCCTATATCCAACCGATATTATCAAGAAACTCCTTAGATCCTGCAATCCTTTTGAATCGCTCTACCCTTTTATCCCTTGAAGGATGATAGCTGCATCGTCCATTCCGTCAAGGGTAAAGGCTACGCCCGCGCTATCGCGCGCCCTTGACTGCATTCCCGCTGCAGCTGTTCAGTAGTTAAGGGATAAAAGGGAGAAAAAAGAGTAGGAAATTGAGTAACGAACAATTTCTGATTCAGTTTTCAAAGAGCAATAAAGCTTGATATCCCAAGGGTTATGCCCTTGTTAATCAACTGTATTTATTTTAGTACGAGGAGGTATACGCATGGAAAGTGAACAACAAGAATTTTCCCTTGATGTCGGTGGTCGCACGATGACCTTCGAGATTGGCAAACTTGCCAAACAAGCAAATGGCGCGGTACTCGTAAAATACGGCGATAGTGTCGTGCTTACCACTGCGACCGGCTCAAAAGAACCAAAAGACTTGCCATTCTTTCCATTAACGGTGAATTATGAAGAGCGTTTGTATGCAGCCGGAAAAATTCCCGGTGGATTTATTAAGCGGGAAGGACGGCCGTCAGAAGCGGCTACGTTGACGAGCAGGCTTATTGACCGACCGATTCGTCCGTTGTTTCCAGATGGTTTCCGAAATGATGTCCAGGTGATCAGCACAGTGATGAGTGTCGACCAGGACGCATCTCCGGAACTGGCAGCAATGATTGGATCCTCATTGGCGCTTTCGATTTCGGATATCCCGTTTGCAGGTCCCATCGCCGGTGTAGAAATAGGCCTAATCGATGGCGAATTCGTCGTCAATCCGACGAGCGCTAACGCGGAAAACAGCGAAATGGAGCTTACGGTAGCGGGAACGAAAGAAGCTATTAACATGGTCGAAGCGGGTGCAAACGAAGTATCCGAAGAAAAAATGTTGGAAGCCATTCTGTTTGCCCATGAGGAAATTAAACGAATGGTCGAATTTCAAGAAGAAATCGTCGCTAAAATAGGCAAAGAGAAAATGGAAGTGACGTTGAAACAACCGGATGTTGATTTGGAAACAGACGTCCGTCATCAAGCCGAAGGAAAATTGAAAGAAGCTGTACTCGTCAAGGAAAAACATGAGCGTGATGCAGCCATTCAAGAAGTGGAAGCATCCATCATCGCCAACTTTGACGAAGAATATCACGAAGATGTAAAGGAAATTTTGCAAAGCCTTCTCAAAAAAGAATTTCGCCGTTTGATTACGAAAGAAAATATTCGTCCTGATGGACGAGGACCGGGAGACATCCGTGATCTATCTTCCGAAGTTCAGCTTTTGCCGCGCACCCATGGATCGGGATTATTTACGCGTGGACAAACACAAGCCCTCAGCGTTTGTACGTTGGGCGCCCTTGGAGACGTGCAAATCATCGACGGGCTCGGCGAGGAAGAATCAAAGCGGTTTATGCACCATTACAACTTTCCGCCTTTTAGCGTGGGCGAGACAGGCCCGATGAGAGCCCCCGGACGTCGGGAAATCGGCCATGGTGCGCTTGGCGAGCGGGCATTGGAAAGAGTGATTCCCGATGAGGATGCGTTTCCTTACACGATCAGACTCGTTTCCGAAGTTTTGGAATCCAACGGATCGTCATCACAAGCAAGCATTTGCGGGAGTACGCTCGCGATGATGGACGCCGGCGTTCCAATCAAAGCACCGGTTGCTGGAATTGCTATGGGGCTTGTGAAAGAAGAAGAGGACGTAACCGTGTTGACCGATATTCAAGGAATGGAAGACGCTCTCGGGGATATGGACTTTAAAGTGGCCGGGACATCCGAAGGGGTGACCGCCTTGCAAATGGACATTAAGATCGAAGGGATTACCCGTGAAGTGTTGGAAGAAGCCCTCGAGCAGGCGCGTACCGCGCGTATGCAAGTGTTAAAAAGCATGCTTGATGTCATCAGCACATCACGGCCGGAATTGTCCGCTTACGCGCCGAAAATTCTCACGATGCATATCAAACCGGACAAAATCCGCGACGTGATTGGGCCTAGCGGAAAAATGATTAACCAAATCATCGAAGATACAGGCGTAAAAATTGATATTGAACAAGACGGCACCGTCTACATTTCCTCGACGGATGCAAGCGCGAATGAAAAAGCGAAAAAGACGATCGAAGATATTGTCCGCGATGTTGAAGTCGGACAAATCTATGAAGGCAAAGTGAAACGAATTGAGAAATTCGGAGCTTTTGTGGAATTGTTCAAAGGAAGAGACGGACTCGTCCACATTTCCCAATTGGCAAAAGAGCGTGTGAACAAAGTAGAAGATGTTGTAAAGATCGGGGATACGATGAACGTGAAAGTTACGGAAATCGATAATCAAGGCCGTGTAAATCTATCCCGGAAAGTGTTGTTAAGCGAAGACGAATAATCATTAATAAGAAAGAGAAACTTGGTCGAACAACCAAGTTTTTTTACTGTCTTTTTTTCGGATAACAAGACCGCTCGCACCTAACATAACGCTTTAACTCTCGCATAAAATGGGACGAGGGGTGAGCGAAATGATGTTTAAAACGAGGTTTTTGCAACTATTCATAGGTCTTCTCGTTGTCATTGTAGGTTTTACCGCTTGGCAATTTCCGCATACATCGGAGGATACGGTTGATACATGGACAGAAGAAGCAGAAGAATTGCAAACGGAAGAAAGCGGGGAAGATATCCGTCAGCAGATTCAAGAAGCGGAAGAGGAATTCAATGAACCGCCCATTGATGCTCTCATAGATGATGTTTGGAAAGGCATTCCCGGTTATAACGGTCGAGTCATCGATGTTGCCGAATCATACGAAAACATGAAAGAACATGACCGTTACGCCGACGAACTTCTTGTTTTCCGTGACATGGCCCCTGAGGTGTCCCACGAAGACTTGCCGCCGACGCCGTTTTATAAAGCAAATCCGAACAAGCCGATGGTCGGCTTTGTCATAAATGTTGCCTGGGGAAACGAACACCTTCCAGCGATTTTAAACGAGTTAAATGAACAGGATGTAGAGGCAACTTTTTTTCTGGATGGGTCATGGGTACGCGACTATCCGCGCCTCGCCCGCATGATTAAGGAAGAAGGCCATGAAATCGGCAATCATGCTTATTCCCATCCGGATATGGCTTCTTTATCCGCGGAAGAAATAAGAAACGAATTGGAAGAAACGAATGAAGTAATTGAGGCAACGTTAAATGAACAGCCGGAATGGTTTACGCCGCCATCGGGAAGTTTCAGGGATGAAGTGGTGGAAATCGCCCATGAACTAGGCATGTATACCGTGCTATGGACCGTTGACACGATTGATTGGCAAAACCCTAATCCGGATGCTATGGTGGAACGAGTAACGAATCATATCCACCCGGGAGCAACCGTCCTAATGCACCCCACAGAACCGACGGCTGAAGGCATTGGCGCGATGATCGAACAGATTCGGGAGCAGGATTTGGAGATCGGTCCGATCTCAACGGTCATGAGCGAAAATCGCGTAACCGGACCGCAGAAATCATCAGAGGAAGAGGAGGACGATGAGTTATTGTTCAACGAATGAATTTGCCAAACGGGCTTCGCCTCGTTTATGAACCGATGGAACATGTTCGTTCGCTTTCCATCGGCATCTGGATTTACACGGGGTCGAGGGATGAAAAAGTTGAAGAAAACGGCATTACCCACTTTCTTGAACACATGCTGTTTAAGGGGACGAAAAAACGATCGGCCACCGAGATTGCAGAAAGCTTTGACCGTATTGGCGGTTATGTTAACGCCTTCACGGCGAAAGAATATACTTGTTTTTACGCGAAAGTCATGGATAAACATGGAAAAGAAGCGGTGGAAATTTTAAGTGATATGTTTTTTCATTCCATATTTGACGAAGAAGAAATGGCAAAAGAACGAAATGTCGTGCTTGAAGAAATCCGCATGGTGGAAGACACAGCCGATGATGTCGTGCATGATGATCTCGATGCCGCCGCGTACGGAAACCATCCATTGGGGCGACCGATTCTTGGCACGGAAAAAACGGTCGCTACCTTTGGCCGTGAACAATTACATGATTTTCTCCATACCCATTACCGGCCGGACAACGTCGTTATATCAATGGCGGGAAAAATCGATGATGGGTTGTTATCTTTTGTAGAATCTAAATTTTCCGGGCTCTCGGCAAAAGAAGCTCCTCCCAATCATGAAACACCTCCCGTTTTGTTTAACAACAAGGAAGCGCGGGCCAAAAGAATTGAACAGGCCCATCTGTGCCTTGGCTTTAATGGTGTGCCGATTCATGGGGATGACATATATGCGATGGTCTTATTCGATCAATTGCTTGGAGGGAGCATGAGCAGTCGTTTGTTCCAAGAAATCCGGGAACAACGGGGACTTGCGTATGCAGTGTTTTCTGATCATTTGGCTTATCGCGACGGAGGAATGTTAACGGTTTACGCCGGAACTGCTCCTGCGCATGTTGATGAAGTGTTAGGGGCAGTCTTGTCGATAATGGAGCGCTTTGCAAATGAAGAGGTCGATCGCAAAGATCTGGAGAATGTAAAGTCCCAAGTGCAAGGAAGCATGGTCTTAGGACTGGAAAGCACGAGCAGTCGCATGAGCAGAAATGGCAAAAACGAGTTGAGCCTTGGGGAACACCCATCGCTTGATGCGGTAACAGAGCGGATAGACGCCGTGACAACGAAAGAAATCCAAGAAGTTGCCAAGAAACTTTATGAGAATGATTGCGCCCTCTCGATCATAAGCCCGGACGGAAAATTACCGAAGGGTCGTTCTAAATTGTCGTCCATGGCATAGATTTAGAAGAACGAGGCAGGAGTGTCCGCCGGCTTCAGCACAAGGGGGATCGTATGCGATTAAGTGAAATGAGCGCAAAGGAAATCGTTGATTTCGAACAAGGCGAGCGTTTAGGCGTTCCCGGACGTTTAGATGCCCGCGTCAATGCTTCCACCGGGGAAATTGAAGCTTTCTTGTTTCCGACAACGAGATGGAGTCCTTTCCGAAAAAATGAAGAAACGCTCGAGATTCGCTGGCATCATATCCATACGATTGGCGAAGATATGATCATCGTCAATCGTTCCATTTGAATGGGGAAGACAACGATGAGAAAAGGCCCTTTCGAGGGTCTTTTTTCTTTTTATATTTCAAAAAATTCCATCTAATCAATAAAAAGCCGTCTCTCAAAATGCAGGTACCCTTGTCCAATAGACATGTTGAAACGATGAATAACCTCACAGAACTGTGCACCTGCACATATTCTATCAAGGCAATGGTCAATAAGGAGGTGGAGGTCATCGAACATGTCGCTGTCATCGGAGGAGATCGCCGTCAAGTGGAACTCGTGCATCGACTGAAAAAAAGCGTTGCACATATTTCGGTGGTTGGATTTGACCAACTTTCTTTTTTGGATGCCAATATTACCGAGCATGCGTTGTCGGAAGTTCCTTGGGAGAAATTGAGCGCGATCCTTTTCCCGGTTAGTGGGGTGGATGCGGACGGAGAGGTAGAAGCGCAATATGCACCGAAGCCGCTTATCGTTACACGCGAAATGCTTGCCAAAAAACAAAACAGCTGCTTCGTTTTCGCCGGGATCAGGACGGATTTCCTAAAAGATATGGGCGAAAACCTCGTCTGTTGGATGGAAAGGGATGATGTCGCTGTTTATAATTCCGTTCCGACAGCCGAAGGGGCATTAATGCTGGCGATGCAAAACACAACGGCCACCATTCACAACGCTTCAGTCGTTATCCTCGGTTTTGGCCGTTGTGGAAAGACACTTGCTGATCTTTTTCAATCCGTTGGAGCAAAAGTGACAGTCGTGACAGATGGGGATACGGAAAAGGCAAGAGCCCACCAGGCAGGCCATGGCGTCCTAAGCCTGCGCACCATGCAAACGGAACTTGCTGGCGCCGATATTTGCATTAACACCATTCCGGCTTCCGTCCTCACAAAAGATACATTACCCCATGTAAAGAAAAATTGTTATATCCTCGACATCGCGAGCCGCCCCGGAGGTGTTGATATGGAAGCCGCCGGTCAACTCGGATTAAAAGCGCAGGAAGCACCGGGTTTACCGGGAAAAGTAGCTCCTGAAACGGCCGGGGATATCCTCGCCATTGTGACATTGGCGATTTTGAATTCTGAAAATAAGAAAGGAAGATAACCATGATGCTCGTCGGTAAACGGGTCGGTTTTGGATTGACTGGATCCCATTGCACGTTGGAAGAAGTAATTCCGATGATTAACGGACTTAAAGATGAAGGGGCGGAAGTAATCCCATTCGTAAGCTTCACGATACAGACGACGGAGACAAAATTCGGCACACCGAATCATTGGCTGGATGCGATCGAAAAGGCAGCCGGCCATGAAGCGGTGGATTCCATTCCAAAAGCAGAACCCTATGGTCCAAAAACGCCTTTGGACGCTATGTTAATCGCGCCTATGACAGGAAGTTCCATGAGCAAATTTGCTAATGCTCAAAATGATTCTCCCGTTCTCATGGCCGCAAAAGCAACCTTGCGAAACAGTTCTCCGATCGTATTAGCCATCTCCACAAACGATGCGCTCGGGTTAAATGCCACTAATTTGGCAAAATTGCTGCAAATGCACCATGTGTACTTCGTTCCGCTTGGCCAGGATAACCCGTATAAAAAACCAACCTCTCTCGTGGCGAGAATGGAAGATATACCGCAAACCATTGAAGCAGCGATACGTGGTGAGCAATATCAGCCGTTGTTCATTGAAAAATTCAACGACTGATATTACAGTATTTACAAGAGCTGTTATTCCCGAATTGGGGCAGAATTGGGGCAGAATTTTTCAAATCCCCTTCATTTTAGAACTTACGTTCTCGTGTAATGAAGAAAGGCAAGGGATTATTCCCCTGCCTTTTTTTGATCGAAAAACTCGCTGAAATGGTCGGCGGCTAAACGGTCAACATCAACGATATTATGTCCATATACATCCATCGTCGTCGATATATTCGAGTGCCTTGCACGTTCACTTATAGACTTCATTGGAACATTTTTGCCGATAAGGAATGTAATGGATAAGTGGCGCAAATCATGAAAGCGGATTTTTTTAAGGTTGTGTCGTTTGATAAACCTAAGCCACCAATTACTTATGCTCTCAGGGCGAAAAGGTTCGCCGTACTCATTAGCGAGCAGAAAAATTTTGTCATCATAAGCCCACTTATTCCCCATTTTTATCTTGTCTTTCCTTTTTTCGTGTAATAGTTTTTCAATCATTGTTGTTAGTTCTTGCGGTATGGCTGTTGTACCCTCTATATTGTTCTTAATGGATTTAACGCCAAAACCCCCGCCAACGATTTGATGCAACGATTGCTCAAAACGGATGGCATTTTCATCGCTTAGTATGTGTTTATCTTCAAGCGCGGCGATTTCCGAAGAACGCGCCGAGGTGACAAAGGCTATCCAAAATATAACTTGCTTTTCGTAGGGTTCGTGTTTAATGGCTTCGATCATTTCCCAGACCATTTCAAGCGAATAATCTAGCTTAATCTTACGACCTGCAGTTGAAGGGAGGGAAACGCCAGAAGCAGGATTATCTTTTATTAAACCGAATTTTTGAGCGCAGATAAACAAACTGCTTAACCCTTGGTGAATGTTTTGTATTGTATAAGGGGAAATCCCTCCTTCTTTTCCATCTAAACGCTTTCCGTCTTTTTTTAAATCGTCGATAAAATTAACAACGTGAATCGTTTTTATATCTGATAGTTTCATACGCCCAAACGTAGGTAAAACACGATCTTCAATAATGCTTATATATAAGTGAAGGGATTTATGAGAATATTTCTCAGGTGCATATTTCGTTAGCCATTCACGTTCGTAGAGGTCACGTAACATCATTTTTTCAGGTCTTACGTATTGATCGGTTAAAATCTCAGCTTCAAACTTCGCCAGTTCGTTCCTGGCTTCCGTTATATTTTTCGCTTGCACCGTCCGACGTTCACGAATAGCTTTTCCTTTTTCCGTATATCCGATGACAACGGACAAACGAAATTTTCCTTTTCCGCGTTTTTCTATGCTTCCCATTCCTAACAACTCCTTTCTAAAGTATATAGGAACTTTTTGGATAGGTATTGTTTCAAGCGTTTTAAAGCAAAGTCAAACGTGACATGAAATAGATTTGCTACGTACATAGAAGCAGTTTTGAGTGTTTGAGGAAGTTCCAGATTTTCTAACATAAAAGTAGGTATACCGAAATGATACGAGAAGTGATTTGCTTTCTTTTCTTGATAGTATAAAAACCTTTCGTCCATTCTTTTTTGATTCCCTTTATTTAACAGAACGTGCGATAACTCATGACTGAACAACTCCCAGATGTGAGGGTGATTTTTTGGAACGATAATTATATTCCCTGTATTAAAACTAACCGTTTCACTAGGTTCAATAAAAACACCTAGATAATTTGCAATGGATTTCATGTCTAATTGTTCTGGTCTGTATATAGACATTACTCCGTATAATGATGTTATATAATCTTCAAGATGTGTGTAAGTAAGCAACAAATACCCTTCCTAACAAACGTATGTTCCTATAATAGTTGTAAAGATAAGCCTTGCAAAAAACAAGGCTATTGTTATTTATCGCAAGTCAACGATTGCTTCTTCACCGCCGAAAATGCCAACGTCTATTTTTAACTGTAAATCTTCATCTTCTGCAACATCGTCGGCTACATCAAAAGCGACCGTTGAATTAATCTCAGAACCAGGGTTCACCTGTTCACCGATGAATGTATCGCCTGTGTCTGTTCCTTCTTGATTTGCTCGCATGATCGCGCCTGTATCCGAATCGTAGGTCGAATCATCAAGCACTAACTGAAAATCACTGGAACTCATTCGAACAGATTCACTATCATTGTTTGTGTAGGTGACATCCAACAAGACGAATGTTCCACTTGCTTCATGTGGTACGTGTTCGCTTCCTATGTCCGTCGCTGTATCAATGTCATGGACAACAAAGTGATGGTCGTCGATTTCAATTTCATCATCTAGGGAATATGTTTGCTGTTCTTCCTCATCGCCATTTTCTTCTTCTGTAGCTTCTTCCTCAGTTGCTTCCTCATCTTCCGTGGCTTCCGTGTCTGCTTCCTCGCTCGCTTCTTCTGCTTCTGCTTCTTCATCGCTTGCTACTTCTTCATCATCCGCATCCCCAAAAACCCCGATAACGACAACGCCGATAATGACGTAAAACCACCAACGTTTGTAAATAGGTTTTTTTACCTTTTGTTCACTTTTGATTTCTTCACTCATAAGTTTTTATGCCCCCTACGAAATAATCACTTGTACATCCTAATATATACAATATTTATTTGGCAAGGAATTCATATTTATATAGTAATTAACTTTATTTACTCAAAATTTCCTTCAATCCTTGTATCCTTTATCCCCATATTTAAACTTTATATATTTAAACATTTCAAAGGCTTCTTCAAGTTCTTCGTCGGTCATGTTTTGGAGGTCTCTAAACATTAGGTCAATACGCGGGTCGTTAAATTCTTTTTTTATTTCTTCGCTTCTTCCTTGCGGGTCGTCAGACAGACATAATAAGTAATCGGTTGTTACATTAAAGTAATTGGATAACTTCTGTATCGTTTCAACGTCTGGTTCGACTCGGTTATTTTCATAATGTGTATATCTTGACCGTTGAAGCCCAACACCGCGAGCGATTGCATCTTGCGTTCGATTCCCGCGTAAAAGCCTTAATCTATCACCTAGCGTTTTCTTTTGTTCCACCGTTAAAATCACCTCAAATCACCCCCTAGTATACACGAATAACGGTAAAATATTTATCGTTTGTTATTTTTTTTAACAAAAAACTGTTGACGTTAAGTAATGTAACCTTTATATTATAAATATAGCGTTAAAAAAGTTAACAGAAATGAGGTGAAAAAAATGAAACGTGAAAAACTTATCACCCTCAGAAAAGAAAAGGGATTAACACAAGCGAAACTTGCTGAAAATCTTGGTATATCAACCATTTACGTAAGAAAGATTGAACATGGTTACGTTTCAGCAGGTCGAAAAACAATGCTCAAATACGAAAACTTTTTCGACAAAGACATGAAAGAACTTTTTCCCGATCTTTTTTTTGAAGATAATGTTACAAAATTTAACTTAACGGAATCAAACTGAAAGGAGAAACAATAATGAACGAAACAATGAACGTAAAAGAAGTTGCTGACTATCTCCACGTACACACTGACACGATTTACTCAATGGTTAGAAAAAAGGAATTACCTCATTTCCGCGTCCGTTCAAGAATATTTTTCGAGAAAAACACCATTGACCGTTGGATTATGAATCAATCAACGATGAATGCTGTCTAATTATATTCTAATGGAATAAAAACGCTAAACAAAGAGGTGAGAAAGGTGAACTCATACTATTCCAGAAAGAACCTAGGAAGTTGGCTCAAACATTTCCGTCTAAATAGCCAAAATCCTAGTATTTCGTCACAAACGACGTTGGCAAGAAAGCTGTTTTTAGAGCAAAAACAAGTATCAAAAATCGAACTTGGAGAAGTGGAACCGCGCCTTGAAACGGCGGCTGAGTGGTGCAAATTAACAGGTTGGCGAGAGGGTTGGGATATTGTCGCTAACATTTACGGCTTGCATCCGTTCGCTGTACCGCCTGTTCATCCTGAGTTATCCGAACGCTTGCCAGAATCAATCATGAATGCTCGGCAACAGCTAACAACGGCGCTTGATTCATTGGATGAGATTGAAAGAGCCATAACCAAACGGCGACCAAATAAAAACATCGACATCGACGATATCAAAAATAACTTTATGGATTTATACGATTTAAAACCCGCAATAAAAAGCATGATGTATGCGGCTGAAAGAGACATTGAACTGAACATTGATGAGGTTAAGGATGAGTGGACTGCAAAAAGCGTAGCAAATGAAGTTGTATTGCCTAATATGGCGCAAATGGAAAAGGAGAAGGCAGAAGCATGAAAGATAAAACATTACTGATTTTATTTTACGGTTCAGTTCTAACGTGTTTGACATTAGGGAGCGTTTTTGATGGCAGAGGTGGATTGTAATGATACCCGATCACCCAGTGATACGAGAAATGGAAAACAAAGGTTATGTCGGAGAAGAACCAACCATCATTGGCGAGTGTGAGTATTGCGAATGGGAAATAACCGATAAATTTGAAGCCTATGAATCAAGCGAAGGGATGCTTATATGTGGGGATATACATTGTCTTGTCAATCATGCAATGAACGATTTAAAGGAAATAAATTAAACCCCATGTGCGGTAACACATGAGGTTGAAGGCAAAAAACTTATTAGTATTTCCATTGTAACGCATATCAGGAAGCGGCGCAATGGAACAGGGGGTAAACCCATGAACAAATTACACGCAATGAGAGAATACGGAAACCTAGCTTCTGAAGCATTTGAACACTTGGACAAACTCGGAGTTATTAACATATCCAAGAATATAAACGGTGAAATTGAAATTCATACGAACGCGCAATCGTTCGCGAAGTTGGATGTTGTTTATGAAATGAAAGCTATGAAACACCAAAAAGGATTTTACCGTGTAACCGCACGTTTTCACTCTTTCTTATTAATCGCGATTCTTAACGAAAAAGAGAAACAGAAACTGTTCCCCGAAATGGAGGGAGTAACCCAATGAGTAGCCTGTACGAACTTACGGATAACTACAAACTGATTCAACGATTGATCGAAGAAGGCGCGGATGCGGAAAAGTTCACGGATACCTTGCAGGCGATTGAAGATTCTATCGACGGAAAAGCAGAAGGTTACTTCTACGTTATTAAAAACATCGAATCTGATATAAACGCGATGAAAGCAGAAGAAAAGCGCCTTGCAGATCGAAGGAAAGCGGCAGAAAACAAAGTGAAGCGCATGAAGGAAGATTTAACGGAAAGCATGATCGAAACAGGCAAACGGAAAGTGAAAACGCCAGTATTTACCGCAAACGTCCAAAACAATCCACCGAGCGTTCGCGTTATTGACGAGGGGCTTATACCGAAAGCGTTCTTCATTGAACAAGAACCGAAAATTGATCGAAAAGGTTTGCTGAACTCATTGAAAGAGGGCGACGAAACAGAAGGTGCGGAGATCATACAGACCGAATCAGTCAGATTTAAATAGGAGGTTGCAAAGATGGATGAACAAGCGAATAACACAAATCTATTTAAGAAGATCGTCGAAGTCAGAAAGGAAATAGATTATTTCCAGAAAGACAGCAAAGGATATAAGTACAGCTACGTTAGCGGTTCGCAGGTGCTTTCAAAAATCAAAGGAAAAATGGACGAGGTTGGTCTAATCCTTATGCCGCAAATGGATAATATCACCGATGAGAAGGAAGGGAAAAATTACATTGTTCGCGGAAACATCACTTATACGTGGATAGATGCCGAGAGTGGCGAAAGCATCAGTATTCCCTGGAAGCTGTACGGCGCACAAGATGATATATCCAAAGCATTCGGTTCAGGGCTTACGTACAGTGAACGTTATTTTCTTTTGAAGTTTTTCGGTGTTCCTACCGACGACGATGACCCCGACACAACACAAGGAAATAAGCCACAGCAGGCAAACAGAGCGCAACAAATACCACAACAAGGACAACAGAAAAGAACGTCGCAGAATCAAGCACAGAAGCAGACAGAGCAACCGAAACTGGCTAGCATGAAGCAAAAGGACGACATTACAAAAGCGGCGAAAGCCTTATCAACAATGCGGAATGCACCGATGGACAAAATCTTTTCTTCTCTAGGCATTAGCATCTTAGAGCAAGTAACAGAAAAAGAAGCGACGGAAGCACTACGAAAGCTAGAAAAATGGTACGCGCAAGCTAAAAATGAACAAGAACAAGCAGGGGGTCAAGCCGTATGAAAGAAACCATATGGCGGGATATAGACGGATATGAAAAATATTATCAAGTCAGCAATACAGGTGAAGTGAGGTCAAAAGACAGGGAAGTTTATAACGGTCGTGGTTTTAGGTTTAGTAAAGGAAGGATCTTAAATAAATCAAAAACGACAACAGGTTATTTGAAGGTGGATTTGAGAGTTAACGGAAGGAGAAAAAGCGTAAAGGTTCATAGGCTTGTGGCTAAAGCCTTCATTGAAAACCCTGGCAACAAACCTAATGTAAACCATATTGATGGAAACCCTATTAATAACAATGCCGATAATCTTGAATGGTGTACCCAGAAAGAGAACATGTCACACGCTCATGAAACTGGTTTGGTGAATAGTAACGTTAGTAAGTACGCAAATGAAATCATCAATGAATACAAAAGTGATTCTGATACAAACATTCGTACCCTTTCCAAAAAATATAAATGCGCCCATGTCTCTATAAGGAAACTATTATCAAAAAATAACATTGAGATTAAAGGGATTTCGGAAATAAAGGACACCTACGAAATTAACAAAAAAGAACTTTCCTCGCTGTTTGAAACTGATATGAAAAACAAAGATATAGCAAATCACTTCAATACAAACAGGAGATTGATTGCAGTATACAGACACAAACACAAGAGAGGGGAACTTATCAAATGAGTTTGAACAATGTCACCTTGATTGGAAGATTAACTAGAGATTGGGAATTGCGATATACGCCGAGTGGGTACGGTGTGGCGAATGGCGGAATTGCCGTCAATCGCCCCTTTAAAAATCAGCATGGCGAAAATGAAGCGGATTTCTTCAATGTCACCGTTTGGCGAAAGCAAGCAGAAAACGCGGCTAGCTATACAGGAAAAGGAAGCCTTGTAGCGATAGATGGGCGATTGCAAAGCCGTCGATATGAAAACAAGCATGGGCAAAACGTAACAGCGATTGAGGTAGTAGCGGAAAGCGTTCAGTTCCTAGAGCCAAAATCACAACAGCGCCAAAGTAACAACGAAGCAGGCGCAAACGATGCAGGCGCAAACGATGCAGGCACAAACGATGCAACACAAGCGCTGTATGGCGACGGTCAACAAGTCGAGATCAATGATGAGGACCTACCTTTCTGATGAAGGGGTCCCCCTCTCTTATTCCCGAAAAAGGAGAATTGCGATGAACTTGTTAAAAGAATATATCCGCGAAAAATATTCGTCGAACGAGGAAATACAAGAAAAGTTGTTGGAAACGTTGAGCGTTTATTTCAATCAGGTAGATAACATTTTACAAAAAACAGAAAGCCCTATTGAAAAAACAATGGCAATCGAACTTTTAAATCTCATTAAGTCAGATTCAGAACTAGGGGAAATAGGATTCGTCGATTTAGAACCGCAAAAGACAATCAAACTAAACAACAGAAACAAGTATTATGTAGCCGATTTTCTTATTACGTGGAAGCCAACTGTTTCAGTGAATGGAGTGGAAAGAAAATTGATCGTGGAGTGCGATGGTCACGATTTCCATGAAAAAACGAAAGAACAGGTTAAAAAAGGCAAGTTAAGAGATCGAAAGTTGTTTTTAGAAGGGTACACCGTATTTCATTTTACAGGTTCAGAGATATACGAAGATGTATCAGGTTGCGCGATAGAAGTTTTAGAAATGATTCGTTCTTGGCATCTTTCTTGGGTTCATGGATGAAAAAGCATCGAAATCACTTCGAATAAGACGGAAAGGAGGGAAAAGCGATGGCTAGACCGACAAAGCAAGGGCTTGATTATTTCGCGTTAGACGTAAAGTTAGATGATGAATCCGAATTAATTGAAGCGACACACGGACCGAAAGGGTTTGCCGTTCTTATAAAAATGTTCATGCGCATTTATTCACAAGGTTATTACGTTGATTGGAATGAAAAAGAACAACTGCTATTTAGCAAAAAAGTGAATGTTCCAGTCGAAGAAACGAGGGCGATTGTAGACGACTGCATCAAATGGGAGATATTCGATAAGTCAATCTATGACAAATACAACGTCCTTACTTCGAGAAGAATACAAGATCATTTTGTGCATTCAGTATATAAAAGAACCCAGGTTACTATGCAAAGCGAATACACCCTTATAACCGTTCCCGACAGAATTAACTTAGTTTCTGACATCAGAAACTCAGATGCAGTAGAGAAACAGACATCAGAAAGTACACATAGTATAGGAGAGTATAGTAAAGAAAATAACGTGCAAATTGACACTGATTATTTCAATGAGTTTTGGAGCAACTACCCCAAAAAGAGAAACAAGCAAGAAGCGAAGAAAAAGTTCCTCGCTCGCATCAATCACAAAAAGAGCGATGAACGAGCAACCGCCGATGAAATGATAAGAGGTGCGAAGTATTACAACGATCATATAAAGAGGGAAGGAACGGAAGATCGTTTTATACAGCATCCTAAAACATTTCTGAACCAAAGAACGTTCGATGATTACCAAGAACCTATGAAAGGCAATGTTCTTCAATTTGAAAAGCCTGCAAAGGTAGGCGAGGACCCTAATCTTAATTACATTACCAAAGAAGAAATAGAAGCTGAACTGGAACTTGATAGAAAAAACGAAGAACGAAGGCAGAGAGAGCAAGAACAAGCAGGAGGATAAGCCATGCGGCACCAACACATTTACGACGAACAATTCCAGAATGAGGGCATCTTACTCGCTACCCTCATGGAAGAACCCGACTTTTTAGAAGAATGCCTTGTTACGGTCGATCATTTCATCGACCAACGGCATAAATCTATTTTTCAGACCATGCAGTCGTTAGCCGCAAAGGATACACGCCCCACTTACCACACGCTTATACAGCAAGATCAACAAACGCTTACGAATATGGGCGGCTTCGCTCATCTTACACAAGTACGCGAAGCGTTCCTTACAAAAGAGAACTTTAAGTATCAACAAGAAGTCATTCTTAAATTCTTCGCAGTGGAGAAGGCTAGGAGATTCACACAGTCTTTTCTGGAAGATTCACAGGGTAACAGTCGCATCGAAGATATAACGGCTCTTATAAGTGATTTACAGCCTTATGAAACGGCTACGATGAAACCGCCTGTTTCATTTAGCGAGAAAGTAAAGCAACGAATGATCGAACATGAACAAAGCCCAGAAACAGGAATTTCGGGCGTGGATACAGGTTTTTTGAACTTGAATTTAACGCTGAACGGATGGCAACCGTCGAAATTGCATATTGTCGCGGCGCGTCCGTCCGTAGGGAAAACAGCATTCGTGCTTAACTCAGCCCTTAAAGCGCAGAAAAAAGGCGTTTTCACGACGTTCTTTTCGTTGGAAACGTCGGCGGGCGACATTATCGACCGCATCCTATCGGCATCGACGAAATTAAGGCTTGGAGAAGTTAAGCAAGTGAACAAATATCTTACAGGGGATGCGGAAAAATACCAGAAATACGCCGACGGCGTTGCATACTTGCAATCTATGAAAATGGACGTTCGCGACGATGTTTTCGATGTCGCAGAAATGAAAGCGGCGGTTCGCGAGAACATCCGACGATACCCAGACATGGACCATGTTGTTTATGTGGATTACCTCACGTTGATTAATCCAACGGAACGGAACAGCAACCGTCGTGATCTTGAAGTCGATAGCGTGACAAACGGACTTAAAGACATCGCGAAAACGTTCAAAATACCCGTCGTATGCTTATCGCAGTTAAGCCGCGCCGTTGAAGGCAGGCAGGACAAGCGCCCGACAATGGCAGACCTTAGAGACAGTGGCGGCATCGAACAAATTGCCGACTTAATCGCATTCCTTTACCGCGATGACTACCAGGAACAAGGCGAATCAAACACAAGCGAAATCGAATTTATCATCCGTAAAAACAGGGATGGCATGACAAAAAGCCTTCCTTTCCGATTCAACAAATCAACGCAAGAATACAGTGATAACTATGCATGACAACCCGACACTCGCAGAACTTTATCAGCAATTTGCATCCAATAACATCATATATCTATGTGAAGTTGTAGAAATGATTGTCGAAGAAAAACAGGCGCTTTCCTGGAGCGACGATTCAAACAAACTAAATTTCTACTTACAACCAAGATACAGGAAATCACTTCATCGACACTTAGAAGCATTCAGAGAAAAGAAGAAGCTAAACCATCGAATCACCCTACCAACATGAAAAGGCGGTTATAACATGCGATTCAAGATCAAACGACAAACCCTTCAAGAAATCTATTATGCGATATTGGACAATGAAAAACGTGGCTATGAGCAAATGGGCAATATCCTCGAAAAGAAAGATGATAACGGACAATCTTACTACGTTGTCATAATGCGGGCGGCAGAATAACCATGCGAACGGATTACTGCCAAAAATTGAAGGTGAAAGCCGTTATTTATCGCGGCAATCGGATTGTAGGGGCGGGAACAAACCGCCCAATAAACCCTTGTGACGGTGTTCAATGCCATCATGACGGACATTGCATAAATACCGTCCACGCAGAAGCGGCGGCGCTCATGGAAGCAGGAGAAAAGGCACAAGGCGCATACATGCGCGTGACACATGAACCCTGTCACCAATGCAGAAAGATGATTATAGCGGCAGGCATTAAAAGAGTTTACTTCGAGCATAAGAAGCACGACTCACTAAACGAATTATATAAAGGTGATGTTGAATGGTTGACCTCTTAAAGTTCGCGTACAACAAAGGCATCGAAGATGTTATTGAAAAGCTAGAAAACGACATGGAAAACGAAGAAAAACAAGGGCAGGACAGCCCCGATCATTACAACAACGATACAAAATGCCTTGAAGCCATCGACGAAGCAACAAAAGATTTAAGCGGCGAAAAAGCATTCGCTACAGCAAGCGCCATCAAATACTTATGGCGATGGGATAAAAAGAACGGCATCGAGGATTTAGATAAGGCGATGTGGTACATTACGCGGCTCATTGAAAAGGAGAAAGGAACATGACAATAAAAGAACTTGACGGAAAGCATTTAACGATAGATGAAGCCTTGGAGCAATACGAAAAACTTATCCACAAGACAGCCCAAAGATTGAAAGGTATCGGCTACAAACAAGGGCTTGAACTTGAAGATATTACACAGGTAGTGCGCTTAACCTTCCTTAAAATCTTTGAAAAGCACAATCCAGAGAAACTCACGTTTGTTACGTATGCCTACCACCATCTATATATTATGTCCATGCGAGAGATCAAAAAATACAATAGCGGCGCATATGTGCCTGTTTACATCAAGGATTTAGAACACGCGATCAAGCGCGATGGATTAGAAGGTGCAACCATCGCAGAAGCGCAAAAGCATTACCCCGACTTCTCAAAGAAAGAAATAGGATTCGCTTACAGCTACTTGCAAGACAAGAAACTATTAACCTTTTCAGATTATCAGGGCGAAGGCGAGGGCGACAAAGGTTACTTCGATAAAAGCGTCGGAAAAGACGGCGATTATACAGCAATTTTCGTGCGAGATTTCATGAGCCGATTAGATAAAACCGACTTGGACATTGTGCGCTCGCGGTTAAAAGACGAACGCACAGAAGATGTAGCGCAAAGGTTAGGGGTTTACGCGCAATCAGTGAACAGGCGTATTCGGAGGATAAGAAGGAAATGGAACGACTACAAAGAAGGGGCGGAGATTTAATGGACTTACAAAAATTACTGGAAACGCAAAGAGAACTAGACGAAAGCATTATCGAAAAACATAACTTGCAAGGCATGGACAGGCTTCCATTTTTATTTCAAGCATTGATTGTCGAATTAGGAGAAGTACAAAACGATTGGCGCGGCTTCAAGTTTTGGAGCAACGACCCAAACCCGCGCGAAGGATTGCTTGAAGAATATGTCGATGTAACCCATTTTTTCTTGTCCATAGCGATTCATCAAGGGTGGGAAAAAGCGCTATTCCTATACGAAGAACAAGTCGACGGAGCAATTGAAGAAGTGGAAGCAAAAGAAGATGTATCAGAAACGTTCATCGAGTTAAATAACATGATTACAGAATCCTACATGAAAAGAGAATCCGAAGAAAAGATCATCAGTTATACACTGCCAGAATACTTTTTTCGAATGGCTTGGGGCGTGTTTTTGGCGATTGGGAAAGAAGCGTTTGGATTCACGTTAGAACAAGTAGAAGAAGCGTACTTCGAGAAAAATCAGGTGAATCACGAACGGCAAGCCAACGGCTATTAAGCAAAGGAGACATAACACCATGAAATACTTCGAGTTTAACGAACCCTTCTTCGCTCTTATACGTGCAGAGGACACAGAGCGCGCGTCTACCATCTTTGAAAATATGTCAGGGGGCAAACATCATCCCGACAAAGAAAGGACGCGCAACGAAGCGCTGAACATGTTCTTGAACGTGGAAATTGGTACGCGAAGCGATTTAATAAATGCCTTTAATGACAGTCAAGATAAAAGCGCGATACTGCTTGTGGATGGTGGCATCTTATGAAGCAGGAACGAATGACAACGAAAGAATACCGAAAGCAAACCAACTACGCAAATCGCGGCATGAACTTCGAAAAACGCATACAGCAAGCGAATAAAGATTACGACGCAAAAGGTGTCGCCGTTATCGACAAATTGCCAACACCTGTACGTGTTCTAGGCTCAGAAAAGGGCATGATTAAAGGGTTTTATGAAAGCAAATCGACGGTAGACTTCTCAGGAACGTTCGAAGGAAGATCAATCACGTTTGAAGCAAAGAGCGTCACTGGCAAAAGCTTTCCGCTTAAAAATATATCCGATCATCAAATCAAACACTTGCAAAAAGTGAGCGACCATGGCGCAATCGCGTTCCTTTTATTGGAGTTTCGTGATATGGGGGAAGTTTTCATCGTGCCCCTTGATATATTAAAAGATTACTTCGACAAGGCGGCAAACGGCGGCAGGAAAAGCATCCCATATAACTCCATGGAGTTACATGCCTACGAAGTTAAAAAAGGCGCACAAGTGCCACTAGACTATTTAGAAACAGCACGAAAAATGGAGGAGGTTAAATGGGATGGATAATATTATTATGGGTCGCGGCAATCGCGATTATCGGGGCGTGTATTTTTGGTTTCGTGAACTGGAAAAACAAAGGACAAACAGTAGGTGAACGTTTTCGAAACGGCAACAAGAAAACAGCGAAAAATTACGTTCTTTTGGGTGTAGCAGCGGTTGTGCTTATCGGCGGCATTGTCGCTACAATTCCGCTAACAAATACAGAGAGTTTTCAACGAACGTTAAGTTCCATTCAAAGCGAATTTGACGGCGGAATCGAACGCGAAATCACCGTTTATTCCGAAGGCGGCGAAGAAATTTTCAGCACCGAAGGAAGTTTTGACATTGAACACAGCAATGATCGTTTGCGATGGGTGGATGAACAAGGGAACGTTCAAATTGTTTATTTAGGAAGAAGCGCGACGGCGGTTGTCAGTGAGAAAGGGGAAGAAGAATGAGCGTAAACGAAGCAATCAAACACGTTAAAAAAAGAAAATCGTCCGTTGTCAGTGTGGAATTTAATAGGGATGTTGATTTCGTTGTTCTTCCTGCCACGGAAACAGAAACCCCGATAACGAATGAAACGTACAGGGTAACATTCGAGATTAGCAGAAAGGATTTGACATAAGATGAGCGATTTTAACGGCATGACACAAATTGAATTGGAAATGATTGAAGAAGAATTGAATAAAGTAGCGCCCGCCTTGCTTGAAATTGCACCTACATTCGCGTCATTGGCTTCAAGCTATTACAGGGAATACCGAAACAGTACATTTCCGAGTAACAACGACCGTATGAATATGGCGGTAAAAAGCGCGGCGGCTACGTTAGGGCTTGGGAAGTAATGAGCGCAAGCAGAAAGAATAAATTTGTCTTTTATGACGGTGACGGCAATTATATCGGGAAAGGCGAAGATTTATTCGCTGAAAAAGAAGAATTAATAAGAGATAAACCCAACAAAAAACACACAAAAGAGGATGAGAACGAATGATAAAAAATAAACGAAACCCACAAATCAACTGGCAAAAGAACATCATTAAAGAGGAAGCGCGCGACGAGGGCATGACAATCACAGATAAAGACGCTTTTCAGACGGTTGGGAAACTATCGACACAACATCGAATACTGAAAGGGTAGATACCATGAAAAACATGCAAAACATGACATTAAGAGAATTAGTCGCATTCGTCACGTTCATGACTGGAAAATCCGAGGACGAAGCAATGAAAATGACGATGATTGACATACAAGAAACAGCCGAGCAGGTCAAGCATTCCATGAAACAAAGCCAATCCAGCAATTTACGAAGCATGGAAGGATTCAAAAACCGACGAAACTAAAAAACCGTTGGGGGATTACATGAAAACGAATGTAGAGAGCATGAAAGCGGAAATAGATTGTTCCGAGGATAGTCTATACGTAGTCAAGAATGGAAAGGTTACGAAAGTAAACAAGCCGCAAAGTGGGTACGGACAGCAAAATATTGTGTGGCTTGGCGGCAAAGTTGATCGAGTAGAAAGTACGGAAAGCCAAAAAATATAGGGGGATATAATGAGCGAAGAAAAGATAAATTTTAGGCAGATTGATGTAAATGAAGCTATGCAATTAGTGCTAAACAAGGAAACACATAAACTTTACTTCATGAACAGAGTCACGTTAGTAGACAGCAGGGAATACAGGTTTGAATTGGAAGATTTACGCCATAAAAAATGGTTTAAAAAAGAGGTTGTCAATTAAATAAACGCCTTAACCAAAAAGCGGAGGGGCATCATTCCACAAAAACAGTGGGGTGGTGTCTCTTTTTATGTCAGGAGGATTTACATGGTTATCGCATTTCAAATTGTGCTGTTATTCATCATCATGTCTTCTTTTGCGTACTTGGCATCAGACAAAACGGAAGATAAAGCGAAGTACAAAGAGTTCTTAACCGTTTTCATCACTTCAATTGTGACATTCATCGTGGCTACTGTATGGATGTGAAAGAGGTTTGCTGTCATGGAATTTCAATCAATCACGAAAGAAATGTATACGACGAGCCAACGGATAGACAAGGCTTCCAAAGAAGTTTTTAAGTTAGCAAAGGAACGCGCAGAAGCTGAAAGATCATACAGGATAGCCCTTCATCAAGAAATTATTCACTTGCGAAATGAGGGAATGCCTGCAAGTTTGATCAACGATGTCGCACGCGGGCGTTGTGCAGACTTGAAATTTGAACGAGATTCAGCCTTGGAAATGCACCGTTCGGCGCTTGCCGCATTGGAAAGCATACAGGTGCAAGGGTCGCTTTTGCAGACCATTTCGAGAAATCAAGAGTATATGTAAGGGGATTTTTCTAATGATCGGGGAGAAGTTGAAGCCTGCAACATTTAAGCATATTGAAGCCGAATTATACGCTTACCGTGAAACAAAGAAGGAAATCATGCAATTGCGCGAACAGATCATTTCGGGCGGGGATAATGACGAGAATATAGGACAAGGGGAAAACTCATACCGTTACCCAAACAGACCAACGGAAGTCATTGCCACACGTTTAACGACGGATAAGCGTTTGCGAAATCTTGAAGAGATCGTACAGGCGATAGATCGTTCGTATGAGCAATCTTCCGATGAGCATAGGGCGATTGTCCATTCAAGGTACTGGAATCGAAACAAAAAGACATGGGAAGGCGTGGCGCTCGAAAATCACATGCACCGAAATACGGCGCAAAAGTACCGAACGGAATTTGTGCAGTTAGTGGCTCAAAAAATCGGGTGGCGCTAATCATATGTATCTTTAAAATAAAGTTTAATCAAAAATACCTCACAAGTCCTCATACCGTAAACAGGATGAATCCATTTAGAAAAAAGATTGATCATTTTCTGATGTGATTTTCAACAAAGCGCCTTGATTCTGGCGTAAAAGGACTTAATTATCTTACTATCTATTCTGTTTATCGCTTACTTTTCTTACAAACCCTACGAGTGCTCTTGTTGTTAAAGACTTAAAGGTCATGAATACTAAAGAATAGTACCATTTCCAACCTTTATGCCATTTGAGTAAATTGGTTCTCTTTACTATCAACCATTCGCATAAAGTAAGTGGTAATAATAAAAAAAGTAATTTATATAAGATTATCTTTGGCTTATCTTTATCCGTCCATTGATTGAAGAAAACAGTAAATGTAGGGTATACAAAAAAATCAAATAACAAACTTGTGTTAAATAATTTCGGGAAATGACGTACTGGGTATTCAAGTATTTTGTATGAAGCTAGAACATTATCTATAATCCCATTGGTTATTCCATTAAATAAATAAGCAATTACCCAATCTTTTATTGACTTTTTCTTTCTTAACAACAAAATGGGTAAACTGATTGCTGTAATAATCAGCGTGCCTCTTAAAACAAATTTATCGACCTTATTCCCTTTCATGGAAACACCTTTCCTTTTCTCCATAGCATGTTCCATGAAAAAAGAATTATCCACTTTTATGCCATATAATGGCTTGATTGTTGCATAGTGTCTTCCGTTAAAACACCCTTTGGAATCATCAAATCCAAACGGATAAACCTTCGCAACGTTTTTATAAACGTCGTGACTTTATTTTAAAACCACATCATGTGCAAACCGTGTGCAAATAGCCCGCAAAAATCAGATATTATGTAAGTGTGGACATAATAGGTGGTTCATCCCTTTCTTTCGGTCAGTTTCGTTCATAATTTGGTTTTTCTCCATTGTGTTCTTTCTCAATGTATTACCTCCATTATTTTTTGCGCCCATATCGGGCGCTTTTTTTATGGCTTACATAACGTCCATTGGACGGAAAGGGGGTGCTTCAAATGGCAAAAGGAAAATATCATAAATGGCTAACGTATGAAGGATTAGTTTTGCTTGAAGGTTGGGCGCGTGATGGTCTTACCGACGAGCAAATCGCTAGGAATATGGGGATAACGACAAGCACTTATTACGAGTGGATGAAAAAACATGTTGACATTTCGGATGCCATTAAAAAGGGCAAAGAGGTTGCCGATTACGAGGTCGAAAACGCCATGCACAAGGCGGCGAGAGGCTACTACCAGGAAGAAGAATCCGTCACCAACAAAGGTGATGTTGTAACGGTTAAAAAGTGGCATCCCCCTAATCCGACAATGGCTATTTTCTGGCTGAAAAACAGAAAGGCTTCAACGTGGCGCGACAAGCAAGATCATACGGTCGAGGACGTAACGCCGCGATTTATTGAGGATGTGCCACAAGATGACTAAAACGCAAGATATGTCTATCAAAGATTTCATAGGCGAAGGGTATAACGCTTTCTGGCATGTATTTGATAACTTAAAAATAGGCCACCATGTTCATTGAAAATCCGGCCAGTACGATCGAAAATCTCACTTGTGTCATACATACAAGTGGGGGCAGGAGAGATGATCACCATGAGCCAAAAGTACCAAACATTAATGAAGTATATGCACGAGGGGGAATCGATACGAAAAATTGCCCGAGATATAGGGACCCACCGGGAAACAGTTAGTAAATACGTCAAGGAATACGAACAGAAGCGTAACCAACTCATGGAAGGAGGCGAAGATGTCGATGTCGAGGCGCTGATCGAAGCCTTAACAGAGAAGCCGACGTACACCACCGGTTCTCGCCCTAAACGTAAACTCACACCGGAGATTGAACAACGAATCCTTACTTTCCTTGAGGAAAATCGGGATAAGCGCCAAAAGGGGCAGAAGAAACAACAAAAAACAGTCATGGACATGTATGAGGTTTTAGAAGATGAAGAGCTGGACATTAGTTACAGTACGGTCCGTCGGTTGGTTCGACAGTTGGAACACAGAGCCAAGGAGGCATTTATTAAAGAAACGTACATGCCCGGAGATGTTTGTGAATTTGATTGGGGGGAGGTAAAAATAACGGTGGACGGACGACTACAGCCGTTCCAAATGGCCGTCTTCACATCGGCGTATGGGAATTATCGGTGGGCGTGTCTGTTCCCCAAGCAAACGACGGAGTGCTTCCAAGAAGCACACGCGCGTTTCTTTGCCCATGTCGGCGGCGTTCATACCACACTCACCTATGACAACATGCGCGTCGCTGTTAGAGGTCTGGCCGGGGAAAAAGGGCCCACAGAAGGCCTGATGCAACTGATGGTGTATTACGGGTTTCAACACCGGTTCTGTAATATCCGCCGCGGCAATGAAAAGGGCCATGTGGAACGCAGCGTGGACGTCGTTCGGCGCAAGGCATTCGCCATCAAAGACACCTTTGAGAGTTTAGAAGAAGCGAACCACTTTCTCGAGGGGGTATGTTCGGAAAAACTCAATCAGAAATCTATGAGCCAATACGAAGGTCAAACGCCCACACAGCGCCTTGAGCAAGAACGTGAGCACCTTTTAGAAGCACCGCCGAAATGGGATGCGGCTCGTGTGAAGTACGCTCGCGTGGATAAATACGCGACCGTGGTGATTGAGCAAAACCGTTATTCGGTGCCTGATCATTTGGTCGGTGAAATGATCATGGTGAAAGTGTACGCGGAGCGTATCCGTTGCTTTTACAACGAGGCGTGTATCGCGAATCATGAACGGCTCAGTGGCCACCATCGGTGGAATCTTCAACTCTCCCACGTCTTGGAGACCTTACGAAAAAAGCCCGGTGCATTGGGGGGAAGCTTAGCCCTGCACCAGGCGGATCAAAAAATCAAAGCTATTTACGAGACCCATTATACAGGAAGGGAGCGGGATTTCATAGCGCTTTGTCACTACTTGCGGGACGAGGGCGATTTCGACACCGTCTTAGCCGCCATCGACCAACTGGAGGCGATGCATCCAAAACACGTGACCACCGATAAAATCAAAGCGATATGTGCCAGAAACAACGAACAGCCGATCACGCCGCCGTCGTCTCAGGATACGGAAGCTATTGCCGAACAGGCCAGAAACCAGATGAGTGATTATGATCAGTTATTTCAAATGACAGCCACAAAGGAGGGGATTCATTGACCATTAAAACCCAAGAAGAATGGCACGCGGATGTTCAATCATACGCGAAAGAATTAAAGCTACCCATGATTCGCAGACATGTGGCTGAGCACGCGTCAGAAGCCAGTATGCAAGACATCAGCTACGAAGCCTTTCTAGCTCAACTCCTACAAAAAGAACAAGATGCCCGGCGGGAATCGGCCCGATATAACCGCATCCGCCGGGCTGAATTCAATCAGAAAAAATACTTGGAGGATCTTTCGGTTCAAGACTTGCCCGAAGATGCCCAGAAAAAGCTCAATACCTTGAAAAGCCTGGATTTTATCCGCGAAGGACGGAATGCCATTTTTGCCGGGAATGCCGGAACGGGAAAGTCGCACATGGCGATCGGCTTGGGAATGAAAGCTTGTTTGGAAGGGTTTAAAGTATGGTTTACGACGGTGCCGATTCTTGTCAACCAAATCAAGGAAACACGGGCGGAGAAAACCCTTCGAAATTTTCAAAGCCGATTCGAGAAATATGATCTGGTGATCGCCGATGAGATGGGTTATATCTCCTTTGATAAAGAAGGCGCAGAACAACTCTTCACTCATCTCTCCCTCCGGGCAGGGCGCAAATCGACGATTATCACGACGAATCTCTCTTTTGAACGTTGGGGGGAAATCTTTCAGGATGAGGTCATGACCGCGGCGATGATTGATCGCCTCACGCATCAAGCGCATATTGTCAATATGAATGGGAGCTCTTATCGCATGAAAGAGACCAAAGAGTGGCTGGGCACCCAGGATGCGGACGACGTTCAGCAGTAATCCCGGTCGACGAAGACGAAGGAGGAATGGCATCTAAAGAAAGCTAAAAGCGATGATAACCATTCGAGGCTCGTAACGATCCTCGCTATGGCAAACGGGTAGCGTAAAGGGTTTTGATTCACTGTTCTTTGACAACTGAATACAGACGTAGGATAAAAACATTCAAAGGCATGCGATTCTAACGGCTGGCTGCAAACAGGTCTTTTGACCTACCAACAAGCTGATCAACACAGAAGATTTTGCTTCATTTTTTCGGCTAAAAAAATTGTGAAAGAGTTCACGATTGGACGGAAATTCAATGAACATTTGGCCGGATTTTGAGTTGACAATTACACTGGCACAACAAGCAGTTTTATCGCGCGGTTAAAGGATCGCGTGGCTCGAAGAAATCAAAGAATACAGCCCTTAATTTTATCTATCGAATCATGAAATATCCGTGGGCAAATTTGCTTGTCATTCGCAGGTATTCCAACACGAACAAGCAAAGCACGTTCACTGATTTGAAGTGGGCGGCTAACCGCATGGGCGTTTCTAATTTATTCAGCTTCAATGAGTCGCTACCCGAAATAACGTACAAACCAACAGGACAAAAAATCCTATTTCGTGGATTGGATGATGAACTGAAAATCACATCTATCACCGTCGAAGTAGGTTTATTAACATGGTTGTGGATAGAGGAAGCCTACCAGTTAGAAAGCCCTGACAAATTGCGTACTGTTGTGGAATCCATTCGCGGCAGTTATGACAGCCCTGATTTTTTCAAGCAAATCACGCTTACCTTTAACCCTTGGAGCGAACGGCACTTTTTAAAGCCTATGTTTTTCGATGAAGAAACCAGAGAGAATGACACATTCGCCATTACGACAACGTTCCGTGTGAACGAATGGCTTGATGATGTGGACAGGGCGCGTTATGAGGATTTGTACAGGACAAATCCCAGACGCGCTCGAATTGTTTGTGATGGCGAGTGGGGCGTTGCAGAGGGGCTTGTATTTGAGAATTTCGAGGTTAAAGATTTCGACATCGAAGAAAAGATTAAGGAAATCCAAGAAACAACACAGGGAATGGATTTCGGCTTCACAAACGACCCGACAACGATTGTAGCAAGCGCCGTCGATTTGGAGAATAAGGAAATATGGATTTATGACGAACATTACGAAGTGGGAATGCTCACTGACGATATATACAACATGGTTCAATCAAAAGGGTTCATGAAGGCTTCCATTACAGCCGACAACTCAGACCCCCGAACGATAGAAGAATTACGCAGAAAAGGCGTTAGAAGGATTCACAAAGCCGTAAAGAAGCCAGACAGCATCAGACACGGCATTCAGTTCCTTCAAGGCTTCAAAATATATATTCATCCGTCTTGTGTACGGACGGCAGAAGAATTTAATACGTACATTTTCGATCAAGACAAAGAGGGCAACTGGCTTAATCAGCCCATAGACGAAAACAATCACATTATCGACGCTCTTAGGTACAGCATGGAGCGATACCACTTAGACAAAAGCAAGGCAAATGTAAAAGAAACCATCGGCGCGATCAAAAACCTAGGATTGTAAAAAGAGGTGTTTATATGCCGCCAGAATCTCATGAAGATGAGTCAACAAAAGAAGTTTACATTTATATAAAGAAATAATCATTAAAACGGATAGTGTAAAGGAGGTGCGGTATGGTAACGCTCACGAAACACAAAGGGCGGCGCTTTCCGAAATCGGCTAACGATCATTATAGATATGAAGAAGGGGAAACGTCACCTGCACAATCATTACTTGAAAGCATGCAGGATTTACAAGACATGATACAGCATCATATGAGCGAGCAAAGACCGCGCTTAGATGAATTGGACGATTATTATTTAGGCGACAATACAATGATTTTGAATGACCGCGAACGGCATCAGGCAGAAGATCATAAAGCTGATTACAGGGCAACGCATAACTACGCAAAATATGTTAGCCAGTTCATAACAGGCTATCTTGCAGGAAATCCAATCACTGTACAGCACGAAGATGAGAACGTACAAGAAGCGATACGCGAGATCAACAAACTGAACGACGCCGATGCTATCAACAGTGATTTAGTACTTGACTTGTCCATTTATGGGCGGGCGTATGAGTTGCTGTACAGGAACAGCAGGGATGAAAACCGTATCGCTATTTCATCGCCGTTAAATACGTTTGTCATTTACGATGATACCGTCGAACACAAACCGATAGCGGCGGCAAGGTATCATAAGAACGACATGATAGCCAACGCGCCGTTAAAGGTGGAAATATATACGGATAGTGAAATCATTCGTTATGAAAGCCGCGATGAAACAGTAATTACCCTTGAAGAAACAGGCAGGGAAACGCATTATTTCGGGGGCATTCCGATCAACGAATACAGCAACAATCGTTTTAGACAAGGCGATTATGAGAATGTCTTAAACTTGATCGACCTGTACGACGCGGCGCAATCAGACACAGCGAACTACATGAGCGATTTAAACGATGCCATGTTAGTAATCAAGGGAAACCTAGACTTGACGAGCGAGCAAACAGCCGAAATGAAAAAATCAAACATCCTTTTCTTGAAAACAGAACAAGACAGCGAAGGGCGAGAAGGTAGCGCCGACGCTGATTATATATACAAGCAGTATGACGTTAGCGGCTCAGAAAGTTACAAGGACCGATTGCAGACAGATATACACAAGTTCACCAACACGCCTGACATGAACGATACAAACTTTTCAGGGCAGGAATCAGGCGAATCTATGAAGTACAAGCTATTCGGATTGGAGCAAGTGAGAGCCATAAAAGAGCGCTTATTCAAGCGGGCATTGTCGAACCGATACAGGCTTCTTGCAAATGTGATGAACACTTCACGCGAACTGTCAGGCGGGAATATGGACGGATTAAGCATACAGTTCACGCCAAACCTGCCAAAAGACGTAGCAAACGAAGTTGATTTATTTACCGATTTAGGCGGGCAGTTGTCCGAGGAAACAATGCTTTCATTACTTTCTTTCGTCGAAAATCCAGAAGCGGAAATCGAACGCTTGAATGAAGAACGCATCGGGCAAGCAGGCATGAACCCTAACCGCGATTATGTAGGCGGCAACGGCGAAGGGGATTAAGGAAATGCCTAACTCACAACGATACTGGGCAGAGCGCGAACGTGAGCAATCCGAAATGGAAGCCTTGCGGGATGATGAAGTCTTGGAAGGCATCACACAGCATTTCGAAGAAGCGTCCGACGAAGCAGACAAAGAAATTACGCGCTTGTATTCGAAGTACGCTAGCGATGAGGGCTTCACCTTGTCGGAAGCACAAAAAACCGTCGATCAAACGGATATAAGGCAATTTGAGGACAAGGCGCAGGAATACGTCGCAGAAGGAAATTTTTCAGATCGTGCGAATGCCGAAATGCGACAATACAACACGCAAATGAGAGTTTCACGCCTGCAACTTATGCAAAAGTATGCCGACCTGGAAACAGCGCGGGCGCATGGATTGAGCGAAATTGACGTAACAGATCGACTTGAAGAAATTGCGCGTTCGGAAACGCGGCGGCAATCGGGAATTTTAGGAATGACCGTTTCATTGTCGTCGGAAGAAATGGAAGAACTTGTTCGATACCAGTTTCACGGCGAATTATTCAGTGATCGGATATGGGATAACAGGGATATTTTAGTTCAAAACTTAAATACGCAATTACGCCGACAAATTACCCAGGGTGCAGGACCTCGCGAGTTAGCGCAAAACATGCGCCGCGAGATCGGCAACAGCGTTTATAATACCGAGCGCATCATGCGAACGGAAACAGCCAGGGTGCAAATCCAAACGCAAAAGCGTTCATATGAGCAAGCAGGGATGACACACTATGACATCGTTTCCGAAACAGATGCTTGCGAGGATTGCGCCGAACATGATGGCGAGATTTATGAAGTTAGTGACATGCAAATAGGTGTAAATGCCCCAGTATTTCATCCTAATTGCCGATGCAGTACAGCCCCGATCATTCCAGACGAATAAAGGCGGCGATTCTATGAAACGATGCAAAACCTGCAAATACTTCATCGAAGAAAAGCGAAAGAACGGCTTATGCAATCACAACAAAACGCCTGTATTTGAAACAACAAAAGATTTCGGGTGCATCTATCACGAAAGGATGAAATGAATGTACGGATTGCCGAAATTAGAAATTAAATTGAACGAACGCGGAAAAGAGAAAGTAAAGAATAATAATATCACTGAAATGCGTGATTATGATTTTTTGGTAGATGGCTACGAAATACCTGCTCTACAGCATATAAAAATAGATTTCTCTAAAGACGAATTACCAACTGCATCTTTTGACTTTTCGGTTGGTGAAGTTGAAATTGACGCGGAAACGGTAAACGCAATAAAGACAATCATTGATTTGTACGAATTAGATTAATTCCACGCCCAACCCATGTTGAAGGCGTTAAAAGCTACATGACGACGAATACTTCGCGGGTAGCGAAACAATCACATAACGGCAGGCGAAAAGACACTGAACGGACGCTAAAGCGTGTGGGCGGGGTCTTTTTTTATGTCAGAAATGTGGGCGCGGCGTTACGTGCGAGGGATAGGAGCGAACAAAACAATGCTAAAAAATAAACGATATTTTCCTATGGACCTCCAATTTTTCAATGAAGGAAACCAGGGAGATCAAGGCGATCAAGGGCAAGGAGATCAAGGACAAGGGCAACAAGACGACCAGAAAGGCGCACAAGGCGACAGTGGACAAGGGAAAGGGGAAATATTCTATAGCCAGTCAGAACTTGATAGCGCCATTTCTAAAGCGGTAGAAAGCGCCCTTGAAAAGAAACAACGCGAGTTCGACAAAGAGAAAGAGCGCATTGAACAGCAAGCCAGAGAGCAAGGCGAAGAATACGCGCAAATGAATGAGAAAGAAAAGAAGGAAGCCGAGTACAAAGAACGGCTTGAAAAACTAGAAAACCGTGAAAATGAATTGAATCGCAAGCAACTGTACAACGAGGTGCAAAGCGATTTGAAAGATAACGGTTTACCCAATTCATTCGCTGATTCGTTAGTTGCTTTAAACGACAACGACGAAATCAAGAAATCAATCAAGGCGATCAAAGAGAAATTTGACGAAGCCGTGACCGAAGGTGTGAAAGAACAGCTACGACAAACAACACCGAAAGACACAAGCGGCAACACAGAATCTAGCAACCCATTCGCAAAAGAAACGCTGAACTTAACAGAACAAGGGCGCTTGTTCAAGGAAGAACCGGAGCGCGCCCGACAACTACAACAAGCGGCTAGGAGGTAGACGATGGCAAAACAACGTGTACCGCGCACATTGCAGACCACTTACGACACGGACAGAAGCGGTCAGATCGACGAAGATGCCGTCGAGGGCGGCGGTAGCGGTTCAGATGGCGACGATGGCGCATCAGCCTATGAAATTGCCGTGGACAACGGATTTGAAGGCTCAGAGTCAGATTGGCTTGAATCGCTTCAAGGCTCAGACGGCGAGGACGGAAGCGACGGTGACGACGGATTCGGCACAGAAGAACAGTACAACAGCATTCTTGCACGATTAAGCACGATTGAAGATGAACTTGATATTGATAACGGAGGCGATGATTAATGCCAACAAGAATTAGCGATGTAATCGTACCAGAGGTATTTAACGATTATGTCATCCAAGAAACAGCGCAACTTTCCGCACTCTCTCAAAGCGGCATCATTTCGAACAACCCAGAATTGGACGCGCTAGCCACATCAGGCGGGCGACTTATTAACATGCCTTTCTGGGAAGATTTAGACGGCGACGACGAAGTTCTGTCCGATGAGGACCCACTAACACCAGGCAAAATCACATCAGGCAGAGATGCGGCGGGTCTTTTGCTTCGCGGTAAAGCGTGGGGCGTAAACGACCTAGCTTATGTATTGTCTGGGGATGACCCCGCAGGCGCAATCGCTAGCCTTGTCGGTAACTATTGGGCGCGCCGTCGGCAGAAAACGTTGATTTCCCTTCTTAAAGGTGTATTCAATGCTGAATCTATGCAAAGCAACGTTTTAGATTCAGACAACGGATTCAACGCCGAATCTTTCATCGACGCTGTACACACGTTGGGCGATGCCGAGCAACGGCTTACAGCAATGGCAGTTCATAGTAACACCTATGCATCTATGAAAAAGCAAGATTTGATTGAATTTGCCAGAGACAGCCAGGGCAACCCAACCATCCCAACTTATATTGGTCGCCGTGTCATTGTAGATGACGGCTTGCCGCGCGAAACAGATCGCGACGAGGATACCAAATATACAACTTATATTTTCGGACAAGGCGCTATCGGTCTAGGAAATGGGCGATTAAACCCAGAATATGCGACGGAAGTAGACCGCGATTCCCTTCAAGGTGAAGATTATCTTATTAATCGTCAATCTTTCATCCTTCACCCGCGCGGCGTTCGTTTTACAGCTTCCGAGGTAGACGGCGAAGCACCGACGAACAGCGAACTTGAAGACCCCGAGAATTGGAGAAGGGTATACGAGCCAAAGAACGTGCGGATTGTTGCTTTCAAGCACACCCTAGAGGTTTAATGATGGGGATTGCAGGTTTTAACCGTTCACGATTGGTGCAAGATGCAAAACCGAAAGCCAAACAAACGGATTACGAATATTTGACGGCTCGCGATTTGAAAGAGTTGGCAAAAGATCGGGGCATCGAGGGATACTGGGGCTTGCGAAAGCACGAACTCATCGAAGCCTTAGTGCGAGGTGAGTAAACATGGAAGATGTGAAAAAGAAAATAAAAACGCTTGTCGGGCTTGAAGATGATAAGCAGGACGCGCAAATCGGGGTGATTATTGAGGGTATCAGTAATCACCTTTTGTATTTGTTGGAAAAAGATGAAGTTCCTGAACGATTGCGCTATATCGTTGTTGAAATCGGCGTTCGTCGCTACAACCGATTAGGAAGCGAAGGGATGCAACAAGACAGCGTTGAAGGGCATTCCGTTTCGTTCTATGACCCCGAAAAAGATTTCGAGCCTTATCAAAGCATCATAGACAACGAAACAGAAAGAGAAGGGGCGAACGGCAAAGGGCAGGTGTTCTTCTTTTGAGATATGCAGAAAGGATCACCTTTGTACAAGTCGAAGGCGGTAGCTATGACCCAGAAAAAGGCGGCTACGTCGAAGGCGAGACAACGCGCGAAACCGTTCCTTGTCACCTTTCCCCGATGAGTACAGATAGGACTTCTCAACTTTTCGGTAGCATCGAACAATTCATCACGATTGCCCGATTGCAACGACCATACAACAAAGCGTATGACCGTGTAGAAATCGACGATAAGCCCTTTTCCGTTCGTCGCCATGTCAGGCATCGCAATCAATCCGTTTTCTTCTTAGAAGGAGCGTAAAGCCATGGCAGACATGAAACTGAACGGAATGCAGGAACTTGATCGGGCGTTAGGTCGCAGGGCAAGAAATGCAAACAGGGATGTCAAAAACATTGTGCGAAGGCGCGGGGCTTCACTTGATCGACGAATGAAGCAAAACGCCACGTTTGCAGGGAAATACACGACAGGCGCGACAAGGCGTTCGATTCGCCTAACAATGTCCGATGCAGGATTCACCGCAACGGTGGCACCGCGCACAAATTACGCATCTTACGTCGAATGGGGGACGAGATTCGCCGCCGCGCAACCGTTCGTCCGTCCTGCTTTTTATGCTGAACGCGCGCAATTTTTACGAGATATACAGAACTTAGTGAGGTGATGAATTGGCAACGAAATCACCCCAACAACAGATATATGATGCTGTCTTTTCCGCGTCGCTTAACTTAGGTTTTGACACTTACGATTATTTACCCGCAGACAGCGCGGATTATCCTTTCGTGTTCGTTGGCGAGCAAATGAACAGTGACCGCCGCACCAAACGCTTTTTATACGGCGAAGTGCATCAGACGGTACACGTTTACGCGATTCAACGAAACGGCGAACAGCCCCAGGGAACGAACCGCGCCGCATTTATGGGCATGATAGATGAGTTAAAAGTCGAAATGCGAAAGATCAAGCGAACGGATAATTTCAAGATCATTGAACAAGGCATCAACGATCAAATATTGCTAGATACAAGCACTTCAACCGCCCTTTTACACGGCGTAGTTGAGGTGCATTTTTTATTCCATTAAAGAAAGAGGGATTTTAAGTGCCAGAAGGAATTGAAATGGTAGACGGTAGAAATAAAATCTTGCTTTTTCGTTTGCAAGAGAAACAAGACGAAGAAGCCGCGAAGTTAGTGTTCCAAACAGAGCATACATTTTCTTATGAGCGTGATATGGACCGCATTATCACAAAAGACGGACCTATCTTGCAGGTGGGCGAACTTGAATCAACCGTCGAAATCACGGCAATTCAAGCAAAAGATGACCCAGTTGCAAAAATGCTTAGAAATTCAGTGATTGAAGGCAAGCGGCTTGAAGTTTGGGAATTGACCGTCGATGAGGATGCAAAAAACGACGATGACAAATATCCTGCCATTTACGCGCAAGGTTATCTTGAATCCTGGGAAGATGTCGCAGGCGCAGAAGATGAGCCTGAAGTGACTGGAACTCTGAACATTGAAATGCACCCGCAGTTCGATTATGCGACGCTTACCGCAGATCAAGAAGCGGCGGTTCAATACGAGTTCCGTGATACTACACCGCGCGGCGAAAATGGTGGTGGTGGGGGAGAGTCCTAGCCCCGAAACTATTGAGGTAGATCCATCATCTATTGATATGGAAGTAGGGGAATCGCAGGACTTGTCTGTCACCGTTAATTATGATGACGATTCAAGCGAGACAGTGACATCGGACGCTGATTTTGAAACAGATAGTAACTCTATCGCTTCAATGGACGGCAGAACCGTCGAAGCGAACAACGAAGGCGATACCGAAATAACGGTATCTTATGAAGGATTAGAAGCAACCGTCGAAGTAGAAGTCGAAGAATCTAGCGGCGGTAGCGGCGATGAAGAAGGCGAAAATGACGAATAAAAAGCAATGAGAGGGCGTGACCCTCTCTTTTTTTACGATTATCAGCGGATTAAGCGAATGCAAAGGGTGATTATAAAATGAATATTGAGATCAACGGCAAAGGTTATGAGTTAAATTTTGGCATGAAGTTCATTAAAGAAATGGACAAGCGGCATTTCATCGAAAATAACGGCGTTCGGTTTGGGAACGGCATTAACATGTTGGTGGTAAAGCTAGACCAACAAGACCCACTGATTATTCAAGATATTGTTGAAGCAGGTCTGCATCAAGTGAAAAAGGATAAGCCTTCGACAGACGACATCGAACAAGCCATTGAAGATATGGCAGAAGAAAAAGGCTTAAACGAAATGACAAATGATTTTTTGAACGAGTTAAAGAAGAAACGACTATTGGCAGACAAAATCAAAAACACCGAAGAAAACATCGAGAAGGAGAAAAAGAAACGGAATCAGAGCGCTTAACGTTTGATGATGTATATATCAATTGCGTTCGTTACTTCAATATGAGCGACGACGAAATCGACGCATTAACGCTAAAAAATTATGGTTTGCGAATGGAAGCAATACAATTACAGCGCGTCGATATGGAAAGAGACATTCACCTTCAATCATGGACGAATCAACAAGCAAAAGCCACGAAAGAAACAGGCAAGGGGAAAACGAAAAAGCAAAAACCTGTATTCAAGTCTTTTGATGAGTTCTATGACCATAAGAAGGCAGAAAAGAAAGTCTCAGGAAAGCAAACAGAAAAAGACAAGAAGAAATCTAGCATGGCTGAAACAGCCAAACGCATCAACAAACGAGCCTAATAAGGCTCTTTTTTTATGTATGAAAGCAAGGAGGTGAGTGTTTGGCTGAAAGTTATAGCGTTGAAGCGGTGATGACCGCCGATAATTCTAGCATGGTCGCGGCTTTTCAAGAAGCATCAAACGCGGCAAGCGATATGCAAGCGGCGATTGATAACGCTGATATGTCAGGCATCGCGGAATCAGGTAGGCAAATGCAAGAAGTGTCAACGCATATACAGGGCATAACATCCGACCTTGCACAATTCGGGGCAGGCGTTACAGCGGTAACAACTGGACCTATTGTCGCCCTCATAGGCGCTTTAAGCGCGTTAGCAAGTTCTTATTCCAATACAGCTATTGAGATTCAACAGATGGCGGCACAAGCAGGCGTTGGCGTGGAATCCTATCAGGAAATGTCTTATTGGGCGCAACAAAACAACTTGGAACAACAAGACCTTGACCGCGCGCTAGGACGTTTGAACACACGCATTGGCGAAGCCGCCGACGGAACAGGGCAATACGCAGAAGCGTTTGACAACCTGGGCATTTCTGTTCATGACACGAACGGTGAATTGCGCGATACAGACGAAGTTTTCGAAGAAGCTATCGAACAACTATCAGGCATGACAAACGAATCCGAGCAAGCGGCGGCGGCTACAGACCTTTTCGGGCAACGACTAGGGCGAAGGTTACTACCTGCCTTGCAAGATGGAACGATAAGCATGGAAGATGCCAGGGAAGAAGCCGAAGAATTAGGGCTTGTTATGAGCGAAGATGCGATTCAAGCCGCCGACGATTTCAGCGCATCATGGACAAGGCTCACAAGCACCATTTTCGCCGCGTTCCTACCCGCCGCGACCGCCGTTATTGACATGTTTAACGACCAATTATTCCCCGCGATTGAATCGCTTCTCATTCCTGCCATGTTAGGGCTAGGGAATGCCATCGGTAGCGTTATCGAATGGTTCGCAGACTTGCCAACCCCTGTACAGGGAGCAATCGCGGGATTTGTCGGGTTGGTTGCTGTTATACCGCCGTTACTCACTGGCTTCATGATGCTTATAAACTTTGTAGCGCGTTTTTACGGAAGCCTAGGGGCATTAGCGGTCGCCTACTCAGCAATCATCGCGCGCGGCGGCGTTTTAGCGACGGTAGTAGGTGCGGTTGCAAAGGCGTTTGGACTTTTCGGCGCAGCAGTAGCGGCTATATTTAGCCCTGTTGGTTTGATTATAGGGGCAATAACTTCGCTCATCGGCGCATTAACAGCGTTATATTTCGCTAACGAAGATTTCCGTAACTTCGTAGATGGCGCATGGGAATCTATTCAATCAGCGATTTCATCAGCCGTTGATGCTATCGTCGAAGGGTTTGATTCTTTCAATGAAACCATCGAAGAATCGCGCCTTGCGTTTGATTCTTTTCTTGAAGTAGTAACGGCAGTAGCACCAGTTGTCATGGCGTTGTTTGGACCATTAGGCATGATAGCTGGAGCGCTTACATTGCTGTTTACCCAAACGGATATAGCAACGGACATGATAAGCGTATTTAAAGGTGAAATGGAATTTTCGGAAGCCATAGAGAATATGGCAGAAATGGTTTTCGAATGGGCGGAAAACCTACAAGAAATGGCTATGTTAGCCATAGAAAACGGCGCAGAAATTATCATGAATCTCATTCAAGGCTTGCAAGAAAATCTTCCTCAGTGGATAGAAAGCGCCCTTAAAGTCATGAAAAGTTTCATCGAAACGATACAAGAAAACGCCCCTCAAATCATGGAGCAAGGGCTTGAAATGCTTGAATCGTTGATTGAGGGCATTGTGCAAGCTATTCCTCAAATTGCGGAAGTTGCAGTCCAAATCATAGAAATGTACGTGCAATATTTGACGACGATGCTTCCCGAAATTATCCAAGTAGGGCTTGAATTGTTGACCACGCTTGTAGACGGCATCCTCCAAGCCTTGCCGCAATTAATCATGGCGGCGCTAGAAATTATAACAACGCTGATAGAAGGAATCCTACAAGCCTTACCCCAAATCATAGAAACAGCCTTAACCATCATAGAAACGCTTGTCGAGGGTATCACAACGGCTCTGCCTATCATCATATCGGTAGCTATTCAGATTATTACTACCTTAGTAGAAGGAATTACAGAAGCCTTACCTCAGATCATACAGGCGGCGATCGAAATTATAACAGCGTTGGTCGAGGGGTTGACAGAAGCCTTGCCCGCTATCATCGAAGCGGGAATCGAGGTCATAACTACGCTGATAGAAACCATTGTGCAAGCCTTACCTCAAATCATCGAAGCAGGTATCGAAATTTTACTTGCCTTGATCGACGGTATCATTGAAATGCTTCCTACGTTGATCGAAGCGGGTATCCAAATCATTGAATCGTTGCTACAAGTGATTGTTGATGCTTTACCTCAATTATTAGAAGCAGGTATCCAGATTTTACTTGCCTTGATTGACGGTATCATTCAGATATTGCCCCAGTTACTAGATGCGGCAATCGAAATCATAGATACGTTGCTTGTCGGCATCATTCAACTACTGCCCGAAATCATCGAAGCAGGCATCGAAATTATTTTCGCGCTCATTGATGGCATTATCCAGAATCTACCAGAAATAGCGCAAGCGGGCGGCGAAGCCATAGACGCGCTTTTACTTGCGATTGTGGAAATGCTTCCTGAGATCATTGAAGCAGGTATCGAACTTGTTGTCACGCTTGCAGAAGGTATTCTTGATAGCTTAGATGTCATAGCAGATGCCGCCTGGGACTTAATTACCTGGTTTGTCGAAGAAATTGTCGCGGAAGGCTCAACGCAAATATTTGAAGTCGGCGGCGATGTCATCGACTGGTTTGTGGACGGCATAAGCGAATTTGCACAAGATGTCTATGAAGCAGGCGCAGACTTAATAAGCGGCTTGTGGGAAGGCATTAAAAGCATGGGCGGCGATTTATGGAGTAACGTCACTGGTTTTGTTGACGATAATCTTCTTAGCCCAATAACGGACTTTTTCAGCATTAATTCACCGTCGCGCGTCATGATGGACGTAGGAAACGACACGATTGCAGGGCTTACCCAGGGCATCAACGAAAGCGATAGCGAAGCGGAATCAAGCGTCACGAACATTGCTAACTCAGTGATGGATGTTGCAACTGGCTTAGTTGATTCGTTCACTAGCACATTTAGCGATATTTCTACCACTGTTACAACCAATATGAGTAGCGCTGTTACCACGGCAAGCACACAAGCAAGCAATATTGTTTCATCCGTGACCAGTTCATTCACTAGCGTTGTAAGCAATGTTACTTCGTCTATGAGCAACGTTGCATCGACGATATCGAGCAACTTTTCTAGTGCCGTTAGTTCGACGCTATCAGCAACTAGCAACATTGTAAGCGACGTTTCAAGCAGTTTTTCATCCGTTGTAAGCAACGTTACAAGTTCAATGTCCGATGCGGCAAGCACTGTATCTAGCAACTTTTCAAGCATTGTATCAAACGTTTCATCATCAGGAAGTAGCGTCGTTTCCTCTATATCGTCCACGTTCTCATCGTTCGTATCCAGTGTCAGTAGCGGCATGGGTGATGCACTTTCAACCGTAAGCGGCATGATGTCCGATATGGTTAGTACGGTATCAGGGTACGCCAGTAACATGATGAGTGCAGGGCGAAGCGTTGTAAGCGGATTGGCAAACGGCATCACCAATGCGGCTAGTAGTGCCGTAAGCGCGGCTAGTAGCATGGCTTCAAGCGTGGCAAGCGCGGCACAAAGCGCACTTAATATCAATTCACCATCGAAGGTATTTGCTGACATCGGGGGATTTGTTGCCCAGGGGTTAGCGGACGGCATTCACGACGAAGAACAACGTGCGGTCGATGCAACGGCATCTATGGCAAATCATATCGAAGATGCCTTTAACCCTCATTTACAATCGCCTGAAACGGATATTTCTGGACAGATCAGCAATGTCAATAGACAAGCGCAAAGCCGCATGAGGAATAGCGGTGACAGACAAAACCCAGTCAACAAACAGCCGATTGAATTGCATATTCACAACGAAGGTGATGCCGAATGGATACGCTCATATGTCAACAGTGAAAATGCGTTATCCGATGCAACTAGAGTATTAGGATAAAGGGGGTGCGGCATATTGGACGTTGAGATCGAAAAACAGAACGGCGATAAAGTTTTACTGTCCGAGATCGGCGGCAACGTTCAAGATTTTATTGTGTCGTCGATCAGCCTAGACACTATCTATGAATCACACGAAGGGCGGCATGGACGGCAAGACATGGGCGCATATTATGAAGATCGAACAATTACCGTTCCTGTTTACTTTCACGCTTATGAGTTGCTACACGTTCCCCTTTTAAGGGATAAACTTTTTGCCATACTGAACAGCAACGAACCCTTTTATATTCGGGAATTGCGCCGACCGAAAATGCGGCAATATGCCTTTATTGAGCCGACGGAACAAGCAAGGATGAAAGAAGGGACGGAAGATGTTTTTGTGGGCGGCAAGCGTTATCTTGTTCGCCCTTCTAGCGACTTTTCTTTCGAGCAAGAAGGGCTGTATGGCTTTACGGAAATTGAGTTCGAGACAGTCGGACTACCTTTTGCGGAATCCATTGGAACATCCTTAGATTTAGAGGAAAGCGGCGCATTGCAACCTGAAATATGGAGCCATGGCATGGGGTTATCTTTTGAAAAGGAATCGCAAAAGTACACCCATAAAGTGGAAGAAGAACAGGAATTTCGCATCTATAACGCAAGCAACGTCGCTTTTCCTGTCCCTTTTCAGATTGATTTCACCATAACCATTAGTGAAGTTGGCGGCGGCGATGACGGAATAAGAGTGACAAACGTCACCAACGGTTCACAGCTTACCTTTAACGGCGATATGGGAAATGACGATACGCTTGTCTATGACAAAGCAAAAGTTACTAGAAACAGCCTGAACGCTTTAAATGAAGCAGACAAAGAGTTTTTAACCCTAAGTACAGGGTGGAACACCTTGCGAATGGAGCGCGCTTCATCGGCAAAAATAGCCGTTGATACGCGCTTTTATTATATCTAAGAAAGGAGGTTAGCTTTTGCCTTCTTTGTATTGTATAAGCCCAAACAATGACCATTTCATGATGGACGGAAAGACAACCCTCCAAGATGAAATTAATTCAGACGTTGTTTTAAGCGTTGATTTGCGATCTAACGACATCAACGATGAATTTATGAACGAGATTAACGAAATGTGGCAAATCGGCGGCGTTGAAGGTCCCCAAGATCAAACATTATGGCGTATAAGTCATGTCACCTTTGAAGGTGTCGGAGAACGAAGCAGAATGAACATTCGAGCGCGCCACCAATTCTTAGACGATCTTGATAATGACCGCATTTATGAGCGTTACGATCAAAGCTTCACGGCAAACGCCTTCTTTTCGCTTGTATTAGAGGATACAGGCTATTCATTCGCCCTTATAGACGATTTCTACGCCCTCGAATTTGAAGGGTTGGGCGATGGCGAATCAAGGCTTGAATCATTTCAACGAGGAATTGAGCGATACGGCGCGGAATTTGAGATCGTGGGCGATCGTATAGACTTACGTGAACAAATTGAAAGGAATCAACCCTTTTTTCTTCATTGGCGGCTTAATGCTTCTAATATAAGCAAAGAAACGGATGCGGGCGAGTTTTGGACGTATGCCAGAGGATACGGCGACTATGAGGAATCCGAAGATAGCGTCGAAGACATCGCTAATATCCAACGTGAATACACTTCACCCCTTGCCGATGTTGTCGGGATTCGCCACGCCCCGCCGATCAAAAACGGAAGTATAACGACAACGGAAACGATGGATAACCAACTTGAAAGGCTTGTCGATGATAGCGTTAAAGTTTCGATTACCGCAGACTTTCAAGCCCTTGACGATTACCCTTATTCCCAACCGCAAAACGGCGATGTAGTAACACTTGTTGATGACCGTATTAATTTCAACTCTGATATTCGCATCGTCGAAGTTGAAACCGAGCGAAACGCAAATGGGGATGTCATCAATCAAAACGTTACTTTCGGTAGCCATCGCTTACGGGAAAGGCATCGTTCCAATTTGCAAACGGCGGCAGATATGATTAGTGAATTGCAGGAAGGTCGAAAAACGTTGCCTTTCAGCTTTTTGGATGTGGCTACAAAGTTAGCGACAAACCTGCTACTTTCCGCAAATACGGAATTGATCTTTGATAACGGCATTATTGCTATCGACCCCGACGACCCGAACAATGTTGTCTTATTTAATTCAGCAGGGCTAGGCGTGAGCAATGATGGCGGGCAAGAATTTCAAAACGCGATAACAGGCGCGGGAATTGTTGCCGATGTGGTGACAGCAGGAACGTTGCAAGGGATAAATATAGACGGTGTGACCATTACAGGCTCAGAGATATTTCAAGAATCGAATGGGCGTTCATTGGCGCTTGCAAATGGTTATTTAGAAAGCTACACCAACGGCGATCTATCTATGACTTTCGGACAATATGAACTTGATTTTTATGATAGCGTCGATAACCATATCGGCAGTTTTGGACCTGCATGGGCGGCTAGTGACGACAGTGTAAGAGGTCTATCCCTAACCATTGAAGAAGATTTTTTCAGCATCGGAACAAGAAATCAAGGGCTGATAAGACCTGTATTCCGAACAAGTCGAGAGCAAAACACAACGATAGTATCAGGTCCGTATAACGGCGCGTTACAAGGTTCAAGCCTGGAATTGTACGCAAACCGCCGTCTAGTGTCTGGGGATGTTGACTACGACACAGACATGACAGGCATTGACCAACCTTCCATTATCATGGAGCAAGGTGAAAACGCAAACGACATGACCCAATATTACGGCGGCGCAAACCGAAGAAACGGCGCTGTATGGGAAGTGCGACACAGAAACAGGGATGATGGTTCAACGTTACGCATTCAAGCGCATGACAGCGGCGTAGATTTAGGCGGTACAGTCACAGGGGCGAGCATCCAAGCGCAGGAATACGTCACAAGTTCGTCACGAAATATAAAACGAAATATCGAGCCCTTCCAAGGTCAAGCATTAGACGAGATCAACAAGTTAGACATTATTCACTACGATTTAATTTCCGAGATCGAAGAAGGGAAAAATGTCAAGAAAACAGGAACAATAGCCGAGGAATCAGGCATTTTTGCTACCGAAGATAAGCAAGCAGTTCGCACAAATGAAGTAACGATGTACAACGTAAAGGCTACGCAAGAGTTAGATGAAAAATTGGAAATGATGAACAGCAAAATAGAAGAATTGGAAAAAAGATGCGCTGTTCTTGAAAAAGAAAATGAACGATTGAAAAATGAGGTGAAAAAGTGAGCCGTTTTGAAAAGATGCGTATTATGCCGACCGACAGCCTTTTCGATGAAAATTATTACGTGACGACGAACAAGAATTTTGAGCGTTTCAACGTAAACATTAAAGCAATGGTAGAAGTCGAAGGCGTAGCAGACGGCGCAAAAGAACAATCTGACGAAGCGGAAGCGAACGCGAGTTATGCGAAGGATTTAGCGGAAAACACTCAACAGCAATTAGATCAAGTTGTTATTGACGGTGATTCTTCCGTCGAAGCCGCACAAGCGAGAGTGAATGAGAACGGCGATGAGTTCGACACGTTGCAAGAACGTTTGAATGATGCCGACGAACGCTTCGATTCATTCAGAGAGAACATGGAAGATGTGGAAGGATTGCCGCAGGAAGTCAGCACATTAACGGAACGTGTCAGCGATGCTGAAAACGAGTTGACAAACAAAGCAGAGTTTACAACATCTGAGACAGCGCCCGAAAATGTATCAGACGGGAACTTTTGGTTTGAAGTAAAATAAATCCTTTTGAAATGGTGATGGAATCATGGCAGTTTATCTAATTGTTTTTAAAGAAAAAGTAGATGAGCGCGTACTTTCCAACGTTAAAATCAGGCGAAACTTTGAATATATCCCGCGCCTTGTATCTGTAGAAGCTAGTGAAGAAGAAATCGAGAAATTGAAGGACAGGAAAGAAATCGAATCCATTTCAACGAATGACACCGACGATTTCGACGAAGAAGAAACAAACGAAGGGCAACAAGAAGGATACGCCCTAGAAATGTTACAGGCTCATGAGTTTTGGAATCGAGGGTATAGAGGGGAAGGCGTAAGTATCGCCGTTTTAGACGGTGGATGTCAACCGCACGAAGATTTGAACATCGCGGGCGGTTATAATGTTCACGACCCAGAAGAAACGTACATGGCTGATTACCGCGATCATGGCACCCATTGCGCGGGGATTATCAACATGCAGGATAACGACACTGGATATGTAGGCATTGCCCCTGATGCCGATTTATATGTCGTCAAGTTGGACGATAACGAAGGTGGAAGCAACACCTCAGAAAATCAAGCTGAGGGTGCGAACTGGTGCATTGAAAACGACATCGACATTATAAGCATGAGCATATCAGGCACAGGCGATAATACAGGTCGAAGGGAAGCATTCCGAGAAGCGGCAGAAAATGGCATTATCGCTTGTACGTCGGCATCCAATCAACAAAACGGAACACCTTTGCACGAAAGCACGATCCGTTACCCTGCTTACTATCCTTTTGTTGTCGGCGTTGCAAACATTGATGAGAACAAAGAAAGAAGCGGAAGTTCTAGCGTAGGTTTTTCCGTGGACATCGCCGCGCCTGGGGTAGACATCATAAGCACCTGCCCAGACCCCGACAATGAAGTTAGCCAGGTGTATTGCACGAAATCAGGAACGTCTATGTCAACGCCGTATGTCGCGGGCATGTTCGCTTTATATAAAGAAATGTTCCCAGAAGCAAGCAGGGAAGAATTGATTGAAAAAATGTATGAAAACGCCGAGCCATTAGGCGATACAAGACAATTTGGTGCAGGTTTGGCGCAATTCCCTTCCGACAATGCAAACGACATTCAAATGAAGCAAAAACAAGAAGATTTATGGGGGAATCTTAACCCTGTCACGTTAGCTAAGAATGTTTTTGCGAATAACGGAAGTTCGCTTGAAGAAATGTCCATGCCATACATGGGCGAAAACGATAACGGTACATGGATACGATTCAAAAACGGAATGCAACTTTGTTTGCATGAAACGCCCGAAATGGAAGTGACAGAAGAATATAACGATGGGCAAGGCATTTACCGATCCGATTCGTATACATGGACGTATCCGCAACCGTTCAAAGATACGCCGTTCATTTCATCTTCTTGCGGAGGTTCGACAAGATGGGTAGACCGAAGCGGAAGCGGCGGGGGAACCAGTATGCCTTTCCGTCAATTCGGCATCAATGAAGGCGAAGGCGGAACTTCGCACTTAATCGCTATTGGATTTTGGGAATAAGAAACCCTGTCCGTTCAAGGAAGTAAATAAAACACCAACCACGCCGAGAAAGGCGTATTTTTTATGCTTAAAAGGAGGTGATTTTATGTAGTCGCCGCCTTTTTACAACTACATCGAAGGAGGGGAGGTCAGATGGCAGAAGGCGACAACGACAAGAAAGCCGTACAAACGATGGTTTTTGAAGTGAGGGAATGGTTGGTGCGCGTAGATACTCGATTAGACGAAGCGATTAAGCGGCACGACGAATATAAGAAAGTAGCCAACGACGCGCACGATATAGCCACGGGAGCAGACAGAAAAGCAGATGAAGCCCTAAAAGAAATTAAAGGCAAGCAAAGGCGCCTTAAAATTTACACCCCATTAATAGCGGCAGGAATACCCATATTATTCGGGCTTGTACCAATGATTATAACTTATTACGTTGATTAGGAGGATGAAAATGGATTGGACAGCATTAATCACGGACATGACACTAGCAGAAGCGATTTTGACGGTTATTGGAACAGCATTAGGGGTGGCGGTGATTTTCTTTTTAAAGAACGTCGCCCCTCACATTAAAAATTTCGTCAATAACGCTATTGAGTGGGATAACACAGGGCTAATCGAATGGATAGCCGAAATGGTCGTCGGCAACCTCGAAGAAGAATTTGCGGGCGAGACTGGACAGCGTAAATTTTCGGAAGCCGTTAGGCGAGCAGTTAAACTTGCGGGCAATTACGGCATAGAAATAAGCCAAGATTTAGCAGAAACGACGATTCAGGACAGCTTCAACCGAACGATAAAACCGTACAAGAAACAAGATGGACAAAAAAACGAGGAAAGCAACGAAAGCGAAGAACAATAAACGTTTTCTTTTTTTGTGTCTATTTTAGCGAAAGGATGATACAATGACAGTCTTTAAAACGCCTAATCTTTCCTGGAACGGCAGTTTAACATCTTTAAATAAAAGCGACGTTGAATATATCATCGTTCACCATCCAGGTGCGGAGAATTACAGTCTTATGGATGCACACAGAGAGCACCGAGACACACAAGGGTGGGCAGGCATCGGATATAACTATTATCAGCGAAAAAGCGGCACACGTTATATCGGTCGCGGGCAGAATCAAGGCGCACACGCGGGCGGCACGTATAACCCGAAATCCGTTGCCTATTGCATTGAGGGGAATTACAGCACCGAAGAAATGCAGAAGCACACCTATGAAGCCGCCGTCGAAGGCGTAAAAGAACTCATGGACTTTTACAACGTACCCGCAAGCAATGTCATTCGTCATAGCGACTGTACAGGCACGACAGGGCAAACAGAATGTCCAGGTACAAATTATCCATGGAGTCAATTTAAAAGCGACATCGGCGGCTCTGGGACGGACAGCACTTCTTCTGGCAGTTCTTCAAGTGGCGCGCCCAGATACGGCGATGATGACCTTACATTCCGTCAAGCACACGGCGATGTATGGGGCGACGATGGTTACGAATGGCTACAAGAAGCACTTAACGATCTTGTCAATGCAGGGTTAACCGTCGATGGCGTTTTCGGGCAAAACACGCTAGATGCAACGCGCGATTTTCAAGATATGTATAATTTAAGTTATGCAGGCGCGGATTATTACGGCGTACCAGGTCCGACAACGCAAGCAAAAATTGAAGAATTGCAGAACGGCGGCAGTAGTTCAAGCGGCTTGCCTTCTGGAATGTTAAGGCGTGGCGACCGTGGCGATGGTGTACGAGCCGTTCAAGAAGCCCTTGTCGAAGCTAACTTCTACCCCGATAGGAACGCTTCTAATAACGGCGTAGACGGCATCTATGGACCAGATACAGAAAACGCCGTCGAACGTTTCCAGAGCGTGTACCTTTCAAATGAAGTAGACGGCATTTATGGACCGAATACCCGCGAGAAACTTGAAGAAGTTATGTAACGAATAACCTGACAACAGCAGTATATGGTGATAAGATAAGATTTATGTAAGAAGGGATGGGAGCTTGCAACGGCTCCCGTTCATCTTTATATTTTAATGGTTGATAATATTGCTCAAAGGTTGAAACTAGACGACACCTTTATACCGCAATAGGGTCATATTGTTTAACAAAAGAACACAACGAAAATGTGCCACTTTAGATAAAGGGTACATTTTTTTTGCCTTGATATGTTGGATCCATTGCGTTTTTTTAGGGGTGGCAACGATGGCTCACGTAACCTTTTTATAGTCTCATTTTTCTTGGAATAAGATCTTAATTTTTGGTACATATTAACGCTGTAGATCTTTCAAGTAGGTGAACGACGCATGTTTAAGCAGTTTGAAAGGAAGAAATTCAACCAAAGGACCCAAAAATCTCTGCAAGAACTCCTCGACGTTTGTCGAAAATCGGCGGACTTTATGTCGTTTCAAATCTCTGATCGCAGTCCTTTTTGGGTGCATTATATCGAGTCCATGGTAGAAGATCATCTCGTCCATGATGAAGTTTTGTCTTCCATCAAGAATAATAAAAGTATGACCCTTACTGATCTTCAGCGAGTGATTCCTATTGAGGACGCCAAAATCATTCATCACGTTCCAACGATTGAACAAGCCATGATGAGCGGTCATATCATCATTCAAGCAAACGATGAGGATCGTGTGTTAAGCCTGCCTGCAACATTCCATGAACAACGAGCGCTTGAACCACCAGAATCTGAATTCACCGTCTTAGGCCCTAAGGAAGCTTTTATTGAGTCCATCGATGTCAATCTGAACCTGATTCGCAGCCGCTTGCAGACTCCTGAGTTGGTCGTCGATGAGATGAATGTCGGTCGCTTGAGCAGAAACCGGTTGGCGATTCTTTCGATCGACGGCATCACGAATCCCCAACTCCTTCAAACCTTAACCCAACGTCTCCAAGATGCAGACTACGATGAAGTCGTCGACAGCTCTCAATTGACTCTTCTAATTACAGACAACCCGAACTCCTTTTTTCCGCAATTGGTGGAAACAGAAAGACCGGATCGGGTGGCGGCGGGATTGGCCGAAGGAAAAGTGGCTTTTACCATGGATGGCTCCCCACATGTGTTTATGGCCCCAGCCAATTTCCTGGAATTCTTTTCGTCCCCGGATGATCATTACGTGATGTGGCCCATTGGCATGGGCCTTCGGCTGATCCGTATCATAGCCCTCTTGTTCTCTGTTCATGCTACGGCTTTTTATATCGCTGTCACCACCTACCATCACGAAATAGTCCCCGATGATTTGTTAGACACGCTTGTGGCTTCAAGAATCGATGTTCCCTATCCCCCTATTGTCGAAGTGCTTCTCCTTGAGATAACAGTTGAACTTTTACGAGAAGCAGGGGCTCGACTGCCTAGCCGTATCGGGCAAACCATTGGGATTGTCGGCGGGATTGTCATCGGAACGGCCGTCGTTGAAGCTTCTTTAGCGAGTAGTGTGCTTTTAATCATTATTGGTATAACAGCCCTAGCCTCCTTCACGGCGCCTATTTACCATATGGGCCATAGCATTCGATTGATTCGTTTTCCCTTTTTGCTTTTCGCACAATGGCTGGGGTTGTTTGGTATCGTTCTCTGTTCCTTACTTTATACCCAACATTTATTCAGGCTCACCTCTTTAGGACATCCCTACCTGGCCCCTGTATATCCGTTACGCATCGGAGATCTTAGAGATATGTTCATCAAACTCCCGACACGTCTGCAAGACCAGCGACCAACGTTTCTTCGCCCTTTACAAAAGAAGCGTTTTAAACCTAAGCCCAGGAAAAAGCCCGCCAAAGATATTGAAGAGTAGGAGGATGACTTATGCGACCGCAATCGATGGTAACGAAACAAGTGTCCCCATTTTTTGTTTTTTTTATCGTGGCGGTCCAAACTATTGGTGTGGCTATTATGTCTTTCCAACGTATGCTGGTTTCAGCTGCCGGTCACGATGGATGGATGGTGATTATTTTTTCGGCGTTGATGGTTCATGTCGTTATATGGATTATGTACAAGATGTTGAATCATCACCATACCATTGTTGCTATTCAAACACAGGTATTTGGGACGAAGCTAGGGACTGTTCTAAACGTATATTGGATCTTTTATTTCAGCTTGTACGTGCTAGTTAACCTAGTTCCCTTTGTGGAAGTCATTCATACATGGTTATTTCCAGACGTTTCCTTCGGACTTTATTTCATTGTGATCCTATTCTTAGCTTATCTTTTGACGGTGGCAGGCTTTCGAACGGTCGTTGGGATCAGTGTGCTTGGGAGCTTGTTAATACCTCCTTTTTTGCTTTTCATCCAATGGCCCTATGGACAAATTCAATGGGGCAGTTTGTTTCCGATCGGGAGTCATTCTATTTTGGATTTATGGTCCGTCATACCAGACATGACTTACCCATTCTTAGGATTTGAGGTTTTGTTGATGGCGTACCCCTTTATTAAAGAAGCGCGGCGATCGCATAAATGGGCACAGTTGGGAGTGTCTGTCAGTGTATTCATGTATCTGTTCTGCTTCATCCTTCCCGTGCTTTATTTTGATGAACAGCATCTGGTCACGATTTTATGGCCATTAATAACCATATGGAGAATGGAATATGTTGGGATTCCCATATGGTTATTTACCCTATTGCCAAATATGTCCTTAGGGTTATGGGCGGCGAGTCGTGTTACCAAACAGACGGTTCACATTTCCCAACGCCAGGCATTACGTGGGATTACGCTCTTTATTTTCGGTAGCGCTTTTTTCTTCACCACTCACTTTGATATCGAGAGCCTTACTTCCTTTACAACCAGTTTGGCCTTTTATACGCTTTTCGTCTATCTACCTATTTTAGGCCTCGTACATATCATCCTGGTTAAAAGGAGGCACCGCCCATGAACCGCTTGCGTATCATTGCTCTTGTTATTCTTCTGGTAGCAGGGTGTTCCCCTCATTCTGAATATATTGAGGAGGGCCAATATCTCCAAGCCTTGGGGTATGATGATGATGAGGGGGAGATCCAGCTAACAGCTGCGACGACCATCTTTCGCCCTGGAGAAGAAATGCTCCCTGACACTAAAACTTTTTCGGTTTCTAGAGGGACCTTGGAAGATTCCCTTAATCAACTGCAATCCGAATCGTCTCGATCTATAGAGTTCAGTCGGATGCGCGTGATCCTGTTTAACGAAGATCTCGCCACGCAAGAAGGGATTTTCAATTTGCTGGATACCATACAACGAAATCCGATGATTGAGCAAGAGATGGAGATTGTAAGCACTCCAGCGTCTACACAGGATATTCTGGAGGGGGACTATCCGTTTCAACAGGCTGTCTATACGTATTTAATGGATTTGATTGAATACAATCAAGAGGATGATACTCATCCACCCTCATCGTTACATGACTTTATGTATCAGTATTATGCGGAAGGGGCAGACCCTTATTTGACGAGGATGGACAAAGAAGAGGGACTAGTGAGGGTTACGGGAGTCGCATTATTCCAAGGGGACACCTATATCGATCATTTAGACATAGATAATACGCGAATGTTCACCTATCTCGTAACAGATACGGAGCAAGGGTCCTTCACTATCGATGTCGATAAGGATCAAAATGTTGATATTCGCCACATGTCATCCCATCCGGATTGGTCGATCGATCAAGAGGACGAGGAGATTAATGTGAGCGTAGATATTGAGATGGAGGGGGTTATGAGGGAAGTTTGGAATGCCGATGTATATGATACGGAGACCATTCAGCAACTGGAGGACATCGCTGCCCAACAACTCGAAAACCAGATGGGATCCCTCATTCAATTTTTCCAGGAGAACGAGATCGATCCCATAGGCATCGGGGAACGCGTGGGCCAAAACGTCCGAGGAATCGACATTCAGCAGTGGGAAGAAGAGGAATATCCGGATGTGGACGTGGATGTGAATGTGGACTTGACGATTCAAAATACGGGGGCTGTTGAATAAAAAATGTTTTCCTTTTCCATGTTGCAACGAATCAGGAGTCGGCCTGGATAGTGGGCGTGTTCATCTATAAGGTCACGTTTGAGCGATGGACGCCCCCTCCCGATGTTCGAAGATCTAGAAGCGCGATGGGTTGGAGAAACGAATCCTTTGAAGGAGCAAATCGAAATGAAACCGTGGTTGAAAATCATCCAAGTCATGAGTATAATAATAGGTTCCTATTTCCTCGTCCGTTTATGCGTGACACAGGAATGGTATATCGAGGGGCCGGCTTTTGACATCCCCAGTCTCTTTATCATTGGCACCTCTTTTTTCAATGCCGTTACGATTGTTCGTTTTTATGAGTACGTGTCTTCTAAAGAATGAAAACAAGTTCCTTTATATTTCTTCAGTTACCGAGGAGTTTATGATGTAGGACATACAACGAAAATGTGAAAAATTCATAATATAAACGAGTCGCGATGATTGCGGAGTAACTTATGGGGAGAATTAACATGGTACAACTAAATTGTCTTGATTACGAAAATGTACAGAAACTATTCATTGCGTAAAAGAAATTAATTAAGGAGCGACTCCCAAGTTCTGAAGTGGTAGCACATCCATCCCAGGTATTGCAAGGTATTGCAAGAGGAACCTTGGCGCACTTTTTTTATATAAATTCATGAGAAAAGTGTGTTATATTAAAAACGGATGCTTGCACTGTAGCATCCACCTCTGTTCCGCGTGTGGGAGCCTACGGGCTCTCCCTCCTCAATCACATTATCCTTACTTAGTGTTGAGCACTTTTTTTCTCAGATGATTGGGCTATTTTTTCTTATTTTGTTTATACTGCACTATCACACTGGAAACAATAGCAATCAGCGCTACTGTAGTCACGATAATAACGATATCATTCATAATAGTCACTTCCGTATTACAAGCTATGCTTGGTGTTACATAAAGTATCTCACAATTATTTGTATAAAAAAACGAAAAAACACGAGCCAAAGCCCGTGTTATGATTAGGATTCCCTTCTGTACATAATGTAAGTCACCGTTGATAATATAAATATTGAAGGGTTCCCTTTTCATATTGTCCCCAAGATTTAGCAGATCATTCATGTGTTTTATGTTTATTCATGAGACATTCAATGCCGCAAAGCGTATCTCTTCATATTTAAATGTGTGAAGATTATTCTCGTTTTTAATTATTATTTCTTCATCCATGTCGCTCAATTTAAATAACGATCCTTTTGTTAGTTTAACCAGACCATCATTGTAATAATAAATAGTAATGGTGTTGTTCAAACAACTTCCGAAAACCAATGCAGTTTTGATTGCACCCCAATTAACAAAGGGAAAATCACCATACATAAGATAACCCCCGTAAGAATATGCGTTCTTGTTATCATATACGAAAACTTGTTCCCGATCAAGGGTATGAAAAAATTGGGGCAACTATGGGGCAGAATATTTTCGTTGTAGCCCCAAAAATGGTATGATGTATCTTACAGATACAAATTGAACGTGCATCACATCAGGGTATAGTATAATGTTTCATCACGGTCACTAATGGCATAAGCAATATCAGCCGCTGTTCATAGAAAAGTTCAATGATTAATCGCTCACAGCTGTTGCCAAAATGCCGATATTCTTATATTTTAAGAAAAGAGCAATTATATGTAGCAATCGATCGAGGAGGATCTTAAAGAATGAGTAAGAATCAAGCATTTAATGTGGCTCTGGTTGGAGCAACCGGCGCTGTTGGGCAACAGATGTTAAAGACACTTGCGGACAAATCATTTCCGATTGCATCATTGAAACTGTTATCCTCTCCGCGTTCAGCGGGTAAGAAAATCGAATTCAACGGGGAAACGCTGACGGTGGAAGAAGCCACTCCCGAACAATTTGAAGAGGTAGACATCGCTCTTTTCTCCGCCGGAGGGTCCGTATCGAAACAATTGGCACCGGAGGCTGTGAAACGTGGTGCGGTCGTGATCGACAATACGAGCGCTTATCGCTTGGATGACGAAGTGCCGCTCGTCGTTCCCGAAGTGAACGAGAATGATCTTCACAATCATCAGGGAATCGTTGCCAATCCGAATTGTTCCACGATCCAAATGGCGGTGGCACTGGAGCCAATCAAAAAAGCCTATGGGTTGAAAAAAGTCATTACGTCCACTTATCAAGCCGTTTCAGGCGCGGGCTTAGGCGCTGTGGATGAAATGTATGAACAAACACAGCAAATTTTAAATGAAGAAGAGATTTCACCGGAACTCCTTCCGGTTTCCAAAGATAAAAAGCATTATCAAATCGCGTTTAACGCGATCCCGCAAATCGATGTTTTCCAAGATAACGGCTATACGTTTGAAGAGATGAAAATGGTCAACGAGACGAAAAAAATTCTCCATGATCCGTCCCTGGCCGTATCGGTCACGTGTGTACGGTTGCCCGTAGAAACCGGCCACTCGGAATCCGTGTATGTGGAAACAGAACAAAGCGGGGCGACGGCCAAAGACGTGCAAGGGGTACTAAAAGAAGGCGCGGGCATCACGTTGCAAGATGATCCGGCAACACAAACGTACCCGCTTGCTACCGAAGCAAAGGGACTTCCCGACGTCTTTGTCGGACGTGTGCGCCAGGATTTGGATACGGACAATGGCTATCATCTTTGGGTCGTTTCCGATAACTTGTTAAAAGGCGCAGCGTATAACTCCGTGCAGATTGCGGAAAGTCTCGTCAAATTAGGGCTCATCGGACGATGAGGATTACGGTGCAAAAATATGGCGGAACGTCTGTCCAATCGGAGACGTTTCGCCAAAAAGCCGCCGGCCATGTGAAAAGCGCGGTGCAGTCCGGGTTCAAAGTCGTTGTAGTTGTCTCCGCAATGGGACGCATGAATGATCCTTATGCCACGGATACGTTGTTAAGCTTAATATCCGATGGGAACCATTTGCTTCCAAAACGCGAACGTGACATGTTGCAATCCACCGGAGAAGTGATTTCCTCTGTCGTATTTACGAACTTACTGATTACCGAGGGCTTGAAAACCTCGGCGCTTACCGGCAAACAGGCTGGTTTTCGCACGACGGAAGATTTTGGGAGCGCCCGTATAACAGAAATGGATACCCGGCATTTGCTCAAACGCCTGGAAGATGTGGATGTCGTTGTTGTTGCCGGTTTTCAGGGGGAGTCGGCAAGCGGAGAAACGACAACCCTTGGGCGTGGCGGGAGTGATACTTCTGCAACAGCCCTCGGTGCAGCTTTGCAGGCGGAATCCGTTGATATTTTTACGGATGTTGATGGCATTATGACTGCTGATCCGAGAATCGTAGGGGATGCGCGACCGTTAAAGACGATGACGTATACGGAAGTCTCAAATTTGGCTCACCAAGGAGCGAAGGTGATCCACCCCAGAGCAGTGGAAATAGCCATGCATGCAAAAGTGCCGATACGGATTCGCTCGCTCGCTTCCGATGCCAATGGCGGTACGCTCGTTACTTCCGCTCATGCCCAAGCGCCGGGAAGCGATGTCCAGGAAGGCCTCATCACCGGGATCACGTATGTGCGCGGAATTACACAGGTGATTGTGCCTAAACGGCAGGAGGATATGCATGCAGCTTCGGTTGTCTTTGAGCGTATGGCAGCGGAAGGGATTAGTGTCGATTTTATCAACATTGATCCAACATCGGTGACATTCACCGTTCCGGAAGAGAAAAGCCAATTCGTAGAGCAAAATCTAAGTGAATTGAATTATCCCCCCAAACTATTGCAAGGGTGCGCCAAGGTTTCAGCGGTCGGTGCCGGAATGACCGGCGTTCCGGGTGTCGTCTCACGCATAACGAACGCGCTCTACCAAGCAGGGATTGATATCCTGCAAGCAACGGACTCCCATACTACCATATGGGTGCTCGTCCGAGAAGAAGAGATGAATGGAGCCATTAACGCGCTGCACGGCGTGTTCAACTTGGGAGATAGCCGGGACCACGAAAGCCGAATTTCCGAATAAGAAACGTCGCCGGAGAAGGGGTTTTTTGCCTCTTCTTTTTTCGATTGATGGATCTTGTAACCGGGAGAGGATGGAAGCGAAAATAATCTGTTTTTTGGCGAACATCCGAACATCTCGATTGTCCAAAACCCTGAGACTTGTGCGTCGCATGTGATAGCTACGCGAGCATTTGTAAAAAAACACAGTTATCCTGCTTGTCTTGAGGGCGACAATTAGGGTATACTAACTATCAGTTCATTCGTTCGGGAAACATTAAGCTTTAAGCGCGGAGAAAAGTGGGAAGAAAAAACGGACATATTCTCACTGCTGGCATCCAGAATGAGTAACGCAGCGAGCCACATCGTTTTGACGGACAACGATGGCGAAACATATGATTAGGAGGAACTGATATTGCCGAAACAGGAAGAGACAAGCAAAGTACGTGTTTTTGCCTTGGGCGGACTCGGTGAAACAGGCAAAAATATGTATGTGGTGGAAGTAAACGACGAGATCATCGTTTTAGATGCGGGTCAAATGATCCCGGAAGACGATATGCTCGGCGTCGATATTGTTATTGCCGATATATCTTATCTCGTGCAAAATAGCGATCGGGTAAAAGGAATTATTCTTTCGCACGGGCATGAGGATCACTGTGGCGCTTTGCCTTATGTGTTACGCAAACTACAGGTGCCCGTATATGGCACAAAACTAACGCTAGGGTTAATTGAAGAAGAGCTGAAAGCGCAGCATTTGCGTAAGAAAACCGATTTGAAAACCATTTCTTCGGGAGATAAAGTGAAAATCGGCAACGTGAAAGTTGAATTTTTCAGGGTTAGCCACAGCATTCCCGATTGTGTAGGGGTTGCCATTGAAACCCCGCAAGGCTATGTCGTATACACTGGTGATTTTAAATTTGACCAGACCCCTGCGGATAACAAATTTGCCAATATCGGTAAAATGACCCAGTATGGAAAAAAAGGCGTTCTATGTCTGCTATCCGACAGTACAAACGCGGAAATTCCCGGAACAACACCTTCGGAAAAAGAAACGGAAGCGGGAATGAAAACCGTGTTTCGTGAAGCGCCGGGCCGTGTGATTGTCAGTACGTATGCGTCTAACATTTATCGCATTCAACAAGCAATTGATGCAGCCAAAGAAACGAACCGAAAAGTGTCCGTCGTTGGTGATTCGATGAGGAAAAATATTCAAATTGCCAAGCGGCTCGGTTATTTGCGTGTTCCCAAACAATTAATGGTCAGCGTCGATGAACTATCCAAACACAAAGGGGAAAACATCGCGATACTATCCACGGGCAGCCAAGGAGAACCCACTTCCGGCTTGCATCGAATGGCGAAAGGAACCGACCGGCAGCTCTCGATTATGCCGAAGGATACCGTCGTGATTTCGGCAAGCCCGACCCCGGGAAAAGAAAAATCAATCGGCCGTGTCGTGGATTTCCTTTATAGAGTCGGAGCAGAAGTCGTTCATGCCGATAAAAATGTAAATGTATCCGGACACGCCAGCCAGGAAGAGCTAATGCTTATGCTCAATCTCATGAAACCGCGCCATTTTGTTCCGATTCAAGGAGAATACCGAATGCAAATCGCCCACGGTAATTTGGCGAAAACGACCGGTGTCCATCCCGAACGAATCCATTTGATGCAAAACGGAGAAGTCTTGCATCTCGAGGAAAAAAATGCAACCAAAAGCACGAAAGTCCAGGCCGGAAATGTGCTGGTCGACGGACTGGGCATCGGCGATGTAGGGAATATCGTATTAAGGGACCGTCGCTTGTTGTCCAAAGATGGCATCCTTGTTGTCGTTGTCACCTTGAATAAGAAAACCAATGCCTTCGTATCCGGTCCTGACATCATCTCCCGTGGGTTTGTTTATGTCCGTGAATCCGAGGAATTGTTGGATGAAGCCAAACAAAAGGTAACCGAAACGTTGCGCGAGTGCATGGAGGATAACGTAAACGAGTGGTCCTCCTTGAAAAGCAACGTCCGCGATGTTCTCAGCCGTTTCCTTTTTGATAAAACGAAACGGCGGCCGATGATTTTGCCGATTATAATGGAAGTGTAAATCAAAACGAAGCCGGACTTTGAAAATGCTTGCTCCAGATTTTGAAGGAGCAAGCATTTTTTTGTATAGGGTTGTTTTCGGTAGGTGTAGCGATCTTTCATGTAGGGGCGCGTTGTTATTATTTTTCTCATGCATGAAAGAGCAAAAGCATTCCAATAATAATAAGGCAAAGGAGGTAGGTAATATGGCAGAAGAACAAGAACCAAACCAACCGAACGAGCAGCCAAATACACAGTCTGATGAAACTGCGCAGGGACTCGTTGATAAAATTCAGGCGCTCGGACAAACAAACGTCCCGAAAGCTAACTCGGACATTCATGTGATTACGGTGATCGGACAGATCGAGGGGCATATGCAATTGCCGCCACAAAACAAAACGACCAAGTACGAGCACATTATTCCCCAGTTGGTCGCTATTGAACAAAACCCAAACATCAAAGGACTTTTGCTCGTGCTAAATACAGTCGGCGGCGACGTGGAGGCAGGTTTGGCAATCGCGGAGATGGTGGCGAGCATGGATAAGCCTTCGGTAACCATCGTGCTCGGTGGCGGGCATTCCATCGGCGTTCCTATCGCGGTCGCGGGCGACCACTCTTTTATTGCGGAAACCGCGACCATGACCATTCATCCCATTCGTTTAAACGGAATGGTCGTCGGTGTGCCGCAAACATTTGAATATCTCGAGGAAATGCAGGAACGTATTATCCAGTTTGTAACGAATCACTCGAATGTGAATGATGACAAGTTTCGGGAATTAATGTTTGCAAAAGGCAACCTTTCCAGAGATATCGGTACGAATGTGATCGGCAAGGATGCCGTCGATCATGGACTTATCCAATCCCCCGGCGGTGTGGGACCGGCCATTCGCAAGCTTAATGAACTTATCCAACAAAAAGAAGCGGAACAAGGAGAGATGCTACAATGACCCTCTACACCCATCTTCCTATCGAGGACGTTATGGCAGAGAAAAACGACACGGAAGTGAAATATAAGGATACCCCGTCCGGAACGGTCATGATACAAAAAAACGAGGATGGGGCATGGATTGTTCAACGTTTAGTGAGCCCGGATCCTAATGACTATTTGAACGATTCGTACCAGCCGGGCACCAGGTGGAATAGCGAAGAATAATTACACAGGGTTGGAATTTCCAACCTCGCAGGATAAAGTCAGAATATTCAATACAATGAGCTAACCATTATGACTCAAAAACATAAAAAGTGCTCTGGCATAAAAGTGAATACCAATGCTCAGTATCAAAATTAGCCCTCGAGATTGGGTTTTGAGGACTCAATGCGTTGTCTGGGCACCAAATGAGTCCGCAAATGCAACAAAACACTATATGCTCAACATCCTTTTCATCTTTTCATGGGGTGTCGCGGCGTTGGGGGTATAAAAACGAGTGATCTACGAATAGAAACGATGGTTCGTCAGTGAAAAAGCCGTGAAGTATGCCTCGTGTCTATGTTATAATAGCCAAGTGTTACCATTGATCGCAAGATGTGACAGCAATTGTAAAATACATACGTTATCATGAAGGGAGTTCAGGAAGGAGGGGGATATTTTGGCGGCCAAAAAGAAAAAACGCCGGAGAAAGAAACAACAGGAATGGACGACCCAACTAAAATTTGAAGTATCAGGATTGATTCTCCTCGCCCTCGCTGTCATAGCCACGTTTACTTATGGTCCGGTAGGAACGATTATTATTCAACTGTTTCGTTTTTTTGCGGGGGAATGGCATCATTTTCTCACTGTACTTTTATATGCATTTGCACTTACGCTTATTTTCCGGCGCGCCTTCGTGAGCTTTTGGTCCCGTCGGTTGGCGGGCGTCTATACGATTATGTTTACCATTCTGCTTTATAGCCATTTAGGCCTCTTTGAGAACTTGGCAAGTAGCGGCCCGTTTCAAGACGGTTCGGTGCTTATGAACACATTCCGTCTGTATACGATGGATATGACCGGGCAAGCCGATGATCTCGGCGGCGGGATGGTCGGGGCGGTAGGATATGCCACCGGAACATTTCTGGTTGATGTCCCCGGCACTCAGGTGATCGCCATATTGCTAGTTGTGATCGGTTTTATTTTGCTAAGCGGAAAGTCATTAAAAGAAAGCGGGAAATGGGTGTATGATCGTGTGAAAGCAGCTGCAGCCCCACTTGCCAATTCTTTCCGAAACTTCCGGGCAAACCGTCCATCGGGGAGCGGACAAGCCCCAAGCGCTCCGGAAGCTGCCAAGGAAGCAAAAAAACCAGCGGCATCGGGAACGAAAGCTGGTTCCTCTAATGCTAGAGGCAAATCCAATGAAGATGCACGTCCGGTCATCCACAATTTCCAAGAACAAGCGTATCAAGAAACGCCAAAGCCAGTACATGCACAGCAAGCGAAACCGTCAGCGGATGACAAAACAGAAAGTATTAAAGACAGCGAATCCGCACCGCTGTTAACGGCACAAACAACCAATGAAGACTATCGCTTGCCGGCGCTGAAGTTATTAAGTGCGCCCGTTCAAAATAAACAGACGAATGACCGTAGCCACGTCTCCTCGAATGCGAAAAAACTGGAAGATACATTGCAAAGTTTCGGGGTGCAAGCACAAGTCAATGAGGTTCATTTGGGACCGGCGGTTACAAAATACGAAGTGCAGCCGGCAACAGGCGTCAAGGTGAGCAAAATTGTCAGTCTCACCGATGACATTGCGTTAGCACTCGCGGCGAAAGACATTCGAATCGAAGCGCCGATCCCGGGCAAAGCCGCTGTGGGAATAGAAGTGCCCAACCAGGATATTTCAATGGTTACATTGCGGGAAGTGCTGGAATCGGATAAAGCGAAAAATTCCCATGTATTGTCCGTTGCTTTAGGCCGGGATATTTCCGGTGAACCGATGACTGCCGAGCTTCATAAAATGCCGCACATGCTCGTTGCCGGAGCGACAGGGAGCGGGAAGAGTGTTTGCATCAATGGCATTGTCACCAGCATACTCATGAAAGCGAAGCCCCATGAGGTCAAACTAATGATGATTGACCCGAAAATGGTGGAGTTGAATGTTTATAATGGCATTCCCCATCTGTTAACGCCGGTTGTTACAGAGCCGAAAAAGGCGTCGCAGGCATTGAAAAAAGTCGTTGCCGAAATGGAACGCCGTTATGATCTTTTCTCAAGTAGCGGCGCCCGTAATATTGATGCGTATAATGAAATGATCCGGAAGCAAAATGAGAAAGGAGATGAAGAGCAGCCGACGCTGCCCTATATTGTCGTGATTGTCGATGAATTGGCCGACTTGATGATGGTGGCTTCCTCTGATGTGGAAGACGCGATTACCCGGCTGGCACAGATGGCAAGAGCCGCGGGCATTCATATGATCATTGCCACCCAGCGCCCGTCGGTCGATGTCATTACCGGTGTCATTAAAGCCAATATCCCTTCACGCATCGCGTTTGGCGTTTCCAGCCAAACGGATTCCCGTACGATCTTGGATGCGGGCGGAGCCGAGAAGTTGCTCGGCCGCGGAGATATGTTATTTATACCGGTTGGCGCAAATAAAACGACGCGGATTCAAGGGGCGTTTATCTCCGATGAAGAGGTGGAGGCCGTGGTTAATGATGTGGTGGAACAACAAAAAGCTACGTATCAGGAAGAGATGATGCCGGAAGAGGTGCCGGAAACAAGCGCCGAGCCGGAAGACGAGCTTTATTATGATGCCGTATCGCTCGTTGTGCAAATGAATTCAGCGTCCGTATCCATGTTGCAACGCCGTTTTCGTATTGGTTACACAAGGGCAGCCCGCCTCGTTGACGAGATGGAGGCGCAAGGCATTGTTGGACCGTATGAAGGGAAAAAACCGCGGGAAGTTTTATATCAGCCTCCCGATAACGATGATTTGACGAACGTTAGGTGACCGTTGAGATAGACGTTGGCTTTCGCCGTTTGGGGCGGATTAATGCAAAAGAAAAGGTGATAGAATGGCAGAAGCAGAACAATTCAACGCCGGCGGGCTGCGTGTTCACTGGCAACCGAGTGACACATTCAAAACGACGACAATCGTGATGCACGTGAAGACCCCTTTGGAAGCGAAGACGGCAGCTTCGCGCACGCTGCTTGCGCATGTGCTGCAAGCAGGTACCGAAGCATACCCGAGCCGAAGAAAAGTCCGTTATTTTCTGGATGGCTTGTATGGGGCAACCTTTTATGCGGATGTAGGGAAAAAAGGGGAAAACCATATCCTCACCTTTGTGATGGAAGTGGCAAGTGAACGGTATTTAAAAAATGAAGCTCCGCTTCTGCCACAAGCGTTGTCGTTTTTGATGTCGGTCATTCACAAGCCAAATCGATCGGAAAACGGCTTTAGTGAAGCGATCATTCAAGAAGAAAAACAGGCGCTCGTGCAACGGATTCGAAACATAGCCGACGACAAAACACGTTATGCGAATATCCGTATGCTGGAAGAAATGTGTTCGGATGAACCCTTTGGGCTTCACCCTTTCGGCAGCGCTGAAGAAGTGGAAGCGATCACCAATCAGGGGCTTCAAGAGGCTTATGAACGCATGTTGCGCAACGACCAATTTGATTTGTTTGTGACAGGCCCGGGCACAAAAGAAGAAATTACCGACGCCATTCATTCCATGGGGCAGAACGTTGCAGAAGGGAAACACGTTGATTCAAAGCCAACGATTCAGGACGCACCGGAACAGGTGAATGAGGTGGTGGAAAAACAACCCATTCAACAGGCAAAATTACACCTCGGTTTTCGAGTGCCTCACACAGTTGGGTCCGGTGAATATACGGCTGTTCTCGTGACAAATGGAATCCTTGGCGCTTACCCGCACTCGAAGTTATTTGTTAACGTTCGGGAAAAGGAAAGCCTTGCCTATTATGCGGCTTCCCGTTATGAACCGTATAAAGGGATTTTATTTGCCATGGCCGGTATTGCTCCCGATCAATACGAAAAGGCTGCCCGGATCATGAAAGAACAGTTGGAGGCATTGAAGCGTGGAGATATAACCGAGGAAGAGTTAACAACGACGAAATATATGCTGAAAAATCAAATCTTGGAACAAGTGGACAGTGCTCGCGGTGCCATTGAAATGAATTATCAAAATGTGCTTAGCGGCGCGAAAAGGACAGTGGACGATCGTCTCAGGGAAATTGAAACGGTGGATATGGAGACTGTCATTTCCGTTGCCAAAGCGATTCAACTGGATACGGTTTACTTGTTGACCGGCGAGGAGGGAACAGCTTAAATGGAAAAACAACATTATGAGCAGATCGAAGAAACGATCTATATGGAAACGTTGAGCAATGGCCTAAAAGTGTATGTATTGCCAAAACCCAACCATAACAAGACGTTTTCTATTTTTACGACTGACTACGGCTCCATTGACCAAGCATTTACCCCTATAAACAGTGACCAGATGGTACAAGTCCCTGATGGCATCGCCCATTTCCTCGAACATAAACTTTTTGAGGAGGAAGATGGCAGTGATGCGTTTGACACGTTCAGCAAGCGCGGAGCCCAGACGAATGCTTTCACAAGTTTCACGAGAACCGCTTATTTATTTTCAAGTACGAGTGAAGTGGACGCAAATGTGGAAACGTTGTTGGATTTTGTGCAGTCCCCGTATTTTACTGAAGAAACGGTGGAAAAAGAAAAGGGGATTATCGGCCAGGAAATCAACATGTATAACGACGACGCCGACTGGCGCTTATTTTTTGGACTGATCAGTGCGCTTTACAAAAATAATCCGGTGCGTATCGATATTGCAGGAACGGTAGAATCGATCGACGACATTACAAAGGATATGCTTTATACGTGCTATCAAACCTTTTACCATCCTTCCAATATGGTTTTGTTTGTCGTCGGCCCCGTGGACCCCGAGGAAACCATTCATCTCGTGAAAGGCAACCAGGAAAAGAAGTCCTTCCCGGAAGCCGACACACTCGCGCGCACGTATGGATCGGAGCCTAAGGAAAGCTTTGAGCGGCAAAAGACGATTGAAATGAACGTGCAAACGCCGAAATGTTTGCTTGGGTTTAAAGAGCCCAATGAGGAATATCCCCTGTCCGGGCTCGCGTATGAATTAGGGGTGCAATTGCTCATGGACATGATGTTTGGGCTTGGGTCGAGCACCTATGAGAAATTGTATAAAGAAGGCGTCATTGACAACAGCTTTTCCGCTGATTTCACGATGGAGCGTTCGTTTGGATTCTCCGCCATTGGAGGCGACACGAAAGATCCCGATCGACTCGTTTCTGTGTTGGAAGAAACGGTAGATGCCTATCAGCAACAGGGTTTAGGGGAAGAAGAAATGCAACTGGCCAAAAAACGGAAAATCGGAACGTTCCTGAAACAATTGAACAGCCCCGAGTTCATCGCTACCCAATTCACCCGCTACGAAATGAACGGGGATTCGCTTTTTGAGGTTGTGCCAACGCTTGAAAAAATGAGCATCGGGGACTTGGAAAACATTTTGCACCGGCATTTCCGTACCGAAAGAAGTTCTGTCGTGAAAGTGGAAGGCTCAGGGTCATGATGACAACATTGATCACGGGCAGCAGCGGAGGCATTGGCGCTGCCGTTGCAAAAGCGCTCGCTGCTCCCGGGCAACACCTGTATCTGCACTACCACGAAGGGAAAGCAGAGGCAGAGAAAGTTCGTGCCCACTGTGAAAAACAGGGGGCAACAGTCACTTTGGTTTGCGCGAATCTGCAAGCAGACGATGGCGTTCCCGCCCTTATTGCAGGCGTGCATCACCCGGTTGACCATCTTATCCTGGCGAATGGCAAAGCGTACTACGGGCTTTATACGGATATGGAAGACCGGGAACTGATGGATGTGTTTACCCTGAATGTCACTGCGCCGATGCGTATTGTCAAACATTTCCTTACACATATGATCAACCAAAAATACGGAAGAATCGTTGCCGTTTCCTCCATTTGGGGGGATGTGGGAGCAGCGCTTGAAGTAGCGTATTCCGCGGCAAAGGGAGGGATGAATCAATTCGTCCGTGCCATCGCCAAAGAAGCAGCGCCGTCCGGCATCACCGTGAACGGAGTGTCACCGGGAGTGGTGGATACAAAAATGATGGATGCGTTCAGCAGTGAAGAGAAAGCGGAATTGGAACATGCCATTCCCGCCGGACGCTTCGGAACCGTGGAAGAAGTGGCGAGCGCTTGTTCGTATTTGCTGAGTCCGGAAGCCAGTTATATAAATGGGCATATCCTTTCCGTAAACGGGGCATGGAGCGGATAGCGGATCATGCGGCCTGGCCACTTTTCATAACAGATCTCCGCATTGCTTCTGTTAGCATCGGTGTATATTTTCTGATTCTTGAAGTCAAACTATGACCGTAAAACGAAGTTTGACTGACAAGGAGGGAACGATCGATGTCCGTATTGGACAATTGGGAACAGTGGAAGTCGTTTTTGGGGGACAGCTTGCACAATGCCGAAGATGATGGCATGAAAAACGGTGCAATTTCCGATGTGGCTTTTCAAGTTGGCGATTATTTGGCCAACAACGTAGACCCTAAAAACGAACAAGAAAGGGTATTGTCTGATTTGTGGCACGTGGCTGATGAACAAGAGCAACACGCAATCGCGAATGTAATGGTGAAGCTGGTACAGGAAAAATAAAATTACATGCATCCCCTGAAGCATCCTCGACACAGCATTCTGTGGCCGTGGGTGCTCTCTTTTGATCTATACCTAACTTGTGATAAAGGTCCCCGTGACTATCGTTCTTTTTCCTCCATTAACAAAAAGAAACGGTCTACTACTGTTCAAACGCTAAGAAATAACGTAAAATGACAACAAGTGCAAATGAAATCGACAACATTAATAAGACAAATGAGGCGAAAATGGGAGGAGCGAGAAAACCCTCCCCTTCGGAGAGGATTCTCGAAGTTCCATAAACGCTTATTTTTCCAGGACTTTTTGCATAACCTTTATAAAAAATAGACCATGAAGAAGGAGGTACGGGATGGAAAAAAAAGAGTGGTATTTTGAATATCAGATTCGTCAAAACCGTCCCGGCTTACTGGGGGACATTTCCTCGTTACTTGGCATGTTATCGATTAATATTGTATCGATTAACGGCATCGAAAATGATCGGCGCGGAATGTTGATTCGCAGTGCCAGCGATGATCATGTAACACGATTACGTGATATATTGCAAACGATGGATGCGATTTCGCTTAAAAAGTTTCGGATTCCGAGGCTGCGGGATCGATTGGCTGTCATGCATGGGCGTTATATCGAAAGAGATCTGGGGGATAAAAAGACGTATCGCTTTGTTCGTGATGAGCTTGGGTTGTTGGTCGACTTTTTGGCAGAGCTGTTTAAAGAGAAGCGCCATTATCTCGTAGGTGTGCGGGGGATGCCGAGAGTCGGGAAGACCGAATCGATCGTAGCCGCTAGCGTTTGTGCGAATAAACACTGGTCTTTCATTTCTTCTACACTGTTACGGCAAACGATTCGCAGCACGCTTCCCGAGGATGAATTCGGTGAAGAGCTCGTTTATATCATCGACGGGATTGTTACGACCATGCGTGCACCGGAAAAGCATCGCACCCTCGTCGATGAGATTATGCGCTTGTCCGCTGTAAAAGTTGTGGAGCATCCGGATATTTTTGTGCGTGAAACAGCATATACATTAAAAGATTTTGATTGCATCATTGAACTTCGTAATGATGTAAACGAAGAAATTACCTATGAAATGGTGGAATCGGGTTTTTCTTCTTTTGATATTAGCTAAGTGGCAGGTGTTTTTAGCATGGCTGAATTAGGGCAATTTTTACAGGAAAAGCGTGAAGAAAAAGGGTGGGGGCTTGATGAAGTCCAAACACGAACGAAAATTCAAAAGCGCTATTTATTGGCCATAGAAGAAGGGCGCTATGACGATTTGCCCGGCGCTTTCTATGCCCGTGCATTTATTAAAAGTTACGCAGAAGCGCTGGAACTTGAACCTGAAGAAGTTTTTTCGGAGTTTGAGCATGATTTGCCGAAACCGAGAAAAGAGTCGGTAGACCTTCCTACCAGAACAGAACGGTCAAAAACGAAACGATCCTCCCAGGAAGGGACAAAAAAGAATAGTGTCCTTCCTTCTGTTTTGGTTGTTTGTTTCCTCGTCGCGATTGTCGCTGTCATTTGGGTTTCCAACATTGACGGCGGAGGTGGCGACCTCGCTTCTGATGAAGAGGAAAACGGGAATGTTGATATCGTTAATGAAACGGCGGATGAAGAAGAGACGACGCAAGAAACGAACGGCAACGAAGAAAACGGGAATGACAACGAAGGGAGCGGCAATAACGGAGAAAGTGAGAATGGACAACTCTCTTTTGAGGAAATCACGGACGGATATAATTCCATCTATACGATAGACAGTGATACATTGGAGATAACGCTTGATTTTGATGAAGAAGCGGACAGTTATGTTGATTTTCGTGAAGAACCGAATGATGACGACTCGATCGTAGAAACGGCCGCTGCCCCTTCCGATGAATCAGAACAAGACTTTGATTTCAGCGAACATGACTCGATTACGGTAAATGCCGGCTATACCCCCGCGCTCACGATTTATGTGAACGGCGAAGCATTGGAATACGAATTAGACCCTTCTGAAAGGGATTTCCAGCGTATTACCATTGAAAAAGAAAATGAATCGCAGTAAAACCCTTGCAATACACCACTCTCGATGCTTATCCCGGGGCCCCGTTTCCCGCTGAATTTAGAGGGTGGAATGTGTCTTACATAGGAAATTCCGGGAAACGCTAGGACGTCGGCATTTTTCTTTGATATGATTTTTGTTAGAATATAGGGTGTTCCTATAGGAGGAAGCTTTACGTGAACCTGCCAAACCAGATTACGATCATCCGTATCGGATTCATCCCGATATTTATGCTGATTTTTCTCTATCCCTTCCAATGGGGTCCCCCCATAGATGTTTTCGGGACGGAGGTGCCCGTGAACCACGCGGTTGCCGGGATTATTTTTGCCATTGCCGCGGGGACGGATTGGCTTGACGGCTATATTGCCCGTAGCCGTAACCTCATCAGCAATTTTGGAAAATTTTTAGACCCTTTAGCGGACAAACTGCTCGTGACAGCAGCTTTATTATCCCTTATAGAGGTCGGTTTTTTGCCGGCTTGGATTGCTGTGGTCATTCTTAGCCGCGAATTTGCCGTCACTGGGATGAGACTAGTGGCTGCAGCCGAAGGCAAAGTCATTGCGGCCAGTCCGCTCGGCAAGGGGAAGACGCTCTTTCAAATGCTTGCAGTTTTTTTCCTTATGGTTCACAATGCACCTTTCGATGCTCTCGGATTGCCGATCGCGATGGTGTTGATGGGGATCGCTCTCATCTTGACGGTGTTTTCCGGCATCGATTACTTTGTGAAAAATAAACATGTGTTCAATGACGTTTAGATGAATGGAAGGAGATCCATCCATGAACGCGGAAATCATTGCCGTAGGCACCGAACTACTTCTTGGGCAAATAGCAAATACGAACGGCCAATACCTTTCGAATCAACTCATGCAACATGGCGTGAATATATATAAACATACGGTTGTCGGGGACAATTTGCCTCGCATTCGGCAAGCAATTCGGATTGCCGCAAAAGAGAATGACATCGTTATTCTTACCGGCGGCCTTGGCCCTACAGAGGATGATGTAACAAGAAACGCTTTGGCAGAGGAGTACGGCCTCAACCTCGTCTATAACCAGCAGGCGCTTGACAAAGTGGAAGCTTTTTTTGAATCGAGAAACCGAACCGTAAGTGATGCGAACCGCCGCCAAGCTCTTCATACGGAAGGGGCGCACGTCTTTCAAAACAACGCGGGCTTGGCTTGCGGTATGGTGTATAAACATTCGGATGCGTGGTTCTTTCTATTGCCGGGTCCACCGCACGAGTTGAAAACGATGGTTGAGGAAGAAGTCAGCCCCTTTCTTGATGCCATGAACGAATCGCGTGATTTTTTGTTGTCACGGGTGCTCAAATTCTATGGTATTGGCGAGTCGGCGCTGGAAGCGCGTGTTCATGACTTGATCACCCAGCAAACGAATCCGACGATTGCACCGCTCGCAGGCCAAGATGAAGTCACGTTGCGTTTGACGGTGAAGACGACCGATCGCAGCGATGCCAAAAAAAGGCTTGATGAGTTGGAAGAGGCGGTCTATAAACGGTGCGGATCTTTTTTATATGGGTACGACGAGGACACGTTATTTTCAAGAACCCTCGACGATTTACGGTCGAAAGGGTGGACGCTGGCGGTGGCTGAAAGCGTAAGCGGAGGATTGCTCGGTGCTTCGTTCACCGATGTTTCGGGAGCGTCCGACGTTTATGCCGGAGGAGCCATTACGTATAGCAATGAAGCAAAAGAAAAACAGCTTCACGTGAAGGCAGCGACCCTCGAGCAACATGGCGCTGTGAGTGAAGCATGTGCCAAAGAAATGGCAGAAGGCGTGAGAAACGAATACGGGACAGACACAGGGGTTTCGTTGACAGGTGTTGCCGGGCCGAGCCCCCAGGAAGGGCACCCGCCAGGGACAGTGTTTATCGGCATAAGCTCCCCGGACAAAACTCATGTTTACAAGCGACGTTTACGCGGGGACCGTTCATCAATTCGGCGAAGGGCGGTAAAAGACGCTTGTGCCTGTTTGCTGGAGGTGGGAGGCGAGAAGTGAGCAGTGGGCCCCAAGCCCATTACATACCCGTCTCCTGCCGCGAAAAGCGTGTTGGCGTCGGGTTCCTTAACTGATAGAAGAAGGTGATGAAGAACATGACTATATTTGAAAGCGAACATATTAAACCGGAAGTGAAAAAAGCAATTAAGGAGATAGGCTTTGAAGAGCCTTCTCCGATCCAGGAACAAGCAATACCGAAAGCACTGGACGGCAAAGATGTAATTGGGCAAGCGCAAACGGGAACCGGAAAGACGGCAGCATTCGGGATTCCGCTGCTTACAAAACTAAGCGCCTCCTCCCACGTCCAAGCGCTCGTTCTAACGCCTACCCGGGAACTCGCCATCCAAGTGGCCGGCGAATTGCAAAAGTTGTCCACGCACTTGCATGTCACGACGCTTCCTGTCTACGGCGGCCAATCCATTGGCCATCAGATTAAGGCGCTTAAACGCGGGGTACAAGTCGTTATCGGGACCCCGGGACGGGTTCAAGACCATTTGCGCCGAAGAACGTTAAAGCTTGACCGCGTGCAGACACTTGTTTTGGATGAAGCGGATGAAATGCTGGATATGGGCTTTATCGATGATATTGAATCGATTCTGAAACAAACGAACGAGGACCGGCAAACGATGCTTTTTTCAGCAACGATGCCCGACCCGATACGAAAATTGTCCCGCCGCTACATGCAGCAACCGGAGACCGTATCCATCAGCAAAGGCGATGTTACGGCCCCATCGATTGAACAGATTTATTTTAAAGTCCTTGAAAAAAACAAACTTGAATCGCTTTGCCGTGTGATCGACCGCTACAATCCGGAACTCGCGATCGTTTTCTGCCGCACGAAAAAAGGCGTTGCGGAATTATCGGAATCCTTGCAGGCGCGGGGGTACTTCGCAGACGGCCTTCACGGCGATTTGAACCAATCACAGCGGGACGCGGTGATGAAAAGGTTTCGTGAAAGCACGATTGAATATCTCGTTGCAACGGATGTTGCTGCCCGCGGCCTGGATGTTCAAAACGTCACCCACGTGATTAATTATGATATCCCGCAAGACCCGGAATCCTATGTTCATCGCATCGGGCGAACCGGACGGGCCGGAAAGAGCGGCCAGGCCCTCACGCTCGTCACTCCGCGGGAAATGAAGCATTTACGCTCGATCGAAAAAGAAATCAAAATGTCCTTGCCGACCCGGGATATCCCGACGCTGGAAGAAGTCGTGGAAAAACAGCAGGACTCGTGGCGACAGCAAATCACTAGCGTGATTGAACATAGCGAAGAGACATCGATCTTTGATGAGTTAACGCGGGAACTGCTCGAACAATATCAACCGCGGGAAGTCATTGATGCGCTGTTGAAAATGAATTATCAAACGGAAAACAGCATCTCCGAAGAAGGGTATTATTTTGGTGATACCGGCGCGGCAAAAGGCATGGTCCGTTTCTTTATGAACGTGGGCCGCAATGTGAGCCTGACTCCGAAAATACTCGTGGATGAAATTGCCGATGCAGTCGGGATTTCAAAAAAATCGATCGGCCGCATCGACCTTTTCGAAAAATTTACGTTCGTGGAAGTTCCGGAAGATGTGGCTCCTTTTGTTTATGAAGGTTTGCGCCACTCCCGTGTAAACGGTGCGCGCGTAAACCTGGAGCCGGCAAAACCAAAACCGAAACGCCACGGGCGGCAAACAACCAACCCTTCCGTCTCCAATTAGGGAATACCGGGCTCTTCCATAAGGAAGGGCCTTTTCTCATCTGATTATTTCAGAATAAATGTTCGTATAATGCTTGGCAAATGATGAAAAACACGATATGATAGGTGCAGGGGAAACGATCGGTACTTGCCAGTATCTATGGGTTTAACGAAATGATAAATTTATACTATAAAAGGAGCATTGCCATGAGTGAAAGAAAAGCAGCGCTTGACCAAGCATTGAGAAACATAGAAAAACAATTCGGGAAAGGTTCCATCATGAAGTTGGGGGATGAAACGGAAAAACGCATCTCCACGGTTTCAAGCGGAACATTGGCGCTGGATATCGCGCTCGGCGTTGGCGGATACCCGCGGGGGCGGGTCGTTGAAATATATGGACCGGAGTCTTCCGGAAAAACAACCGTTGCCTTGCACGCTGTTGCGGAAGCGCAAAAGGAGGGCGGACAAGCGGCGTTTATTGATGCAGAACACGCGCTTGATCCTGTTTATGCCCGCGCCCTTGGTGTTGATACCGATGAACTCCTGCTCTCGCAGCCGGACACGGGAGAACAGGGATTGGAAATTGCGGAGGCGCTCGTCCGCAGCGGTGCTGTTGATATTATCGTTGTTGATTCCGTGGCGGCCCTTGTCCCAAAAGCAGAAATTGAAGGGGACATGGGCGATGCACATGTCGGTTTGCAGGCCCGCTTGATGTCACAGGCATTAAGGAAGCTGTCGGGGGCCATCAGCAAGTCAAACGCGATCGCGGTATTTATCAATCAAATTCGTGAGAAAGTAGGCGTCATGTTCGGAAGCCCCGAAACGACGCCCGGGGGACGTGCACTGAAGTTTTATTCCTCGGTACGCCTGGAAGTGCGCAGGGCTGAAGCATTGAAGCAGGGAAATGAGACGGTCGGAAACAAGACACGGTTAAAGATTGTGAAAAACAAAGTGGCTCCTCCGTTTCGCCAAGCAGAAGTTGACATTATGTACGGGAAGGGCATTTCCCGGGAAGGTTCGCTGTTGGACATCGCGACAGACTTGGAAATTGTGCAAAAAAGCGGCGCCTGGTATGCATATGAAGGCGAAAGGCTTGGCCAAGGCCGTGAAAATGCAAAACAATATTTGCAAGAACATTCTTCCGTAGCTTCTGAAATAGAATCGCGCATCCGTGACCACCATGAACTTCCCAATCACCAACAACAAGAGGAAAAGGAAGAAACACAAGATTCATCATCGGGGTCCTGATGGAAAAGCCGGCTGCTCGAGCCGGCTTTTCTGTCCTCGGATGGATGGGTTTGACACGGTTGACATATGAACAATGGCAAGTATACAATTAAATATGAATGTTGGGGGAACGGCAGAATCAAGCAATTGATTTGCCGTTTACAAAAGGCTTTTCTCTGGTTGTAACGCATCATGTTTTACCCAATCGTTTGAAACAACTGAAAACAGTATGAGGAAGAAGTTTTAAATCATTGGTGTATGTTCAAACAAACGTGCATGTGCACAAAAGAGCAACAAACGGGCTTCGAACCGATTCATAATCGGAGCGAAAGCACCGGAAAAGACGACCGTTTCATCAATCATAGGTCGTTTTCAAGAAACTATGTGACCGGACATCGTTTAAGACGATAGGGAAAAGAATCTTTATTCGTCATTGGGTGCGAACAGCGACCGCCCATGATACCCGCACTTTTTGAACAACAGAACGAAAGGCATCAACACCAACGAATGAACGCAGGCATCGCCTGCCTGCATTCTCTCCGTTTTTCGTTAGGCAAAGCCCGCAACGTTTTCGAATGGAAATGAACTGTACAATTGGATAGCAAAGGAGGTGTAGGCGAGATGGACGGAACACTCATCTTGACCATCTCCATTTTGCTTGTTGTCGTTGCTGTTTTAAGCGGGTTTATAGGTTATGTCATCCGAAGAAAAATTGCCGAAGCAAAAATTTCGAGCGCAGAATACACGGCAAAAAAGATGATGGAAGAAGCGGAACGCAACGCGGATAACAGCAAGAAAGAATCAATGTTGGAAGCCAAAGATGAAGCATATCGCTTGCGTTCCGAAGCCGAAGACGATATTCGCGAACGGAGAACCGAAATTCAGAATCAAGAAAACCGAGTTCTGAAAAAAGAAGAAACGCTTGACCGTAAAAGTGAAACGCTGGACGATAAGGAAGCATCATTGGAAAGTCGAGAAAAAGCACTCGCTGAGAAACAAGAAGAGACAGAAACGATGAATAGCAAAGTGGAACAAATGATAGCCGAGCAACAAGAAGAACTGGAACGCATTTCAGGATTAACGAAAGATGAGGCCCGTCAGATTGTTCGGAGTGAAACGGAGCGGGAGCTCGAACATGAAACAGCCGTTATGATTAAAGAGCATACGGATAAAGTCAAAGAAGAATCGAATAAAAAGGCGAAGGATATTCTCTCCCTTGCCCTGCAAAGATGTGCGGCGGATCATGTTGCAGAAACAACGGTCTCCGTTGTCCATTTGCCGAATGATGAAATGAAAGGCCGAATCATCGGGCGTGAAGGCAGAAATATTCGCGCATTGGAGACACTAACCGGGATTGATTTAATCATAGACGATACACCTGAGGCGGTTATTCTTTCCGGCTTCGACCCGATTCGCAGGGAAATTGCGCGCACAGCGTTGGAACGGCTCGTTCAAGACGGACGGATTCATCCCGCCCGCATTGAAGAAACCGTGGATAAAGCGCGGCGTGAGGTTGATGAACGGATACGTGAATATGGGGAAGAAACGACGTTTGAAATGGGGATTCATCATTTACACCCCGATCTTCTCAAAATTTTGGGCCGTCTGCGATTTAGAACCAGCTACGGGCAAAATGTCTTGAACCACTCCACCGAAGTCGCGTATTTGACAGGTTTAATGGCAGCGGAACTCGGAGAAGATGTGCAACTTGCCAGACGGGCCGGATTGCTTCATGATATTGGAAAAGCAATTGATCATGAAGTCGACGGCAGCCATGTTGAAATCGGCGTTGAATTAACGAAAAAATACAATGAAAACGAGGTCGTTGTGAACAGCGTTGCCTCTCACCACGGGGATGTCGAAGCAACCTCGGTCATTGCCACGCTCGTTGCCGCTGCAGATGCTCTGTCTGCCGCGAGACCGGGAGCAAGACGGGAAACGCTTGAAACGTACATTCGCCGTTTAGAAAAACTAGAGGAGATTGCAGAATCATTTGATGGTGTTGAAAAGACGTATGCCATACAAGCGGGTCGCGAAGTCCGCATTATGGTAAAACCAGACTTGATCGACGATGTGTTGGCCCATCGGCTGGCACGAGACATTACGAAGCGAGTGGAAAACGAACTTGACTACCCGGGACACATACGGATCACCGTTATTCGTGAAACGAGGGCAGTTAATTATGCAAAATAAGGCAGCACATTTGTGCTGCTTTATTATTTTTTTACCCTATAAAAAAGTATAAATGTATGGATGATCGGCTAAGAACAACTACGGAGTTTTTTAACAGATTGAAACAAATCCATTCACCGGAGTACGAAAAGGTTGCTCCCCCTTAAATATATCCATTTGCATAAAAGCAATACGTTTAACAGGTCATATAAAGTGGGTATAAGTGAGGATAGAAATGTCTCTTCATGACTAGAAAGTAGGTCTTAAGCGCATGCGACTATTATTTGTCGGAGATGTTGTCGGTCGCCCCGGACGAAATATCCTGGAAGACCAATTGCCGAAACTGAAGCAGAAATACAGGCCCCAGGTGACAATCGTTAATGGTGAAAATGCCGCGAGCGGGAAAGGGATCACAGAAAAAATTTATAAAAATATTTTAGGGTTTGGCGCTCAGGTTGTTACGCTCGGCAACCACACGTGGGCAAAGAATGAAATATTTTCATTTATTAACGAAGAAACAAACCTCATCCGCCCGTTAAATTATCCGCCGGGTGCTCCCGGAAGGGGCCAAACCTCCCTGAACGTGAATGGAGTGGAGCTCGTCGTCATCAATGCTATGGGACGAACGTTCTTGGAAGCAATTGACTGCCCCTTTCAGGCGCTGGACAAGGCGGTGGATGACGCCAAAAAACGAACACCCTTTGTGTTTGTTGATTTTCACGGGGAGGCAACCAGTGAAAAACAAGCCATGGGGTGGTTCTTGGACGGGCGTGCCAGTGCTGTTATCGGAACGCACACACACGTTCAAACAGCGGATGAGAGGGTCTTGCCGGGCGGGACCGCTTATTTGACCGACGTCGGCATGACCGGACCATACGATGGCATTCTCGGCGTTGACAAGGATGTTGTTTTGAAAAAATTCCAAACGTCACTGCCGGCAAAATTTGAAATTGCGAAAGGAAGGAGTCAATTAAACGCCGTATTTATGGAATTCGATGACAAGACAGGGAAAGCGCGAAAGATTGAGAGGCTCCTGATCAATGATGACCACCCAATCGTCGAGTAGATGCAAGCAGTAAGGCATAGAGAACGATCCAAAGAATATAGTAAGGGATAAAAGGTACCATTCCACAACTATAGGAGGGCTAATCATGGAAGTATTAAAAGTATCAGCAAAATCCACCCCTAACTCAGTCGCCGGTGCCCTCGCGGGCGTGATCCGCGAAAGAGGAGCTGCGGAAATTCAGGCTATTGGAGCAGGCGCTTTAAATCAATCTGTCAAGGCAATTGCCATCGCGAGAGGGTTTGTAGCACCCAGTGGAATTGACCTGGTTTGTATCCCGGCGTTTACCGACATTGAGATTGACGGTGAAGAGCGAACAGCCATTAAGCTCATTATTGAACCAAGATGATGAAAGAAAAACTCAGCGTATCTGATGCGCTGAGTTTTTCAAAGCCAATGCCGGACTTTTTGAACAACCTGTAGAAGTTGGAGTGAATGAGAGATGAAACAATTAAAGGAAACCTTACAACGAATCGATCGTAAAGGGTACAAAGCATATAATGATATTCGCGGGACGTTTACGTTCCCTTCATTTCGTTTACATATGGACCACATACAGGCAGATCCATATGCCAGTCCCTCGCGTGCAAGGGTGGAGATTAACCATCGGCAGTTACATATGGATAAGGACTTATATGAAAGCGGTCATCGTAACGTAGCGTTTACAGACTATGTGGCTCGCTCGGTTGGCAAGGCCCTTCGCCAACAAAAGGCGGAAAAAAGCATTTTCATCGATCGCCCCGGGCAAGAAATATTGGAGCGAACCGCGGTCGTTTGCGATATGGAGAAAGTGGAAGTTCGTCTATCCATCCATTTGCCCGCGCGCGGAAGAACGATCATGGGTGTGCAGGCGTCGAAACTTTTAACCGAACAACTGCCGAGTGTGATTGAACAAGCCCTCTATAATATTGATATGGAAGGGCTCAAAAAACATGTGGCGCTCAGCGATGACCAACAAGCCTTGCGTGCTTATGTGGAAGAGCGTGACGCGCTCGCGTTCGTCGCGGACGGTTCGATCCTGCCAAGAGTGAGCGGGGTGGAAAATCGCCCCCTTGACCCCGATCGGGCCATCTCCTTTGCAAGTCCTGAGACGATGGCGGCAACCGTTTCCTTGCCTCACTTCGGAGATATACGGGGGATGCTTATCCCGAAAGGCGTACATGTCATCGTCGGCGGTGGTTACCATGGCAAAAGTACGTTGCTTGAGGCACTGGAACGCGGCATTTACAATCATATCGACGGAGACGGGCGAGCCTATATCGTCACGGACACGAGTGCTTGCAAAATACGTGCCGAGGACGGACGCGGAGTGACCAATGTAAACATTTCTCCGTTTATCGACGACCTTCCGAATGAAAAAAGCACGGACCGCTTTCAAACGGACAATGCGAGCGGAAGCACCTCGCAGGCAACGAACATTATTGAATCCCTCGAGGCCGGCAGCCGCCTATTGCTCATCGACGAAGATACGAGCGCGACGAATTTCATGATCCGCGATTATCGCATGCAGCAACTCGTTTCTCCGGATAAAGAACCGATCACCCCGTTCATCGACCGGGTAAGGGACTTATACGAGGAAGAAGGCGTCTCCACGATTATCGTCGTCGGCGGCACAGGCGATTATTTCGATGTTGCCGATACGGTGACGATGATGGATGCATACCGCCCGTATGACGTCACCGGCAAAGCGAAAGATATTGCAGAAGAAGCTCGCAGCCAGCGGATTACCCACGAATCGGCGCCTTTCTCGGTGACAAGCACGCGCCAGCCTTTGGCAAAAAGTTTTGATGCCCGGCGCGGAAAAAAAGAAAAGGTCGATGCCCGCGGAAAACATACGATCCTTTACGGAAAGGAAACCATTGACCTTTCCGCGGTCGAACAATGCATCGATCCCAGCCAGACGAGAGCCATTGCACGAACGCTTCACTACTTGGCGAAAAAATACGTCAATGGAAACTATACGCTCGGAGAACTTCTTGATATCTATGAACGAGAAACTTCTTCCGGATTGGATGAATTGTCCCCTTTCAAAGGCAAACATCCCGGCGATTTGGCGAGGCCGCGCCGTTTTGAAATCGCGGCTGCCATTAATCGTTTGCGAACGTTGTCGATGCAACACGAACGTTAATCCCGGTGGTAAGCGCCCGTAAAACTCCCACTTCAAGCCCGCGAGCGGGAGTTAACGGGCGGCTAACACCCCGATTCGTTCAACTAACCATCAGAGAGAGATGAAAAACCTTCTCTGATGGAAGTTTCACTTTATAGAAGGTGGTTGTCTTCCGGGAAAGGAAGCTTTATAATTTGATGAGGAATGGAAAGAGGAAAGGGGGCTCCCCTCGCATGAACGAGGAACAACGTCGTCCATCGACAAAAGATTACAGCAAGTACTTTGATTTCTCCAATGCCACCATTGATATAAATGAAGACGGCCAAGAAATCATGAAGATCGGCGGCCGGCGCATTAAAATAAACGAACAGCCTAATTACCGAAGAGGCCAGCGGCGCCGCAAAGATGTGGAAGTTTATTATGACTTTAAAATTCCCGAAGACATGCAAAGCATCGGAAACGGAAAAAAATACTATATTCGCACGTATGGTTGCCAAATGAACGTGCACGATACCGAAAATATGTCCGGAATCCTCGAGGAACTCGGATTTACGTCTACGGATACGACCGATGATGCCGATGTTATTTTGTTAAATACATGTGCCATCCGTGAAAATGCGGAGAATAAAGTGTTCGGTGAAGTGGGCAATTTAAAAAACCTTAAAAAAGAAAGGCCGGAGGTCGTCCTCGGCCTTTGCGGCTGCATGTCCCAGGAAGAAAGTGTCGTCAATCGGATTCTGCAGAAACACCAACATGTGGATCTCGTTTTCGGCACCCATAACATTCACCGTTTGCCCCATTTGCTAAAGGATGCGATCCAGGGCAAGGAAATGGTCGTGGAGGTTTGGTCCAAAGAAGGCGACGTCGTAGAAAACATGCCGCGGCGCCGTCAGGGGAAAATTCAGGCCTGGGTGAACATCATGTACGGATGTGACAAATTTTGCACGTATTGTATCGTGCCTTATACCCGCGGCAAAGAACGAAGCCGACTTCCCGAAGATATTATCCATGAAGTGCGTGATCTCGCCAGGCAAGGCTATAAAGAAATTACGTTGCTCGGTCAAAATGTGAACGCCTATGGAAAAGATTTGGACGAGGAATATGGACTGGGCGACTTAATGGATGCAATCCGTAAAGTCGATATTCCGCGTGTTCGTTTTACCACAAGCCATCCTCGTGACTTTGATGACCATCTCATTGATGTGTTGGCAAAAGGCAACAACCTTCTCGAGCACATTCATTTGCCCGTTCAACATGGAAACAGCGACGTATTGAAATTGATGGGACGCAAATACACGAGAGAAGAATACGTGGAACTTGCACGCAAAATCCAAGCTGCCATGCCGCACGCCACGTTTACGACTGACATTATTGTCGGATTTCCGAATGAGACGGAAGAACAATTTCAGGATACCCTTTCCTTAGTGAAAGAAATTGGCTATGACAGCGCGTTTACGTATATTTATTCGCCGCGCGACGGCACGCCTGCGGCGCGCATGAAAGACAATGTCCCTCATGAAGTCAAACGCGAACGACTGCAAAGGTTGAACGCGCTCGTGAACGAATTATCCGCAAAAAGCAATGAAGCGTTGCAAGATCAGACCGTTGAAGTACTTCTTGAAGGGGAAAGCAAGAAAGATCCCGAGATCCTTGCCGGGCGCACGCGTACGAATAAGCTCGTCAACGTTCGTGCACCGAAAGCTTCCATCGGAAAACTTGTGGACGTAAAGATTACCGATGTGAAGACATGGTCATTAAATGGAGAAATGGTAGCATATAGCGAGGTGCAAAACGTATGACGGAGCATTTGTATACAAAAGATGAAATTATGGCGAAAACAAAGGAACTAGCCAATATGATGGTGGACACCGAAGAAGTCGACTTTTTTAGAAGAGCCGAGAAGACGATTAACCAAAACGAAAAAATCCAAAAGATGATTAGCGACATCAAGGCGAAGCAAAAAGAGCTTGTGAACTTGAAACATTACGGAAAAACCGAAGGGGTTCGCCAAAAGGAAGCAGAGATCAACGCGTTGCATGCCGAAGTGGATGAAATTCCGATTGTTAAAGAGTTTAAACAAAGCCAAAATGATGTAAATGAAATGTTGCAACTCGTATCCTCGACGATTTCAAATGAAGTCACCAACGAAATCAATCAACGATCGGATGCAGATGAAGACTCACCATTAAAACAAAACAAGTAGCGGCATGCCAACAAGCAACCAGCAACTGTCATGTGTGTAACACCATGCATGGCAGTTTTTGTTGGGTGAAAAAAATAAGCACAAGCCTTTCTTTTTTATTTTGCTATATGACAAGGCTTACAATTATCAACAAAGATGGACACAAGGGGGAAGGAGCCATGAAGTCATTCCCTGCCGAAGCATGGCAGAAATTATGGCAGCAACATCACCGCACGAAATCACTTTTAAATATTTTTTCATATAAACGAGACAACGGACAGCCATCGGAACAAGGGCAAGCGAATGACCAACAACAAGATATGCCCGGTAATGGCAATAACGATGAAGATCCCCCAGAATTAAAGAAACCGGGCTATACAAAGGCTCAACTCGTAGGTTTAATTCTCGGACCTTTGTTGTTTACAATAACCATGCTCTTTCTTGATCCTGAAGGGCTATCTGCTGCCGGGCGTTCCGTTCTGGCAGTGACATTATGGGTCGCCACTTGGTGGGTGACGGAAGCGTTGCCGATTCCTGCAACTTCGTTATTGCCGCTGTTTTTGATCCCGATGACAGGGGCATTGGACGGGGATACCGTCGCTTCAGCCTATGGAGATGATGTGATCTTCCTCTTTTTGGGCGGTTTTTTTATTGCCACGGCAATGGAGAAGTGGAATTTGCATCAACGTATCGCGCTTGCTATCATCGCGGCGATTGGAACGAGCACCCAACGGATTTTGCTTGGATTCATGGTTGCAACCGGTTTTCTCTCCATGTGGGTATCGAATACGGCGGCGGTTATGATGATGATCCCGATGGGATTGGCGATTACTGCCCAAGTGGCTGAATCCCTTAAGGATACGCCGGAAGAAAAGGAATTGCCCCGATTTGAAAAAGCGTTGATTTTCGGTATTGGATATGCCGGAACGATCGGTGGTATCGGTACGTTGATTGGTACACCCCCAAACATTATTTTGGCCGGGCAAATGGATCAACTGTTTGGTGTTACGATTTCCTTTGCCACCTGGATGCTTTTTGGTGTCCCGGTCGTGATTATATTATTGGCAGCGACTTGGCTGTATCTCGGAAGAATGCAATTTAAAACGTCCATCAAACAATTGCCGGGTGGACAAGCGTTGATACAAAAGGAACGCACCGCCCTTGGAAAAATTTCTTATGAAGAAAGCATGGTTGCGTTTGTCTTTTCATTTGCCGCCTTTATGTGGGTGACCCGGGAGTTTTTATGGGATGAAGATGAAGGGCTTGTTTTACAAATACCGGGCATTTCTGATGGCACTATTGCCATTTTGGCCGCTGTTCTATTGTTTGCCATTCCGGCTAAATCCGGAATCAGCAGCCGAATCCTGGATTGGTCCGACTCCAAGGAAATTCCGTGGGGCGTTCTCCTTCTCTTTGGCGGGGGATTGGCCATTGCCGCAGGTTTTACGGGTAGCGGTTTATCCGAATGGATTGGTGACCAATTGACCGTGTTGGCCGGCTTTCACATTTTCGTTATCATATTGGCAACAGCTGTATTGATTATGGCGTTAACGGAAATTACCTCCAATACGGCAACGGCAACGATGATTTTGCCAGTCGTGGCTTCTCTTGCACTCGCGCTGGATATTCATCCTTTCGCGCTCATGTTTCCCGCTGCTTTGGCAGCTAATTGCGCATTTATGTTGCCGGTCGGAACACCTCCGAATGCGATCATTTACGCGACAGGTAAGTTGAGGATAATTGAAATGGTGCGAGCAGGCTTCGCGGTAAACATCTATGCCACTATGCTCATTGTGCTCGCTGTGTACTATCTTGTGCCGATCGTGTGGGGCATTGATTTAATGTCCTTCCCGCAAGAGTTTATGAATTAAATAAGCGTCACCGGAAGATCCCCTTGTCGCATCGACAAGGGGATCTTTCTAAATTCAAGGCATAATTTTTGTGACAATCGGGAATGGAATAAGTAGAAACAAGTTTCATTAATAACGGTTGTTTTTTTATAATGATTATAATATAATAGACATTGTAATCAACAAAACAACCGAAAAAAAGATGCATGGAGGAGGCAATAAAAATGGCTAAACGACAAGCAACTGAAATTAAAGGGCAAGCCGGACGAGTGTTGGAGCAGGATTTGAACCGGGAATTTGCGAATATGCAAGTGTTATACGTAAAACTGCACAATTATCATTGGTTTGTAAAAGGCTCACATTTCTTTTCACTCCATGGGAAATTCGAGGAATTGTACAACAAGACGGCCACGTTCATGGATGATTATGCTGAGCAAATGCTCGCGATCCAGGTAAAACCGTTGGCAACGATGAAAGATTTTCTCGCCAACGCAACCATTGAAGAAGCTTCCGGAAACGAAGACGAACAGGAAATGGTGGAGACACTGGCCGCTGACCTACAAGCCCTAAGCAATCAATTGGTGGAACTTGTCGACGGACTCGAAGAACAAAATGCATTGTCTTTGGCGGATTCGATTCAGGGCATGGCCCGTGACTTCCAAAAAGACGGCTGGATGCTTCGGTCCTATTTGGGAAGAGACTAACGCATTTTTTACACTCAGGAAAGTTTTTAACTAATGCAAAGGACTAAAGTATAAGTAAAACTAAGGCTTCCGCCATCAGGACTTGGCGGCAAGCCAAGTTTTTCTAAACCTGCCATTACCGGCAGGTTTTTTTTATGTGTATGTCATGAACCAAAAATAAGCTCATACATATGAAGAAGAGGCATGCAAACGCCGGAAGTTGAATATTAAGGGAGGGACCGTCACTTGGATCATAAAAAGGAGCATTACCGGGAAATCATCACAAAGGCGGTTTGCGGAAAAGGTAAAAAATTTTCAAAGACGACCCACACGATCAAGCCTGCCCATCGACCGTCAAGCATTCTCGGTTGTTGGGTCATTAACCACAAGTACGATGCCAAACGAAAAGGGGACAGTGTAGAGATCACCGGCGACTACGATATTAATGTATGGTACTCTTATGACCATAACACGAAAACAGACGTGGCCAGCGAGAAAGTATCGTACAAGGAGCATGTTCCGTTAAAGATGCGCTCCGATGAAGTGATGACGGACGATTTTGATGTGATTGCGCGGGCGACAAAACAGCCGAATACAGTCGAAGCATCCATCTCCAAGAAGGATAAAGAAGTCAATGTGGAAGTGGAACGGGAGTTTGCGGCAGAGCTCGTCGGGGAAACGAAGATCTCTATTCTCGTTCACCCGGGAAAAGAAGATGATTATTATCGCGACATAAAATGGGAGGATCAAGTATCCGACCAAGAACTGAAGGATGAAATTCAACCCGATTTCTTGGGACGACGGCCGGGCGATTTTGAGTTAATGCACGATCGTGATCCGAAAAAAGGAAAAGACAGGGAAGAAGAGGTCCATGGCGAAAAAAAAGACTAAATGAAACAAACGAGTGAGGGATCCGTTCCCGTCACTCGTTTTTTAGGTTTCAGCACACTAACTTATTGGCACGATTCCTCGTCTGATTTTCTTTTTCACTTCGAGCGCATGTACTCCCTGTGCTATAATTTGAGATAGTAGTTTAATACTTTAAAAAATGTTAACGGTGGATTAAAGTATAGTGGAGGAATAGTCGTGTCGAAAATTACACCGATGATGCAACAATACTATGAGGTAAAAGAACAATATACGGATGCTTTTTTGTTTTTTCGGTTGGGAGATTTCTATGAACTGTTTTTCGACGATGCCGAATTGGCAGCCAGGGAGCTGGAAATCACCCTGACGCGCAGAGGGAAAGGGGAAGACGCGGCTCCCATGTGCGGGGTCCCGTATCATTCTTCCGAAAATTATATTGCCCGTTTAATCGATAAAGGATATAAAGTCGCGATCTGTGAACAAGTGGAAGACCCGCAAACAGCCAAAGGAGTTGTGAAGCGAGAAGTCATACGTGTTGTCACTCCGGGAACGATCATGGAAGAACGGGCCGTAACGGCGGATGCCAACCATTATATCGCGGCCTTGTCCGGCACGGATCATGAAAGGTTGGCCTATGTACGCACGGATTTAACGACAGGGGAAACCGATGGGGGCATCATCGGTTCCGAAGTGACCGATATTGAAAAAGCACTACTGGTTGATGGATTAAGAGAGGTTATTTTTCCGCGCGGGGAACTTCCGCCCGCGTGGGAAAAGTGGATAAAGACGGCGGCTTTAACGATCTCCTATGAAGAAAATGAGGCCATGCCCGATGCCTATGCCCATTTATACGATGGCTCGGATCCATCTGTTCGCGCTGCTTTCGGACGGGTGCTCCATTATTTGGCACGAACACAAAAACGTTCCCTCGCCCACCTGCAACCATTAGCCACGATTGAATCACAGGAATTTTTACAAATGGATCTACATACCCGGCGCAACTTGGAGCTCACCACTTCATTAAGGGAACGAAAAAAGAAAGGTTCCTTGTATGAACTGCTCGACGAGACAAAGACAGCGATGGGAAGCCGTCTGCTCCATCGTTTTTTGGAACGTCCATTAGCGAATAAAATGGAAGTGGAACGACGGCAGACGCTCGTTCATCAATTAGTGGATGACATGCTTACCCGTGCACAACTGCAGGATCAATTGCGCAATGTGTACGACCTGGAACGATTGGCGGGCCGCGTCGCGTATGGAAATGTTAATGCTCGTGAACTCGTGCAATTGCGAACGTCTTTGCAACAAGTGCCGGATATTGTTGAATTGTTGCCTGCACTTGGTGAGGAAGGTGTGCGTCTGACCGAAGATGTCGATATATGCGAAGCATTGCGTACACGCCTGGAAGCCGCGCTGGTGGATGATCCGCCGAACGCGATCCGCGAAGGAGGCATGATTCGGCGCGGCTTCCACGAAGAGCTCGATGAATACCGGGAAGCCAGCGAAAACGGGAAGACATGGCTCTCCAATCTTGAACACCAAGAGCGGGAAGCGACGGGAATAAAAAATTTAAAAGTAGGCTATAACCGTGTGTTCGGTTACTATATTGAAGTCTCCAGAGCGCAGTTGCCACACGTTCCCGACCATTTTGAACGGAAACAGACGCTGACAAACGCGGAGCGCTTTATCACTCCCGAATTAAAGGAAATGGAAAATCGCATTTTGGAAGCGGAAGAAAAAATGGAGCAATTGGAATTTGATCTTTTTAAAGGACTCCGGGAGGAAACAAGTGCGTACATTCCTCACCTGCAACAGCTTGCGCGAATGATTGCTTATGTCGATTGTTTGCAAAGTTTTGCCCAGGTCAGCGAAGAAAGGCGTTTCACACGTCCTCGCTTTTCCGAGCAGCGCACGATGTCGCTCATAAACAGCCGGCACCCTGTCGTTGAAACGACGTTGGACAGAGGAGCGTACGTTGCGAATGACGTCCATATGGATGAACGGCGGGAGCAATTACTCATTACCGGCCCGAATATGGCGGGCAAAAGTACGTACATGCGGCAAATCGCGATTCTTTCCGTGATGGCGCAAATCGGTTGTTTTGTGCCTGCAGACGAAGCGACTTTACCGCTGTTCGACAAGATTTTCACGCGCATTGGTGCCGCGGACGATCTCGTCAGCGGTCAAAGCACATTCATGGTGGAAATGCTTGAAACCAAACACGCTTTGAAGGAAGCAACGCCGGACAGTCTGATCCTCCTTGATGAAATTGGGAGAGGCACTTCTACATATGACGGCATGGCGCTTGCCCGTTCCATCGTGGAATATATTCACGAGCATATCGGGGCGAAAACGTTATTTTCCACCCATTATCATGAACTAACCATCCTGGAAGAGCAATTGGAAACACTATGGAATGTTCACGTGCGGGCAGAGGAAGAAGCGGGCGAAGTAATCTTTTTGCATAAAGTGGAAGAAGGGCGAGCCGATAAAAGTTACGGCATTCACGTTGCCCAATTGGCCCATCTTCCCGATACAGTGATTGAACGCGCGCGCACATTATTGGCTGAATATGAAAATGGACAAGTTCCGCGAGAAAATGCGAACGACATTCATGAACAGGTGCCGTTATTTACGTATGAAGAAGAAAAAAAACCGGCTCGTTCCGTTGATGAAAAAGAAACGTCCGAAGTTACAAAAGTGTCCGAGCAAATCCGTGATATGGATATTTTGAACATGACGCCGTTGGAAGCCATGCAAGCCATCAGCGAATGGCAAAAACAACTGCGTTCAAAAACTTAAGGTATGAAGCGGTCATGAAACCAGAATAGGTTTAATCGAGACCGATTTGCTCCGAGAGGAACCAGAGAAGCGAAGGAATCCCCCGTCCCTCAAAGAGGGAGAAGCTCGTCTTTTGAGGGGCGAAAACGCTCCCCAGGTGGGTGTGAGTAATACTCAAGCCGAGCACCTCGCGTCGCCATAAAACCGAACGGATCAAAAACAGGAAGCTGATCTAGCCAATTACATCATTTACCGGGAGGGGTCATATGAGTGCCATTGTCACGTTAGAAGAAACACTTTCCAATAAAATCGCTGCCGGAGAAGTCGTTGAGCGCCCGGCCTCTGTCGTGAAAGAGCTGGTGGAGAATGCATTGGATGCAGGGAGCACTCGAATCGATATTGACTTGCAAGATGGCGGCCTGTCCCGTATCCATGTTCTGGATAACGGCGGTGGCATTGCCCCCGAAGATGCAGAACTAGCGTTTTTGCGACATGCTACGAGTAAAATTAAAAATGAAGACGACCTTCATCATATTCAAACGCTTGGTTTTCGCGGGGAGGCCCTTCCGAGCATCGCTTCGGTCTCCAAGCTGACGTTGGAGACCGCCCAAAACCAGGAAGCAGGCATCCATCTGCGTTATCAGGGAGGGCGGTTGATCGCCCGTGCGAAAAGCAAAGCGCGCCAAGGTACCTCGGTTCTCGTCGAAGAACTTTTTTTCAATACGCCTGCTCGTCTAAAGTACATGAAAACCGTTAATACAGAACTAGGAAATGCTACCGATATCGTGAACCGAGTGGCTTTGGCGCGCCCGGATGTTTCTTTTCGCTTGATCCACAACGAGCGGCAAGTGCTGTTTACAAACGGAAATGGGGACCGACGCGCCGTTTTGTATGCCATTTATGGCAAACAAGTGGCAAAAAACATGCTGACGGCGACGAGAAACTCCCAGGATTTTGAGATATCCGGCTTTATGGCAAAGCCAGAAATAAACCGTGCAAGCCGCCATTATATGAGTGTTTTTATTAACGGACGGTACATTAAACATTTTCCATTGTTGAAAGCGATTGAAAAAGCGTACCAAACGTTGCTCCCCATCCATCGCTATCCAATCGCTGCCGTTGCGATTACGATGAACCCAGCCTTGGTGGATGTCAATGTGCATCCATCAAAATGGGACGTGCGTATCAGTAAAGAAGAAACGTTACTGTTGGAAGTCACTGAAATGATCCGGGAATGTTTGCAGCAAGAGACGCTTATTCCGGAACAAACCGAGCGCTCGCTCCATCGTCCCGTTCCCGAAAAACCTCGGGAAGAAGTGAGGGAACTGCCGCTTACCTTTGCCAACAAGCCAGAACAGTATACACCAACATCCTCCAGCGTAACCGGACAAAATATCGAGCAAAATAAAAAGGAAAGCGTTCTGAACGCGGAGGAAGAACATCTGACCGTTGAAAAAAATAAGCCTCATCCACCCCATTCAGACGTTGTTGCACAAGAAGAGGGGCGTGAAGAAGAGGAGCAAGTTCACGAGGGCTCAGATACGGAAGCGGAATGGCAACGAGTACCGGTTTTGTATCCCATCGGCCAGTTGCATGGCACGTATATATTGGCGCAAAACGATCAAGGGCTTTATTTGATTGACCAACACGCCGCTCAAGAACGGATTCACTATGAATATTATCGGGATAAGCTTGGCGATCCGGAACAAATGAGCCAATCGCTGCTCGTTCCTTTTACGATGACGTTTACACCCCAGGAAGCGGCGCGCATCGAAGAGTTGGGGACGAGCCTCGGGGAAATGGGGATTCATATGGAAGCCTTCGGTGTGCACACGTACCGTGTCCGCGCCCATCCCACTTGGATCCCCAAAGGGATGGAAGAGGAGACGATCCAGGAACTGATAGCTCAATTGCTCTCCTTAAAAAAACCGGATATTCCGGAGTTGCGTGAAGAAGCGGCCGCTTTAACGTCCTGTAAAGCAGCGATTAAAGCCAACCGGCATTTGCGCTCCGATGAAATGTTCGCGCTGCTTGAAGAAATGCGGGCATGCAAGAACCCGTTTACGTGTCCGCATGGACGCCCGATATATGTCCACATTACGAGCTATGAGCTTGAAAAAATGTTCAAACGGGTGATGTGAAAAGATTCAACACATCGTCACACTTGTTCGGCGTTGTCCACTGCAGTGTTTGTTAGAATAAAAGTAAAAGGGAGAAAAAGGAGAGAAAACCATTGACAGGAACAGATCTCGTCGCGATCATCGGTATTTCAGCTATCGCTGTTGCAGCAGCTGTTATCATGACTTTTGTACTCTTCAAGATGGCAACATCCGATAAAAATTAGTGTATAAATGAGAAGGTGTGCCCGTCCGGCACATCTTTTTTTCGTTTTAAGGAAAACGTTGTATTGAGCGCTGGAATGAATCCATGTACACTGTAGATATGAAACCCTATCAAGTGATTGTCACGACGAGCCGCTATCCGACGCTGGAAATGCAAACGCGCGCATCGCAATTGGCCGAACGTCTTCAATGTTCATATGAGACGCGTTACCGAAAAACAATTACGGCTTTTTTGCAAAAAACGGAGACCGTATATATGGTCGGTAAAGATGGACGGGATAGGCTATACGCTGGAGAAGAGGGGGACCATCCGTTTTTTTTCCACCCGAGCATGGCAAAAATACGCGTTCAACGTCTCATGGACGCCGAAGCTGACCCGCTTGTTGCGGTTGCGCAATTACAGCCTGGAGACGCATTTCTGGATATGACGCTTGGCTTTGGCGCGGACAGCATTGTCGCGAGCTACGCCGTCACCGCCGATGGATGGGTAACCGCTGTTGAAAAAAGCCCCTATATCGCAGAAGTGGTGGCCAGAGGCTTGCGTTGCCACCAAGAAGACCTTCCGGCATTAAATAAGGCGATGCGAAGAATATCGGTCGTTCAACAAGATCACTTTGCTTATTTACAATCCGTGCCGGAAAATAGTTTTGATGTCGTTTATTTTGATCCTATGTTCACGCAGGGACGCTCGCGATCGGCACACGTCGAACCGCTGCGCGCCTTGGCTCATACAGGCAGCCTTACCGAAGCGGTTATTAGGGAAGCCAAAAAAGCGGCCAAACGCTCAGTTGTCCTAAAGGCAGAGCGAGACAGCCATCTTTTTGAGCGTTTTGGGTTTCACAATGTAAAGAAGCATCGAACCGTTTCGTACGGAACGATTCAGATGGAAGGTGGCCAGGAAGGTGAAAAAACCGGTAATTGTGGTCGTTGGACCCACTGCGGTGGGAAAAACGACAATCGGCATTGAAATGGCGAAACACTTTTCGGGGGAAATCATTAATGGGGACGCTTTTCAAGTCTATAAGGGGTTGGACATTGGAACGGCGAAAGTGAGCGAAGAAGAAAAAGAAAGCATTCCCCATCACCTGATTGATATTCTTGATCCGACGGATACATATTCAGCCGCTCGCTTTCGCCAGGACGCCCATCGCAAAATGGCGGACATAGGGGGACGTGGACACCTTCCAATCGTAGTCGGCGGAACGGGAATGTATATCAAAGGATTAACGGCTGACTGGTCATTCAGTGAAACAGGAAGGGATCAAGCCCTCCGCGACCGACTGGAAGCGCGAGCCAGGGAAGAGAAGGGGGAGATCCGGCTGCATGAAGAATTGCAAACCCTTGACCCAGAAGCGGCCGAACGAATCCATTATCGCAATGTGCGAAAAGTGATTCGCGCCCTCGAACTGTTATATGCCGGCAAACCTCCTCCGGATCCCGTGGAAAGCGAAAACACGACGGCCAAGGCATATGAAGTGATTATGATCGGATTAACGATGGAACGTTCCTTGCTCTATGAACGGATCGAGTCCCGCGTCGACCAAATGATTGCCTCGGGGCTGTTGTCGGAAGTGCGTGCATTATACGATGCCGGTATCCGTCACACTCAATCGATGAAAGGGATCGGTTACAAAGAGCTCGTAGCATACCTTGACGGAAATTATTCATGGTCGGAAGCAATTGCTCAACTGAAGAAAAATTCACGGAGATTTGCGAAAAGACAGCTCACCTGGTTTCGAAACAAGGAACAAGTGACGTGGTTTGAACTTGGGGAAGATGGCAAGCAGGATGTGACTGAAAAAATTAAAGCACACCTTGCAGGACAATTAAGGCGCATGTCGAAAGATTAATAAAAGCGAAAGGTTTTCGAAGGGGGATAAACATAATGAAGAATGTTAACATTCAAGATCAATTTTTGAATACGCTGCGGAAAGATAATATCCCGATTACAATTTTTCTTACGAACGGATTTCAACTTCGGGGCTACTTGAAAGCATTTGACAATTTTACGATCGTCATTGATACGGATGGGAAGCAACAATTGGTTTACAAACATGCCATTTCCACCTTTGCCCCCAAGCAAAACGTTGAGTTGCAATTGGAACCCAACGATTAAAAAGGACTCCGCCTTGCTTGTAGGCGGAGTTTCCTCATTGGGACAACTCGTCTATGTACGCTTGATAACGTGTCAATACGAGCGTGGAATGGAGACCGAGAACATCTTGAATGTATTCAAGCGTATGCCCGCGTTTTAGGGAAGACACAATAAAAGTATGGCGTAAATGCCGGGCGCTTTTTCCGGAAGCCACACCCGCCCGCTTCGCTTCTTCCCGAATCATTTTTTGCATCGCCACAATCGTTAAACGTTTCGGTTCATCATTTTCGTACGACCAACGGTAGGTCTGTTTTTGAAAGTCAAAGGCGACAAACAAAGGGTGATTTTGCCCGGGGTAAGGACGAACAGGCTTTGGGATCGCTTTTAAATAGTGGTTCAGGTCCCGGCGGTCTTGCTTGGAGAGTTGAATATGCCTCGGTCGCACTTCGCCATCATCCGGAGAAACGGCCATTGTCCCTATGCCTAAGTTCACGTCATCCAGGCTTAATCCGTGTAATTCCTGCAGTCGCAACCCATAATGGAGAAGGAGTTGGATCATCGCTTTGTTACGTGGAGCCAAAAGCGGACGGGCTTGTATCTGATCCTCGCTTAAGCCAAGATCGGAATCCAAGCTTGTAAACAAACGGGAAAGTTCTTTTTGGCTGAATAAATCGTTCTCGCTGATCGTTTCATCCGTTTCGGCGGGGAGGGGGACATTTTCCATGATGTTCCCGGCAAGCCCGTGGGTTTGGGAGAGATATTGAAAATAACGCCGTAAGACGGTTGCGATTCGTTTTGACGTTTTCCGGTTGTATTTGCGTGTATCATTGATAAACATAAAATAATCTTCGATCATGTCGGGTTTTAAATGCTGGATGCCCAAGGGTTTTTCTTCCGCGTGAACCGCCGCAAATCGGTAAAAATCCGCGAGATCATACGTGTATCGGCGGATGGTGGAGGCTTTTCTTCCCCTGGATGCCAAAAAATCAAGAAACCGCCGCGCTTCTTTCGGCAATGTTGCTGGATCGTGCATAACGTCCCTCCTCCCCATCTCCGCTTTCCGGTTGTCTCTGATATCTGGCTTCTGACTTCCGAACTCCGGAATCACACATTTGCGCCTTCCTGCGTAAACTATGGGCAGATGCCCTGGTAAATCTGTTTTGACCAGAGAAGCGGAGGGGTTATAATGCATGCGCAAAAATCAAAATCGCGTATACGGGTGCTCATTCAAGACCGGGAACGTGATCAACCTGACTCCGATCACTATGTCTTGCAAAAAGCGGAACAACAGTTGTATAAACTCGTTGGTGTCAGCGAATTGAAAACGTTCATTCGTGAAGTCTACGCTTGGATTCATATTAACCGCTGTCGGGAAAAACATCAATTAAAAACGAAGCGGCAATCGATGCACATGATTTTCAAAGGAAACCCGGGAACCGGGAAAACGACGGCAGCACGTTTACTCGGCGACATGTTTCGGGAATTGGGCTTTTTAGAGAAAGGGCATTTTATCGAAGCAGAACGGGCGGATCTCGTTGGAGAATATATCGGGCAAACGGCACAAAAAACAAAAGAGATCGTGCAAAAAGCCGAAGGCGGAATTCTATTCATAGATGAAGCTTACGCCCTCGCCAGAGGAGGAGAAAAAGATTTTGGCAGGGAAGCAATCGATACGCTCGTAAAGGCAATGGAGGATCAGACGCCTCCGTTCGTACTCATTTTAGCCGGGTATTCAAGGGAAATGGAACGCTTCCTTGCCATGAATCCGGGACTGCCATCCCGTTTTCCCGTACAGCTTGATTTTCCTGATTTCTCCCTGGAGCAGTTAATGAAAATCGCGGAAGATATGCTGGTGGAACGAGATTATATCTGGACATGGGAAGCGAAAGACAGAATGCAGAAAAAAATACACTTGCAGCGCCCGGGGGACGGGGCCAGCGCTTTCAGCAACGGACGCTATGTGCGAAACCAAATTGAGCAGGCCATTCGCCATCACGCGGTCCGAACGATGCGGGAAAAAAAGGAACACGATAAAGATGCGTTACGGACGTTAATCGGCGCCGATTTTAAATAGCATGGAGGGTTTGGCTTTTGGAAAGAGTGATCGCTACAGCTGTTATCAGTGAAAAGGAAACCGAGGCTGAAGCATACGCCTCGCTTGAAGAGTTGAAAAGTCTCGTCATAACGGCAGGGGGACGGTAATGGCGGCCACGGTGCAAAATCGCCCTGCCCCCGACGTATCCACGTATGTCGGAAAAGGGAAGGCAGATGAAATTGAAGCACTCGTGGAAACGTGGGAAGCCGACGTTGTCGTTGTAAACGGAGAGTTGTCGCCGAGGCAAGGACAGTCGCTTGCCGCGAGAACGAGCGCCCGTGTGATTGACCGTACCCAGTTAATTTTAGATATCTTTGCTGATCGCGCACGGACCAAAGAAGGGCGCATTCAAGTCGAGTTGGCTCAACTTACGTATTTGCTGCCGAGGTTGCGCGGCCAGGGACACGCGCTCTCGCGCCTCGGGGCGGCATCGGCACGCGTGGTCCGGGCGAAACGAAGCTGGAAACGGATCGTCGCCATATTCAAAAGAGAATGGATGAATTAAAAAAGAATCTGCGGCGAATACGCAAACACCGGACCACGCTCCGCGAGCAACAAAAAAGACAAAATGACCCGCAATTTACACTTGTCGGGTATACCAATGCCGGGAAAACCACGTTATTAAACGCGCTCACAAATGAAGAAGCGTTAGCCGAGGATTTGTTATTTGCAACGTTGGACCCGTTAACGCGGGCGATGCGTCTGCCATCAGGTTTAGGGGTAAGAGTCAGTGACACGGTCGGGTTTATCCGCGATTTGCCAACGACGTTGATCGCGGCATTCCGTGCAACGTTGGAAGAAGTGTCGGAGGCGGATGTGCTCGTTCATGTCATTGATGCCACAAGTCCGGAAGCGGATGCGGAAAAGCAAACGGTTATGGAACTATTGGATGAACTGGGAGCGGGAGACATCCCGATCATCACAGTGATGAATAAAGCTGAAAACCTTGACGAGGATACGGTTCCGGCCGTAAGTGCTGCGCGCCCGAGATTATATGTAAGCGCGCGGGAAGATAAAAATATCGACGAATTGCAAACCGTTATGGAAGAAGAATTAATAAAGCAAATGTCCTTTTACTCCATTTCCATCCCCGCCAGTGATGGGCGGCGTCTCTATGCGATTCGAAAGTCGACGATTGTCAGAGAAGAGACTTTTGACGAAGAAAACGAAATGTACAAGCTGCAAGGCTATGCATTCGATCATCATCCGCAAATTGCAGCCAAAAAAGATATAAAGGAAGATCATCGCTAATGGATACAAGTGACTTACAAAATACCTCGAAAATCTCTCGTTGGTTAGCGGAGATCGAGGAAGAATGGATGCCGCTTCAACGGGAAATCGAAAGGGTAGTTGAAGCCAACCAGGCGAAAATCTTGAACGCTTACCGGCAGGAGAATATCTCCGACGACCATTTGCAAGGGTCGGACGGATACGGATACGATGACGCGGGAAGAGAAGCGCTCGGCCGTGTTTATGCGCGTGCGTTCGGAACCGAAGCTGCCATCGTGCGGCCTCAGTTTGTCTCCGGCACACACGCGATTACCGCGGCATTGTTTGGCAATTTGCGCCCCGGGGATGAAATCGTCTATGCAAGCGGAGATCCGTATGAGACGATGAAAGAAGTGCTCGGACTCGTGGGCGATAGCCCAGGTAATTTCCGCGAATATGACATCGAGACACGCGTGTTACCGTTGACCCCGTCCGGTGAGGTTGATCTCGATCGATTGCCGGAGGTCGTCCACGAAAAAACGAAATGGGTGGTCATCCAGCGATCGAAAGGATATGATGAACGACCGTCGATTCCCGTTGAGCAACTGGAACAGCAGATTCGGTCTATCAAAAAGCGTTGGCCGCACGTGCATGTGTTTATCGACAATTGTTACGGCGAATTTGTTGAAAAAAAAGAACCGGGACATGCAGGCGCCGACTTATTGGCCGGTTCGTTAATCAAAAATCCGGGTGGAGGATTGGCAAAAACCGGCGGTTACATTGCCGGGAAGGAGTCTTTGGTCGAACGGGCGGCATCCAGGTTGAGCGCCCCGGGGATCGGTTTGGAAGCAGGGGCAACCGGTTCATTTCTCGGCGAAGCGTTTCAAGGTTTTTTCCTCGCTCCGATGATCGTGGGAGAAGCGTTAAAAGGCGCCCATTTTACATCCGCTTTGCTGGAAAAAGCGGGCTTTGAAACAAACCCGGCCCCGTTTACGCCGCGGACGGATTTGATCCAATCGGTGTCGTTTCAAGACAAGGAACAGATGATTTTATTTTGCCAAAACATTCAAAAATACTCCCCGATCAATGCTTATGTGACCCCGATTCCCGGTCCTTTGCCCGGATATGAAGGAGACGTTATTATGGCAGCGGGCACTTTTATTCAAGGGGCCAGCATTGAAATGAGTGCGGACGGACCGGTTAAACCTCCGTATACGGCATATGTGCAAGGGGATTGTCTTTTGCGCATGTAAAAATTGCCGTCACTCAAGCGTTAGATACGATGATAAACAGTGATGTGAAGAATCATGACATAAATATGTAAAATAACTTGACACCTGAATCGAATGTGCGTAAGATAAAGCTATATTCGATAACAGATGTGAAGGGAAGGGGGAGAGAACGTGGGACAAAGCGACCGTTTGCATATGCCTTTGTTCTCTATTCGCATCGTTAATGACTTAACAGATTTAACACCTCGTCAAATCCGCTACTATGAAAGCCATGGATTTGTGACACCGGCGAGGAGCGAAGGCAATCAGCGATTGTTTTCGTTCGCGGATGTCGACCGCTTGCTTGATATTAAACAACTAACCGAGCGCGGCATTAACATGGCAGGGATTAAAGAGGTGTTCCGAGACCGCGCGGAACAAGAGAAAAAAGAACAAAAAACTGAACGAGAAAGAATAGAAACCAAACGTTTGCATGAACAAGTTAGGTGGGAGGCGCTAAATAATGCCAATGCGCATAAAGCGTCGATGATCCAGGGTCAACTTTCCCATTTTTTCCATTAAAAACAGTGAAATAGCGATTGTTTATACAGGAGGGACATAAAATGGCGAATTCGTATACACGCGAAGACATCACAAGCATGGTTGAAGAGGAAAACGTCAAATTTATTCGTTTGCAATTTACCGATTTGCAAGGGATTGTCAAAAATGTGGAGATTCCTACTGATCAACTGGAAAAAGCACTGGACAATCAAATGATGTTCGACGGCTCTTCGATTGAAGGTTTTGTTCGCATTGAAGAATCGGACATGTACTTATATCCGGATTTGGATACGTGGGTCATCTTTCCGTGGACACCGGAAAAAGGGAAGGTTGCCCGGTTGATTTGCGACATATATGAACCTCCTCAAAACCCGGGGGACGAGCCAAAACCCTTTGGAGGAGATCCGCGCAGGGTCCTCAAAAATGTGCTTGAGGAAGCCAAAAGCCTTGGCTACACCGACTTTAACATTGGTCCTGAACCGGAATTTTTCTTGTTTAAAAATGATGAAAAAGGCGATCCGACATTGGAATTGAATGACCAAGGGGCTACTTTGACCTTGCGCCTACCGACTTGGGGGAAAGTTGCCGCCGTGACATCGTCCTTGAACTGGAAGGCATGGGTTTTGAAATTGAGGCCTCTCACCACGAGGTTGCTCCCGGCCAACATGAAATTGACTTTAAATACGCGGATGCCGTCACCACTTGTGATAATATCCAGACATTTAAGCTCGTTGTCAAAACGATTGCCCGTCAGCATGGGTTGCACGCGACGTTTATGCCCAAACCATTATTTGGCGTGAACGGATCGGGAATGCACTGTAACATGTCTCTTTTCAAAGGAGATACTAATGCATTTTACGATGAAAGCACCAATACGCAGTTAAGCAAAACAGCCATGCAGTTCCTTGCCGGCATTTTGGAACACTCGAAAGCTTTCACGGCGCTTACCAATCCGATCGTAAATTCATATAAGCGTCTCGTCCCCGGTTTCGAGGCACCGGTCTATATCGCTTGGTCCCACCGGAACCGCAGCCCGCTCGTGCGTATCCCGTCCTCGCGAAAAGCGAGCACGAGAATCGAAGTGCGCAGCCCAGATCCTGCGGCAAACCCATATCTCGCGATGGCCTCCATGCTCGCGGCCGGCCTCGATGGCGTGAAACGGGAATTGCAGGCACCTGAAGAAACCAATCGCAATATTTATGTGATGAGCGAGCAAGAACGTGAAGAAGAAAATATAAACGCCTTGCCGCCGAGCTTAAAAGAAGCGATCGATGAACTTAAACAGGATCAAATCCTGCTTGATACACTCGGTGAACACGCGGTGGAACACTTCATCGAAGCGAAAGAAATCGAATGGGACATGTTCCGAACGACAGTGCACCCGTGGGAACGGGAGCAGTACATGCAGACTTATTAAGAGCGTGAACCCTTGGTACAACTGATGCCGAGGGTTTTTATCCGTGATTTTATTGACATAACAGTGACTTTATGTAATCAAACATTACGAAGTAAAAACTAAAATTTACGAATTTTTGTTTATCCAGAATATTTACGCTAGTTGTATGATAGTGCCCCAGTTCTTCAGCAAGAATACAAGCCTTTTCAGACCTGGTTGATATATTTTGGTTAATAAAAAACCATATCAACGAATGTCGGTGATAGCCAAGCAATCACTGATATTTGCAACGGCCGACCGCACCTTCAAATCGGTAGGAGAAGCCTTTGATCGCAGTGGTCAACATATTGGTGTCCATGCACGCGCATGTCATGGAGAGCATCCAGCTATTTCGGATCGATCCACCCCCGCACTCATCGGCCTTGATGAAATCAGTTTGGCCAAAGGAAAAGGCAAGTATCGGTTGGTCATGTACGATCTCTCGGTACCATGGCGGCCCCAGTTATTCGAGTTACATGAAAGTCGTCGCAAAGAAGCTGTCATGGATCTTTTCAACCAATTGTCTCAACCTGAACAAGTGATTGCGGTTGCGATCGATATGTGGAGGCCTTATCAGACAGCGATTAAGGCCGCCCTCCCTCAAGCGATCGTGGTCATTGATGCCTTCCATGTCATCCAAGCTTCGACGCATGCCTTGGACGATGTGCGAAAAAGCGTCCAACATGTTTTGACCAAAGAAGAACGGGTGGCATTAAAAAGAAGACAAAGACTTGTTTGCTGAACGAACGGAAGAATTAACCCCGGAACAACAAGAACGTCTGAAGCATTGGGAGACAACATCACCGACGTTAGCTCAAGCCATGCGCCTGCATCAAAAACTTCGCCAATTGTATCAATGCAATGATCTGGAAGAAGCATTGGATCATTTAGTGGCGTGGGAAAAAGAGGTCATCGCCTCTTCCCTGGAGCCGTTCGATGATCTTCTCAAGACTATTTGGAATTGGTTGCCGGAAATTCTCCATCGGTTTCACTATCGTATATCCAACGCCAAAACCGAAGTGAAGAACAACCAACTCCGCACGATGAATCAACAAGGGTTTGGCTATTCGTTATTCTCTCTTCAAGCTCGGATGCAGGTGAAGGAAGAAAAAGAGGCGATCCTTAAATGGAGAAAATATCAAGCTCGATGTGAACAAAGAATCCATCAAGAAGAATACCCACCGGAAGCCTAAGGATTATCGACAAAATTTGCTCTATAAAGCAAGGTGCGGGACTTCATTGTCGAATATTGTCATCCATCCCGTGATTTGTGATAGAACCACATTTTTTAGCTGGTCGGCTCATCTAGTGAAGTAAGTATTTGCAACAGCCGAATAAGCAGAAGTATCTCCAAAGTGATTCACCGAATCGAAGGTGGCCCAGGGGAGTAACGGATAACACTTATTATTAGGTTTTGATTATATTAGAGGTTTCTAGAAAAGAAATGGGAGGACACGTTTTACGAAAAAGGTATTTTCAGGTGTAGAAATTTTGTGATCATCAAGTTTTTAAAAGCTGTTTAATTTTTAAGTCGTTTAATGTAGGATGTAACAAGCTTATTTAACTATAAAGCAATACGAAAAGGTCAATATCTAGAAAAAAGAAGCACTGAATTTCCAAAAACAGGAGTTTTACCGAATTTTGTATCACTTGATCATATTTTTGCTAAAAATTTCTACATTTTTTCAAGGTGTACACCTTCATCTTCTTTCCATTCAAGATAGAATACATCTTTGTAATGATTGATATTGTGTTCATGAAGGTGATTTAGCAGCCACTCTTTATTGTGCCCGGACTTGGTTAGATTCTCCCAGTCGACTTTTCCATCATTTATTAATGTCACAGGCAGATATGCAGGTTTTAAAGGCAAATTCATATCTGAAATCGTAGGCGATTCATATTTTGCTTTTTTCAGGACGCTCATTGTACCATCTGCTTCAAGAATCGCATAGGCCACTTCTCGTACGGAAAATACCTTTTCTTTACGTAGTGATTGTAGCATTTGATTCATATCGATTTTATTCTTTTTCATTTCTCCTCTATCAATTTGACCATTGTGAATAAGAATTGAAGGCTTTCCTTCAAGAATTCCCCGTGTGCTGCGAAATTTTTGAGTGCACCATTCCAGTAAGAAGATCAATATACCCCATATAGCAATGGCAAAAAGGATCCAGCCAATATTCGCTTCGTCCTCATAAATTGCATTCCCAATAAGATCACCGAGAATAAGTGCCGAAATAAAGTCAATAGGCGTGAGTTGGGAAAAAGTCGATTTCCCCAAAACTTTCAACAAAACGAGTAATGCAATAAAACCTACTGAGAGCTCTATTGCTGTTGACAGGAAGTTCATTTTCGTTTTCTCTTCTTTACATCAATTCTTCTTTTAGGTTGACCCAAATAGGGTGCGTCCTGCATAATTTCCATGGTGTTTTCCTCCAAAAAACGGATGTACACAAATCCTTTCTCAAACGTTAAAAACATATTCAAGTTTTTTATTGGTGAGGGATGGAACCTCATTCTTCTTAACGTATACATCCACCCCACATTTCGCGCCCGTTTGAGTATGTTTCTTAATTTTTGGCAGGAATTTGCCTTACCTGTATCAAAGGTTCAGGAAAGACAACCCATGAGGTGATTCCTTTGAGCCTATCACCAGAAGATCTTCCCGACATTCAACCCGTTCGTATCGGATCAACGCCAGTGATCCGCCAGCTGATGGATAAAATGGGATTAATTGAGGCCATCGACAAGCTATCTCCTGTCAAAGAGAAAGACTGTAACGTCTCCGTAGGGACAAGAGTAGCTGCTATGATCATCAATCAGTTATCCCATCGTAAAGCCCTTTATCGCGTCCAAGAATTTTATCAAGAGCAAGATGTCGAGTTACTCTTTGGTCCCGGAACGAAAGCGAATGATTTCAATGACGATGCGCTCGGCCGTGCGTTAGACGCCCTTCATGAGGCGGGCATTGAGAAGGTCTGTAAGAGAGCCATTCAGGCCGTTCAAGCTCCGATCGACCTCACGTGGAAAGGGCTCCATTTTGATACCACATCCTTTGTGTACACGGGCCAACCCAAGAATCACCCGGACGAGGAGGACATCTTGAAAATTGTACGCGGCTATTCCAAAGACCACCGGCCTGATCTGCCCCAATTCAAGTTTGGGTTGGGAACGACGCCGGAAGGCATCCCTGTTTATGGCGATATTTTAGACGGTAACCAGGATGATAAAACGTGGAACAAGCATGTCTTGCATGCGCTCACCGATTGGTATGATCCGGAACAACTGGAACAGGCGATTTTTATTTCGGATAGTGCCCTGGTCACCCAAGATAATCTGGAGGCCACCACGGGCCAAAAGGATCAGGCCGATTTTCAGTTTTTGTCCCGATTGCCGGAGAATTTCAATCTCGCCAAAACCTTGAAGGCAGAGGCCTTAGAGCAGGATTTGGATCAGTGGGAGGAGATCGGTGCCCTCGTGGACCGTAAAGGCGCTGCTTCTTACCGCATCTATCCCACCAAAGCTGACCTTAACGGGAAAACCTACCGGTTTCTGGTGATCCAATCCGACCATATGGATGCCCGAAAAGAAAAAACCATCCAAAGCAACTTGGAAAAGGAACAGAGACGTTGGCACAAGGAACAAGCCGAGCTGGAAAGGCAGGACTTCTCCTGCGAGGCCGACGCGGAAGAGGCGCTGGGCGGCATTTCTCAAGAAACACCAAAAAGGCTACCATACATTTGAAGGCACGACGGTCTGTGTAGAGCTGCCAGGCAAACGCCAAAAGCGGGGCCGTCCCAAAAAAGGGGAGGCGCCACCGCCGCCGATCACGGTTTATCGTGTCCGATTAACGCTTCATCCCCCTTCGGACGAACAGCTCGAGGCGATTCGAAAGCAAGCCTCTATCTTTATTCTCGTGACCAGTGTCGCCAAAGATGATCAAGCAGACGTGGAGCTGTTAAAGGCCTATAAAGGGCAACAGACGGTGGAAAATCGCTTTCGTTTCCTCAAAAATCCCTTTTTTGTCGGCAGGGTCTATCTGGCAAAACCTAAACGCGTGGAAGCTTTTGCATGTGTGATGATGATCAGTGTCATGGTGTACAGCCTCTTTGAATACCTGATTCGCAAAAACATGGAAGGGGCCTCCGAACCCCTGAACCAACTTGGCGGAGGAGGACGCAGAAGCTTTCGCCCCACGGGTGAATCTGTTTTGGAACTTTTGGACACCGTCGACATCCTTCATATGGAGATTGACGGACATCTTCGGCGGTTCTTCCCGAAGCATTATGAGCCGCAATTACCCCGTATTCTCGATTTGTTGGAAATGGATGCCTCCATTTTCACAGAACCAAGGAGCTCGATGGCTGTCGAGAGCCGTCACCAGTAACCTTGAGACGGTCATTCGTTTGCCTTGCTAATGTCGAAGGAACGGGAATAAGCGCGCATTTTGTTGCATTGGCTGATGAATCAGCTACAATCAGACAAGCATAACGCGTTGGACATCAGGAATGATTAGTGTGCATGGTCGCTAGCGCGAAATCTGGGATCCACGATTACATTTTGTTGCCTTTAGAACAGCCATTAACTAGGCGCGTCTTGTTGCTGATTTCTCTGGAAAATCGTTAAAAGTTGTCCTGTGACCACTGTATGAAATAGTTAGATGTACAAACTATATAAAGTGAACGATATCGTATTTTGCGTTCGGGTGACTTCGTTTAAATTATTCTCCTATTCCTTCTAACTCGGTTCATCATTCTGTTTGGGCATTCCGCCTTTTCGCAAATTACTCCCCATGATTTAGATAGTAAAAATAACTAGCAAAAACAGGAACAAAAATGGAATAGCAGTTTTCTCTTGTAAGCAGGGAATACTAATTATGTCTGTAAAGGGAGTTGGCTTCAATATGAATAGAATTAATCTCATTACCTTAGGCGTTACAAATACTATAATAAGCTCCCGCAGATGAAAAGACAGCTTTTGGCTGCCTTTTCTTTTAGGCAATTATTGTGGATAACCATTCATTTGTTGCTCTGCCATTTGAACGAGACGCTTTGTTTTTCGCCTCCAACAGAACCGTTTGAGCGTGATGTGGCTTCCCCATCTAACTGTACGCCAAACTCTTGGGCGATTTCCATTTTCATTTGATTAAGAGCTTGATCCCCACCGGGCACAACAAGTTGATTTGAGTTATTGTTTGCCATAAGATATCACCACCCTTTCACTATCCATATTTTGATTAAAAATAGAACTGTATCCTTATTTCCATTTGGTAATTCCATCCAATTTAGCTTTCCCAGAGACTTTTGATAGGGAGAATCAGCGCCTGTCTATTGGAAAAGGCCATTTTCTGGAACATTTTTACCGAAATAAGATATCGAACTCTCCCCAAGATCATTGCATAGGCTAATTTAAAATGATGAAGGGAATGAGTACGTTGTATTATATACCAATCCCCATCATATACCCCTATGCTTACGGCATGTATTCACCAATCCATCATCATTCAGCCGATATACCCAGACATTCGTATGGAAAAAATCAACAAAAAGATCATGGTTCAAGACCGTTTGTCGTCAACATCGAAGAAGCTGCCAAACCTCGGCTTCGACAGTCATGGGCACACTATGTGCTCTTTTTTTATGCATAACCCCTGATGTATCAAACATTTATCCACAGTGGACAGAGTAAAAAGGCAATTATTCATAGGGAATTATTCATAGGCACACATTTGTGGATAAATATCCTTTACATACAGGGTTTTTATTGCTATTATACGGGCATGTACTTACGAAAAGTGAAACGCAAAAACAAAGATGGTAGCCAAGTTACGTACCTCCAACTGGCGCAGAATGAATGGGATCCGAAGGCCAAATATGCGAAAGCAAGGGTGATTTACTCGTTGGGGCGGACCGATCAAGTGGACGCCGCCTCCCTGGAACGTCTGGCCAAAAGCATCACCCGATTCCTTTCGCCGGAAGAAGCGTTAAAAGCCCAGGAAAATATCGGTGATGCCATCGATTTTCGGTTTGAATCCAGCAAACGCCTGGGAGGGGCCTGGCTACTGCACCAGTTATGGCGGAAGCTGGAACTGGATGACATTTTCAAAGATCTCCTTCGTCATCGGCATCATGATACGGATATCGAACGCCTCCTTTTTGCCATGGTAGCGAATCGAGCCTTGTCTCCTTCCAGCAAGTTGGCCATGGAAGATTGGGTGCGCCATGACGTTGCGATTCCGGCTCTTGAGGAGGTTTCCTCCCAGCAGCTTTATCGAACGATGGATGTGTTGCTAGAGGTCAGAGATGCCTTGGAAAAACAGGTGTATTTTTCGGTGGCCAACCTCTTAAACCTAGAAGTCGACCTGATTTATTTTGACACCACTTCCTCGTACTTCGAGGTAGAGCCCCATGAAGCCCCGGAAGGGGAAAACTTCCGTCAGCTCGGATATTCCAAAGATCATCGGCCAGATTTGCTTCAAACCGTGATTGGTTTGGCAGTTACCCGTGAAGGCATCCCCATCCGTTGCTGGGCCTGGCCGGGCAACACCTCGGACATGAGTGTCGTCGAGGAAGTCAAGAATGATCTTGTTGGCTGGAAATTAGGTCGTGTGATCAGTGTTGTCGACCGAGGCTTCTCATCCGAAGATAACCTCCGTTATCTGCAACGTGCCGGTGGGCATTATATCGCCGGAGAGCGCATGCGCGCCGGTAAACCGGAGACAGAAGAAGCATTGGCTCGCAAAGGACGCTATCACACCATCCGCGATAACCTGAAAGCAAAAGAAATCATTGTCGGCGACGGAGAAGCTCGCAAACGATTCGTGCTCGTGTCTAACCCCAAGGAAGCCGACAAAGCGCGCAAACAGCGAGCGTCGATCGTGGAGACACTTACCAAAAAGCTCGAGGAGTTGGGCGATCTCTCGGGTAAGCAACACACGAAAGCTGTCTGTGATCTACGCAGCCATAAGGTCTATGGCCGTTACCTGCGACAGCTGAAAAATGGTCAACTAAAACGAAACAAGCAAGCCATTCGTGACGCCGCGCGTTATGACGGCAAATACCTTATTCGGACATCGGACGATACGTTGTCGGTTGAAGATGTGGCCTTGGGATATAAGCAGTTGATTGAAGTCGAAACTTCCTTTCGTGACCTGAAATCCAGCCTAAACCTGCGTCCCATGCACCATCGGTTAGAGGAACGGATTCAGTCTCATATCCTGGTCAACTGGCTAGCGTTATTATTGATTCGAGTCGCAGAAGTCCAAACGAAACAAACGTGGCGAACGATCAGAAAGACGATGAATCAGATGCATCTTGGCCATTATTCTTCCGAAAAAGGAGACTTTCAGCAGCGCACAGAAATCACCCATGAACAGCGCCAAATCCTTAGCACATTGGGCCTTGAAGCACCTCCCAAGGTCTTCGATATACAGGCTAAAACCTAGTTACACGCCACGTATGTCCAAAAATCCTGCAAACCGGCATTCCTGTGCCCATTTGCGGGATTTTGTTTGCCTAGCGACTGTCGAATCCGAGCAAACAAAATCATACCTTTCGTACCGCTATATGGACGGGGGATCATTTGCAAGTGACGTTGATGAGTATCGATGTTGGTGATGACATCGGTTTGGAAGCGCATCCTTACACTGATCAATTTTTACGTATTGAATCAGGCCAGGGTTTTGTACAAATGGGGGGTCATGAAGATCAATTGGATTTTGAAAGAAGGGTGTATGCTGATTATGCCATTATGGTACCTGCCGGTAAATGGCACAACCTAACCAATACAGGGAATCGGCCACTTAAACTTTATACGATCTATGCGCCACCCGATCATCCATATGGTACTGTGCATGAAACGAAAGAAATTGCAATGGCTGCTGAAGAACATCATCATTACGAATAAAATTAGTTTTACCATACACAAATCGAGGTGGAGGATCTTCGGCAATCGGAGCGAGCTAATTGAACAAGAGCGCCCTTCTGAATGGAACTAGCCCATCATCTAAATTATTAAGAAAGCAGGTATTGCGATGAATAGAAAAGTAGGCAAATTGAGTGGAAACTGTTATGTGCGATGATTTCATAAGATATCAAGTGCTTTATATGTTTTACCAGACAATTATATGAAGTGTTTAAATGTATATGATTCCATCCTGTACCTAAACGCTTAAATGTATGATTGATGCTTGTGAAATAATCTATCTTAGTTAGTGTCCATTTTTAGTGTAATCCAACGGATCGAGTTTCAGACCACCCGTTCAAAGGGTGGTCAGTCATTCTTTAACATGGATCTTTGTTTACGCAAATGATTGATCAATTTTAATCATGAAAGTTATTGGCTTATGCGTGATAACCCCAAAAAGGTAGCTACAGCCTCAGCATGTTCAGCTGCTACCGCTGAGATAAACGCTGGATCTAGTAATAAATCAGTGTCCGTAGCGTTATCAATGAACAAGTTTTCGGTTAAAATCGCATTGGCTTGAGCCTCCCTAAGCACATGAAAATTAGCTAATTTCTGACCACGGTCAGGGATCGAAGCATCGAATGTTTGCATTTCTTCGAAAACATCCGGATGCATAATCCTTTGCAGTTCCCTTGCCCATGTTGGATTGCTGTCATGAATAAACGTTTCAAACCCTCGTGTACTGCTATCAAATGAATTGACATGGATGGATACAAACACGTCTGCACCCCAATTATTGGCGTCGTTTGTACGGTCCTCAAGGGAAACATCCGTGTCGTCCGTTCGTGACATTCGACGGTACATGCCTTCAAAGTTTTCACGCAGATAAACACTCATATGAAGACCAATATCAAGTACAATATCCTTTTCAGCTATGCCGTTCCCCGTTGCACCAGTGTCACTGCCACCATGACCCGGGTCAATATAAATTCTTTGCATCAAGAACATCTCCTTTATTTCACAAATGAATAAAAATCCTATTTTCTTTCAGTTTTTAGCCATCATCATGCCATTCTTTATACGTCCATGATTCGTGTCATGGTGTTCGCTTGAATCGTCAGGGGTTTTTGGATGGTTGTCCCCTCGATTTCAAGGATATAGTCACCGGCTGGGAGGTTACACAAAACAACAAGGTGATTGCCATCAATGGTCGCTGTATAAGATTGCAAAGAGGATGAAGTAATGGTAACAGTTCTCCCGCTCAATGTTGTTTCGTTTCCTGTCCATTTCCCCAGTAAATGGCCCCGGTCTTCTGATTTCCAAGTAGGAACAGGGGGAGAGACTTTATTGGGAAACGGCGGGTCATCATTATTTAAGTCTGTTGGATAGGACAGGGATTGAATCATCTCTTTTTGTGATGTTGAATCTTCATCATTATTCCAAGCATTATAAGCGTAAAGCCCAACGCCTTCCGTCCGTTCACCTGTGGTGTTAGATGGGCTGATGGCTCGCTTCACTTGGGCAATACTATCTGAAACAGTGTTCAAATATAAGCCTGGCCCCGTCACAATGCCCCTATTGCGATCGATATCTTTTTGCCACTCTGCCCATTCGGTAAATCGCTCGGAGCGTTCAGGCTCGGAGTCATAATTCATGACAAACACGTAATCAAGGTAGCCGTCCTGAATCCATAATTTCCAGTTTTGATGCGCACGTTGTACAGGGTCCAGGGCCCAAAAATCATGTTCGGATGGATCATCCAAGCCCCATGAAAGGACGGAAGCACTGAAGATTTTTGCGGGGTCGACATCCATGAGCTCCGTATAAACACGTTGTACAAGGTGACTTACTTGCTCGACTTTCCAGGTGAGCCATTCCTCGTCATCGGGCTCCGGACGATCATCACGGTTTTTTTCCTCTTGAAAAAGCGTTAGAGCTGTTGGATTATACCCATACCATCCCGGCGGATCATCAGGATCGTTTTCGGGATAACGGATATAATCAAGGTGTACACCATCAACATCATAGTTGCCGGCAATATCTTTGACGATATCCACAACGTGCGTTTGAACATCTGGATGGCCAACGTCGAGATACAGCTCTTCCTCGTTATAATCGCCATTATAATCATGTGTCACCCACGTATCCTGATCCGGCGCACCCGGACCATGATCATGATAGATATGATCGGGGTGTTCCGGTGGACCACCGTAAACGTTGTCCCATAAAGGCGAGACGACAACCCAAGCATGAACTTCAAGATCTGTATCTCGAGCTTGCTCGACCAAATAACCGAGAGGATCGAAACCCGAGGGGATATCCGGATCTTCGGTAAAAGGCAACACATCGCTTGTATAATAAGCATCGTGTCTACGACTCACTTGAGCCAGGATCGCATTCATATTGGCTTCATCTGCATCAACAAGAAGCTGATCAATATCTTCCGGTGTTTTTAATCCCGGTTCAAAGGCTTGTACCCAAAAAGCACGATAAAAACCATCCGTTTGCTTCATGCTTATCTCCTCTCTTTCCTAAAATTTACGTTTGCAAAGTTTGGGGCTGTCACCAAAAAATACCGGTCACAGCCTTTATAAATGGAGTAGCCTGGACCGTTACGCTTCGCCGGAGGGAGCTTCATCATTGGAACTTTCCATAGCATCTATTGATCCTTCTCTTGAATGTTAGCCTCAAGGCCTAAATCTTCTGCCCCCTCGCGTAATTGTTTCTTCAATTCATCTGGCTCTAACTCAGGATTTTTTTCTAACAATTGAGCACAAACCCCTGCACAAATCGGAGTAGCCATGGACGTCCCTGACATCGCGATATAGGTGTCGTCCAATTGGTCATCCTTGGACATTTGATCAAGGAATGCATCAGGAGCACGAAGAGAAACAATATCTACCCCTGGGGCGAGCATATCAGGTTTCGTGTGGCCATCAATGGTTGGTCCACGGCTCGAGAATTCCGCCACATCATCATCGGAGCGATCAGGCGTACCTTGTTCATCCAAAGCCCCTACAGTAATGATTTTTTGGCTGATCCCTGGTGAAGCAATGGTCTCTTCACTTGGTCCTTCATTCCCTGCAGCGGCACATACAACCATTCCCGCGTCCCAAGCTTGATTGACTGTTTGCACGAGCGGATCGTCATCTTCAGGATCCATGGCCGGGCTCCCTAACGATAAAGATAAAATTTGAATGTCGTATGCCTCTTGGTTTTCCATGCACCAATCAACGCCAGCTATTATATTGGATAAGGAACCGGCCCCCATCATGTCCAGCACCTTCACCCCTACAATATTTGCATTCGGTGCAGGTCCGGCATATTCGCCATCTGATTGCTGCCCGTTCCCGGCCACATCGCCGGCACAATGGGTCCCGTGGCCATTATCATCATAAGGTTCTTCTTGGTCATCAATAAAATCCTTAAATGCGATAATTCGCTCTTCAGGTTCCATGAGATCCGGGCTTGGATGGACACCGGTATCAAGAACAGCAACCGTCACCCCTTCACCTGTGGCGTCTTCTTCTTGGAGCTCAATGGCTCGAGTAGTTTCGGTGGCCGTGTCTAGTAAAACACTAAATTCGCGATCGAGATAAATTTTTTTGACATCTCCGCAGTTTGCACAAAGATCTTCAAGGGCTGTAGCTGTTAGATTTCCGCCTTGTAACGAAAAACGCGGCAACGATTGGTTCATTTTACAATGTGCATAGTTGTTTACGATGCTTTTCAAATGGTTAACACCATTGTTGAAGCAGGAAGTCCCCGGTTGAAATTGAACCATAACAGGGAAAATTCCGGAGGATAATGCATGGGATTGAGGCTTTCTTGCTCCGACTAGTTCCTGCCTTAAATGGCTATCGATCAAAGACAAACGCGCGACATTCCTAGTAGAATAACTGAACATATATTTTTTCCTCCTTTTGCCAGTTTCAATCGCACGTTATGCTTGATCATTCACTGTTGGAGCGGTATTTGTTTACATCCTCGGATAAATAGGTTTAAAAAAAGTCGCATGACTAGGAATCAACTAACATGTGAACTTCCCCCTCTTGAAACCCACAGATGATCTCTTATTTCACCATCCTTTCCTAATCTCACTGCAGGATCCAATTGGATTCACTTACCATTTTTAGGTATCTATCATCACTAGATCATCAAAGAAATTGGTTTATTTTTACTATTTTCTTATATTTTTCAATTTTGGCGTTTTTATTGGAACCAAAATGGGAATATATTCCATAACTCAATTTACGAGGGAGGCGTTAATAATGAAAAAAGCCCGGCTCATTCCATTTAAACGTGAAAAAGTTGTGACTACGTCATCCGAAGTTCCGAAAGGGATTGAAATGGTAGAGGCTCCGATGTTGTGGGAAGCTGAAGAAAAAGGGGCAGGACAGGTCATAGCGGTCATTGACACGGGTTGTCAGATGGATCACCCTGATTTGCAAGAAAGAATTATTGGGGGAAGAAACTTTACGGCCGATTACCATGGAGATGAAGCTAATTATTCGGATAATAACGGACATGGGACACATGTAGCCGGGACGGTGGCTGCTTCAAAGACCGGAAATGGCGTTTTAGGTGTTGCGCCTCAAGCAGATCTGTTTATTTTAAAAGCTTTAAGCGGGGATGGCAGCGGGCAGATGGAATGGATCATTGAAGCTGTTCGTTACGCGGTCGATTGGAGAGGGCCAAATGAAGAAAGCATTCGTGTCATAACGATGTCGCTCGGAAGCCCTGAAGATATTGAACAACTTCATGACGTCATACAATATGCGGTTGAGCAGGAGGTTTCTGTTGTCTGCGCAGCAGGAAATGAAGGGGATGGCGAGGAGAGCACAGATGAGTTTGCATACCCCGCTGCTTATAACGAAACGATTTCCGTAGGAGCCGTAAACGTTGATTTGGAAACCACTACATTTACGAATACGAATGATGAGGTTGACCTCGTTGCCCCTGGTGTAAACATTTTATCTACGTATAACAATGGCGAGTATGCCGAATTAACAGGAACCTCCATGTCTACACCCCATGTCGCGGGAGGGATCGCTATGCTGATCAACATAGCTGAACGGGATTTTGAACGTTCCCTCTCAGAAGCTGAAATCTATGCGCAGTTAATTCGGCGGACAGCCCCCATTGGTCATTCGAATCAAGCGGAAGGCAATGGCTTTTTAACCCTTGGGTTGGTAGAAAGAAGCACGGAATGGTTGACTGAGCAAGGCAGAGAATATCCTATTAGGCGTTAGAAAAAGCATAGTCAGCACACAAACCAGGAGATTTAATATGAAAAGCTTGGCGTGTCACTTTAAGTGATGCGCCTTTATTAATTATTATCTGTATTAGCTAGTATGATAGGTAATCATTCTTATTCGAGAAATGATTATGAGGGAGGTGTTTGTCACAATGGATCACATCCACTCATTGTTCAGATAACAATGTCAAACGTTGTTTAAGGAGATTATCAGTTATTACAAGCCATTAACAGTTTTATTTCAAAATTATGGAAGAAAATCAAAAATTCCACATCCCATATACGGATTGTCTATGCGTTGATATGATGAGGGCAGTTCAGCAAGAACCACCAATCATAGCTAACTTTAATTAATTATGGGGGAATGTAACCATGAACAAAAAACTACTTTATGGCGCTCTTTCGGGCATCCTTTCCGTTGGTATGCTAGCAGCATGTGGCGATATGGAAGAAGATGCTCCCGAAGATGGAGGCGGCATGGAAGAAGACGGTCTAGAAGAAGACCCCGGAGCTGAAGAAGAAGGCGGTCTGGAAGAAGACCCTGGAGCTGAAGAAGAAGACGGTCTAGAAGAAGACCCTGGAGCTGAAGAAGAAGGTGGACTAGAAGAAGATTCCGGAGCTGAAGATGAGGGAATGGGAGACTTTTAAATGGAACCTTAATGGTCGCCCCAATGATTGAACAATGTTACTCCTCTGAGCCAGTAATCTCGGTTCTAAATAAAAAAATGCGCCATCAAATCAGGTGTAACAAGGGATTGGCGAAAACAACGTAAAATAGCAAAAATCGCATTTTGATTGGAGAAAATGGGGAACAAAGGAAGGGAATCAGCGAAAAATGAAGAAACACCTCCTAAGGACAAAAAAGGAGGTGTTAACGGTGGGTAGACCTACTTTGCAAAAACTACTCACCTATGTGTCTAAGGTATATGGAATCGGCGAAAAAATCAAGAGGGCAAAGGACGGAAGAAAAGATCCGGACATTCTAGCATCGACGATATGCTCTATCCTTATGCTGGGTTGTCTGTGGCGCATGCCGAGCTTGAATGTGTTGGACCAATGGGTGAAATTTGGGCGATTCAAAAAGCTTTTCCCTGGCGTTCGTTTGCCCCGTGTTGATGCCGTGCGTGAGTCTTTAAGTCAGTATGATTTGGAGCCTTTACAGGCGATGCATGACGATACGATTCGCAAGGCAAAGCGAAACAAAGTTTTCCAACAGGGAACGATGAAGGGACGAGTGGTCGTTGCTCTGGATGGATTTGAACTGTTTGAAAGCAAGGTGAAAGAATGTGACGCATGCTTAACCCGTGTCATTGATGGCGAAACCCATTATTACCATCAAGGCGTCGCTTGCATGACGATCGGCTCTGATCCTCACGTGATCCTTGGAATCGACCACTTACATCCCAGGGATGAGAAAGATGACGATGAGGGCGAACTCACAGGCGGGAAACGACTCATCCGAAACCTTTATGAGCAACATCATCATTTTGCCGATGTGATCGTGGGTGATGCCCTGTATGCCAATGCCCCTTTTATCAATGACGTACGCGCCATTGGCATGGATGCGATCGTTCGCGTCAAAAACAAACGTTTGAATCTCGTCAAAGATGCGCTGGGGCTTTTTCAAAAGCGTGACTCTGACGCTCAATGGACCCACGAGGACCCGGAGCCAAAGGGCAAGCAAACGAAGAGAAAACAAAAGCATATCCATGTCGAAGCATGGGATGAAGAAGGATTTGAAATGGGAGGCGTTCCCGGGCCCGTCCGCTTTCTGAGATTCCGCGAGACGATCACGCAAAACATGTATCAAGGCAAGACCGTCGAACGCGTCGAGACCATCAAAGAGGTTTGGGTGGTGACCACGCTCGGTAAACATGTGCCGACCAAAGACGTTTGGGAAATGATTCACGAAAGATGGGATATTGAAAATAACGGCTTTCGGGAACTCAAAACCAAGTGGCATATACACCACTGCTTTATGCACCATCCACGCGCCATCGAAGCCATGGTCATGTTCATCATGATCGCGTTTAACTTATTTCAACTCTATACTTTCCGCAGGGTGAAAGATTTTTGGAACAAGGGGATGACCCTGTCTTTTCTTATCGAAGAGTTCAGAATCGATGCGGTCAGGGAGGATGTTCCCCTTTATGCGCTGTTAGAATAAACGCGTTGTCCACCGTTCGTTTGTCTGAATGTATCAGAGAATAGCAAAGGATGGCGAAATTTGACCATCCAACAGCTCTTTATGGGCAAATAGACATACCTATTCCACAGAAATGTAGAACGATGCCGCATATTCTTTGTTCACACCGGCGCTTTTAAAATTGGAAATTGGAACCGAGATTTTTGCCTCTGAGCGTTGTTTATTGACAAAAATAATTCCATGAGGGGCTTTAAAAGGATTTAGGTTTTTCCAATTTATGATCTGTGAGAAGGAATAAATGGTCAGTAATCATACTGTTGGCTGATCCTATCCTATATACCTAAGATTATTCCTCAGGATAAAACTCAATATTTACAGAATTCTTATTATGCTTTACACTATATGGCAACCTCCTTTTCTATATAGATGTTGCACCCCACCTTTTTTTGGTGGTGGTGCTTCTCCGTAAAGCATCAAAAGACACTGCTAGAAACGGATCAATCATTAATAAGGAAGGCACCACCGCGTGTCTTCCTTATTTTTGACATCCATGGAAATGCTAGAGGGTACTTTGAAAGACGTCCCACTGCAATCATATCTACGTAGATTGATTCAAGATAACCTATATAGCAGCTATTCTAATGAATTTCATTGGGCTACCTGTGTAGGCTATTCAGGCGCTACCCCCCTTTTCCAAAGATGCGTTGCCAACCTCGTTATTATCGTTTTTCTTTTCCCTGGAATTCCTGAATGTAACGACTGCTTTTTCCAGCTTTGAATTCATATCTCTCCTTTCATTTTAAAGTTTATTATTACCTTTTTCAATAAATTATATCGAATATTCATATAAATAAAGAGACGATAATTTGGTTCCATTTTCGAAGAATCTTCAAAGGACTTTAAGTGGTTGACGTACCCCTAGGGACATAGTTTAACATCTTAATCAGAGGAAAAATATGTAAAATAGGGTAAATTGATCACAATCCATGACCAGTCTGATCTGATAACGAGTAAGCAAAAAATAACCCTAATGATTGGTGATCTTTGTACCGTCAGGCACTATTGAAAAGGAGGGGGCGTACATGGGTACAAGACACTTCCGTAAAAGTATCAGTAGGGGAAGAAATGGTAAGATTACCAGCTTTCTGCGGAAAGGAAAAGTCCCAATTCCGTGGCTGTGGTTCATCAAGGATAGTGTCAAAGAAATCGACGTTAGGAGCTATCAAACAGGAGATTCGTATGAACAGGTGATCAATGATTATCTTAGTGAATGTCGACCATTTCTGACGAAGAACCAAATCAACGATTTGTCCAACCATTTAATGAATGTGTTTGGGGTGGATGAAAATCCTTATTCTGAGCATGAAAACGATTGAAATTGCCGAAAATCACATAATAACTCGCAAAAGGTATTATTGAAACTGCCAAACCTATAAAACGTAAGTTCGCGGCTTTCTGCTTAAAGTTTTTAAAATCCATGTCCAAAAACAGTTAACTTAACCTTTCACAAAAAAGAGATATATGCCATGAGGCAAGATCCCTTTTTTCATATCGGCTTTGGAAATGTCGCTTTAGCAGATCACATTATTTACATTGGTAAGGCTGATGCTGTTCCTATGAAGCGTATCATACAGGAAGCACGAGAACGAAATGTACTTATTGACGCCACAAATGGTCGAAAAGCGAAGAGCATTATTATAACCGATAGTAATCATGTTATATTATCCACAATACACTCCAAGACACTTCAGAAATCGAGGACGTCGTCATGGACCAAACGATAAAACTTGATGAACTTTTATACATTTTCATTACAAATTTACAGATAATGTTTCAAAGTAGATGAATAATATTCTCGAAACAATGGCAATCTATACGTATACCCACTTCACACTTCTCAGGCTGTCTCAGCAACATGTTATCAAGTATCCCAAGATAAAACATATCGTAATGGAGATAGCCAAATGGGTAAGATCCGCACCAGTTTTTTATGGTGCGGATTTTTAAAAGCAGACATGGATAGGTATTTGCCGGACTGGACAAAACATTTTATTTGAGAATGAGCCTATAAAAGATTTAATATGGATTCCATTTCACTTGTTGAGCAACGTCTAAACGATATTGCACTTCCGACCAATTCATTACTTCCCACCAATTTTTCACGTAAGTGCCTTATGAGTTTGATCATAGTGGATTCGGTCGATGGCATTTTTAATCGCAATTTCCTTCTGATCAGGTTGAACTGTACTCTATAATTAACTTAAATAACTCCCCGGGACAAAAGTGGATAGATGATTCTTCTGGAGAAATGATTGTGAGAGAAAGGTGGAAATGGGAAAACCTGGGAGTCCAAGCAGACAAGGGTACGATATTGAAAAAAAAAGATTGGGAAATGACTGGATAAGAGCAGGAAATATAAGCAGGATTTTTGATATCCCGTGCTGCATCATGAACACAGTGCAGCGAAGAATGTCTTTAGAAGGAAGGAACGATGGACAATTGAAACTCTTAAGTCCGTTTCGAAATGGGAGGGCCGATAGAGTATCAATGACAAATGCTATGCTTGAGTAGGTAGGTTTCTGTATTGTGCTGGGGAAAACAGGCAGTGATTTTTGGGGCGTCTAAAACATCACGAAAACGTCTCAGTCGCCGAAAGACAAGGATTTACCGTACAGACATTGGACCCCTGGAAAGCTGGCCCAACAAGCTGAAAAAGAAGGCATTGTGGAGAGCATTTCGACGAGAAGCGTCTCGCGTTTTTTAAAAATCAGCAGATCTCAAACCTCATCAAAGTAAGGTGTGGTTAAATCCGAAGATTGATGATCTCGAACAATATCGCGAAGATGTTAGGGACGTCTGTGACATTTATCAAGAAGCGCCGATGCGAAACGAGTATATCTTGTGCACCGATGAAAAAACCGGTATCCAAGCTCTGGAACATGCCCGTCCTCTCAAGCCGATGAAGCCAGGTTCTCCGGAAAAACGGGAACAAGAATACATTCGGCCTGGCACGACCGGCTTGATCGCTTCCCGCGACGTTCAAACAGGGCAAATTGTGGCTCCGGTGATTCGACCTACCCGAAAGGAAGGGGATTTGTTGAACACATCGAAAACGTAGTGGCTCGAGATCCCGAAGCCTCGTATGTCTTTGTGGTGGATCAACTTAACACGCGTCAATCCGAATCTTTGGTGCGTTTTGTCGCTGAACAATGCGGCATTCCACAGGATACACTCGGCAAGAAAAGACATTCCGGTGTCCTCAAAACCAAAAAAACCCGAAAGAATTTCTCAAGCACCAAAGTCACCGCATCCGGTTCATTTATACAAGAAGCACTGCTCATGGCTTAATCAAATTGAAATCTGGTTTAGCATTCTGAGTCGTGATTTAATCAATCCGAGAGCCAGTTTTACATCCATTGAGGACTTAGCTTATCGGTTGGCTCAATATATCGATTATTATAATCGGCACCTGGCTAAACCGTTTCATTGGACCTACAAAGGCCGCCCTTTACAGGTGTGATCATTTATTTTAGCCGTTCTGCACTAGGTACATTATTCAATGGGAAAGTGTATTGTTGATCCATATGAAATTTTTTAAAAAAGAGAACGTTGAAGATGAGGTACTCCTTAGGTACACTACAACGATGAAAATATGATGGGTTTATAAAAAATGTGAACAATGAAACCTTTGATCTTAAGTAAGGACCCCTTGGCACTTTTCGGTGGCAAGGGTGTTTACTTTCGGATTATTTACTTTTGTGCTGAGTGCTAATTGAATGATATACAGATCTCTTATTCCTATGTCGATGCGAGCAAAATAACTAAATGGGTCAATGCAAAAGCGTTTCTTCCAGTTCACGTACGAGCCTTTTTCCTTCTTGTACATAATTTTCGTCCACATAGGCGTCTTTTTCTTCGGGGGAGGAAAATTGATTCCATAATGCACTGAACACAGGGCCTGCATCTTCATTAATGCCTGCTTCAAACTTGTGGGATAACAGAAACGGCGTTCCTAAAACGACTGTTGCGTTTCCGTTTCCGACCTCCCCCACTGTTGCAAAAAAAGGGATTCGTAAAAACAGGTAGCCGTTATCTTTATCGGCCATTTTATAATCCATGTATCCATGGTCGTATTCCCAACCGCCTCCCAAATCGTAGCCAAGCGGTTGCAATTGACGTTCCATATTTTTTTCCTTCATTTTTAATCCGTTTATCTGGGATTGCAATTCATACATAAAACACTTCCTCCTTCGATTTCCTATAACAGCGGCAGTATTAGTATTTCTCGACGGAGTGTATTCATGCAAAGATTATTCCGAATGCCATACGGAAAAGAAAAAATTCTGCTATCATTGGTGTGTGGTAAGGGCAAAATCACACAGGGAGGGACCGAACATGCGATTATGGCACGAAACGCTTATTTCCAAACTCCCTTCGCAGCAACTGCTCGGCCAGCATCGGGAATGCTGTGCTCTAAGAGGGAAAGGTTGGGGGAAAAATCATTCTACCGTCAATTATGTTTTTCAATACAGTCCTTACCGGCTTTATCGTTACCATAAGAAAGTCATGCAGGAAATGAAGAAACGCAACTACAATGTTGATCCATTATGGATGGACCCTTTGTACCGTGGGAAGCATTGCGAAGCCCATGACGAAAAAAGCCTGTATCAAAACATGGAAATCTCCAATGATTTGGACTATCCCGAACATGATGACGCTTATTTAAAGGAGTGTCTGGAGAATCTTGCCGCAAAAGGGATTACCATTGATTATTGAGAGTCCGTATTAAATAATCTCCACACCATCGCCATGTATATGCCTCGAAATGATGGCCCTCGAACATCATCGCAACCGGAACTTCATTGAAAAACCTGTCACGCTGCCATAATCGGCATGGCATCAGGTACGATTTCCGGTGCTTAAACGTCAGTGTCTCAACGGCTTGCAGGGCTTTTTCGGGTTCTGTTTTTATTTGATCATTGATTCGTTGCCGATCTTGTTGGGATAGTTCCTGCTTAAAATAACCGAGCACATGGCATAAGGCGTTGGAGAGTTCGGGAAGGTCGCGGCTTGCTATGGTTTGATGCGTGATTTCCGTTTCGTGTAATTGTTGATAAGCGGAAAGCAGGTCCTGTTGATCCGGGCGGAAATTTCTCCTTATGCCTTTGTATTGCTTTTGGGAACAAGCCAACACAAAATATTTATTGGCCGCCCATACAGCTTCGGATGCTTTTTGTACGGTTTTCTTGGTGTGAATCAATCGACGGGGTTTCATTGGAGACTCCTTTGCTTATTTAATGAGGGGAGCGATAGCATGAACATACTGATTTTAGGTGCGACAGGCAGAGTTGGAACAGAAATAACACGTCTGGCCCTTGGCGGTCAACACGAGGTAAAAGTCTTGGTTCGTCAGCCTGAAAAGTTAGCGGAGGTTCATGATTCACTAACGGTTATACAAGGCAATGTCTTGAACCGGCAGGACCTATCGGAGGCGATGAACGGTGTAGATGTCGTGGTTAGTGCACTTAACACCGACAAAAATAACACATTGTCACGGAGTACGCCGCTAATTGTCCGAGAAATGCAAGAGCAGGGTCTTCAAAGATTTATAATGGTCGGGACAGCCGGTATCTTAAACAGCCGTGAAGAAAGCGAACGTTACCGGTTTCAGTCCAAAGAATCAAAACGGCGCTCGACCACCGCTGCCGAAGATCATCTCGCTGCCTACCGGTCTTTGAAGGAATCCGGATTAAAGTGGACCGTTGTTTGCCCGACGGCATTAATAAATGGGGCAGCTGAAGGCCATTATCGGGTAGAAAAGGATTACTTGCCGGAAAACGGTAAACGAATCTCTGTTGGTGATACAGCCGCATTTACTTATTCGCTTTTAGAACAAGAGAAATACCTTCATGCCAGGGTGGGCCTTGCCTACTGATTCATAGGTCCAAAGTGCGCTTGCAATTGTTCCTTGCGAAAAGCAAAAATTTCTTCAAGACGTTTGCGAACGATAAGGGGGTGGGCGATCCGTCCGATGAAAGCATACGGCATGGCATAATGCACGGTATCTTGCATTTCTACACCTCCATCGATTTCGGTAAAGCGGTGTTGATGGTGCCAAAAACGAAAGGGGCCAAAGCGTTGCTCGTCCACGAACCGTTCTCCTTCGATCACGTGCGTAATTTCGGTCACCCACTGTACTTGGACAAAGCGGAAAGGACGAATACGGTAACGAAGGATCATCCCCGCGTGCATCGGCTCTGTTAGATCATCTATCATTTCGAAAGACATATCTCCGGGAGTAATGCTGCCCAATTGCCGTGGGTCAGAGAAAAACGCCCATGCTTCCTCACGGGAAATGGGCAGCTGCTGGATGCTGGTTAAGGTATATAGTTTCATGTTTACGACTCCTCCCAAGGATGATTTTTTACTTTCACGGGACATTCCGCAGGCTGCATAGGGTAAAAGATCAATGTATACAGGAGGAAGATATGGACACCTTCCTGGCGGTATTTCGTGAAATGGGCATGCTCTACATCATTTTTTTGGCCGGTTGGGGAGCCGTGAAGACAGGGCTTCTTCCTGAAACGAGCCAAGGGGTTTTCACGAAATTATTGCTGTATGTGACGCTGCCATGTTTGATCGTGACATCTTTGCATGCTCCCTTCGAAATGGATCGTAGTTTAGGTGTCCTGGCATTGCTCATGTTTTCCGCTTATTTTCTCATAAGTACAGCCTTTATCGGCAAGTGGACCGCCCGGTTGCTGAAACTTTCCAGGGAACGATCCGGGGTTTATGAGAATTTGATTTTATTTGGAAACCAAGGCTATATCGGTGTCGCCATCGTTCTGCAGCTTTTTGGACAGAACGGCCTATTTTTTGCCATGGTATTCAACATGATCTATTTTATTATGATTTGGACGTACGGCATTGCTGTTATGCAACGGGGAAAGCCTCGAGAAGAGAGGGCATCTCTCTGGATAAATCCGGGGTTTTTGGCTACGGCAATCGGACTTCTTTTCTTTTTTTTACCGATGTCATTGCCTCAACCTTTATTTGGCGCCCTCGAAAACATCGGCGAAATGACGATCCCGCTCTCCATGCTTTTAATTGGCTGTTTAATCGCATCTGTTCGTTTGCACGATTTAAAAGGCTTTTTGTGTAGTCCATTGCTATGGGCTACCGTTAGCGCGCGTCTTTTCTTTCTTCCATTTTTGCTGTTTTTGCCGTTTGTTTTCACCTCCATTCCTTTTGAATGGCTTGCCATTGCTGTAATCATATCCGCAACACCAAGTGCTCCGACGGTGAGTTTATATGCCGAGAATTATGGAGGCGATACAGCTTTTGCATCCGTTGCCGTTTTTGTGTCCACGCTTGTGGCAGCGGTAACGTTACCGCTTTTATTTGGGGTTTTTCATGTTTTATATTAACGTCTTCTCCAATTCGATATCCCTTGCAATAAAACGTTAATGGCAAGAATGATGATGCTAATGAGAATCACCCACATTAGGCTTTCTTCATCGCTTCTGATAAAGGTCGCGAGATAAGCCCAGATAAAGACGAGCGGATACCAAATGTCCCGGTTCAGTCGTGTGAATAAAACAGCAACTACAACCAGAAGAATGAGCATGATAATGGTCCAGGCTAGCTCCCCAGTACCTAAGAATTGGGTCATGTCGCTTCGGGCAAAGCCTGTAAATACATTCACAATACTGGCGACGGATACCCAGCCTATATAAATGGAAAACGGGAGACGATCCATTATCCCGCTGCTTTCATTTCGCGAAACGGCTCGATAAAGAATGATGAGGGAGAACAACAAGAGAAAGATAACGACGGTTGACAGGAAGATATATTCTTGGGTGAATGTTATAATCCAGGCACTGTTTAGAAGAAAGTTAACAGGAATAAAAACCTGCGTGTCCTTATAAAGCCGCTTTTTTTCACCATGCACAAAAAGCCCTTTGATGATCCAGATGAAAAGAAGTACATAAATTAAGCCCCAAATCGAAAACGCATAACTTGCAGGTTGAATCAATGCCGGTTGCTCATTTGCAACATCTCCGACATCCATACCCACGGAATAATTTACGAATAACATCAAAAGAAAGAAAAGAATGTTCACAATGAAAATTCGTACCATTGGTTGCGATTGTTACACTCCTCGTTTGGACATTTATGATTATATTAACTAAATGACACGAAATTAAACGTGATCTTAGGAACGATGATGGCTATTTGACCTTTGAACTTTGGCATTTAGCATGTAAAATGATTGTAAAAAGGTTAACAGGAGCACATGTGATGAGTAAACGACAAGCGGAAATGGAAAAAACAAGAAACCGTATTTTAGCAACGGCAGAAAAATTATTTATGGAGAAAGGATATCGAGCGGTGACGACGAGGGAAATTGCCGCGAAATGCAACATTTCCCAACCTGCCCTTTACTATCATTATCCGGACAAGCAGTCCTTGTATATTGCAATGCTGGAAGTTTTTGTTAAAAACATACAGTTAAAAATGGAGGCCATAACTGAAGAAACGATTTCTCAACGTTTGGAAGCCATGCTGGAGTTGCTATCCAAAGAGCATCCTTCAAGCATTATGATGATGATCAATGATATTCGGGTTGAATTTAAAGAAGTCAATCAAATACACATTTATGGGTTGTGGAGACAAACGTATTTAGAACCTTTTATTAGGATTTTTGAGGAAATGAAAGAAGAAGGATCCTTAAGGGATAGTATTTCTCCGGAAGATGCCGCGCGTTTTTGCTTGTTAACGTTAGGGCAATCCATGTCTACATGGAAAAATAAACCGAAATCCTTAGCCGGGCAATTTACATTACTTGTAGACTTGATTTTGCACGGGACGAAAAAACATGAATAGGTTGTTCCGTGCATATTTTTTAATTGAATACTTATCACTTGATCAGTTTAGTAGATTTATGGTATAAAAAAACCACAAAATAATACTGATATGCGAGATGTTGCGGAAACTGGCAATGTATTTCATTTAGATTTATCAACCGATAAGTTATCAAATGATAAGCATTTAATAAGAAGGAGCCAAAACGGATGGAGAAAAAAGTGATTGTCATTGGAACCGGTGTAGCGGGACTCGCAAGCGCGATTCGGTTACAGCATGCGGGATATCAGGTTGAAATTTATGAAAAAGAAACGATGCCCGGCGGTAAAATGTACAAAATTGAAAAAGATGGGTACCAGTTTGATCTGGGACCAAGCATTGTCATGATGCCTGAACTATATCAAGAAGTTTTTGAGCTAGCGGGCAGAGACCCGAATGACTACATCCCTATGGAAAAAATAGACCCCATGTATTCTGTATTCTTTAATAATAACGAAGATGGCTATGAGATTTCAGCTGACTTCATTCAACTGATGAAAACATTAGAGGGGTTTAGCTATGAAGATGCACAAGGGTTTTTAACGTATTTACAGAAAATATATGAAAGGTTTTTGGTTGCTAAAAATCACTTTATTCAACGTCCATTTCGTAAGGCAACGGATTTTTATAACCCATATACCATGTGGCAAGGATTGAAGTTGAAAACATTAGGTAATGCGGATCGTTTTATCGGAAAGCACATAACAAATGAACATCTAAAACAAATGATTAGTTTTCAAACATTATATATAGGCATCTCTCCTTTGAATGGACCTTCCCTGTATACCATGATTCCCATGATTGAATTGTTGTATGGCGTATGGTTTATCAAAGGGGGAATGCACACTATGGCAAAATCCATGGAGCAATTGTTTTTTGAGCTGGGAGGCAAGATTTATTACGAGACACCGGTTGATCATGTCATCATTGAAAATCAAAAAGCAACCGGGGTAAAAGCAGGAAATGAAGAAATTGAAGCGGATTATGTCATGTGCAACGCGGATTTCCCATACGCGATGAAACATTTGGTCCGGGATCCGAAAGCAAAAGGGAAATATACCGATAAAAAAATAGACAAAATGAAATACTCTTGCTCATGCTTCATTATGTACTTGGGCATGAACCGGAAATACGATGGGGTGAAAAATGTCCATAATTTTATCTTTAGTGATGATTTAGAGGATAACCTAAAAGGAATATTTAATGGAGACCGAATCGCTGACCCTTCGTTTTATGTATATATCGGTTCAAAAATGGACGCATCATTAGCTCCTGAAGGCAAGGACGGTTTATATATCTTAGTCCCGGTTTCGGACTTGTCGACAGCAAACTATTTTTGGGATGAAGAAACGATTGATTATTATCGAACATTAGTGATAGAGAGACTCAAGAAAACAGCCGGGTTTGAAAATATAGAAAATGACATTGTCTCGGAAACGTATATGACTCCTTTAGACTTTGCTTCAAAATTTAATGCCTATAACGGCGCTTGCTTCGGATTGCGCCCCACGTTAACGCAAAGCAATCATTTACGCCCGCAAAGCAAAGCAAAAAAGTGTGAAAACCTATACTTTACCGGGAGCAGCACCCACCCCGGAGCCGGTGTTCCAATTGTATTAATGTCAGCGAAAATTGCCACTGAAGAATTGATACTGGATGACCAAGGGGAGAAGAAAGCCCATGTGTCCAACAGCTCATTGCAAGGAGGCTATGTATGAAAAATGCCGATCATTTGGAAGAGGCTTACCTGTATTGCAAACAGATTATCCAACAGCACTCGAAAAGCTTTTACTACGCTTTTTCGCAACTTCCCGAAGAAAAAGCAAATGCAGTATACGCGATTTATGCCTTTTGCCGCTTAGCAGATGACGGTGTCGATGAAGTCACGAGCAGAGAGCTGCAACTGGAAAACTTAAATCGTTTGGAAAAAGAATTACGTTTATTTGAAAAGGGGAAAGAATTGGACCATCCCTTATGGCTTGCATTACGTGACGTGTTTACCAGGTACAACATGGATATCTCCCCTTTTTATGATCAATTAAAAGGGCAAGCCATGGATGTCTACTTTTCAACGCTGGAAACGATGGAGCAAGTGGAGAAATATAGCTATTACGTAGCAGGTTCGGTTGGCTTAATGCTTTTGCCGATTATTGCATCCACATCTACCCGAGAGCTTTCTGATGAAGCCATTAGCCTTGGGATTGCCATGCAAATCACCAATATTTTGCGGGATGTGGGGGAAGACTATCAAGCGAATCAGAAAATTTACTTGCCAAGACAGGAAATGCACGGGATAGGTTATACGGAAGATAAGCTTGCTCTTGGCGTCATTAATGAAGAATTTATATCTATATGGGAGAGAATGGCCAACCGAGCAGAAAACCTATATGAAATTTTTTTGGACCATGTCCATCACTTTGATGATGACAGCAAAGTGCCGCTCGTTCTCTCAGCGAAAGTTTATCGGGGAATCTTAGCTTCTGTCCGGAACAATGATTACGATTGTTTTGGCAAACGGAATGCAATATCGAATGAGGATATGCAAAAAATATACAGCACAATTAAATAACATAGGAGGTGAATGATGCCACAGGCAAAATCAATCGTTATTATCGGAGGAGGTCTCGGCGGCCTATCTGCAGCGATTTCCTTGGCTCAAAACGGCTATCAAGTATCGGTATATGAAAAAAACAATCACCTGGGCGGAAAATTAAACCGGTTGGAAAAGGACGGGTTCGGTTTTGATTTAGGGCCATCGATCTTAACCATGCCGCATATTTTCGAACGGCTTTTTTCAGATAGCGGACGAAACATGGAAGATTATATACCCATTCAACAATTGGAACATGAATGGCGTTCCTTTTTTGCCGACGGTGCGATGCTCGATTTATATAACGATCCGGAAATGATGCTACAAAAAAATGACAGCTTAAGCCGCAGGGATATCAACGAATATAAGGAATTTTTAAATTACGCCCGCCGGTTGTTTGAAATGACGGAAGCGGGTTATCTCCATAAAGGGCTTGATACAACGAAAGAATTGATAAAACATCATGGGGCCATTCCATCGTTCAAAGGTTTTGATCTGTTTTCAACGATGTACGCTGCGATTGAAAAAAGAATTCACCATCCGAAGCTGCGAACGATGCTTGCATATTTTATTAAATACGTAGGCTCTTCGCCATATGATGCACCGGCGATTTTAAATTTGTTGATTTACATGCAACATAAGCTTGGCGCGTGGTATGTGCCCGGAGGAATGCATCGGATCGCCGAGGGCATGACAAAACTCGCGAAAGAATTAGGTGTCTATTTTCATTGTAATCAAGAAGTGAAGAAGCTGATAAAAAATGAACAGAAAAAAATTTTGGCAGCAGAACTGGCGGATGGAAATCGAGTAGAGGCCGATTATTTTATCTCCAATATGGAAGTCATCCCCGCCTATCGGAAACTGTTACATGAAGACGATGCGTTTATTACGAAACTGGAAAAACGGTTTGAGCCTTCGAGTTCAGGGCTTGTTTTGCATTTGGGAGTAAATAAAACGTATCCTCAATTAGCGCATCACAATTTTTTCTTTTCAGCGGATCTTTATAAACAAATGAAGCAGACCTTTCATCAGCACCAATTACCGAGCGATCCCACCATTTACGTTGTTAATGTCAACAAGACGGATCCAAAACAAGCCCCAGCCGGCCATGAAAATATTAAAGTGTTGCCGCATATTCCTTACATTCAAGACAAGCCATTCACTGAGCAGGATTATTTGCGGTTCAGGGAACATGTGTTGTTGAAACTGGAAAACATGGGCCTTCATGGATTAAGAGAACATATTGTTACGGAAGACAGGTGGACCCCACACGATATCGAGCAAATGTATGCCTCGCATCGCGGTTCCATTTATGGCACTTTATCAGATAAAAAGAAAAATCGGGGATTTAAACATTCGAAGCTAAGCGAAAGATATGAGAATTTATACTTTGTAGGAGGCACGGTTAATCCCGGAGGGGGATGCCGATGGTTACTTTAAGCGGTCAACAGGTGAAAGACAAGATTTTAGACAGAGATGGCAGTGAAGGGGGATAAGGATGCTTACATGGTTAATGATCGTCAGTGCATTTATTGTCGTTCTCGCGTTGGCGAGTGGATGTTTCATGTTTTGGAAGGTTCCGCATGTAAAACATCAAACCGATAAAGCGATGACGGATGCTTTTATCTCTATTGTTGTGCCTGCCCGTAATGAGGAAGCAAGGTTGGAACCCTTGTTGGACTCGATAGCCAAACAGGACTGGCGTCAATGCGAGGTCATTGTTGTTGATGATGATTCAACCGATCATACGGTTTCAATTGCAAATGATTACGGGGGGCACGTGATACATAATAGAGAATTAAAGGAAGGGTGGATCGGTAAAACCGCAGCATGTTGGAAAGGAGCGACCGCTGCGAACGGAGATTATTTCCTTTTTTTGGATGCAGATACCCGCTTTCAGAATAGAAAAAGCTTAACGCGTTTAATATCGGCGTATCAAGAGGTTGGCGCACAAGGGATACTGTCCGTTCAGCCCTATCATACCATTGAGCGTGCTTATGAAAATCTTTCCGCCGTGTTTAACGTTATTGTCATGGCCGGAATGAATGTGTTTACTCCTTTAGGTGAAAAGATCAAAAGTGCCGGCTCTTTCGGTCCTTGCATCTTATGTTCAAAAGACGATTATTTTTCTTCCGGCGGGCATGAACAGGCTCGCGGAGCAGTAATGGATGATTTTGCCCTAGGAGAAGCGATGAGAAATATCGGATTACCCGTGCGTTGTTATGGTGGTCGCGGTCTCATAAATTTTCGAATGTATGCAGAAGGTATCGGGCAATTAGTGGAAGGGTGGACAAAAAATTTTGCGACTGCTTCGCAATCCACCCACCCTCTGGTCATGACGTTAATTATTATCTGGATCAGCGGCGGATTTGTTACAGTCCCCCTTTTAGTCAGTGCAGCTCTTATTGGTTCCGTATTTTGGGGGGTCATTGGAAGTATTGCTTACTTGTCTTATATGGCACAGTTGTTTGTCCTGGCCCGCAGAACAGGTAATTTTCATTTCTGGGCATTTATCGTATATCCAATGCTGCTTGTATTTTTTACGATTCTCTACATTTGGTCTCTATTTTTAACAAACGTATTACATACCGTCCGTTGGCGAGGTCGTAAAATCAAGGTTTAAGGTGGGCAGAATCATGCAAATAGTCGAATTATCTTATTTATGGTTAATCATCATTAACATTCTCGCCTGGGTTTTTTTTCATATAGGCATATCGGTAATGACATTAAAAATGCCTGACCGTTGGTTTAAGAATGGTTGGTTATACAAGATCAGAAAGTGGGAACAAAACGGTTGGTTTTGGAAAAATTATTTCCGAGTACCGAAATGGAAAGCCGTCGTCCCGGATGGCGCTAAACTATTTAAAAAAGGGTTTGAGAAGACCAATCTACGTAAATATGATCTTTCGTATTTAGAAACATTTATTCTTGAGTCACGAAGAGCCGAATTGACCCATTGGCTTTGTATCCCGCCGGCTATTTTGTTTTTTCTCTGGAACCCTCCATGGGCCGGATGGATCATGGTGGCCTATGCCCTTATCGTCAACCTGCCTATCATTGTGCTTCAACGATACAACCGGGCACGGCTGGAACGAGTAATGAAGCGAATGAAAAAAAGCGATCGAGCTACACGCGATTGGAAAAGAGGAACGTTATGAAGTGGTTGATCAATAGACCGAAAGTGACCCTTTTATTTTTTGTGATGCTAACCATCATCGGATGATTTACTCTATACGCAAGCAGAATTGGTTTCTGAATTATTTACCGACCTTGCGACGTCTTTTGCCATTGCCGTTGTTGCCATTCTAGTGGTTTGTTCCTTAGGGCTAAGGCCAAGCTCTGCCGGCAGCGTAGCGATTGCCGTACCGGTGTCGCTTAGTGTTGGATCGATTGCACTTCCTTTTACAGGGGTGGAACTGAGCCAAATTTCGTTAATCGGTTTTATTATTGTGCTGGCCATTCTCGTGGATGATGGGATCGTTGTAAACGAAAATATTGAACGGAAACTTCGGGAAGGAAGTTCGCCAAAAGAAGCAGCATGGACCGGAACGAGGGAGGTTCTTGTATCCGTTATTACATCAACGGTTATTATCGTCTTTACGTTTTTTCCGATTTTATTTCTGCCCGGCGGGGCGGGAGAATTTATCCTTCCGCTTCCGGTAGTCGTTATAAGCACAATTATCGCTTCGACCTTTGTCTCTCTCCTTGTCATTCCGATATTTAGGAAATGGAAAGAAGGGCGGAATTCTGTTTCAACGGAGCGTCGGCCGGCAGGGTTGATCGGACCCCTACTGGAAAAAATGAGTAACATTTACAGCCAGAGACTGATGAAAGGGGTCATAAAACATCCTTTTGTCGTCGGTCTGGGCGGATTGTTGCTCGGAACGGCCGGTTTTGCACTTATCCCGTGGATTCCGCTTGAATTGTTTCCGGATTCAGACCGGGAAGAAGTGTTCATTGAAGCATCACTTGAAGATGGCACTCCTCTTGAAGAAACGCAAGCGTACGCACAGGAGATGGCTGATTGGGTCAGTGAAGAACCGTTTGTACAATCGGTTACCAGTTATACAGGTACAAATATTCCTGAACTTTTGGAGGCTGAAGGAAGCAGTGAAGAAAGCGAAAACCTCGCCAATTTTCTCATTTACATTGATAAAGACGAAATTGATGCACGCTCAGCGATGGATCGATGGAATGAGGAACTCCCTGAAGCATTCGGTGAACTGCAAACGTATGAAGTTTCCATCATTGAATCCGGTCCGCCTGTCGGAGCTCCTATCGCCATAGAAATTGCAGGTGAATCCATTTCCGAGTTGATGGAGAAGAGTGACGAAGCCCAACAAATTCTGGCAGATACGGAAGGGGTCGAGAATGTTAATGACGATGTTGGATCCCTTGTAGATTCCTATCGCCTTGAACCCGATCGCGATATGATGGAAGAGCATCAATTGGACAGCAGTGAAATAAGCGAAGCGCTTGCTGTTCTCGAAGAAGGCGTTCCCGTCGGTGAATTTGAGAGAGACGGAGAATTATTGGACTGGCGAATGACGTATCAAGGTAACCCTCTTGAGTTGCTTGATGAAGTGACGATAACCGGCGCCGATGATGAGGCAATTGCCCTTTCTGATATCGTAACGGTAAACGAAGAGATGATTCAGCCTCGTATTCCGCATATGGATGGAGAACGAACGGTTATGGTCACAGCATTTCCTGGGGAACGAAGCGAAGAAGACATTATTGATGATGCTGAAGATCAGCTGATGAATTTGGAAGAAGATGGTTATACCCCATATTTCGCGCCCGTTTAAGCGTCAAATTTAATTTTTGCAGGAATTTGGCCTTCTTGTATCAAAGTGTAGAAGGAAGCCAGATTTTGAGGTGATTCCTGTGACTGAATCCATGGAAGGTATATCGGGCTTTCAAACGGTGCGTCTCGGCTCCACTCCCGTGATTCGCCAATTGATTGAAGAAGCTGGATTGGTCGAACGTATCGATAGACTTTCTCCCGTCAAAAAGGAAGATTGCCAAGTGTCCGTGGGCACACGGATCGCCGCTTTGATCATCAACCAATTGTCTGATCGTAAGCCCCTCTTCAAGGTCGAAGCATTCTATGAAAACCAAGATGTTGAATTGCTGTTCGGCCCAGGCGTCACTGCGAGTGATTTCAATGATGATGCGCTGGGACGGGCCTTAGATGCCCTTTATAACGCCGGGCTTGAAGAGATTTGTATGCACAGCATTCAAGGGGTGCAATCCTGCGTCAACCTTACGTGGGAAGGGCTGCACGCTGATACCACGTCCTTTGTATATACAGGTGCACCCAAAAACGACCCCGATGATGAGGCGTTATTAAAAATCGTCCATGGCCACACCAAAGATCATCGCCCGGATGCTCCGCAGATTAAATTCGGGTTGACGACATCACCGGAGGGCATCCCCGTCTATGCCGACGTCTTAAACGGCAATCAGGATGATAAAACATGGAACGCGAAAGTCATGAAAGCTCTGAGACAATGGTACGAGCCGGATCAGTTGGCCCAAGCGATTTTTATCGCGGACAGCGCACTGGTCACCGAAGACAATTTAAAAATGGTCCAAGGCAAAGGGGATCAGCCAGATTTTCAGTTTTTATCCCGGTTGCCGGAAAATTTTAAAGTGGCCAAAACACTGAAAGAAAAAGCCTTGAAGGACGATGAAAATGAATGGGAAGATATTGGCCACTTTGTCAACCGCAAAGGGGCGGCTTCTTATCACACCTATCCCGCCAAAGAGAAACTGCACGGAAACCCCTACCGGTTTCTGGTTGTTCAATCCGATCAAATGGATGGTCGGAAGAAAAAGAAGATCGACAACCAACTCAAAAATGAAAAGCAAAGCTGTCGCAAAGAGCAAAAAGAGCTGGAAAGCCGGGACTTTGCTTGTGAGGCCGATGCCGAAGCTGCGCTTGCCGACTTTCTCAAGCACCATCACAAAGGGTATCATACGTTTGAAGGCACCGTGGTCCGTGAAGAGGTGCCCGGCAAACGCGAGAAACGCGGGCGTCCCAAAAAAGGGGAACCGCCGCCTCCGCCGGTCACCGTCTATCGTGCCCAATTAGAGCTGCAATCCCCGTCGGAAGAGACCCTCGAACAGCTTCGCAAAGAAGCGTCCATCTTTATCCTGGTCACCAATGCGGGCAACGACACGGCCTCCGACGTGGACCTATTGAAAGGCTATAAAGGCCAACAAACCGTGGAAAATCGCTTCCGGTTTCTCAAGGATCCGTTTTTTGTCCGACGGCTTTTCTTGGAAAAACCCCGCCGTGTCGAAGCTTTTGCTTATGTGATGATGATGAGTATGATGATTTATTCCCTGTTCGAATACCTCATTCGCACAAGCATGGAAACAGATGACGAGCCCCTGAATTTGATGGGGGCGGTGGCCGTCGAAGCATTCGCCCGACGGGCGAAGCTGTCTTAGAACTGCTGGATACCGTCGATATTATTCACATGGAGATCGACGGTCAACTCCGACGGTTGTTTCCGGATAATCATGAGCCGCAATTGGACCGCATCCTCAGTTTGTTAGGGATGGATCGGAGCGTTTATACGACACCGTTTAGCTCAAAAGCTGTCGAAATCAATAGCCAGTAATCATAGCTCGGGCATTCCTTTGCTCGTTTGATGTCGAATGACGAGGGAATGGCTCAACATTTGTCTTGTGCATATTATTCAAAGGCATTCATTCCCTGAACGGCATGTCCATACCAACCAAAAGAAATTACCTGGATGTTGCCCTCGCGAAATCTGGGTTATACGGTAACCATTGGGGGCGAAACAACCGAGCGAACGGAAGTGTTTATCCAGATTGGGCAAATCTTTATCGCGGTTGTTTTCCTCATTTTTATCACAATGGCTTTACAATTTTATTCGCTAACGATTCCGTTCATTTTGTTTAGTGCCGTTTATCTCGCTTTTTCAGGTGCGATCTTCGGTCTGTTCATTACCCAAACCGGATTAGGTTTTATGTCCCTGATGGGTGGAGTGAGTCTTGCGGGAATTGTCGTTAGAAACGGGATTATTTTAATTGAGTTCATCGAACAGCGCAGAAAAGCAGGGATGAACATAAAAGATGCCGTATCACTTGCATCAAGGCAACGTTTTAGACCTATTATCCTCACATCGCTAACAACTATTGCAGGTCTGTCACCGGTAGCGTTTGGAAATAGCACATTGTTCCAACCGCTCGGAATCGCGATTGTCTTCGGGGCATTATTCTCAACGATTCTAACTCTATTCGTTGTCCCGGCATTATATCTGATCCGCGCACATTGGAAAGGGCTTATGCATAATTGATGCACAGCGGTCCCTTGGCACTTCTTGGTGCCAGGGGGTTTTTTATTTTGTCGCGCAGCTCACTTGCCATCTATCAATATCAATTATTCATTTAGTTATATTAGTGCTAAAAAATATCTTAAAATCCATATAAAGGGAATAGATTTGAGACTAATCGCTTATAAGGTGATATAAATGGCTGAAATCATCTTTGAAGTTTATGCATGCATCATCTTATGATAGTACTAGTTTTTGGAAATAAGGCCACAATTTATAAAAGAGGGGAGGCCAATTTCTGTCACTGGGGAAAGGAAAGATTCAATATAATTGCAAAATCAAAAAATTAAAAATTGGAGGTAATTTTATCAGGTATCCAGGATGGAAACAAACAATACCTATCGCTTTGCTTTTAATACTTTGGCCATCCAATGTAATAGATGCTGAAGATCCTGAGGAAGAATTGGATTATACCGATGAATATGACACGGATTACACGGATGATTTTTCGGATCAATTTGAATTCAACATCGAAGACTATGATCTATCTGATTGGACGAATCACGAAGAGTTAGGGGAAGAGTTGGATCGAATCGAGGACGAAAGTAACGGGGAAGTTGAAGTTGAAGTTTTGGGAACTTCTCAAAACGATCGTGAGCTCTACTCTGCTCGTGCAGGAGAAGGAGATCGAGTCCTTCTTATTGATAGTGAAATACATGGAAATGAAAAGTCGGGAACCGAAGCAATCCTTTCCATGCTGGACACGCTTGGAACAGATGATAGCCAAGAGGTGGAATTGGTGCTTTATGAATTGACCATTATCGCTGTGCCAAAGCTAAATCCTGATGGTTCGGAAGATTCTCAGCGTCAAAATGATATTTCTTGGGAAGAAGTAGTTGAAAATCATCCACAACTTGAAGATGCTGAGCCTGCTTGGTACTGGAACGAGTCCGCGAATGGTTTTGATGTGAACCGGGATTTCAATCCGGATCTGGATTATGAGCCGCAGCCTGAAGACCTTCCGGGAACGAGTGCAGATCCCGGTATATTTTTATCTAATGAAGCTCGTATTCTAGCTGATTTATATCAGGATTTAGAAGCGGAATTCGGGGAAGTGGAGGCTTACGTTAATCTTCATCACATGGGAACCCCACAACTGGAAGAAACGGGAGAAGATGTTACTGTTGCTTTAAGTTACCCTCCTTTAGGTCCTGAAGACAATCCAAAATACGACGAGTGGGAAGATTTAGATCAAGATAAGTCACGACGTTACACAATGGCTGCTGCCAATGGCATGGAGGAAAAGGCAGACGATGATGATTATCCGGTTTTGGCACGATATATAAACCCTGACATATTTGATCTATCTGGCATTGCATTAGGGGCATTTGGACTGAATGGGAGCGCATCCATATTATTTGAAATGGCCGGTCAACAGCCACAGACCCCTTATGATGAAGACTTGATTGAAGTTGTTGAAGATGGTCTGTGGGGGATCGCCAATTCAATGGCTGATGGAACGGTCGATGATATAAATGGCGACGATTTTTATGATATTCCGAAATACTGGCCGGATGAACCGAATGTTTCCGAACCGGGTCAATATGCCACTGACTTTACAGAAAATGCAGCAGGGGAAGCACCAGAGGATTGGTCACCAATTTGGCAAGGAGAGGAAGAACAATTTACCGTTCTTGAAGATCCCAACCGTTTACAACATGTCGCCGAATCCGGTGTTCGTGGATTAACTTCAGATGAGGTCGGTGAAATCTTTGGCAGCGCTGAGATGTTTGGATTAGTGCGTGGAAGTAACGTGCAGGAAACACTGTTTGAACTCGGATTTCATATGTCCGGTTCTTCTACGAATGAGAACATGATTTATGCCGATGCACAAATAGAGGATGCAGATTCAGGTGAAAGTTCCATACGTATTATGGAACGTAATGGCGGAAGTGCCGAAGCACTTGCGTCTGAAGAACTTCCATTTACGCTGGAGGAAGATGAATGGTATAGGGTCTTATTGCAAAGAGATGCCGATGCTTTACGTGTAAAAATGTGGCCGAATGGGCAAGAAGAGCCGGAGGAATGGCAAGCGGTTGAGGAACAAGGAAGCAGATACGGGGGAAGTGTAGGCATTTCCCACGCAACGCCGGGCACGGTCAATGAATATGCGTTCATAGGTGTTGGCATTGGCGGCGAAGAAGCACCTCATGCACCGGACGATATCCTTGATCCTGAAGATCCCGGTGACGCACCTGCCATTGAGAATCTCCAGCCAACCGAAGATCTTTCATTAAGCGCGGGTGAATCCGTGGATATTGCATTTGACAGCGAGCCAGGCTTGGACGCATCGTTCTCCATTCGTATGCCATTAGTGAATACCCAGTCAGCTCCAACCGAATTACCGATGACCGAGACAGACGATGGGCACTATGTCGCTTATTGGACGGCAACGTCAAACGTTGAAGCAGAAGGTGCTGAAATTGAGGTAGCTGTCACGGATGAGGACGGAAATGAGAACCGTGAAACAGCCGAAGGGCGATTGGATATTAACGTAGATGAAGATTCTTCAGAGAAAGACATTACGATAGACAATATCAGAACGATGATTGAACATAGTGATGAAACAGGAGAGTTTGCGTCTGATGAAGCTTTCCAAGCTTTATCAACTCATTTAACTGCCGTAAATCACTATGAGCAGCAAAATGACGCTGGAAAAGTTGTGAACCATATGGAAGGGTTTCAAGATTTGCTGAACGACCAGCAAGCCAATGAAGCAATCTCCGAAAAAGCTTTTGAAGATCTGCAAGCACAAGCGAACGCTGTAATTGAAAACTGGGAATGACTTAGGAATGAAAAAATATTTTCCTGTGGTAAAATCTGTCTCTTGCCACAGGGAATACATAAATGGAGACACCGCAGTATTTACGTAGGAAATCCCGCGATATCCGCGGGAAATATGTGAATGTCCACGGGAAATAAAGAAATATCCGCCGGAAATATGTGAATACCCGCGGGAAGCAGTCTCAAAGGCATTAGGATAATGTCTTGTTATCTGTTGAAAGAACTTCCTCGGCAATAAGTTCATACGACCGCACACGATCCTGCGGTGAGTATGTCGTTGTCATGATCATGATTTCATTTGCTTGATTTTTTGTTTGGATCTCTTTGATCTCCGCTTTTGCTTCATTCGGACCACCGATGATCATTCGCTGTTTCATGTCTTCAAAACGTTCCTTCTCCTTATCGCTCAGTGGATAGTCTTTTGCATCTTGGATAGAGGGGACGCCTTGTTTTCCTTCTCCCTTTTCCTTTTGTAACTGCCAAATAAGGGAGCTTAAAGCGATTTCTTCCGCTTTTTCCGTCGTTTCCGCGCAGATGGCGGAAATGGTAACGATGATTCCCGGCTTTTGCCCTCGGTCTCGGGGAGTAAAAGCATCCAAATATTTCTGGACAATGGTGGGGCCGTCCTCATCGCTCATGAACTGCCCGAACACATAGCTTATCCCGTGTTCTCCTGCAAGCGAAGCACTTTTTGCACTCGTGCCAAGCAACCATGGGGTGGGGGAGATGTCCGGCAGTGGAGAAGCGGATACTTTCGGGATCTGATCGTCCAAATAACAGAGCAGCTCTTCCACCAAATCGGGCATTTTATAGACGTTTTGTAGAAAGTTGTCATTTAACGCATTCGTGACTTCCGCGGAGCCGCCGGGGGCTCGTCCAATTCCCAGATCAATCCGACCCGGAAAGAGGGTGGCTAACTGATGATGCACCTCCGCCACTTTGTACGATTTATAGTGGGGAAGCAAAACAGCGCCGGTACCGAGACGAATCGTCTTGGTTTTCGCTCCGATATAACTTAACATAACTTCAGGCGCTGAACACGCGAGCCCCGGCAAATCATGATGTTCCGTCATCCAGATACGCTCATATCCAAGCCTCTCTCCCACTTGTGCCAACTTCATGGATTCGTTCAATGCCTCTCCAGCCGTTTGATTCGACGAAATCGGAGATTGATCCAATATGCTTAGTTTCATGAAAATACGCCTTCTTTCCTAGCCTTGAACTTCGATTAATTTTAATGTGTAATCTCCCACTTGTCCTTCGATATATAAATTCGTGATCGAGGTAAAATATTGCTGAATCGTTCCGCGGAACATTAGCTCTCTCTCCGGCACATTCACATCAAACGTTCCTTCATACAACAAAGTTGTGATCGCGTGATATTCCTCGCTCGTCACCTTAAACTCAATGGTTATTTTATACAAACCATCGACTTTTTCTTCTTCATAGCTTTCAACGTTAATGGTGTATTCATTTAACAAGATTTCGTTTACCAAAGCGATCATCCTCTCTTTCCCAAGGAAAAGGATAGCATTTAGGGGACCGAGGGGCAAAAACTTATGCTCCAGTCCCTTTCTTATGCTTGATGGCAAAAAACAGAAAAGTTGCTCCCAGTGACACAAGTAAAACCAAAAGCAGGGGCCATGTACCAAGCAATAATCCCGGTTCGCCCATCATGATCACAGCCCGCAGCCCATCCACGGAATACGTCATCGGCAGCCAAGCGTGTACGTGTTGAAAGAAAGAAGGAACGAGTTCCACGGGAAAGGAACCTCCACTTCCTCCCAGCTGTATAATTAATAAGATAATCGCGATATAACGTCCGGGGTTATCCAATATCGCGACAAGCATAAAAATCAGTGCCATAAAGGAAAGGCTGGCAAAGCCCATGAAAAAGGAAAACCAAACAGGGTTAGCGATATCCAGGTCAAGTCCGAAAAAGGTGACTCCAAGTAGGGCGATCGTTTGGATCGCAGCCACTGTCCATACGACCCCTAATTTACCGGAAAACCAATTCCAAGCCGTATTGTGTTCGGCCAACGGCTGATAAAACGGGTAGATAATCGACAGCGTCAATCCTCCGACGAATAATCCCAACGATAAAAAATAAGGAGAGAGCCCTTCTCCGTACGTATAATCCTCGGTTTCACTCTCAGACACGGATTCAACGGGGGAAGTGAAAAGGGCTTGTTGCTCTTCGGTTAGCTCATGTTCCAATAACGTTTCAGCCAGTGTCTGAAGGTTTTCCTGCAGTTCTCCGGCACCTTCATCGAGGTCTTCAAGGCCATCTTCAATATCCAAGCCACCTTGGTAGGCCTCTTGCATTTCTGATGAGAGCTCATCTGCTCCTTCGTTTAAGTCTTGTACGCCTTCATCAAGGGATTGCACCTCTTGTTCAGCTTCATCAATCGTACCGTCTACGGATGATAATGTTTCGTCTGCCCGTGATAGTGATTCATCCAGCTCGGCTAATGTGGATCTTGCCTGCGGAAACACTTCCAATAATTCAACGTCTCCATCCCCGATCCCTTCCGGGGCGGCTGCCTGGGCATTTTCCAAATCCTCGTTTACTTCATTCATCCACGTTGAAACATCTTCCTGCCCAGCGGAAATCGTTTCAACGGTTTCATTGAATGCTGCATCGATGGCTTCAAGTTCCTCTGAAAGTTCCGGAGCTGCCTTTTCCATATCATCATAAGTCTCGTTTAAAGCATTTACGGTTTCATCGACTTGATGGCAAGGTTGAACATCCTCGGAATCGATGCCCTCAACGGTTTCTGTAACTGTATCCGCATGGTTTTGCAGTGTTTCATCTTCCGGATAGTTTTCCGCGATATAATCAGACAAGACTAAAGCTTCTTCCTCGGCACCATTCCATTCGCTAGCCATCTCTTGCCACTCGTAACAGACCCCTACAAACGATTCTAAGTCATGCAAGCTCTCATTTGCCCGGGTTTGCCATTGCTCCAGGCGGTCATGCATCTCGCTAATATCATCTAGAACACCTTGTGCATCTTGAATAGGTTGGTCGACGTCCTCCATGCTAGCTTCCAAATGGCTGAGAGAATCTTCGGCTGATTGCAGGGAATCACGTGCATCCGACCAGTTTTCATCAAGGGAGTGAAGGGATTGTTCCAGTTGTGCTGCGTCGTCGCTTTCCAAATAATCGCGGGCTTCTGTTACATCCGTTTGCATCTCATTCAACGAGTTTTCCAATTGATCGATTTCTTCACTGTTATGATAAGCCTCCGCGAATGCTTCGACTTCCGTACGCAATTCATGGGTACCTTCAGCGGCTTCGTTTGTCCCTGCATGCAAGGATTCGGCACCTTCGTCCAAGTCTGCCAACCCTTCCGTGAGGGAGCTCATATTTTCAAGGGCTGAATCGATACCATCCGCAAGCGCTTCGGCTCCATCCTCAAGTTCAACAGCCGCGTCAGCCAGTTCAGTATATGCATCATCGGCAACTTCCATATAGGTTTCCGTTAATGTCCGGGACAGTTCCTCTTCAATCGTGTCCACGGCCTGTGTTCCCATTTGTGAGGCAGCAAAATTAACATCCTCATTGATATCATAATAAAGCCGTCCGCTTTCAGGGTCCTCGTCTTGTAAAGAGGAAACATCTTCAGAAAAAGAAGAAGGGATCATAACATAAAAATAATAATCGGACGCATGGAAGCCACTTTGAGCTTCATCGGCATCCGTCACATGCCAATTGAAATCCTGGCTCTCCAGAAGTTCATCTACAAATTCATCCCCGGCATTCACTTGTTCCCCGTCTAATTCAGCTCCTTCATCTTCATTCACAACTGCGACGGGAAGCTCTTCAAGCTGCCCGTACGGGTCCCAGAAGGCCCAAAGCAGAATGCCTCCATATAAAACAGGGATCAATAGAATGCCGATAATCGAAATAAGCATTTTTTTGTCTGCGAAAACTGCCTTCCATTCGTCTATATAACCTTTCAATATAAAACCTCCTAATTCGACCGAATGACCAAAAAAATAAAATGGTCAATTTTATTCAAAAAAAGAGCATCGCCCGCATAGATCATCGAACGACGATGCCGTTAAAGATGTGATTTTCAAAGACCTGGAATAATTCTTCTTCCGTCAGCGGTTGTTTTTTTTCTTCCCAATCAACGATAAACGCGATGTAGAGTTTGTAGATGGTGAAGGCTGTAACCTCGGCATCCATCACTTGTAAACGCCCTTTCTCCACCCCTTGCGCGATGGCCTGCTCCAAAGCGCTTATAATGAAATCTTCTACCTTCTGCATCGCGGAGACGGCTTCTTTCGTGCCGTGTACGCTCACTTCTTCGGTGAGATGCATAAGCAGCTGGTGCTCTTTCCGATAGTGCAACGTATCATATAAGGCGCGGTGCAGTTTCAATATGGATCGTTCATCCTTCTGTTTGACCCGTTCAAAAATGTTCCCGAGATCTTGTAAAATGCCATCCATTACCGCTTCCAACATCTTTTCTTTATTTTTAAATTCAGTATAGATCGTGCCTTTGCCGATACCGGCGAGTTTCGCAACATGGGCGACGGATGTGCCTTTATAACCAAACAAGGAAAACGCCCGTTTTGCTGCCTCTAGAATTGTTGCTCGCTTGTTTGTAATCACTTGTGAAAACCTCTTTTCAAGAAATGACCGGATGAATAAATCAGTCATTAATATAATAACATTATTGAAGCATCAGTCAATAGGCTTTAAGAGGTTAGCGTGGTCGTTTTTTTCATTTGAAAAAATTCAGGCTGTGCCTTGTACAGCATGTAGAGAACGACAAGTGTGATTAAAATTCCCGGCAATATATAGGAAATATTGTAAATAAAAGAATAGAGATAAACATTCATCCCCTCAGGGGCGAAGCTCCCGAACCAAACGACACCGGAGACGAAGTGGGATAAAAATCGCAGAGATCCTGCGAATAATACGCCGATGAGCGCCCAGGAAATGGACAATCTTCCTTCGCTATTCTGAAAAGCAAACAATCCGGCAAGCCCGAGGGCGGCATAAGGGACAGGGTGATCCAGAAGCATTTGGATAGGGTGCATAATAAAGGCATTATACATCAAATTAACGACGCCTACGAGCAATCCCGTCAGGACGCCAACGCGCCATCCTCGCCTAAAAGCCATAATGAAAATCGGTACCATGATCAGTGAAATCGAACCGCCTTGTGCCCATGGCCCCGGAAATCTGATGAAACTCAAAATAAACGCGAGCGCCGTCATCAAAGCAATTTCAACCATAATTAGCGTGCGTTTGTGCATAAAAAATTCCCCTTTCTGTGCACCACAGGGGGAAGTTAGGCATACTTCACAGGATTACACTGTGTAAATAGAGGTTGCTGAACAACTTGATAGCAAGGGCGGAATGTCGCTTCCATGGCTTAGCTTTACCGCGGACGAATGGCTAAGCCATCCTCGCGCAAGATCAGCGCTGCTGGGCCTAGGCTCATTTTTCTGCCTACCAATCAGGGAGAATCCCTTGCTACAGAAAGAATTTTTTCATTTTAGCAAACCCTAAATATATACCGTCCACTTCCCTACGCTGGTATGAACCAGGTCAGGTTCGAAGAGTTGGGACACACACGTCCCTCTCAGTCTTTCGACACCTCTAGTGGAAAAATATTTTGTTGATACTTCAGTATTATACGGATATTATGAAATATTGCAAGGTAAGGAATGATATTTTTAATGCGATTTACATAAGAATTAATAATAATCAAGGTATCAAAAAATTCTTTACTAATCATTCTAGAAATGATAAGATCGATTTAGTAAGGGAGGGCAAAAATGGCTCGGAGCAAAGAGTATGATGAGAATATTGTTTTACATAGAGCCATGAAATTGTTTTGGCATCAGGGCTATGAAAAAACGTCCATGCAAGATTTGGTTGCCCATATGGGCATCCATCGCCGTAGTATCTATGATAACTTCGGCAGCAAACATGCGTTGTATATGAAAGCATTGGAACGCTATGCGGAGACGGTGGAAGCCAATTTAGAAACACAGATAAAAACGCTCGATTCAGTCAAGCAGGGGATCAGGCTTTTATTTGAGGTAGCGGTCCATCGCAAAGAGCATCAGCCGAGCGGATGCTTCACGGTGAATACGGCGGTTGAGTTGGCCGAGCATGACCGGGAAGCAATGGAGAAAGTGATGGATCGTTTCTCTAATACGGAGAACCTGTTACATGAGCTAGTGTTATGCGGTCAAACGTCGGGAGAAATATCGGACCGTCATGAAGCGGAGAGGCTGGCCCAATTTCTGAATAATTCGTTAGTTGGCGTGCGCGTTTTGGCGAAAACGAGCCATGACACGCAAAAAATGGAAGAGATTATAGATGTGACACTGTCTGTATTGGACTAACATTTTGATCATTCTAGAATGATCATTCTTAAATAGAAAAAAGAAGGAGTGGATTGGCATGATCGTTGCTCAAGAAGTGTTGGATTTGTATGGCGCAAAGGATAAGGAAGCTTTTGCTGAACAGATGCAGGTTAGAAACAAAGATTCCCTTGTCGGAGAACTTGAAATGGACTATGTGGAACTCAGTTCAAACCGGCTGGTTATGACGATGCCCGTAGGGCCTAAAACGCAGCAACCGGCCGGCATTCTACATGGCGGGGCGTCTGTTGCCTTGGCGGAAACGGCAGCAACCATGGCAACTGCCATGAATATAGATCCACAAAAATATCATCCGGTAGGAATGGAAATTAATGCAAACCACGTGCGCAGTAAAACCAACGGCATAGTCACGGCAACCGCTACCCCTTTTCACAAAGGGCGAACGACCATGGTTTGGGATATTCAAATAACGGACGAAAACGAAAAACTGATTTGTGTCTCCCGTTGCACCATGGCGGTTGTTCCCAAAAAGTGAAAGAAAAACAGGAGGGGAGGGCCAATACAATGCAAATAGATGAAAAAGATGATGTAACTTGTGTGAAAATGGACATTGTTCTCGGAGGTCAGAAAATAAATACCGTTTATGCCTTTTTGGTCGACGGGATGTTAATCGACACGGGTCCTAAGCATATGGAGGCTGAGCTTATTCCTTTCTATGAAGCGCATGCGATTGATTTTGTGACGCTGACCCATAGCCATGAGGATCATTCCGGTACGGCGCCATGGTTGCAGCAAAAATATGAAGTGCCCATATATGTTCACGCTAATGGGGTTGATATTTGTACCCAAGATTGGCCCTATCCGAAATATCGGCAAATGACTTGGGGGAGACGGGTTGGGTTTACGGCCACGCCATTCGAAAATACAATCCAATCCCGAAACCGGGAGTGGAAGGTGATTTATACGCCGGGACATGCCGATGATCATGTCGCGCTTTTCGACGAGGAAAACGGCACGTTATTTTCAGGGGATTTATTTGTTTCTCCGAAACCGAAAGTCATTATGAGCAGTGAGTCCATCCCACAGACGATGGATTCGATCCGAACGTTACTTTATTATGATTTTGATTCCATCTTTTGCTGCCATGCCGGATATGTAGAGAATGGAAAAGAAATGTTAAAGCAAAAATTGGATCATCTAGAGACCCTTTCCGAAGAGGTGAAAATCCTGCATAAAGAGGGGCTAACTGTTGAGGAAATCAGAAACAAATTTTACCCGAAAAAATATCCGGTGATTAGCGTCTCCGGAGGGGAGTGGGACTCTTTGCATATCGTTTCATCTATTTTGGAAAAGGAATAGCAAAACTGAATACAATGGAAAGGATTGACCGAACAAGTGCCCTCGAGCGAAATGAGCTCGGGGTTTTTTCGTGGAAAAATTGATCACGCTTCACTTCGCTCCCGTTTATACATAACATATTGGCAAAGATCGCGAGGTGATGGGCGTGTTGGAGATTGGTCTCTTTTTAACGATCGCGGTTTCCATGCCTGGATTGTTGATTCTTGCTGTGTTGATTACGGCAGGGCATCATCACAAAAAGAAAAACAGGAAGAAAAAATAATCCGAGCAGTTCTAAATGGACGCGTGCAGCGCATAAAGTAAAACAAACACGAAAGCAATGTACGATAATAGTATTATGTTAACAAAATAAATAGAAGGGAAGGAATCTTTACGCTTCCTGCCCTCCTTGCCGGGTTTTGTTTTAGGAAATCGTACGAAAGACACCGCTTATTTTTCCGAGCACTTGGCAATCGTCAAGAATGATCGGTTCCATCGTTTGGTTTTCGGGCTGTAATCGGATGTGATCCCCTTCATTATAAAAGCGTTTGACGGTTGCTTCCTGCTCGTCCGTCATTGCTACGATAATATCACCGTTATTTGCGGTCGGTTGTTGGCGCACAATCACCTGGTCCCCATCAAGAATTCCCGCCTCAATCATACTGTCCCCTTCAATGGTGAGCATGAACACCTGGTCACTTCCGACAAAATGGTCGGGCAACGGCATATATCCCTCTACATTTTCGACGGCTGTAATGGGCAGGCCTGCTGTTACTTTCCCGATTAAAGGAACATAAGCACTTGCCGGTTTGTCTGTTTCGGCAATTTCGTTTCCTTCTTCATCCAGATGAAGAACTTCGATCGCTCTTGGTTTAGTTGGGTCTCTGCGGATATACCCTTTCTTTTCCAAGCGGGCCAAATGGCCGTGAACGGTCGAGCTTGAGGCGAGGTCGACCGCTTCGCCAATTTCTCGCACAGAGGGTGGATACCCTTTCTTTTTTACATTGTCCTTAATAAATTCGAGAATCGTTTCTTGTCGTTGGGAGAGCTTCTTCATGCGATTCACCTCGTTAATCTTCATTTGTGAAAAGCGTACCACATAAAACAAACGTTTGCAAACATTAGTTCCTAAAAAGTCTTGACACGAACGATAGTTCTGATACACTAAAACAAGAACAAATGTTTCGGAGGTTTTTATTATGACGGAGCAAAGAGTTGAAAAAAAACGCAATAAAGGACAAGAGCGCCTTTTATTATTTTTATTTGCCCTCTCCATCATCATTATGACGATGGTTGCCGATCAGTCTCTCGGGAGCAGTGCCGCGGAGGAAAACAAACATATCCAAACGGCAACCCCGGTTCCGGCAGCTGTTGAACATATGGAGTGGCAGAGGGAATAAAAGAATGGGGAAGAAAAAGCAAGGATATGAAGGATCACTTATATTCAGCCATTCATTTAGGTTATAATATGAATTGTTGCCTGTTGATTTCATGCAGACATGAACGTTATAGTATCGATAAGCATAATTCATGACTTTAAGGGGGAGCTTCATTGATATCCGATGAAAAGCTTGACCGTATTAATGAACTAGCCAAACGACAGAAAACCACGGGTTTGACTGCAGATGAGCAAGACGAACAAAAAGACTTGCGGGAAGAATATCTACAGAATTTTAGAACCTCTTTCAAACAGCAGATTCAAAATGTGTCCGTCGTTGATGAAAAAGGAAACGAAGTAACCCCGGACAAATTACGCAATGCCAAAGGCAAACGCCGTTCTTATTAAGAATAAAAAGCGGTGCATCGCTCGTGAAAGTGATGCACCGCTTTTTATCTGACCAAGTTCTTGCACGAAAGACGGAAAGAGATTCTTGTTTTACTTTTAAAAACCATATATCATAACAGGAGAGACAATTCATGAAAGAAAGGATGGAACCATTGACTTCCAACATAGAACAACGCGCCATTAATACCATACGGACATTGTCCATCGACAGTGTCAATCGGGCAAATGCCGGCCACCCGGGGCTGCCCATGGGGGCGGCGCCGATGGCTTTTGCTTTATGGAGCAGACACTTTAAACATCATCCGGCAAAACCGGACTGGTGGGACCGGGACCGTTTTGTCTTATCCGCGGGCCACGGCTCCATGTTGCTGTACAGTTTGTTGCATTTAACCGGCTACGACTTGAGCCTCGAGGAGTTGAAAAACTTCCGGCAATTGGGAAGCAAAACGCCCGGCCATCCCGAATATGGCCATACGGCTGGGGTAGACGCAACGACCGGACCGCTCGGGCAAGGCATTGCCATGTCGGTAGGGATGGCGATGGCTGAAGCCCATCTGGCCGCTACGTACAACCGGGAAGGGTATGCATTGTTCAACCACTATACGTATGTGATTTGCAGTGACGGGGATGTCATGGAAGGGGTGGCTTCGGAATCCGCTTCGCTCGCCGGCCACCAGCAATTGGGCGGCTTAATTGTGCTTTACGATTCCAATGATATTTCCCTCGACGGCGATTTGAACCGGGCGTTCTCGGAGGATGTCTGCCAGCGGTATGAAGCGTATGGCTGGCACACGGCCTTTATCGAAGACGGCAATGATGTGGAAGCCATTGACCGGGCGATTCAAGAAGCGAAAGAAGATCCCCGCCCCAGTTTTATCGAAGTGAAAACCGTCATCGGCTTCGGTTCGCCGAACCGCGCCGGCACGAATGATGCGCATGGAAAGCCGTTGGGGGAGGAAGAAGCCACGCTCGCCAAAGAAGCTTATGAATGGGACCACGAACCGTTCCATGTGCCCGATGACGTCCGCAGCTTTTTTGAACAGAAACAAGAGGAAGCCGCCGCTGTTTACCGCCAATGGGAAGAGACGTTCGAGGCGTACAGCAAAGCCTTTCCGGAAAAAGCCGAGAAACTGGCGCGAGCGTTTGCCCGTGATTGGCGAACGGATGCGTTGAAGGAGCTGCCGAGGTACGAGGCCGGAGAAGAAGGCCTTGCCACCCGGAAAGCCTCGGGGGCAACGATTCAGGCGGTTTCGTCCCAAGTGGACGGGCTGTTCGGCGGTTCCGCCGACCTCGCTTCCTCCAATAATACGTTGATGAATGCGTATGATGATTTTACCAAAGACAACCGCGAAGGCCGCAATGTCTGGTTTGGGGTAAGAGAGTTTGCCACCGCCGCGGCTTTGAACGGGATTGCGCTTCACGGAGGCCTGCATGCGTACGGGGCAACGTTTCTCGTCTTTTCCGATTATATGCGGCCGGCGGTCCGTTTGTCGGCATTAATGGGGGTGCCCGTTACCTATGTGTTCACCCATGACAGCATTGCGGTCGGCGAAGACGGACCGACCCACGAACCGATTGAGCAGCTGCCGGCGTTGCGCGCGATGCCGAACCTTTCCGTGGTCCGGCCGGCGGATGGGAACGAAACCGTTGCCGCTTGGCGGCTGTCGCTGGAAGCAAAGGATCACCCGACCGCCCTCGTGTTAACGCGGCAAGGGCTCCCAACGCTGACGGATCCGGACGACGCGTATGAAAACGTGAAAAAAGGCGCGTATATTTTGGCGGATGCCGACCAGCCGGCGGCCGCGATTGTCGCGACAGGATCCGAAGTTTCGCTCGCGATGGCAGCCAGAAAACAACTATCCGAGCAGGGGATCGCGATTCGGGTCATCAGTATGCCGAGCCGGGACCGTTTCGAAACCCAACCGGAAGCTTACCGGCAATCGGTCATCGACCATGCCATTCCGACTGTCACGCTGGAAGCAGCGGCTACATTCGGCTGGGAACGTTATGCCGGAGAGGGCGGCAAAACCATCGGCATCGATCAATTCGGTGCTTCGGCTCCCGGCAATGTGGTTATGGAAGCTTTCGGATTTCACGAAGATCATATCGTAAATGAAGTGAAAGCCTTAACAGAACAGTAAGCATCGCCTTTGGAGGTGTCCTGGACAAATGTCAGGGCACCTTTTGCGCGAAAGGATGTCACCTAATGAAATAATTTGTCGACCGTTACAGGGTCTCACCATACAAATGTTGACATATTATTTTGCGGCCAAGCATTAAAATTAGGGGAAGACACAAAAAAGGAGGGCGAGCTTTTGCACCGATACGATATTTATCTTCTAAACCAGGAAATCGCACGGCAATTTATTCAAATGGAAAACAAACTCTTCCATCTTTTTAAAGAGTATGAGACGGTACCCTCCCTTCGGCAAGAGGCTCAAAAACAAGTCGATTATATTTGCCGGCCCATTTCGATCCATCATTTGGGAGAATGGCTTTCTTCCGCTCAAATAACCTCCTTTCCACAAGGGGAGGGGGATGGTTTCGTCTATTATTTGGAAGGGAGCGAAGGAGTGAAATTAATGCTGTCCGAAAGAAGGGTGCAAATTTGGAGCACCCTTGATATGGAGGACGAATGGTTGTGGTTCGATCATTTGCAGGCGTATGACCCTTATTTTTTTGCTTGTGATGTGGAGCGGGAAAAATACGGGTGGTTGAAGCCGATCAAGATGCATATGCATCTTTTCGGATAAAGTGGCCAACAGTAATCTCGGTTCTAAATAAAAAAATGCGCCATCAAATCAGGTGTAACAAGGGATTGGCGAAAACAACGTAAAATAGCAAAAATCGCATTTTGATTGGAAAAAATGGGGAACAAAGGAAGGGAATCAGCGAAAAATGAAGAAACACCTCCTAAGGACAAAAAAGGAGGTGTTAACGGTGGGTAGACCTACTTTGCAAAAACTACTCACCTATGTGTCTAAGGTATATGGAATCGGCGAAAAAATCAAGAGGGCAAAGGACGGAAGAAAAGATCCGGACATTCTAGCATCGACGATATGCTCTATCCTTATGCTGGGTTGTCTGTGGCGCATGCCGAGCTTGAATGTGTTGGACCAATGGGTGAAATTTGGGCGATTCAAAAAGCTTTTCCCTGGCGTTCGCTTGCCCCGTGTTGATGCCGTGCGTGAGTCTTTAAGTCAGTATGATTTGGAGCCTTTACAGGCGATGCATGACGATACGATTCGCAAGGCAAAGCGAAACAAAGTTTTCCAACAGGGAACGATGAAGGGACGAGTGGTCGTTGCTCTGGATGGATTTGAACTGTTTGAAAGCAAGGTGAAAGAATGTGACGCATGCTTAACCCGTGTCATTGATGGCGAAACCCATTATTACCATCAAGGCGTCGCTTGCATGACGATCGGCTCTGATCCTCACGTGATCCTTGGAATCGACCACTTACATCCCAGGGATGAGAAAGATGACGATGAGGGCGAACTCACAGGCGGGAAACGACTCATCCGAAACCTTTATGAGCAACATCATCATTTTGCCGATGTGATCGTGGGTGATGCCCTGTATGCCAATGCCCCTTTTATCAATGACGTACGCGCCATTGGCATGGATGCGATCGTTCGCGTCAAAAACAAACGTTTGAATCTCGTCAAAGATGCGCTGGGGCTTTTTCAAAAGCGTGACTCTGACGCTCAATGGACCCACGAGGACCCGGAGCCAAAGGGCAAGCAAACGAAGAGAAAACAAAAGCATATCCATGTCGAAGCATGGGATGAAGAAGGATTTGAAATGGGAGGCGTTCCCGAGCCCGTCCGCTTTCTGAGATTCCGCGAGACGATCACGCAAAACATGTATCAAGGCAAGACCGTCGAACGCGTCGAGACCATCAAAGAGGTTTGGGTGGTGACCACGCTCGGTAAACATGTGCCGACCAAAGACGTTTGGGAAATGATTCACGAAAGATGGGATATTGAAAATAACGGCTTTCGGGAACTCAAAACCAAGTGGCATATACACCACTGCTTTATGCACCATCCACGCGCCATCGAAGCCATGGTCATGTTCATCATGATCGCGTTTAACTTATTTCAACTCTATACTTTCCGCAGGGTGAAAGATTTTTGGAACAAGGGGATGACCCTGTCTTTTCTTATCGAAGAGTTCAGAATCGATGCGGTCAGGGAGGATGTTCCCCTTTATGCGCTGTTAGAATAAACGCGTTGTCCACCGTTCGTTTGTCTGAATGTATCAGAGAATAGCAAAGGATGGCGAAATTTGACCATCCAACAGCTCTTTATGGGCAAATAGACATACCTATTCCACAGAAATGTAGAACGATGCCGCATATTCTTTGTTCACACCGGCGCTTTTAAAATTGGAAATTGGAACCGAGATTTTTGAGTGGCCAAGCGATCCCTTTTCAACGTCTGATCGATACGGTATAATGGATGATGTTTGCTTTACGAATTATATCCGGTACCGAATGATCGGCGTAAGGAGGAATAACCGCATGAGCACGATTTGGGTTGTGTTGATCGCGATGGCAGCCTTGCTCGTAGGTCTTGTGGGAGGGTTTTTCATTGCCCGGAAAACAATGGTCAATTATATGAAGAAAAACCCGCCTATCAATGAACAAATGCTGCGCGTGATGATGATGCAAATGGGACAAAATCCATCCCAAAAGAAAATCAATCAGATGATGAAAGCAATGCAAAAAGAACAGGGGAAAAAATAAACAGATGCACGAAACACCTCTCGATTGGAGGTGTTTTTGTCGTTGGACGGCCCGTCATTGATCATGGGGCTTGTAACAGGTATGATAGGGGTTGGAGGAGGTGGGCAACATAACGGAAACAACATTAATCTTTATACTTACAACGATTGGCGCGGCTATGATGGGGACGTTTGCCATCATTGTACGAATGAAAGCAATTAAAAAACCGGCGTCTGTCAAAAAAATCATTATTCCACCGATCATGATGAGTACCGGTTTTTTAATGTTTTTATACGAACCAACGCATCTTCCCCTTGCCCGTATTGTAACGCCCCTGATGGTCGGTGCCGCCGCTTCCTATTTATTGATTCGCACGTCACGCTTTGAAATACACAACGGCGATATTTATATGAAAAGATCCAAATTGTTCATTTTTTTATTGTTAGGGTTGCTCATAGTCCGAGTGCTCATAAAGCTGGTCATGGGCGAACAAATTCATCTTGCTCAAATGGCAGGAATGTTTTTCCTGCTCGCTTACGGGATGATCCTTCCGTGGCGCATTGCCATGCTTCTTATGTTTCGAAAGAAACAACAAGAAGTAAATGAACCGATCATGGACATCCCCATGAGAGAAAGAACATAAAAAAACCGGGGATCCCGCGCTTGGGGTCGACCGGTTTTTTCTATTAAAACAGCTGTTCATATTGGCTGTAATCCATCTCTTTTTCATCCAGTTTTTTTCGCAAAAATTTATGGTCGCGTTTCGGGGTGGCCAAAATATACCCGCGGATAATCAAGTCTTCCGTCATTTGTTCTGCGCGCTCTTGTAAAGCGAGTTCTCCAATTTTCCCCGCAATTTTTTCACGGGCGATGTCCCTGAACAATTCAGGAACGGGAGAGACGAGTTCTTCCAATAAATTACTCTGATCGCGTGTCCACAGATGGCGGGTTTTTTCAATATAATAGTCTTGCCAATCGAGGATGGAGTGCCCATCATCTTTCGGAAGACGCTTCAGGAACTTTCGAAACATAAAAAAACCGCCGATAAACATGAACACAATCATGAACACAGACCAAAGGGCAATCAACCACATAAAAATATCCGTACTCACGTTGCTCACCACCACGTTTAATCTCTAAGGTTAGTTTAGCATATCTCCCAATTTGATTTATACTATCAGCCTCCATAAGAAGTATGAGTCTACATTTTTACTTCGACATTTTTAACAGATTGTTATATGATAGAGACAGAGGAGGGGTATACATGGGAGAAACCAACGACATGTATCAGGCGAAGAAAACGCTGAATGTAGGAAATGAAACATACCATTATTATGACCTCGCCGCTTTGGAAAAAGCGGGTATCGGCGACGTCAGCAAGTTGCCTTATTCGATTAAAGTATTACTGGAATCTTTATTGAGACAACAAGACGGCAAAGTGATTTCTTCGGAACATGTGGAAAGCCTTGCCAACTGGGGAACGAAGGATGGCGGGAGCGAAGATGTTCCATTTAAACCATCCCGCGTAATCCTTCAGGATTTTACGGGGGTTCCCGCGGTTGTGGACCTGGCTTCCCTCCGAAAAGCGATGGTTGATGTCGGGGGCGACCCGTCGTCCATTGATCCGGCAATTCCGGCGGATCTCGTTGTCGATCACTCCGTGCAAGTGGATCAGTTCGGCACAAGCGATTCACTGACGCGGAATATGAATCTCGAATTTGAACGGAATGAAGAACGTTATAAGCTTTTGAGCTGGGCAACGCAAGCCTTTGATAATTACAGTGCCGTTCCGCCCGCGACCGGCATCGTTCACCAGGTGAACTTGGAATACTTGGCGAATGTTGTGCATGCAAAAGAAAACGATCAAGGGGAAAAGATCGCCTATCCGGACACCCTCGTCGGCACGGACTCCCACACGACGATGATTAACGGCCTCGGTGTTCTCGGATGGGGCGTCGGCGGTATTGAAGCGGAAGCCGGCATGTTGGAACAACCGTCTTATTTTCCGGCACCCGAAGTTGTCGGCGTGAAGCTTGAGGGCAGCCTTCCGGAGGGCGCGACCGCAACGGATTTGGCACTGAAAGTTACTCAGCTTTTGCGTTCCAAAAACGTCGTCGGCAAGTTCGTCGAATTTTATGGACCCGGTTTGAAGTCCATGTCCCTTGCAGACCGTGCCACGATTTCAAACATGGCACCGGAATACGGCGCAACGTGCGGCTTTTTCCCGGTGGATGAGGAATCGTTGAACTACATGCGTCTGACAGGACGAAGCGAAGAGCAAATCGCGCTCGTAAAGGCCTATAGTGAAGCAAATGGGTTGTTTTACAGTGAGGACGCTGTTGATCCGGATTATTCAGAAGTAGTTCCCTTGAATTTGGACACAATTGAACCGGCGTTGGCAGGTCCGAAGCGGCCTCAGGATTTGATTGAACTGGGTGATATGCAACAATCATTCAAAGAAGCCGTTACCGGTCCGGAGGGCAACCAAGGTTTTGGACTTAATGCAGCTGAATTGGACAAACAAGTGGAAGTTACGCATCCGAATGGCGAAACGTCCACGCTCCCTACTGGTGCCGTAACGATCGCGGCAATCACGAGTTGCACGAACACCTCCAACCCGTCCGTGATGATCGGTGCCGGATTAATGGCCAAAAAAGCGGTGGAAAAAGGGCTGGATGTTCCGGCGTATGTAAAAACATCTCTCGCACCCGGATCGAAAGTCGTTACTCGCTATCTTGAAGATTCAGGGCTAATGCCGTATTTGGACGAGCTCGGCTTCAATCTCGTCGGATATGGTTGTACGACTTGCATCGGCAACACGGGACCGCTTCCGGAAGAAGTGGAGCAAGCGATCGCGGACAATGATCTGCTCGTTTCCTCGGTACTAAGCGGAAACCGAAACTTTGAGGGTAGAATCCATCCGCTCGTGCGTGCGAATTACTTGGCTTCTCCGCCGCTCGTCGTTGCTTATGCACTCGCCGGAACCGTGAATGTCGATCTTAGAAATGATTCTTTCGGGAAAGACAAAGATGGCAATGACATCTTTTTCAAAGACCTATGGCCAAGTACGACTGAAGTACAGACCTTCATTCAGGAGAACGTTTCTTCCGAAATCTTTAAGGAAGAGTACAGCAGCGTATTTGACAATAATGAACGTTGGAATGCGTTACAATCTAAGGATGACGCAACCCTTTATGATTGGGATGAAGCGTCCACCTATATTCAGAACCCGCCGTTCTTTGAAAATCTTTCCAAAGATCCACAGGCGATTGAAAGCTTGAGTGGGATGAGAGCCATTGGTAAGTTCGGAGATTCGGTGACAACCGACCATATTTCTCCGGCAGGTTCTATTGCAAAAGACAGTCCGGCAGGACAGTATTTGCAATCAAAAGGATTAAAGCCGGCACAGTTTAACTCATACGGCTCCCGCCGCGGAAACCATGAAGTAATGATGCGGGGAACGTTCGCGAACGTACGTATTCGCAATCAGCTGGCACCCGGAACAGAAGGCGGCTTCACGACGCACTGGCCGACTGGTGAAGTCATGCCGATCTATGATGCGGCGATGGAATATAAAAAAGATAACACCGGACTCGTCGTGCTTGCAGGGGACGATTACGGGATGGGAAGTTCGCGTGACTGGGCAGCCAAGGGAACGACCCTCTTGGGCATTAAAATGGTCATCGCGAAAAGCTTTGAACGAATTCACCGCAGCAACCTTGCACTAATGGGCGTTCTGCCCCTTCAATTCAAAGAGGGCGAAGGCGCCGATGAACTAGGTCTAAGCGGTGAAGAAACATTCCGCGTAGACATCGACGAAAACGTCAGCCCGCGGCAACTCGTTACCGTTACGGCAGAAGACAACGATGGAAAGACGAAAACATTCGAAGCTATTGTTCGCTTCGACAGTGAAGTGGAAATTGACTATTACCGTCACGGCGGAATCCTGCCTATGGTTCTTCGCGACAAACTGGCGGCAGAAGCGAAAGCGTAATTCAATGGAGGGCTGTCCTGCAAAGGGCAGCTTTTTTTCGCACGATTGTATATGATAACTTAAAAATCGGCCACCGTGTTCATTGAAAATCCGGCCAGTAAGATTGAAAATCTCACCTGTGCAATACATACAGGTGGGGGCAGGAGAGATGATCACCATGAGCCAAAAGTACCAATCATTAATACAGTATATGCAAGAGGGGAAGTCGATACGAAAAGTTGCCCGAGATATAGGGATACACCGGGAGACCGTCAGTAAATACGTAAAGGAATATGAACAGAAGCGCAAACAACTCATGGAAGGAGGCGAAGATGTCGAAGTCGATGCTTTGATCGAATCCTTAACAGAGAAGCCGATCTACACTACCGGTTCTCGACCCAAACGTAAACTGACACCGGAGATTGAGCAACGAATCCTTGCTTTCCTTGAAGAAAACCGGGAAAAGCGTCAAAAAGGGCAGCGGAAACAACAAAAAACGGTCATGGACATGTATGAGGTCTTGGAAGATGAGGAGGTGGACATTAGTTACAGTACGGTCCGACGGTTGGTGCGCCAATTGGAACATAAAGCCAAGGAGGCTTTTATTAAAGAAACGTACATGCCCGGAGATGTTTGTGAGTTTGACTGGGGGATGTAAGAATAACGGTTGACGGACGGTTACAGACGTTCCAAATGGCCGTCTTTACATCGGCGTATGGGAATTACCGTTGGGCTTGTCTGTTTCCCAAGCAAACGACCGAGTGCTTTCAAGAAGCGCATGCCCGTTTCTTTGCCCATATCGGCGGTGTTCATACCACGCTCACCTATGACAACATGCGCGTGGCCGTTAGGCGTCTGGCCGGGGATAAGGAGCCCACAGAAGGGCTGATGCAACTGATGATGTATTACGGGTTTCACTGCCGATTCTGTAATATCCGCCGTGGCAATGAAAAGGGGCATGTGGAACGCAGTGTAGATGTCATCCGACGGAAGGCATTCTCTAACAAAGATATCTTTGATAGCTTGGAAGAAGCGAACCACTATCTCGAGACGTTATGTTCGGAAAAACTCAATCAGAAACCCATGAGCCAATACGAAGGCCAAACGCCCAAACAGCGCCTCGAGCAAGAACATGAGTATCTTTTAGAAGCACCGCCAAAATGGGATGCTGCCCGTGTGCAGTATGCTCGAGTGGATAAATACGCGACCCTGGTAATCGAGCAAAACCGTTATTCGGTTCCTGATCATTTGGTTGGCGAAATGATCATGGTGAAGGTATACGCGGAGCGCATCCGTTGCTTTTACAACGAAGCGTGTATAGCCAATCATGAACGGCTCAGTGGCCACCATCGGTGGAACCTTCAACTCTCACACGTCTTGGAGACCTTACAAAAAAAGCCCGGTGCATTGGCGGGAAGCTTAGCCCTGCACCAGGCGGATCAAAAAATCAAAGATATTTACAAGACGTATTATACAGGTAAGGAGCGTGATTTCATAGCATTATGTCACTACTTGCGGGACGAAGGTGATCTCGACGGCGTCTTAACCGCCATTGACCAACTGGCAGCGATGCATCCGAAACACGTCACCACCGATAAAATAAAAGCGATATGTGACAAAAACAACGAACAGCCGGTCACAGCAGCTTCAATGTCCCAGGATACAGAAGCCATTACCGAACAAGCCAGAACCCATATGAGTGATTATGATCAGTTGTTTCAAATGAAGGCACCCAAGGAGGGGGTTCATTGACACTCAAAACCCAAGAAGAATGGCACGCAGACGTTCAATCATACGCGAAAGAATTAAAGTTACCAATGATTCGCAGACACTTGGCTGAGCATGCGTCAGAAGCTAATCTGCAGGATATCAGCTATGAAGCCTTTCTGGCAAAACTTCTGCAAAAAGAACAGGACGCCCGACGGGAATCCGCCCGCTATAATCGCATCCGCCGGGCGGAGTTCAGCCAGAAAAAATACTTGGAAGACCTTTCCGTGCAAGACTTGCCTGAAGATGCCCAGAAACAGCTCAAGACCCTAAAAACTCTTGACTTTATCCGTGAAGGGCGGAATGCCATTTTTGCCGGAAACGCCGGGACGGGGAAGACCCACATGGCTATCGGCTTGGGGATGAAAGCTTGTTTAGAAGGGTTTAAAGTTTGGTTTACGACCGTCCCGATTCTTGTTAACCGCATCAAGGAAACACGGGCGGAGAACACCCTTCGTAACTTTCAAAGCCGATTTGAGAAATATGATCTGGTGATCGCTGATGAGATGGGCTATATCTCCTTTGATAAAGAAGGGGCGGAACAACTTTTCACCCATCTATCCCTTCGTGCGGGGCGCAAATCAACGATAATCACGACAAATCTATCTTTTGAACGTTGGGGGGAAATCTTTCAGGACGAAGTCATGACGGCAGCGATGATTGATCGCCTTACTCATCAAGCGCATATTGTCAATATGAACGGGAGCTCTTATCGCATGAAAGAGACCAAGGCTTGGCTGGGAACACAACATTCAGGCGTATCTCAGCCGTCATGATGGATGCTTCTGGATCCGCGCCAATCACCAGCCCAAACCAAGGAGGAATGGTATCTAACGGATGATAAAAGCGATAATAGCCACTGGAAGCACGTAACGATCCTCGCTACGGCAAAAATGTAGCGCAAAGGGATTTGATTTTCTGTTCTTTGACAACTGAATACAAGCTTAGGATAAAAACATTCAAAGGCATGTGCCTCTTATCCAGCTAAAAACAGGTCTTTTGATCTAACACTCAGCTCATCAGCACGGAAGATTTTGTTTTATTTTTTCGGCTAAAAAAATTGTGAAGTAATTCACGATTGGACGGAAATTCAATGAACATTTGGCCGGATTTTGAGTTGACAAATACACACGATCGGAAAGTATAATAAATCAAGTTTTTCTAATGAGTGGCAGGAGTTGTGATTCAGGTTCACGACATGGATTGCCCGAGGGTGTGAAAAAAGTCTAAGTCGAAGTGATATGAACGTGGGGCACGTTCTATTATCGATACAAACACAAAAAAATTTCACGTACCGTATTTTAACATGAATATTTCCCATCAAATCGTAAATGATGAAAGAGACATCATTGTTAGGATGGGATACAGGAATGGAAAACATAACCAATATATGGATGGGATCACAAGACTTGCCATTCTATAGTTTTATCGTTCGTGCAATCCTCGTATACATATATATCTTCCTCATGGTCAAGGTGATCGGTCAACGCTCCATGGCCAATATCGACCCGTTGGATTTTATTTTCGGCGTGATCATCGGGGATGTTGTAGGGGAAACGGTCTCCAGTGGAGAGGAAGAACTTACCGGCCCTTTCGCCGGGGCTGCTATGATCGCTTTTTTGCATTGGCTTCTCTCGTATGCTGGCCTAAAATGGCCTCGTTTTAGACGGGTGATTGAGGATGAGCCATTCATTATTATTGAAAAAGGCCGGATTCTGGATCATATGCTCAAAAGGACCAACATTACCATTGAACAATTACTCATGGAACTCAGGCAACATGACACTTCCGATTTAAATGAAATTGATTATGCGGTGTTGGAACCGAACGGGAACATTAGCGTGATCAAACGAAGTCCGTTTAATGCGGCCACAGCCTATGATATCGGGTTAACCCCTCAAAATAGAGGATACCCGAAAGTCGTTATCAGCGACGGGAAAGTCGTCCCCGAGAATATGGAAAAAATCATGACGCGTGCAGAGCTGGAAAAAGGAATCATTGATCATGGCTATAACGCCGTTGAAGAGATCTTTTTGTTGACGGTTAATGAAGCGGACGAATGGTATGTCACTCCGCGGCTGCGTGTATAAAAATTAAAAAATTCACCGATAATAGAAGAAAAAAGGAGGCGTTCCTGTGCGAAGAGTCAAAAATGTTCGTTTTGTCGATTTGTTGCGAGACAATCGTGAAGCGATCCTCAATGATCGTGAAGCCATGAACCGAATTGAAGAACGCATGGATGCCAAAAGAAAATAACACGCGCGCTGGCTGTCGTTATCTTGTTACAAGGTGAGGCGGCCTTTTTTATTTCTTTGACCCCTTTTTCTTGATTGAACGCTGATTGTTTATTATTCTAAAGAGAAAGCAGGCTTGTCATCAGGCTTTAAGAAACGAACAACTTTATTAGTGAAAGTAGGCGTATATGCTTGACAATAGCGTCCACCGACATTCAAGTACGATATGCGGAAACAGACCAAATGGGAGTTGTCCACCATTCTCAGTATTTAATATGGTGCGAGATAGGCCGTACCAAACTGATCAACGATTTGGGCTTTTCTTATGCAAAATTGGAAGAGAGTGGGGTGTTGGCTCCGGTAACGGAAGCAAATTTATCTTATAATAGAGCGGTGCGATATGGGGAAACCGTCCGTGTAGCATCATGGATCGAAGATTACGATAAAATTCGGGCGGTGTACGGCTATGCGATTTATAATGAAGATGAGCAATTATGCGTAAGCGGCACTACCACCCATGTGATCGTCGACCGTGAAAGTTTCCGTCCACGTTCCATGAAAAAACACTTACCGGAATGGCACGAGGTGTATGAGCGGGAAAAGAAACAAAAAGAAGGAAGCGAATAATGCCGCCATGGCTTTTGGAATCGATAAATACGAACTGAACAATTGGAAAGCGCGCGCGAAATCCGGCGAAATTGCCATCATCACCCATTATTGGTTGGATGAACGGTTTCCCGACTGTGATTCTGTGACGAAAGTAGCCTGTGGAAATTACCAAAAACTAGTACAATGGGGACGGGCATACGGATTGAGGGAGAAGTGGATTCATGAACGTGGGAAATTGTCCCATTTTGACCTCTTCGGGGATCATCAAAAACGTGTGCTGTTAGCCGAAGGGTTACATGGTCAATGGAAAAAATTTATAGATGATGAAGCTAGGTGAGGAGGCTGTGTAATGCAACAGGAAATTATACGTGCTTTAAACGTGCAACCGACCATCAACCCCGATGAAGAATACCAAAAGCGAAAAGAATTTTTGAAATCCTACGTTAACTATGCACGGGCAAAGGGTTTCGTGCTTGGCATATCCGGAGGACAAGATTCGACATTGCTGGGGAAAATGGCACAAGATGCAGTCAAAGAACTACGTGAAGAGGAAAAAGGGCATTATCAGTTTATCGCGCTGCGCCTTCCTCACGGGGAGCAGCATGATGAAGACGATGCCAACAAAGCACTCGCGTTTATTCAACCGGACCGTACAGAGACCATTAATATTCAACCGGCAGTGGATGCTTCCGCAAAAAGTTTTGCACAAACGTTTGATAAAGAACTAAATGATTTTCATAAAGGAAATACAAAAGCGAGGGAACGAATGAAGGTCCAATATGACGTGGCGGCCTCATTTGGGCTGCTCGTAATTGGCACTGATCATGCCGCGGAAGCGATTACCGGTTATTTCACCAAACATGGAGATGGAGCTTGTGACATCGTTCCTTTGTATGGATTGAATAAACGGCAAGGAAAAGAACTTTTACAAATGCTGGGCGCTCCTGCATCCACTTATAAGAAGACCCCGACGGCCGACTTGGAAGATGGGCGCCCCGGCCTTTCAGACGAAGAAGCATTAGGGATGACCTACGATGAAATTGATGATTTTCTGGAAGGAAAAAAAGTCAGCGACAACGTCGAGAACAAGCTGATTCATTATTACCGGGTGACCGAACACAAGCGGCGCACACCTGTCAGCCCTCAAGATGAGTGGTGGAAAAAGATATAAAAAATCCACTTTTCGATTGTAAAATAAAGGAGCATAGGAACAACGATGCCAATTAAAATTCCGAACGAATTACCCGCAAAAGATATATTGCAGCAAGAAAATATATTTGTGATGAACGAAAGGCGGGCGTATACGCAGGACATCCGCCCGTTGCATATCGTAATATTGAATTTGATGCCGCTGAAAGAAACAACGGAAACCCAGATTTTGCGATTGTTGGGGAATTCTCCATTGCAAGTGGATATTACTTTTGTGCACCCGAGTTCACACCGGTCAAAAAATACGTCACCTGAACATTTAGAAGCTTTTTATAAAAGCTTTGCGGATGTCAAAGACCAATATTTCGACGGCATGATCATCACAGGTGCACCGATTGAACGATTAGCTTTCGAGGACGTTGACTATTGGGAAGAATTAGTTGAAATGCTGGAATGGAGCAAAACCCATGTCACCTCTACGATGCATATTTGTTGGGGAGCGCAAGCGGCTCTGTACTACCATTATCAAATCCCCAAGTTTGAATTGCCCCATAAACAATTTGGTGTGTACAAACATGAAATTAAAGTGCAGAACAGCCCGCTTTTGCGAGGGTTTGATGACCAATTTTATGTTCCGCATTCACGGCATACGACGACGACGAATGAGGATATTGAAGCGGAAGACGGGCTGGTTGTACTGGCTGATTCGGAAGACGCGGGCGTATACTTGATTTCGGATTTGACCGGCAGCAAGGTATTTGTCACCGGGCACGCGGAATATGATGCTACAACGTTGCGGGATGAGTATAACCGGGATCGGGAGCGGGGGCTCGATACACAGGCTCCGACTGGTTATTTTCCGAGCGAAAATCCGAACAATGATCCGTTGCTTTTGTGGAGAGCACATTCCCATCTTCTCTTTTCCAATTGGTTAAACTATTACGTTTACCAAGAAACACCTTATGAGTTACGTTGACCACTATCCGGTTCAGCCGGAGGAGGTGAACGTTCAACACTATCCCGCGAGCAATAGCGATGCTCCTCGACGATTGTTCGTGTTGATTCATGGATTTATGTCTTCGGCATACAGCTATCAGGCAATGATTCCCGAATTACGCTTGTATGGCGAGGTCGTTACATTTGACCTTCCCGGGTTTGGCAAAAGCAAGAAAACATTGCGATACCACTATTCGTACGCACAATATGCAAAGACGGTAGATAGTATTATAAAGCCATATGTGACCGAGCAAACCGAAGTGGTCCCCGTCGGCCACTCAATGGGCGGGCAGATCGCCCTTCGTTTGCCAAAGACGATGTCCCGGCCGCCGAAAAAAATCGTTCTGCTTGCCAGCTCCGGTGGTATCGCCCGTCTTCCTTCTTGGTTGCGGACAGCGACATATCTCCCGTTTTTTTCTTTTTGGCTGAGGCGTTATATACGCAAACACGACGTCCGGAATATTTTGGATGAAGTGATCTATGATTCCTCCATGATTACGAACGAACACGTATACGCTTATGAAAAACCATTACGGGAAAAGGCGATGTACAAAGCGTTGGCAAAATTTATCCGCCACCGCGACAGCGATTTAACAAGAAAAGAACTCGCTGCTATTGACGTGCCAGTCCTTTTGCTGTGGGGAGAAGCAGACAGTATCGTACCGTTGCAAGTGGGAGAAAAGCTCGTGAGTGCCTTGCCTTGCGCGAGACTTGCCACGTATCCGGAAATCGGCCACCTTCTGTCGGAAGAAATGCCGGCCGAAACCGCAAAAGCGATTCAATCGTTCGCAGAGGAGTAAAGCGGACGAGCAAGACCGCTCCCCCGCGCGGACCGGTCTTCAATCTCGTGGCAAAAAGAAGGACGAAAGCTGTTTCACCACCGGCGAAACTTGTTGGTACGTTTTCACTGCTGTATCAATCGTTGTCATCGTCTTCTGTACATCGAGTTGACCAGTTTCATTCGTAAATCCTGTCATAATCCCAGAGACACCCGGCGGTTTCGGCTTTTTTCCAGCGTTTCCATAAAACGGATGCGGAGGTCCATGGGGAGGTCCGGAGATCGGCGGCAACGAGGGAGGATAAGGCCGTGGCGGGTACATATATGGTTCATCATAAAGAAACGGGCGCGGCCGGTACTGGGGATGATGGTTCATGAAAGCTCATCTCCTTTCAAGATATGAAAATAAATGTCCACATGATCATCGCAACAAACAATGGTATAGCTGCCCGGGTCGGCATACGCAGGGAGCGATGTACTCGTTTTACACTCCGTCCAAGCTTGGTAAGCGGAAACAAACCCCGTTGTTTCGTTTACTTGTTTTTCTTCCGTCGTTTGCTGAAAACGGACATGCAAATCTCGATGATCGATGTAAACGATTACGTTTTCCGCGCGCATACCTTTGATCGGGAAACGTATCCTCCAATGGTCCTCTGTATTTGTTTGAATCGGGGCAAGCGATGAGCTGAAAAAACCGGCATCATTCGTATACCAACGGCTAAAAACTTTTATCGGGAAAATGGAATTATGCATAGCGTCCCTACTTTCACATTCCTTCGCAGCAATCGCCAAGGGTTTATTCGCGCTAGGATAGCCTATGAACAGCAGTTGGAAAATGTTTGGGCGTCTATCACGTTTTATGAAAATAGAAGAATATTGCTAAAGGAGAAAAAGCGCATATGTATATCGCTGATGCACATTGTGATGCTTTGCTTCAATTATGGCATGACGGCGGCAAAGACTTCGCGACGGATCCGGCCGTAAGTGGAAATGCATTGAAAATGGGAGGCGTGAACGCGCAAGTGTTTGCCGTGTTTGATCCCGTTTATGACCGCCGTGATGATGGCTTCTCTATCATCCTGCGGCAATTGGATGTTTTCCACGAAAAGGTGCGAACGCATGGGCAAATCGTGCATGCTCCTGGAGAGCCATTGACGAAAAATGGAAAAACGAGGGCAATTGTCGCCCTTGAAGGTGCGGACGCCATTTCCGATGATTGGATGAAATGGAGGCTTTTAAAACGGCTTGGGGTAGAAAGTGCAGGTTTGACGTGGAATGAAGGGAACAGCCTAGCTGCGGGTTGTTTTGAACAAAAGGCACATGGACTGTCTAACAAAGGCGCAGCGGTCGTGGACTGGTTAAAAGCGGAAGGCATGATTTTGGATGGCGCCCATCTTAATGAGCAATCCTTTTATGAAGCCGTTCAACGATGCGGCACATTTTTTGTCAGCCATGCCAATGTACGCCGCGTGCATGACCATGTCCGAAATTTAACGAACGAGCAGTTGCAAATGATTCAAGAAAAAAACGGCCTCATCGGCATGACGTTTTTTACGTCATTCATAAACGGAGAAGAAGAAGCGTGGTTTGCTGATTTGGCTCATCATATTGACGAGATAAGTGGCCGGATTGGACCGGAATATATCGGTTTCGGCTCCGATTTTGACGGGATCCCCACCCCGATTAAGGGGTTGGAGGGCCCGCGACGCCTGCCGGCATTGATCGATTGGTTACTTAAACGCTATAAAGAAGAGGATGTAAAGCGCTGGGCAGGTGAAAACTTTCGGACATTTTATAATCAGCATATTGAAAAAAATGCATCGAACGTTCAAAGAGGTCGCCTTTAGCGTGTGTCACAAAATAGTCACAATGATGAAACAAGTTATAAATATGGGGGAAGGTTTGCAGGTTCTTCCTGTTTTTGTGTTATAATGCTCTCAGCCTCTGGTAGGAAGGAGATTTTGTGTGAAAAGAGTTTTAGTAACAAGTGGGCTGTCGTTTCTGCTGGCCATTGGACTGGCTGCTTGCAATGACGATGGCGAAGAAAATGGAGAAACGGGAGATACAGATAACGGAGAAGGCGAAGGGGAGGAGCAAGAGCAAGCCAGTGATGCGCTTCCGGAAGAGGAAATGGAAATGCCGGAGCCGGACATTGACTTAGAAGATGTTCCTGACCCAGTTGCCGAGGTAAATGAGGAAAACATCGAAAAAGAAGAATTTGAAGAGATGTATACGATGCAAGTGGAGCAGATAGCGCAAACCCAGATGATGGATATTACCGAAGATGAGGAACAGGACCAGCAATTTCGCGAGGAAATTGCAAACGAACTTGTAAGACAGGAGTTGCTTCTTCAAGAAGCTAATGAGCGCGGCATTGAAGCGGGCGAAGAAGACGTGAATGAGATGGTCGAAGAAATGGTCGAAGAATCCCCTATGGCGGAATCCACGGAAGATTTCTATGAAGCGATGGAAGAACAAGGGATGTCGGAAGACTATGTCCATGACATTGTAGCAGATGATCTTCGCATCGAGCAGCTGCTGGAAGAAGAATTCGGAGAAGTAGAAGTCAGTGATGAAGACATTGAGGAAATGTATGAAGAGCAAATCGCGATGATGGAAGAACAAATGGGCGATGAAATGGAAGAAGAACCGCCCGAGCTTTCTGAAATGGAAGATCAACTTCGCGCTGAAGCTGAACAAATGGAAAATCAAGAAAACCGCGAAGCATTAACGAACGAATTGGAAGAAGATGCTAGTATTGAAATACACGTTTAATAACGGATAGGAAGGCTTGCCGGATGGCAAGCCTTTTTAAAGGCAAAATCTTGTCAGTTTTTTTCTTATTTTAAAATAAATAGAAAGAACAAGAATGTTTTCAAATCATTTCCAAATAACTTACACGTATTTCGTCGATATTTAAAGATAAACGTAGAAAAAACAAAAAAAGACATGTTTATATATAATAAAGCATTTTATAAAAAGAATATGGGCAATAAATCCTTGTTGTACTATTTGTTTTTGACGTGAGAAAGGAGTATAGTATTTTAAGTATGATGCTGTGCGGCTGATAGATATTCAAATTACAATAGGACATAGGTAACGAGGATGAAGCGTACAAACATCTTCAAGAAAATAGGTAATATATCTTGATCAACGCTGGTGAACGTTTGATAAAGTTACTTGCACGAATATGTCCTTGCTTTGAAATTATCCTGGATGTTCCGGGCACCCTATCATTAAACAAAACTGATCGCCGAAGGAGTGAATTCATTGGCGAAGATCAAGGTTGAAAATTTGACCAAAGTATTCGGAAAAAGGCCGGATCGGGCCATTTCCCTATTAAAAGAAAACAAATCAAAAGCAGAAATTCTCGAGGAAACAGGTCTTACCGTCGGTGTAAACAAAGCATCGTTTGATGTCCAAGATGGGGAAGTGTTTGTGATTATGGGCTTGTCGGGGAGCGGGAAGTCAACGCTCGTCCGCTTGCTGAACCGTTTAATCGAACCGACTTCAGGCGCTGTCTACTTAAATGACGAAAACTTGGCGGAAATGCCTGAAAAAAAATTGCGGACGATTCGCCGCGAATCCATGAGCATGGTGTTCCAGAAATTTGGCCTTTTCCCCTTTCGCACGATTCAAAGCAATGTGGAGTACGGGTTGGAAATACAGGGCTTTGACCGGAGCGAAAGGAGCCAAAAAGCCATTGATGCCCTTAAACTTGTTGGCTTGGATGGATATGAAAACATGTATCCCGATGAATTATCGGGGGGGATGCAGCAACGGGTCGGACTTGCACGCGCCCTCGCTAACGATCCGGAAATTCTTCTAATGGATGAAGCGTTCTCGGCGCTTGATCCTTTAATTCGGAAAGATATGCAGGATGAACTGATGGATTTACAGGAAAACATGAAAAAAACAATTATTTTCATCACGCACGACTTGGATGAAGCGTTACGTATCGGAGATCGCATTACGATCATGAAAGATGGATCAATCGTCCAAATCGGAACGCCTGAAGAAATCCTTACGGAACCTGCCAATGATTATGTAGAAAAATTTGTCGAAGATGTGGATCGTTCCAAAGTGTACACCGCCCAAAACGTGATGTTAAAGCCCGAAACCGTTCAACCGGAGCGGGAAGGCCCGCGCGTTGCTTTGCAACGGATGCGTAAAGTGGGACTCTCAAGCATTTACGCTATTAAACGGGATCGGGAACTGTTGGGCATTGTTCACGCGGACGAGTTATCCAAACTTGTGGATGAAGGCAAAGATGATTTTATGGAAGTCATTAGAAATGACGTTCCAAGGGTGGAACTTGACACACCGGTATCAGAAGTTATCGATCTCATTACAAAAAGCAAGGTGCCCGCGGCTGTTGTGCAAGACGGGAAACTTCGCGGAATTATTGTCCGGAGTTCAGTGCTCGGTGCCCTGGCAGGAGGAGAGGTGAATACCAATGGATCTATTTCCTAGCATACCTCTCGCTGATTGGGTTGACAGTCTCGTTGATTGGTTAACGAACGCAGAAGTGATCTTCGATTCCATTGAAGCTTTTATCGGTTGGATACTGACTGCTTTAACGACGATCATGGACGTTGTCCCTATTCCGGTCGTGATCATCGGTATACCACTCATTACGTATTTCTTTGCGGGCCGAAAAGTGGGCTTGACGATTTTCGTCTTTTTAGGGTTATTGCTCATCGATAATCTCCAATTTTGGGACGATATGATTCTTATGCTTTCTATTGTTTTGGCCGCCACTTTTATCTCGATTTTGATCGGGATCCCGATGGGGATTTGGATGTCGAAAAGCAATACGGTCGAGGCGGTCATGAAGCCGATTTTGGACTTCATGCAGACGTTGCCGCAGTTCGTTTATTTGATTCCGGCGGTGGCCTTTTTCGGAATTGGCATGGTCCCGGGCGTTATAGCATCTGTCATCTTTGGAATGCCTCCAACCATACGCCTCACGAATTTAGGGATTAGAGAAGTATCTTCAGAGGTCACTGAAGCCGCGGACGCATTTGGATCTACGCCGTCGCAAAAATTGTATAAAGTGCAGTTGCCAATGGCCCGGACAACCATCATGGCGGGTGTAAACCAAACGATTATGTTATCCTTGTCCATGGTCGTTATTGCCTCGATGATCGGTGCAGACGGCCTTGGGGATGTTGTTTATACCGCAGTCGGACGAAATGATGTGGGCGGCGGTTTTGAAGCCGGTATCGCGATTGTTGTCGTGGCAATCATTCTTGACCGTTTAACGGCAGGATTCCAACTTAGAAAGAAAAAATAAAAGCACACTTCCCTGCCGCTGGCAGCGCGCAGGGGGGTTAATTAACATAATAAAAGGAGCGTGTGTTTAATGATTAAACACTGGAAACGTCTCGGTCTTGTCACTGGGCTTTCACTTACACTCGTTGCCGCCGGTTGCGGGGCAGATGAAGAAGGCGAAGAAGGCGCTGATGGCGACAACGGCGACGCCGAAGAAACAGAAGAGAATGGCGAGGACGCCGATGCAGATGAGGATGGCGAAGCAGCCGCGGATTACGGGGAAGAAGTTGACTATACCATTACCGGTATTGACGGAGGCGCAGGTGTTGTACAATCAACGGAAGACGCCATTGAAGATTACGAGCTTGACGAGTGGAACGTACAAACGAGCTCAGACGCAGCAATGATCCAGGAATTGGATAATGCTTATCAAAATGAAGAGCCTATTTTCTTAACCGGATGGACCCCGCATTGGAAATTTCAAGAATATGATCTAGAAATTCTTGATGATCCGGAACTTTCCTACGGCGAAGCGGAAAGTATCCATACAATTGCACGTGAAGGGTTAGAGGAAGACGACTCGGATGCGTTCCAAATCATTGACAGCTTCGAATGGGAAGAGTCTGATATGGAAGAAGTCATGCTTGAAATTCAAGATGATGTAGATGAAGCCGAAGCTGCCCAAAACTGGATAGATGAAAACGACGACATGGTTTCCGAATGGACAGACGGTGTGGATGAAAATGCAGGCGAAGGGGAGACCATCAGTCTTTCTCTAGTTGCCTGGGACACGGAAATTGCCTCCACAAATGTTCTGGCCCAAGTGTTGGAAAGTGTCGGCTATGATGTTGAAATGAACCAGGTAGAAGCTAATTATGTGTTTGCTTCTGTTGCCGACGGAGATGCTGATGCTTCGACAGCTGTATGGTTGCCGCACACTCATGCCGATTACCATGAGGATTATCAAGATGAATATGAAGATCTCGGACCAAACCTAGAAGAAGGTGCACAACTTGGACTAACTGTTCCGGCCTATATGGATATTGAATCGATTGAAGATCTTCAGGAAGAATAATAGCAGACATTGCAGCCCAAAGACGATGAATGTCTTTGGGCTGTGTTATATGTTTTAGGAAGGGAGCTCATGCCTAACGATGAATTGGAGACAGATTGGCACTGTTACCGGACTTTCGCTTATCCTTGCAGCGGCCGGTTGCGGGGCAGACGAAGAGGGAGAAAATGCCGCGGAATCCGACGAGGACGGTGATGCGGAAACGGGTTACGCGGAAGAATTGGATTATACGATTACAGGCATCGATGGCGGTGCCGGAATTATGCAAGCTGCTGAACAAGCACTTGAGGATTATGATGCGCTTGATGACTGGACATTGCAATCGAGTTCGGAAACCGCGATGATCGCTGAGATGGAAGAAGCCATCGAAAATGAAGAACCGATCGTTATCACCGGGTGGGATCCGCACTGGAAATTTGTCGATCACGACCTTAAATACCTTGATGATCCGGAAGGGTCTTTTGGGGAGCCGGAGGACATTGATACACTCGCCCGTCAAGGATTGCAAGAAGATGCCCCGGAAGCCTATGAAATCCTGGAGAATTTTGAATGGACAGCTGACGATATGGCAGAAATCATGTATGATATCGTCGTTGAAGGGGAAGAGCCACTAGATGCTGGGCAAACTTGGGTTGATGAAAATGAAGATGTCGTGAACAGTTGGACAGAAGGCGTGGACGAAGTGGACGGAGAAACGTTTGAAATCGTTCACGGCCCGTGGGAGACGGATACGTCCACGGTAGGCATGATGGTGCACGTGTTAGAAGACATGGGGTATGAAGTTGAAACGACCAATGTGGAGGCGAATTACATGTATCAAGCGATCGCTGACGATGATGCTGATGCCATGCTTGGCGCCTGGTTGCCGTACACACACGGCGATTACTATGAAGACGTGGAAGATGAAGTGGAGAATTTAGGCGCGAATATGGATGGGGAAGCGGCGCTAGGTTTAGTCGTACCCGAGTATATGGACATTGACTCCATTGAAGACTTGCAAGAATAAAATATAACAAACCAACCACCCGAGGGCTCGCGGATAACGCCCCTCGGGTTTTTTCTTTGTACTCGTCGGATGCAGCTACTCCGATGATGGATCTTGAGCGTTGAAATCCGGCGTCGTGCGTAAAACAACGACTTATGAAGACAGGCTGTTATCCTACAGATGGAAATAAAGCCATTTCCGTAAAACAGATCACCCTAAAGCTTATATCCAACGATCCGGCATTCTGTAATCAGAATGCTGTTTTTATGATGTGGGTAGAAGCACATTGTTATATAAAATCATATTTTTGTATTGACTGTATTATAACAATGGCTTACAATAAATTTAACAAACCATTCAAAGGGGATGATTCAGATGGCAAACACAGAGCAACGAACAGAGGAAAACCGCGAGGCTGTATCAGAACAGAAAACAGTTATTGAATTGATCAATGACTATCACGGCTAATTGCATGCAGCATAATATTTATTTTTTTCATTGTTTCCCACTTAAATAAGTGTGCCCTTTCTGTTCCATGTATGCTAAAATAATGAAAGCCCAATGAAAGTAGGGAGAGATGTACAATGGAAGAGAAAGAAAATTTATTTGATATCGGCGAAACCGTGAAATATGAGGGAGAACTGTTGAAAGTGATCGCGGAGCATGAACGGACGATTGTGGCCGAGTTCAATCGCTTTCCGATTCCGGAAAAAGAAGAAGAGTTTCCTTTTCAGCGAATTGTCATTCGTAAAGGCAAAGCGGAGCGAGTAGGCTGATTGAATAAGCTTTTTAAATTTCATCGCACAAAAAGACCTCCCGTAAAAAATGGGAGGTCTAAATTTTGGTCTGTGCTAATGAAGGTTGTTTTTGAATTTCCCCCCGTGCACTTCTTGGGCGTTCATCACGGTAATAAATGCTTCTTTGTCGATCTCGAAGACGATGGATTTTAATTTCATCACTTCCAAGCGGGTGACAACGATATACAATACTTCCTTGTCGCTATGGGTGAATGCTCCCTGTCCGTCCATAACTGTCAAAGAGCGCCCTAAGCGATGCACGATCGCGGAACTAAGCTGTGTATACTTATTGGAAACGATGACGACAGCTTTTGTCTCGTCGATGCCCTGAATGACTGCATCAATCGTTTTCGATGCTACGAAATAGGTGATGACCGACAGCATCGCCTGTTCCCATCCGAACACAAACCCGGCCCAGGTGAAAATAAAGATGTTGATAAACATGATAAATTCACCGACTGAAAACGGTACATTTTTTGTCAGTAAAATGCCGAGAATTTCTGTTCCATCAAGCGCTCCGCCGTAGCGAATGACGATCCCTATTCCTGCCCCGAGAATAAACCCTCCGAACAGCGTTGTAATCATCGGCTCTTGGATAAAAGTAGTAAATTGATGCAGCTGTTGCTCCGTGATCGCGAGAATGACAATCCCATACAAAGACGTCAAGAAAAAAGTCACGCCCACTTGTTTTAACCCAAACAATAAAAAGGGTATATTAATAACGAGCACGAGAACTCCGAAGCCTAAGCCGGTAAGTTCATTTAATATTAACGAGACGCCGATGACCCCGCCGTCAATAACGGCATTCGGGATTAAAAAAAGTTGAATCGCGATGGCAGTTAAAATAGCGCCGCACGTTACCATAAAACAACGATACGTGAAACGGGCAATGCCTTCCTTTCGTTTTGTTGAAAACATGGCAGACGACCTCACAAATATTTATTCGCATAAAACTTTGCCGTTTGAGACAAGCCCTCTCATTCGAATATATTGCTGACATATGGAAAAAATGCCTCTTTTCACGTAAATGGCTGCAGCTGTCATCTCATCACGGGCACACGAAGGAGTTTTATTATGGAGCAGCAAACCATCCATGGGCACACGTTGGAAGAATGGATCGATCGTCATCCCGCCCTTGACCGAATCACGCGGGCAAAAGAAGTCGTCTGGTTAAATCCGAAATACCAATCGTTCAAGGATGTTCGTGCATCCCTGTCGCTATCTTTGGAAGACATAGAAGAAGCGGCAGCCAGATTCAGGCGTTTTCAACCTTTAATCGCAACATTATTCCCGGAAACAGTGGAGGACAAGGGTTTGATTGAATCGAGCATCATTCAAATTCCGGAGATGCAATCCGTTTTATCGAACCATTACCGGGCGGATCTATCCGGGAAACTATGGGTAAAAGCAGATCACCAACTGCCCATTGCCGGATCCATTAAGGCACGCGGAGGGATATACGAAGTGTTAAAGTTTGCAGAACACTTGGCATTGGAGCATGGGTTGTTGCAAACAAGCGATGACTACAGCTTGCTTGCCGGCAAGGACGCCCGCGCGTTGTTTCAACAATATGGAGTGATGGTTGGTTCAACCGGCAATCTCGGTTTGAGCATTGGGATCATGAGTGCGAAACTCGGGTTTAACGTAGAAGTACATATGTCCGCGGATGCTAAGGAATGGAAGAAAAAAAAGTTGCGGAGCGTGGGATCGAAGGTTATTGAACACGAGGACGATTTCTCCCGAGCTGTAACGGAAGGACGCCAAGCTGCTCAGGAAGATCCCCATGTTTATTTTGTCGATGACGAATGGTCGCGGGATTTGTTCATGGGTTACGCGGTTGCGGCGCTCCGAATAAAACAACAATTGGAAACCGCGCGCATTCAAGTGGATGAGGCCCATCCATTGTTCGTCTACTTGCCATGCGGGGTCGGGGGCGGTCCGGGCGGTGTAACCTTTGGGTTAAAACAAGTCTTTGGTGATGCGGTTCATTGTTTTTTCGCGGAGCCAACGGAATCCCCGGCGATGTTTCTCGGATTAATGACAGGGATGCATGAAAAAGTAAGCGTCGGAGATTTTGGATTGAGCAACCGCACAGCTGCAGATGGGCTGGCGGTGGGGAGGCCTTCAGGCGTCGTCGGAAAAATGGTCGAGTCCATGGTGAGTGGCATGTACACGGTGCGGGACGAACATCTTTATCAACTGTTACGGCAATTAAAGGACACTGAAGGGACGTATCTGGAACCTTCGGCGCTTGCCGGATTTCCGGGTCCTTACAACCTGATTGGAACGGCCGCGGGAAAAGAATACCTGAAGCAACAAGAACTCAATGACGAAAAACTTGCCAACGCCACGCATTTGCTTTGGGGCACGGGTGGCAATATGGTTCCGGAAGAAGTGAAACAAGCGGATTATCAATCTGCATTAAATCAATAATAAATAGAAGGCAAAAACGATTAAAAAACGTTTTGCCTTCTTTTTTGTTTCGTATATTGTGTTATTATTCAATATAATGAATGAAGTGGGGGTGGAATTGATCGACATCCACGAGCGGGTAGGGCAAAACTTGCAGCGAATCAGAAAAAGAAAAGGCTGGACGTTCGATAAAATTGCCGAACAAACAGGAGTCAGCAAAGGCATGCTATATCGGATCGAAAAAGGAGAAACCCAGCCGACGATCACGACGGTATGGCGGATTGCCACCGGGTTAAATGTGTCCTTTTCTTCTTTAATTAAACAAGAAGCGGAGGTCGTAACCGTCGCGGAACAAAGGCAAACCCCCGATTTGGAAGAAGACAACGGCCGCTGCCACTTGTTCCTTATTTTTCCATTTGATCCCGAGACAAAATTTGAAGTGTATACAATGATTTTGCGGCCTGGCGCCAATTATCACTCTCTTCCGCATCCTGAAGGCGTGCGTGAATACATTACCGTTAAATCCGGGGAGTTTGCTATAACTTTACACGAAAAAACGTATACGTTGGATGAAAAAAAGCATATTCAGTTTTCAGCAAATGTTCCCCATCAATATGAAAACCGTACAGATGCCGAAACCGTTTTACAACTCATCATGTATTATGCAGACGAGGGATGACAGCGATGAGAGAAGAACAACTACAGAGAGTCCCCACCGCAACGACGTATTCAAAAGATTATTGGCAGGGATTGAAGCTTGCTGTGCCGGTCATTCTCGGCTATTTGCCGATCGCGATTTCCTTTGGTGTGCTTGCTGTGCAGACGGGGATTTCCTTTTTTCACTCCCTATTAATGTCGATGACCGTTTATGCAGGGGCCAGTCAGTTTATGGCTTTGAATATGTTGGCGATCGGGACGGTCGGTTTGGAAATTGTTTTGGCCACGTTTATTTTAAACTTACGCCATTTTGTCATGAGCATTTCATTATTCAGCCGTCTCGAGCACATTCCGAAACGATGGCAAGCAGTGCTCGCCCATGGGATTACAGACGAAAGCTTCGCGCTTGCGTCAATGAAACGAGAAGAGCTTGGCTCTCGTCCAACAGCAGCTATCTATTTAGGCATTTTTTCCGGTGCGTTTGGGATGTGGGTCATTGGTACGGCAGCAGGTGCAATGATTGGAAATGTGGTGCCGGGGGCATTGAGTGATAGCATGGGAATTGCCTTGTATGCTTTATTTATCGGGCTGCTCGTGCCGGCCATTCGCGCGTATTGGAAAATAGGCATTATAGCTGCCGCGAGCGCCGGCCTTAGTTGGATTTTTTCCATGTATTTCTCGGAAGGATGGGCAATTGTGCTGGCAACGGTGATTGGAAGTTTTGCTGGGGTGTGGGTGTTCAAGGAGGCTGAAAAATGACGCTGACCCTTATTATTATCGCGATGGCGATTGTTACGTATTTGCCAAGAGTCTTGCCGGTCTTTATTTTAGAACATCTTCATTTTCCGGCATGGGTGAACAAATGGTTAAAGGCGATTCCATACGCGGCACTCGGCGCTTTAATTGTACCGGGAATTTTTACGGTAGAACCGGGCGCGCCGTTTGTCGGGGTTATAGGTGGCTTGGCCGCCGCTGTGATTGCTTATTTTAAAGGGCATATTATGATCGTCATTGTCGCGTCGATCGTTATTGCGTTTATAATACAACAGTTTTAAGCGGCAGCATGGCGGGGGACCCTGCCCAACTGCCGCCTCTCTTGTTATTTTGTCTCTTTTTGATAGTGGGCACGCAAGGAGCGTTTGAGAATTTTACCGCTAGGATTTTTCGGTAACTCATCGGTTATCTCAACAAATTTAGGTACTTTATATTTGGCTAACGTGCCCCGGCAAAATTCGATTACCTCCTCTTTTTTCAATGTAGCGTTTGGTTTGGGAACGATAATGGCCATTGCCGCTTCGATCCAATAGGGGTCCGGAACGCTGACAACGGCAACTTCCGACACGTCCTCCATTTGATAAATTGCTTCTTCAATTTCACGGCTGGATACGTTCACGCCACCTGTATTAATCATATCTTTTTTCCGGTCAATGACCGTAATGTACCCTTCCTCGTCCATGACGCCAAGATCGCCGCTATGAAACCAGCCATTCCGAAAGGCTTCTGCTGTTTTTTCCGGATCGTGAAGGTAGCCTTTCATGGCATGAGGTGTACGATGAACAATTTCGCCGATTTCTCCGCGAGGGACCTCCCCATCATGCTCATCAACAATTTTCGTCTGTACGTTTAACGAGGGGACACCTGCCGAACCGAGCTTGCGCAATTGATCATCGGGTTGCAAAGCTGTCGCGAGAGGAGAAACTTCCGTTTGTCCATAAAAATTCCAAAAGCGGGCGTTCGGCAAACGTTCGGAGAGTTCTTTTAAAACTTCGCGCGGCATGATCGCGGCGCCGTAATAGCATTTTTCCAAAGAGGACAAATCGCGTTTATCAAAATCAGGCGATCGTAGCAATCCAATCCACACGGTTGGCGGGCAAAACAGTTGACTCGCTTTCTTATTTTCAATCGTTTCCAAAATAAGATCCGGTTTTGCTGCTTCCAGGATGATACAGGTTGCCCCTACATAAATGCTGGGACCGAGAAAGACGTGGAGTTGGGCACAATGATAGAGTGGCATCGCTTGAATCGCCATGTCCTTTGGTTCCATATGGCCATCAATCACACAACTCACATATTCGCTGATAATGCTTTTATGGGAAAGCATGACCCCTTTTGGTTTAGACTCGGTTCCGCTCGTGTAGAGTACGTGGGCAAGATCATCATCATCGATGTCTGCCTCAACAAAATCTTTAGGCTTTCCTGCCCGGCCTTTAGCTAAGGCTATCCATCCGTGAAAGCTCTCCGATGCCTCCGTATCCATTAAATAACGATGGTTGATTTCCAGTCTTTCAGCTGATTGATCCAATACTTGGGCATATTCGGAAGATGCAATCATTCCACTCACTTCGGCGTGTTCTAAAATATACTGCACATCGTCGATGGAGAGCATATAGTTGATGGGAATCATCACCGCTCCGATACGGGCCAGGGCAAATTTTACGATGACAAAATCAAGGCTGTTTTTGGACATGACACTAATCATATCGCCTTTGCGTATGCCGTCACCAATGAATGCGTGCGCCGTCTGGTTCACGGCATCATCCAGCTCGGCGTAATTGAGTTTTTGCTCCCCATAAATGATGGCAAGTTTGTTCGGCATCCGCTCGCGAGTTCTGGCCAACAAATCTCCAAGTGTTTGTCGCCTCGCCCAAGCCAATGTTTTGTCCAATTCCTGCATTGTACCCGCTTTCATATAACCCCTCCAGTAGATGAAAATCTATAATTAGTGTAATTCAGAAAAATATAATAGGCAAGTTTTATGGGATGTTTTCTTTAGACGATAGGAACGGTAGAATAATGTAAAGAAAGAGGTGAGCGAACATGAGCGAAGCGGAAACGATCATCCAAATGGAAAATGTGCATACACCGATCCTTCAAGATATTTCCTTACAAATAAAGAAGGGCGAAATCATTACATTAATTGGAGGTTCCGGTGCCGGGAAAAGCAGTTTGCTTATGCTTCTCAATCGTTTGGTTGATCCTGGCGAAGGGACGATTCATTATAAGGGAAAAGATGTGAGAGAATATGAAGTCCCTGAACTGAGAAAATCCATAGGAATGGTTTTGCAATCTTCCTCCCTGTTTGAAGGGACGGTTCTAGACAATCTATCTTTTGGACCGAAATTATTTCAGGAATGGGAAGATGATATGGGGGAGGAGCTATTGGAACATGTGCAGCTTCCCGCTTCTTACCTGGATCGCGACGTGGAAACGCTCTCCGGCGGGGAACAACAGCGCGTCGCGTTTGCCCGCACCCTTGCCAATCGCCCGGACGTTTTGCTCCTCGATGAAGTGACGAGCGCGGTGGATTTAAAGAACGTCGAACTGATTGAAGCATTTTTACTGGAGATTGTGCCCGCGAGTGCCCATGCCATTATCATGGTTACCCATGACGTCAAACAGGCACAACGGCTTGGGGACAGGACGATCTTTATGGATGGCGGAGCGATTGTTGAGGCGGGACCGACGGGTCAATTATTTGCAGATCCCCAGTCAGAACAACTTCAGTATTTTCTAAAGGAGTAAACGATGGCACCTGAAATTTCGAATTTATCCATGTTTTTTCTCATTTTTTTCGTTCTTATCCCGGTTTCTTTGTCTTACTTTTACGCCTTGGGATTAAGCAAATCCATTATTTGGTCTTCCTTTCGCGGCATCGTGCAGTTGTTTATCATCGGCTACGTGTTAACGTATTTATTTTCACTGCCGCCGGCGATCGGGATTTCGATCATGCTTTCGATTATGATTGCTGTGGCATCCTTTCACGCGAGTAAAAAAGGAGTGGGGCTCCCCTTTGTGCGCTTGATTATTTTTGCAATTATTGTCGGCGTCGCCCTCCTCATCCTTGCCATGTGGCTCGGTTTTGATATGATTTCTTTTGAGCCCGAGCAGGTGATTCCCATGAGTGGCATGGTGATCGGCAATAGCATGGTGGCGATTGGCCTGGCACTTGAACGGATGAAAAGCGAATTTCAACAATCAAAAGGAAAGCTTGTCGCCGCTTTGGCGTTGGGGGCGCAACCAAAACAAGCATCCACCATACTCATTCGCAAAATCGTGAAAGCCGCGATGATTCCAAATGTCGACGGCTTAAAAACCGTCGGTCTCGTGCAATTGCCTGGGATGATGACTGGGCTTATTTTAGGCGGCGTACCGCCCATAGAAGCGATTCGGTACCAAATCGTCATTTCCTTGAGCATCTTTACGTCCGTTTCACTGGCGGCCATGATTACGACGATCATTTTTTACCGTTTCTTTTTTAATAAACATATGCAGCTGGTGGATATGGAAAAGAAGGAGGCATAAGTCAGAGTTCTTGGTTTGTGCCTTTTTTTATGCATACAGCTAAAAGATTCAGGCGATGCTATAGGGGAGCTATGCATTTTTGAAAGGAGAGACGGCTATCGTGGATAAAAACAATAAAAAAACCTCCTATGGCATAAATGTGACCGGCGAGGGGGATGCAAAGGACCAACGCAAGGCGGAGAATGAGAAAGAAGATACGCTTACCAATCGGCAGGGGCATCCGATTACAGACAATCAAAATATGACCACTGTCGGCAATCGCGGCCCTACCACGCTTGAAAACTACGACTTTCTTGAAAAAATGAGTCATTTTGATCGCGAGCGGATCCCGGAACGTGTGGTTCATGCCAGAGGCGCCGGGGCGCATGGTTATTTTCAATCTTATGGAAAAGTGGGCGACGACCCCATTTCCAATTATACGAGGGCCAAGGTGTTTACGAATACAGAGGCCGAAACGCCGGTTTTTGTTCGTTTCTCGACAGTGATCCATGGAGCCCATTCCCCCGAGACACAGCGGGACCCACGCGGGTTTGCCGTTAAATTTTATACGGAAGATGGAAACTGGGATCTGGTCGGCAACAATTTGAAGATTTTTTTCATCCGGGATGCGATCAAGTTCCCCGATGTCATTCACGCGTTAAAACCGGATCCGGTCACGAATCGTCAAGATCCCAGACGAATATTTGATTTTATGGCAGCTTCCCCTGAATCTACCCATATGCTGACATTTTTATTTTCACCGTGGGGAATCCCAGCCAATTATCGGTATATGCAAGGATCCGGAGTAAACACGTATAAATGGGTGAATGACGAAGGAAAAGCGGTTTTAGTTAAATACCATTGGGAGCCGGTCCAGGGGATAAAAAATCTTACGCAAGAAGAAGCCGATCATATTCAGGGAGAAAACTTTAACCACGCGACCCAAGACTTGTATGAATCCATCGAAAATGGCGATTATCCGGAATGGGAATTGTACGTCCAGATTATGGAGGATGGGGAGCATCCCGAGTTAGACTTTGATCCTCTCGATGACACGAAACTTTGGTATAAAGATGAATTCCCGTGGCATAAAGTCGGCAAAATGACCTTAAACAAAAATCCGGAAAATTATTTTGCCGAGGTAGAGCAATCGGCCTTCGGCACGGGTGTCCTTGTGGATGGGCTCGATTTTTCCGATGACAAAATGCTCCAAGGCCGTACGTTTTCTTACTCGGACACCCAGCGTTACCGGGTCGGTCCTAACTATTTGCAGCTTCCCGTTAATGCGCCGAAAAAGCATCTTGGGACGAATCAACGAGACGGGCAAATGACATACCATGTTGATAATCCGCCGGGAAGTGATCCTCATATTAATTACGAGCCATCCATCACGGGTGGATTGCAGGAAGCGGATCATAAAGGAACCCCCCATGAACCTGAAGTGGTTGGAAAAGTAAAACGGGAAGCTATCGATCGGAAAGCCCACTTCAGCCAGGCAGGGGAAACATGGCGGCGATTTAACGAACGTGAAAAAGCCGATTTGATTTCCAATCTCTCGAGCGCGCTTGTAGATGCAGACGAAGCAGTCCAAAAACAAATGATTAGCCATATGACAGAAGCTGATTCGGAATATGGCCGCCGTTTAAAAGAAGGCATCACAAATGTACGATCATCGGAGAACGAAAAACAAGAAGACGCTGTTTTGGATGCCGAACGCATGGGTGACGTGTCCGATCCGTATTAAGCCTTGAAGAAGCCGCCTCCCGAATGGCGGCTTCTTCAGATAGGAGCACACATAAAATTTCACGCACCGTAATTAAAATAAATACATACATTACACATTAGGGGAGGGCATCATACTAGCCGCCCCCTTTGGTTTTACAACTATCGATAAGCGCTTTCCCCAAGTAATTCATCCACGGTTACAAAGTCTACATTATCGTTTTGCAATTTCGGGATTACTTTGTCGAGCGCGTCTACCGTTCTCATTAACCCTTCATCGCCTTCCAAGCCGGCACTATGCTGTAAAACGATAGCTCCATAATCAATATCGCTTAAGATATTGTCGGCGACCTCTTCAACCTCTAAATCCTTCCAATCTAAAGAATCCTGGGACCAAATGATATTGGAATAATTCAACCCTCCTATAGTACTGACATCATTTTCATCTTGTGCACCGTAAGGAGGGCGAAAAAAACGAACTTCCTCCCCGATTATGTCATTAAGAGCAGTTTCGGTACGGCTTATTTGTTCCTCGACATCTTCATCGGTGATCTCTGTCAGCTCGGGATGATTCCAGGTGTGGTTGGCGACGACATGTCCTTCGTCAATCATGCGCTCAACGATCTCCGGGTGAGCTTCCGCGCGTTCCCCTATTAGAAAAAAGGTTGCTTGTACATCGTATTCTTCCAATTTATCCAGTACCTCCGGAGTGATGAGTTCATCAGGGCCGTCATCAAAGGTCAGCGCCACTTGGTTTTCTTCAGCCGGTCCTTGCAAAGTGACAAGGTCCGGATAAGCATGTTGCAACTCCACATTGCTAACAGGATTAGGGTCACGAATCTCCATCTCTGAACCTCCGGCCATTCCAGGTGTTGATTCATATCGAACGGTGGTAATTTGGTCTTCATCTAACAGCTCGTCTTCAGATTGTGGTTCATTCATATTTTGGAACGGAGTGTTTGCACCGGGATCTCCTCCGAAGGCGTTGCACCCTATGGTCGATCCCATCAATAACAGTAACGGCAGAAATAATAATCTCTTTTTATTTCGCATGGATATGCCCCCAAATTCTACACATATATTTCCCATTACTGTTTGCATGAGGAGTAACATTTATTCTCGATTAGGTCATGTTTGGCCAAATTAAATGTAAACTTAAACAAATATAAAGTTGACAATAATCCATATATTTTTTACACTTTAGGGTGAAAAATGAAATAAGGAGGCATGCTGTGAATACAAAAGATATAACAATGATGGCTATGTTTGCAGCAATCATAGGCGTTTTAGGCCTATTTCCACCGCTGGTTTTGCCTTTCAGCCCGGTTCCCATTACTGCGCAAACATTGGGGGTAATGTTAGCCGGTTCCATTCTTGGAGCAAAACGCGGGGGCGGGAGTGTTCTCCTAGTTGTTGCTTTAATTGCTGTAGGAGCACCTTTATTGTCAGGTGGAAGGGGAGGTTTGGGCATGCTGCTCGCTCCCGGTGGAGGATACATATTAGCTTGGCCGATTGCCGCATTTGTCATTGGAATGATTGTTCATCGCGCAAAGAAGGTGACGGTAATAAATGCTGTAATGGCTAACCTCGCGGGAGGAATTATCATCATCCACGCAATAGGCATTCTATATTTTTCCTGGCTTGCCGATCTTCCTTTAACGGCCGCGGCGCTTTCCTCCCTCACTTTTTTACCGGGGGATTTGGCTAAAGCGATGATAGCTTCCTTTTTATCTGTAAAAATTTTGCAACATAGTCCTTTCATTTTTGAAAATGATACAGGGGTGAAAAATGTTGAACATAGCTAAGGGGATAACACATTATGCGAAACGCCATCCGGAAGATATAGCAATCGTGGCAGGAGATGAAAAACAGACGTATAAAGCTTTTGATGAAACAACGGATACCATTGCTCGTAAAATGATCGCTTATTCCGGTTATGAAAATCTTCGCGCCGCTATTTTGATGCCCAATAGTGGTCGCTTTCTGGAAGTGTTCATCGGCGCGGCGAAGGCTGGTTGGACGGCGGTGACTTTGGATCCGAAATGGGCAACGAAAGAGTTGGAAAAATGCTTAGCGAAGACACCTCCAGATTTGCTTTTTGTTGATCCATCCTTAGAACACAAAGTAACTTCCCTGTCGCTCGATACCGAGTTAATCATCTGCAACAATATGGAAGAATGGTTAAACGAGCCTTTTAATCATATGCCTTTGCCCGATCTTTCCGGAGAGGAGCCTTTTTATATCGGCTTCACCTCCGGTTCTACCGGCACGCCAAAAGGGTATATTCGTTCCCATCGCTCTTGGGTGGAAAGCTTTACAGAGGGGAAAAAAGAATTACCGGTTAAAGAAGGGGATCGAGTTTTGGTCTCCGGATCGCTCGTCCATTCTCTTTTTTTATATGCAGCTTTGCATACGCTGGATGCCGGGGCTGCTTGTCATTTAGCAGAATCGCCAAACCCGCAGCGTTTGGCAGAAGAGATACAAAAACATGAAATAACCGTTATGTATGGCGTTCCAACAATGTACGTCCGTATGGCTCAGCAAAATCAAATATTTGAGAGCATGCACACACTGATTACATCCGGGGCCAAGATGGCTTCATTTGTAGTGAAAGCCTGGCAAAAAATTGCTCCAAACGCTAACTGGATTAATTTTTACGGTTCTTCCGAACATAGCTTTATCGCGATACTTCATCACGCGGAAAAGGCCCTCTCTTCTGCCATCGGCCGTCCTTTTTCCTCTGTCTCCATTGATATAAAAAAAGAAGAAGGAGATGTTGGAGAATTGTTTGCATCCAGCCCCATGGTGTTCTCCGGCTACGATGGAGACGATCAAGTCACTCCGGACACATGGATTTCCACAGGCGATTACGTCTGGCAAGATCATGAAGGAATCCTTCATTTGGCAGGCCGCAAACAAAATAAAATGGTGACCGGCGGCCTCAATGTTTACGCTGAAGAAGTGGAAGACGTGCTTCGCACCCACATGGATGTTCGGGATGTTGTAGTCACGGGCATTGATCATCCTGAGTGGGGGGAGCAAATAACTGCTGTTCTTGAGACAAGAAAGGCACGGCCGTTGACAAGTCATTTTATTGCACAATTAATCGAAACGTGCAAAAGCTCACTTGCAGCGTATAAATGCCCGAAGAATTGGCTGGAAATGGATGCTATTCCATTGACGACAAGCGGAAAACCGAAAAGGGCCACAGTGAAAGCATGGGCGATAAAACGGGAGGAGAAGTCTGAAATAAATCGCTGATGCTTTTGCTAAATAAAAGCGCATGCCAAATAAGCCATCACGAGGTGAACGATTTGGTAAATTATGGTAATTAGGGTAGTTGGAGTCTAAGTCACTGTTTCCTTGATTCGAAAACCTTGGGATTTTGCCAACGAAAGCGCTTGTTCAACCGTGATTTCACGGCTTACTGGAAGAACATCGGCTTTCTGATACAAATCCGGATTGTAAGGCTCTTTCTTCTTTAGAATATGATAAATGGCTGTTAACAACATGCGTGCGATAGCGATAATGGCACGTTTGTGACCGCGGCGCTTTTTGAGTCTCAAATAGCGGTTTCGAATTTCGGGATGTTTATCACTTTTGACGACAGCGGTTGCACATTGCACTAAAAGGGGTTTGATATAGACCCCTGCTCTCGAAACTCTGACGGACTTTTTCTTGCCGGCACTTTCGTTATTTGTCGGGGTTAACCCTGCCCAGGAACATAAATGCTTAGCTGTCGGAAACACGTCCATATTAACGCCTATTTCAGAAACCACGGCAATGGCTGAAAAGGTGTTTTTAAAGGACGGAACAGTTAAGATCAAGTTAATTTCTTCTGTGTAGGGTTCGGCAAGGGAAAGGATCAGTTTCTCAAGGTCAGATTTTCGCACGTTAAGGTTTTCGTAATGCCGCTTGATAACAGCCAACTTGCCTGATTGTTCCGGTGTAATAAAACCATCAATGGCAAGTTTCAGCTCTGGAATTTTATGATCCATGGAGCCGTGAATCAGAGGCTCGATGTCAAAATTGGTGTCCGTTGGATCTTCCAGTAGTTTATCAATGATGTTCATGGAACTTTTTCCAAAGGTATCAGATACCACATTTCCAAGCTGGATGTTCGAAACGGTCAGGCTGTTTTGAAATCGATTCTTCTCACTTGAAGTAAAATTGGTCAGCTTAAAACGGTAACGCATCAAGTCACGAAGCTGTCGGATAGCGAGTGGAGGCATGAAACTTCCGGGTACAAGATCGTGTTTGAATAAATCGGCGATCCATTTGGCATCCTTTTTATCCGTTTTCTTGCCTTGGATGGCTCTGACGTATTTCGGATGAGCCAAGGTAATGGTGCAGGAATGTTCCAAGACATTGAACACGGGGATCCAGTACTTTCCGGTCGATTCCATGCAGACATCCTTGCAATTGTGTTCACAAAGCCACTGTGACAGCTCTTTCAACCCTTTGGTATAGGTTGAAAAGCGATGGCGTTTGTAAGTCGTGACGCCTTTGTCGGTAGAAGCAATACACGCAACAACAAAGGTTTTATGGACGTCAATGCCACAACAGATGGGATATACAATTTTTAATCCCATCAAGATTTCACTCCTTTCTAGAATATATAGGGACAGAACAGCATTGACTGATTGCCCAGCAATAAACGAGTGAGTTGTTTATACAAAGATAAGTCTACGTGCTCGATGGCACACTTATTTGTGCTTGAAAAGGCAATCTACACATATAAAAATTCGGTCACTCCGCGATCGGAATGGCCCACTCACCTCCACGTGATTTGTAGTTAACTGTGCATCCCTATAAGTCTAGAATAAACCAAAAAGCGCTCGACGCAACTTATTTCATAATGTTTTGTGCCTTGAGCGGAAGCGAAAGGAATGGCTATAAAAATGAGTAAAATTGTGATCAGCTGGGCAAAACGAACGCCAATTGGAAAAGTAGGAGGCACATTAAAAGGGTACCGACCGGAAAAAATGACCACCGCTTTGATCCGTCAAATGCAAGAAGAAACCGGCATAGAAGGGGAGAAGATACAAGATCTGATTCTTGGAAACGTTGTCGGCCCGGGTGGAAATATCTCCCGTCTAAGCGCATTGAGCGCGGGACTTCCTTTTAGCGTACCGGGAGTGACGATAGATCGCCAATGCGGGTCGGGATTAGCTGCCATGGAACTGGCTTTTGAACGGGCAAAATCTAACGAAGAAGCAGTTTTTTTATGCGGGGGGACTGAAAGTGTTAGTCAGGCACCTTGGAAAATGGAAAAGCCGTCTCGGCCTGCGCAAGAAGCGCCTGTATTATACGAACGGGCAAGATTTTCCCCGGATGACATCGGAGATCCGGAAATGGGAGAGGCAGCAGAAAATGTCGCCCGTACGTATCAAGTGACAAGAGAATTACAAGACGAGTTTGCTTTTCAAAGCCAGCAAAAAGCTGTAAATGCTCAAAAAGAAGGAAGATTTAATGATGAGATCGTTCCTTTGGGGCAAATCAACGAGGATGAATGTCCGAGGGAAAATACATCCATGCGGAAACTGAAACGTATGCCCTCTGTTTTTCAAAAAAATGGAACAGTTACCGCCGCAAACGCTTGTCCCATTAATGACGGGGCGGCTTTAGCTGTCGTGACAAGCCAAAAGCAAGCGAACAACCTTGGCCTGGATACACGTTTTTCCATTATCGACAGTTGTACGGTGGGAGTCGACCCAAATTTGCTCGGGATCGGCCCCGTACCTGCCGTACACACGTTATTGCAGCGTAATGGATTACATATCAACGATATTGCTGTGATGGAATTTAACGAAGCTTTTGCCTCGCAAGTAGTGGCGTCGCTGCGAGAGATGAATATCTCTTGGGATCGTGTGAACCTTGGCGGCGGCGCGATTGCATTAGGGCATCCATATGGTGCATCAGGAGCAGTTTTGATCGTGCGCTTGTTAAAAGAAATGGAAGCAACCAATGCAAAATGGGGCATTGCTACGTTGGGAATCGGAGGCGGGATGGGAGCAGCCATGTTGGTAGAAATGCAAAGATGAGCGGTGTATTGCTTACGCCGCTCATACAATTAAGATCGTTGATCATCGTTATTATTTTGTTCGTTTCTTTCCTCTTTAATTTCCTCTTGTACCTGCCTATGCACGTCTTCTTTGACTTGATCATAGACTTCCTCTTTCATTTCGTCGTACATATCTTCCCGAATGTTTGCTTTTATCTCCGCTGTTTGTTTTTCTTTTTCTTTCCTTTTTTCAATCTTGTGATCCTTCATCATCATGAGTAAAACTACGATGACCATCGCGACCATAATGACCCCGAAGGGGAGCGCAGATACAATCGCGGCGGTCTGTAATCCTTCCAGCCCTCCGGTTAAGAGCAAGACGCTTGCGGTACCGGCAATCAAAAAGCCCCAAATGATTTTAATGGAAAGCATTGGTTTAAGCCCGCCTTGAGAGGTCATAACCCCGAGTACATAAGAGGCAGAGTCTGCAGAGGTGATAAAGAAAATGCCGATTAACACAAAGGCCAAGGTGCTTATGATCAACGCCAAAGGCATATTGGAAAGCATTTCAAATAATGCTACCTCTTCATTCGCGGTTACCAATTCGGAAATGCCGGTGCCCATGACAATTTCTTGGTAAAGTCCATTGCCTCCAAACGCGACGAACCAAATGACACCGACCAATGATGGCAGCAGCAGCACGCCCATCATATATTCACGAACGGTACGGCCGCGAGAGACTCTCGCGATAAATAAGCCGATAAACGGAGCCCAAGACATGTGCCATGCCCAGAAAAAGATCGTATTTGCCCCCAGCCATTCACTTTCGTCCGCCGAATATGGGGCTAATTCCAAGCTCATCGGCACGATGTTCGATATATAGCCGCCTAGTGTCGTCAAAAAGTTTTCGGCGATTTGGATCGTCGGTCCGGTAACGATGACAAAGAGAAGTAAAATCCCGGCAAGGACCAAATTGATATTACTTAAATATTTAATGCCTCGGTTTACACCGGAAGCTGCCGAAATGATAAATAAAACGGTGATGATGGCGATAATGGTAAATTGGGTCACGAAATTATTGGGGATACCCGAAATATAAGAGAGACCCCCGGACATTTGCAGAGCGCTCAAACCAAATGTTGTTGCAACCCCCATCGCGGTCGACAAAACGGCAAACGTATCTATGGCTTTTCCGGGCCATCTTTCCATTTGGTTACCAAAATAAGAAGCGAAAGCAGAACTGATTAACGCCGGCTTATCTTTTCGAAACTGAACATAGGCAAGCGTTAAGCCGACAACGCCAAAGATCGCCCATACGTGCAGGGACCAGTGAAAAGATCCATAACGAAGTCCCGCTTCAGCAGCGGCTGCCGTTTCAGGTGTTATGCCTTCAGGCGGATCCAAGTAATATAGCACGGGTTCGGCTACGCCCCAAAAAACAAAACCTACTCCGATCCCGGCAGCGAAAATCATCCCAATCCACGTGTAAAACGGATACTCGGGTCGATCTTCCTCTTTTCCAAGCCTAATTTTTCCAAACGGACTAAAGACAACAAATATCGAAAATGCAACAAAGAAAGCGGTGGCAATCATATAGAACCAACCGAAGTTCTCAATCGTATAATCCAAAGCAACATTAGCGACATATTCCAGGGAAGGTGTATTTAACGCTCCCCATAACACAAATGCCAATACTAAAACGGCTGAAATTGCAAAGACAATATTCGGACGCTTCATTTCATATGTATAATGATTTGCCATACAGGCGTAAAGGTTCCCGTAATCAGAACCTTTACAATCCCCCTTTCATCGAGTGAATAACATATAGATGTGTAATATGTTACCCTACTCTGTTCTTTTACAAACAAAAACAATTCGAGACATACCTATAACCCGAATTGTTTGGCGGTTGTTTCATCATTTTCCAACTTGTTGAGAAAGTCTTTCAAAACATGCACATCCAACGTAATATTCACCCCCTGCGGGGACGTAATAAATACTTGGTTTTGGCTGCGCGCTTTTTTAAATTGATACCCATCGATCGTCATCAATACTTGTTCGTCCGGTCTTGCCATGCTCCGTCACCTCTCTTTCATATCTTTTATTGTAACGAAGAAAAAGCATAGATGCTATGCCTGTATTCCATTTTTTTTCTCATAGAGGTGTGATAATGTTGACGAGAAGGGGAGGGCGTAAAGAATGGACGATTTGACTGCGAACATTAATGAAAACGTATTGCACATTCAAAGATCGGGCATCCGGCAATTTTTTGATAAAGTGGCGACGGTAGAGGGAGCGGTACAACTCACCCTCGGCCAGCCGGATTTTCAAACCCCCGAACATGTAAAAGAAGCCGCCAAACAGGCGATCGATGATAATCACACCACTTATACGGCAAACGGGGGCATTCCGGAACTGAAAAAGGCTGCCACAGATTTTGCAAGGGAAAAATATGGCTTATCTTATGATGCCAAAAGGGAAGTCATTACTACCGTTGGAGCAAGCCAAGCGTTGGATATTGCCTTGCGCACGATTCTATCTAGCGGGGATGAAGTGCTTTTGCCTGTACCTGCGTACCCGGCCTATGAACCGCTTATTCGGCTGAACGGTGCGAAACCAACGTACATTGACACGAGCAAGACGAATTTCAAGCTGACAAAAGAGGCGATTCAAGCAGCTATCACACCCAAAACACGCGCGCTTATCCTATCCTATCCTTCCAATCCGACGGGAAGGGTACTCAGTGAGGACGAATTACAAGCGATTGCCGCTGTCCTTCAGGATGAAAATATTTTTGTTATCAGCGATGAAATCTACAGTGAGCTCGTCTATGCACAGGTCCATTCCTCCATCGCGTTCCAACCCGGCATGAAAGCACGCACGGTTGTCATTAATGGCTTATCGAAATCACACAGCATGACGGGGTGGCGGATCGGTTTTGCGTTCGCGCCCACAACGCTCACGGAACAAATGTTGAAAGTGCATAGCTACAATATTTCTTGTCCCAGTTCCATTTCCCAGCATGCCGCGCTTTCGGCATTGACCGTGGGGAAAGATGATGCAGAGCGAATGCGGGAGGAATACGAAAAACGGCGGGATTATATGCTCCGTCGCTTACGTGACATGGCAATGCCCGTTGAACAGCCGGAAGGCGCCTTCTATTTGTTCCCATCGATCCAAACGACCGGACTTGATTCCTATACGTTTGCGGAGCGGTTGTTGAAAGAAGAAAAACTTGCCGTCGTCCCCGGGACGGCATTTTCCAGATACGGAGAAGGATATGTACGTTTATCCTATGCTTATGATATGGAAAATCTAACGGAAGCATGCTATCGCTTGGAACGCTTTATGCATCGGAACGCGACTTAGGTCGTCGGGAAACGTAAGGATGACCTTTTTCGTAAAAACGCCATGGATAGTGTTTCGCATCACCGCTCGAGTCAATGCCGACCCGGGGGGAAGTCTCAACAACGATGCTTTCTCCAGTTCCTTCTGCAACGAAAAGAGTGTCGCTTTGCAGGTCATGGCCATTGTGCCGATCCTTCGTGATGCCAAATGCTTGCCCGAGTTTTCCGGGACCATTGGTTAATTCCCGTCGTTGGTTTTTAGTTAAGTGATCATAAGGGCGTTGAAATCGTTTCGCGGCCATTGCATCCAGTCCTTTTATTGGTTCCACTGCTCGCAGCAATACACCTTCGGGTATTCGGGCCCAACGGTGACGCAATTGATGCAGTGATGAATGCCGTAAATAAGGTAGACATAGGCGTTCCCCGCTTCCCCGTACATTGTTTCATTCCTCGGTGTTCTGCGTCCGCCGTATGTATGGGCAGCACGGTCATTTGGACCAATGTATGCTTCCACTTCAACAATTTTACCAACAAGAGTTTTGCCTTCTTGCCGGTGGACGAGATGTTTTCCAATGAGTGCGTGGGCGACTTCCAACGTAGGTTGCTGAAAAAAAGCGCGAGCGAGTTTTTTCATCGGAATCCTCCTGATTGTCTAACAAGCTGAATTAAAGTACAATAAATGAATAAAAGGGGTGATGGATATGTCAGATGAACAAGACTTCCAAGAAACAAAAGAACGAGTGTGGGCAGAGTTGGAAAATGTCATTGACCCTGAACTCGGCGTAGATATTGTGAACCTTGGGTTAGTATACGAGGTCGACTTGGATCCTGACAAGAATGTAGCAATTACCATGACATTGACGAGCATGGGCTGCCCGTTGGCAGGCATGATTCAATCCGAAATTAAAAATGCTTTATCAGGATTGCAAGACGTCAATGAAATTGGGGAAGTCGAAGCGAACATCGTTTGGAATCCGCCATGGGACAAAGATAAAATGTCCCGTTATGCAAAAATTGCCCTCGGCGTAGCCGATTAATTAAAAAACGGTTGAAGGTTAACATTAGAACCTTCAACCGTTTTTTTGCTATAAATTATGCTTTTTTAAATGCGTCCACGGTATCGCTGAACATTTTCATGGCATTATCCACCGGTGCTGATGTTGTTAAGTCAACGCCGGTTTTTTTCAATAATCCAAGGGGGAAATCCTCGCTGCCACTTCGCAAAAATTGGAGGTAATTGTTCAGCGTTTCCTCGTCGCCGTCAAGAATGCGCATAGCAATATCAATCGCTGACACGAATCCCGTCGCGTATTGATAGACATAAAAAGCCCGGTAGAAGTGGGGGATGCGTGACCATCCATACTTTACTTCATCGTCGAAAACAAGTGTCGGGCCATGGTAGGTGCGAAAGAGCGATTCATATAATTCATTTAAACTGTTGGCGTCCAAAGGCTCTTCCGCTTCCGCTCGTTCATGGGTTTGTTTTTCAAAATCCGCGAACATAACTTGGGTAAAAAACGTGCCTTTAAACTGTTCAATAAAGTGATTAAGCAAGTATTTCCGCATTTTTGGGTCTTCGGTTTCTTTGAGCAAATGCTGAATGAGCAAGACTTCATTGACGGTTGAAGCAACCTCTGCTACGAAAATACGGTAATTGGCCGTAATTTGCGGTTGGTGTTTGTTCGAAAAATAACTGTGCATCGCGTGACCCATTTCATGGACGAGCGTAAACTGGCTGCTTAAATCGTCATTGTGATTGAGCAAAACGAAGGGGTGGATACCATAAACACCCATATTATACGCGCCTGACTTTTTGCCCGGTGTTTCCCGCACATCTATATAACGCTTATCCCGAAATTCCCGCAGAACCTCAATATACTCCCCTCCGAGTGGTGCAAGCGCTGCAAGCATCGTATCATAGGCTTCATCGTACGAAATATCCACTTTCATTTCAGGGACGAGCGGGACGTTCAAGTCATATTGACGCAGCTCGTCGACGCCCAGCTTTTCTTTTCGTATCGCGGTGTAATCATGCAAGGGTTGGATGTTGTTCTTTGCCGCCGCAAGCAAATTTTCATAAACATCCACGGGGATATTATCACCGAAAAGGGACTGGCTGAGCGCAGATTCATGCCCGCGAATCTTTGCGAGCGTCGTGTTTGTTTTGACTTCTGCGGCAAGATTGGTTGCGATGGTGTTATTTAATTCGACATAAGGCTTGTAATAGGCTCTGTACGCTTCGATACGTACGTCGCGATCCTCATCTTCGATTCGCTTCGAGTACATGCCGCGCGTTAATTGTACTTCGTTACCGTCCTCATCGGTGACATTGCCGAACGGAATATCCGCATTATTGAGCATATTGTACGTATCCGCGGGTGCTGATAACGACTCGCCCAATTGGGAAAGCAGTTCTTCTTTTTCTTTTGAAAGGACATAAGGTTTATATCGAAACGATTTCCAAAGCGTGTTTTCAAAATAGCCAAGTTTTTCTTCTTCCTGAATATATTGCTCCAAGGTTGCTTCATCCAAGGTCAATAAAAAAGGCATGAAAAAAGCCGTTGCTTCACTGACTTTCACGCCTGTCTGCGAAGCTTTCGCCTTGAGTTGTTGGGCACGGGAATCCCGTGTGTCGATGTCGGATGAAAACATCGTGTAGGCGAAGACGTGCTGAAGTTTATAAACCATTTCTTCTTGTTTTTTTAAGAAGGCGAATAGGGAAGCGCCATCGTTGATGTTGCCATCGTAATCGTTCAACTCATTAGCGATGGCCAGCACATCATCCACATCTTTTTGCCAATCATCTTCGGAAGTGTAAAGGTCGGTCAAATCCCATTTTTCCTGTTTCGGAACATCTTCTCGTTTTTCATGCGTTGTCATCGTTATCCACCTGCTTTTTTAGCTGTTCTTTTCTATATCTATTCCACATGTGTCTGATTTTACCCTCGTTTGAGTGAAACTTGATTAGGGCAACGCTACCGCTATACGAGCCACTGTGCTAGGAGAAACTTTTTTCCAACTCATCCACCAATGAACCGACATAACGAACCGCTTGCGAAATGGGTTCGGAGGTCGACATGTCCACACCGCCTTTTTTAAGCAGTTCAATCGGTTCCATCGTGCCTCCCGCTTTAAGCATGGAAAGCCATTGATCGACAGCCGGTTGTCCCTCTGTCGCAATTTTTTCGGAAACAGCCGTTGATGCCGTTAATCCAGCAGAATAGGTGTAAGGGTAGAGACCCATATAATAATGCGGCTGCCGCATCCAAGTGAGGGCGGCTCCGTCGTCAAGGGTGAGCGCATCTCCCCAGAAGCCGGAGAGCACATCATATTTCAGCTCGTTCAGTTTCTTGGAAGTAAGGGTCTCGCCTTCTTCAGCAACGTTGTAAACCTCTCGTTGGAATACACCTTCCAATAGGTGAGTGACGAAATTGTGGTAGTACGTGCCAAGGAGGGACAAAATCACCCAGCGTTTCATTTTCACATCCTCTGCTTTGTTGAGCAAATGGCGGGCGAGCAGCATTTCATTCATTGTTGACGGCGCTTCAATCATGTAGGTGGACGGGCGGACACTCCCGACTCTTTGCTGTTGATTCGCCAAATAAAAATGGCCGGCATGCCCGAGTTCATGTGCCAGGACAAACGTTCCGCGCATCATGTTCGTCCAGGTGAGAAGGATATAGGGATGGGTGCCGTACGGGCTGGAACAAAAGGCACCGGTTTGTTTGCCTATATTATCGGCCCGGTCCACCCAACCGTCATATAACCCTTTCTCCATAATGGATACATATTCACTCCCCATCACTTCCAGCGCTTCCAAAATGGTTTTGGCCGCTTCATCATAACTGATCTCCGGTTCATAATCGGGATCAAGAGGCGCTTTTATATCCGCGAACGTCATCGTCTCCAAGCCGAGCACCCGCTGTTTCAACCTGGCATAACGTTGCATATGAGGGGCCAATTCCCGGTAGATCGTATCCATTTGTTGATGATAAATGTCCTGCGTAACGTGTTGGGAGTGCAGGAGCATATCGGTGACGGAAGCATATCCACGCAATCGAGACGTAATCACCTGTTTTCTTACTTCGGTATTATACGTGCTCGCATAAGTGTTTTGGTAGCGACGTAGCTCGTCGACAAACGTTTCGTAAGCATTTCGGCGAACAGCGGTTTTCGATGAGAATTCATATTTGTCTTCATACAGCGCAAATGACAACGGATATTCATTGCCTGAATCATCCTGAAAAGGGGAGAAGGTTACATCGGCGGATTTACTTTGCTCATAAATCTTTAACGGCGCATGATGTACTTCTCCGAGCGCCGCAAGGATCTCTTCGGATTCTTTCGGTAAAGCATACGGTTGATCTCTTAAAATGTTTTGAATCGGGGTGTCGTATTTGTACAAATCAGGAGCTTCGTTAAAAAAAGCATCGATGGTTCCTGCAGACATAGCGATGATTTCCGAAGAAATAAAAGCGACCGCTTGGTTGTACTCGCTCATCAGGGCACGGGCTTTCCCTTGACGAGCCTGGTTTTTCGCATCGGTCCCGTCTGTTGCCAATTGCAGTTGCGCATAAGTGACGATGGGGATAAGGCTTTCTTTCAGCTTTTCATCGGTCTCCAGGCATGCGAGTAATACGTTTGCGCTTTCGTGCAATCGTCCTTTATACGCGTTCACGTCCGGTATTTGCTGTCTCAGTTGATCATAGGCATTCTCCCATGCTTCATCGTCCGAAAACAGATCCTCAATGTTCCATTTTTGTTCTTCCGGGGTTTCATGTCGCTGTTTCAACGTATGATCAGCCATCATCTTTCATCCTTTCGTAAACCTTTAAATTCGTATAAACGGCTTGCAAATATGGGGTGGACACCTCATGTTTTTCCGCGAGTTGCAACAGGTAGCCCTGGATATGGTCGGCCTCGACAGGCAATCCTTTTTCTAGATCCTTTTGCATCGACGCTTTTGTTTCCTCGGAAAGTTTCATGAATTGTCGCCATGCTTTGTCCGCGAAATCATCTTTGATCGGTTCGTCTGTATGGCGCATGACCGTGATGATTTCGTCAATAAGTTGATAGGTGAACGCTCGGCCTTCCTCACTTTCACGAATTGGTCCGACCGGGCAATTAAACAGGGTGGTGATGCTCGCGAGCGTGGTAATAAATAAATATTTTCGCCACATGCCTTCGGAAATATGTATGCTCGTCTCTACGTCGGCATTCGTTTTTTCAAAGCTTTCGCCAATGCGTGTCACCCGTCCGCTCATTTCACCGTTTCGTTCCCCGAATGTCAATCGATGGCCGCTGCTCGTATGCAGAATGTGCCCTTCCTCTGTAAGCGTTGACTCAATAAAACATAGCCCTCCCAAAACCGTATCTTTGTTAAAATAACGATCAAGGGTATCGAGGTGACCTATGCCGTTCAAAAGCGGAATCACAACCGTGTCATCATGCATAAAGCCTTTGAGATCCGGAAGGACGTTATCCAGCTGATATGCCTTCGTGCTTAATAGAACGACATCGAATGTCCCCGCTTCCCCTTTTTCAATAAGAGGCGGATCAAGTTTCGCGCTTCCTTTGACACTTTGCAGAACAAGTCCGGTTTGCTCCAATTGTTTTCGGCGATTAGGCCGAACAAGAAACGTGACATCTTCACCGGCTTCAAGTAAGCGCCCGCCAAAATATCCTCCGACCGCGCCGGCACCGACTACAAGAAATTTTAATCCCATCATCATGGCTCCTTTCGCTCGTTGCATATCCAGTATAACGAACATGGGAAAAATTAAAAATAGTTAAGCACCAATGATTCAAAGCTGTAGGTTGTGAAGAAAAGATGTTAGACTGATGAAAAAGCCAAAAAAGGATGTCGTCACAGATGAAAACATTTCAAGCCTCAAAAGCAATTCAACGATTACCGGATCAGTATTTTGCGAAGCTGGAAAAAAGTATTCTCGCCCTCAAAGATAAAGGGCACGATGTCATTAACCTTGCGCAAGGAAGCCCGGATCAACCGACACCAAAACATATTATTGAATCGTTGCAGGAAGCAGCGGAAGAACCGCGATATCATAAATATTCCCCTTTTCAAGGTTTCCGTTTTTTAAAAGAAGCGGCTGCCGAATACTATAAACAGCATTATGACGTTGACTTGGATCCCGACGAAGAAGTTTGTGTATTGTTTGGGGGAAAAGGAGGACTCGTAGAAGTAAGCGAATGCTTGCTTGATGAGGGCGATGTAGCACTCGTGCCGGATCCGGGTTATCCCGACTATTGGTCAGGGGTGGCGCTTGCGAATGCGAAAATGGAAATGATGCCGTTACGGGCCGAGAACGACTTTTTGCCGCGCTACAATGAGATTTCAGAAGAAGCGAAAGAAAAAGCAAAATTGCTGTTCTTAAATTATCCGAACAATCCTACCGGAGCAGTTGCTGATCAATCGTTCTTTGAAGAAACAGTTGATTTTGCCCATGCCAACGACATTTGTGCCGTTCATGATTTTGCGTATGGCGCGATCAGCTTTGAAGGAAAACAGCATGACAGTTTTTTGCAAGTCCCGGGAGCAAAAGAGACCGGCATTGAGATTTACACCTTATCGAAAACGTATAATATGGCCGGTTGGCGCGTTGGATTTGCGGCCGGGAATCGATCGGTCATTCGGATGCTGAACACGATTCAAGATCACATGTATGTCAGCCTGTTTGGAGCGGTGCAAAAGGCTGCTGCTGATGCTCTGACAGGATCACAAGCGAATGTGGACCATCTCATCGATATGTACGAGGGGCGCCGAAATGTATTAATGGAAAAGGCACGAGAAATCGGCTGGAATGGGGAAGCACCGAAAGGTTCTTTTTTTGCTTGGTTTCCTTGTCCGGAAGGAATGACCTCCGACACATTCGCGAACAAGCTGCTGGAGGAAGCGCATGTAGCCGTTGCTCCGGGCCGCGGTTTTGGCGAATATGGGGAAGGATACGTACGTTTGGGACTCGTGAATGATGAAGCAACGATTGCAAAAGCGTTGGATCGTATAGCCAAATTAAATCTCTTTCGGTAGGAGTGGCCTGAAATGAAGATTGCAATTTATCAAATGGATATCCTAGCAGGAGAACCGGAAACGAATCGAAAAAAAGTGCAGCAATGGCTGCAAGACGTCGTGAACCGTCACCGGCCGGATATTGCTGTCCTGCCAGAAATGTGGACGACCGGTTACGCGCTTCCTGAAATTGCGGAACTCGCGGATGAGGAAAACGGACAAACACAGCAAATGTTGAAACGTTTGGCAAAAGAACACGGGATTGACCTCGTTGCCGGTTCGATTGCCGTAAGGACAAACGAAGGCGTTGTGAATCGTACGCTCACGATTTCCCGAGCAGGGGAGATCATCCATGAATATGACAAGATTCATTTAGTTCCGATGCTAGACGAGCCTCGTTACTTGGCGGGAGGAAAAGAAAAAGCAACAACTTATGAACTGCAAAAAACAGCGATGGGTTCCTTCATTTGTTATGACTTGCGGTTTCCGGAACTCGCCCGTTCACTGGCGGTAAGCGGCGCAAAAGTGATGTATGTCTTCGGCGAGTGGCCGGCGTCCCGTCGTGATCATTGGGATGCCTTATTACGGGCAAGGGCGATTGAAAACCAATGTTTCATTGTGGCAGCGGGATCTGTCGGCAGTTATAACGGGGCAGCATTTTCCGGTCATTCCACCGTCATTTCCCCTTGGGGAATGTCCTCGCACTCGGGAGCCCCGACGAGGAAGAAACACTTGTCGCCGACATCGATCTCTCGGAAGTAGATAATTTCCGTGAAGCTGTTCCATCGTTAAAGAACCGGCTCCCATCCCGTTATTGAAAGGAAGCGTGTCTATGAAACTTGTCAGCTATCAAGAAGGGAAGAAAGAGGCCGCAGGGATATTGAGAGGGGATGAACTCCTTCCGGTGGAGAATATAAATCACTCGGACGAGAAAGATTTCCCCATTACCATCCAGGCTTTGATTGAAACGGGACGTGTGCAGGAACTCCAAACATGGGTCGAGGCGCAAGGTTCGTTGCCGGATGCCGCTGCTATTGATAAGTGTTCATTTGCCCCCTTATACCGAAAGCCGCCTAAAATATGGGGAATCGGGCTGAACTATGTAGACCACGCGGCGGATTTACATGAGAAGGCTCCCAATACGGAACCGGCAAGTTTTATGAAACCGGCAACAACCGTCATTGGACCGGGGGAGGAAATCCAATTGCCTCTCCAATCGGAACGTACGACCGGGGAGGCAGAACTCGGGATTGTGATTGGCAAGCGTTGTAAAAATGTATCCGAGTCCGATGCGCAATCCGTCGTTGCCGGCTATACCACGGTCATCGATATGACGGCGGAAGATATCTTGGCCAAAAACCCGCGTTACTTAACACGGTCGAAAAGTTTTGACACCTTTTTCAGTTTCGGGCCTGCATTGATCACACCAGATGAAATAGACGCAGTGCACGAGCTGGAAGTGGCTACATGGATCAACGGCAACCTTCATCGCAAAAATGTCGTCGCCAATATGACGTTCCCACCGGAAATGCTCATTTCTTTTCATTCGAAAGTCATGACATTGGAGCCCGGAGACATTATATCCACAGGCACACCGGGCGCGGTTCCGTTAAAAGACGGCGACACGGTAAGTTGCGAGATAACAGGTTTCCCATTATTGGAAAATCCGGTGAAAGATCTGAAAATAGAGGGAGGAAAAAGTGATGGATCTACAACTGAAAAATAAAGCAGCGCTCGTTTTGGCGGGAAGTAAAGGGCTGGGACGCGGAATTGCTACTGAATTGGCACGCGAAGGCGCGAATGTTATCATCGCGAGCCGTGATGAGGAGCAATTGGAACAAACAGTAGGGGAGATCAAACAAGACATCGGCGGGGGAGAGTTGCAGTACGCGATATGTGATTTAACCAATGAAGATGATATTAAGGCAGCGGTGCAAAAGACCGTGGACCAATACGGCACGGTGGATATTTTGATTAACAACAGCGGGGGACCTAAAGCAGGCGGTTTTGATGATGTCAACATGGCGGATTGGCAAAACGCTTATGAATTAAACTTGTTAAGTTACGTTCGGGCAACGGAAGCTGTGCTTCCTTATATGAAAAAACAGCAAAACGGCCGCATTGTGAATATAACCTCTTCATCGATCAAAGAAGCCCTTGACGGGATGGTGTTATCCAATACATTTCGCGCCGGGGTCCTCGGCTTAACGAAAAGTTTGGCATCTGAATACGCGCCCGATAATATCCTTGTGAACACTGTCGGTCCCGGCAGAATCTCGACTGATCGTGTTGCTTCCCTCGATGAATTGAAAGCATCGAAACAAAATAAGGATATGGAAACCGTGCGAAAAGAAGCAGAAGCGAAAATCCCCGCGGGGCGTTACGGCAAACCGGAAGAATTTGCAAAAACAGTAGTCTTCCTCGCATCACAAGCGAACAGTTACGTGACCGGAGAAGCCATGCTCGTGGATGGCGGTTTGGTGAAGGCTTTATAAAGGATTAGTGTTAATCGGGAAGCAGGGCGCAATTTGACATCCTGTCATATTTAATGTATTCTTTCATGGTTGGCTTTCGATCAGCCCATAGTACCGGCTGCTCGATGATCACCTTAAGTTTTTTTACTCCCATGTCTAAACTTATAGGACATATCCGATTGCAAGAAAAGAACATGCTCAATTCCTATGGCGCGGTCACGGAACCGCAATGATGAAAGAGTAGGAAGGGCTTTCGTTGTGTTGAGAACGTTGCTCATGTTATCCGACTAGATTTGCAAGTTTGTTTACTGAAATATAAGCATTGATAGGAAAATGAAAGGTGATTAAGACGCATCGTCGTGCATTGTAATTGCACGGCGATGTTTTTTTGTTCAATTTAAGAGGATGTATAGCCATTCTGTAAGACGCAAATGTTATGGAAGGAACTCATCCGTTTGCAACGGAAAACATCGAGAGGAATTTCATGATGGAATTGTTTTTACAAGCAATTATTATTTACATCGGCGGGACGACGATTTTACGAATTAGCGGCAGAAGGTCCATCTCGCAAATGACGATTCCGCAAACGGCAATTATGATCGGAATCGGTTCACTGATGATTCAGCCGCTCACAGGAAATGGCATGTGGTGGACGTTGGCAATCGCTTTCGTTTTGATTCTTTGTCTCATTGTTACGGAGTATCTCCAGATCAAATTTAATCGTGCAGAAACGGTGATTTCAGGAAAAGCGGTGCCGGTTATCGAAAATGGCATGCTTCATGAAAAAAATTTAAAAAAGATGTTACTGCCGGCCGATAAAGTTGAAGCCCGGTTAAGAGAAGCAGGGATTACTGCAATTGAAGATGTCCAATACGCAACGATTGAGTCAAGTGGGCAGTTGGGCTACACATTAAAACCAGGAAAGCAACCGGCAACAAAGGAAGACATCGAAAACTTAATGCAACTGATCCAAAATGGCGAAGCAAACATAAATAACGATGGCAATTCTGCACAAGGCAATATTTTTACGGAGACCATCGATAAAGATGGTAATCAGGAGAAACAAATACCGGATAAATTACAGTGATCTATTTCGTTCCTGTCGTTAAAAGGGGAGAAGAAGACCGAATGCATATCTATGCATTCGGAATAATGCAACCACAGGGGTATGTTCGCAACTTGTTACTCACAGTTAATACTTCCGATAATATATATTATGTTAACTTAAAAATGAATTTTGAGAGGAGAGGTTTATCCACAGTGTGTAGCTAGTTTGTGCACATGCTTAATTTCTTTCGTTCCACTGTTTCATCTTTCCTTATCGATCTGTTATACATACAAATAAATCACGCTGTCTCATTGACCTACATATCTTCGATGTCCAATCCCATCTTCATGGAAAAAGGCACAGGATAGTGTGTGCCTTTTCTTATTTTTTCTTTTTGGTCAATTCGAGTCAAACTTGTCATCGACCGACTTTGTCAGTTAAATATACACTACTCTTTTTTACGTCTCTTAAACAAAATTGTTGCAACGATGAACGAAACGATTAGCAAGCCTCCAAACCAAGCCATCGTCAACCAATGATTATGACCAATTGGTGTTCCAAGCAAAAGTCCACGTAATGTCTCTATAAGCGGGGTCATCGGTTGATTTTCTGCAAATGCGTGAAGCCACGATGGCATTGTCTCGGTTGGAACAAAGGCGCTGCTGACATAAGGCAGGAATAACATTGGAAATGTTATGGCGTTGGCCGTTTCCACATTTTTTACAAGTAAACCAAAGACAACAAATAACCAGTTGACCGAAAACATAAAAAGAGACAAGATACCAATGACACCAAGCCATTCCAGCAACTCCGCATTCGGATCGAATCCAATGAGCAACGCAACGATAAAGACGACTGTCGTTGCGACTGCATTACGGACGAAGCCTCCGATGACATGGCCCACCATTAATGAAGAAGGAAGAATTGGCATGCTGCGGAAACGTTCAAATAAACCGCCAACCATGTCCTGGGTGACACTTAGAGCTATGATGGAACTCCCAAACCCTACACATGTAATGATCACACCGGGGACAACATAGTTCACGTAATCCGTGCCTGTCTGAATCGCTCCCCCAAAGACATAGACGAACATGATCATAATGGCTACGGGTAATCCAATCGCCATCACCAGGGACTCTGTTTCTCGAAAAATATGTTTTAAGCTACGCCGGGCCATCGTCCAACCGTCCAAAACAGCCCAAAATAATTTTGAATCAGTCATTTACACTAGCTCCTTCATTAAGATCGCTTGTTAGTTCCATAAAGACATCATCCAAAGTCGGTTTACGAATGTTGATAGACGCTGGTTCAATTTCATATTCATGCAATTTGTTCAACAGTTGGCGCAGATTTTCCGTTGAACCTTCCGTGGAAACCGAGAGACTCCATTCGTTCTCGTTCATTTGTCCCTCCAGAATATTTTTGACTTGATGAAACGACGTCTGATCCCTAAACGTTAACTCTAGCTTGTCTTGACCAACCATACGTTTAAGATCCTCCGATGTCCCTTCTTCAATGATTTTGCCGCCACTGATAACAGCAATTTTGTCTGCAAGCTGATCAGCCTCTTCTAAATACTGTGTTGTTAAAAAGATGGTTACGCCGTTTTCTGCAAGTTGCTGAATCAAGTTCCACATATTCTTGCGGCTACGTGGATCTAGCCCTGTTGTTGGCTCATCCAGGAAAATCACTTTTGGGTCGGCAAGCAGGCTGATTGCAATGTCGAGCCGGCGGCGCATTCCGCCGGAATAGGATTGGGCTCGCTTTTTGGCAGCATCTTGCAAATCAAATTGATTCAATAGTTTTTCTGTTCTCTTTTTAACAGTATCGCGATCAAGATGATTTAACCGCCCCAACATTTGCAGGTTTTCTTCACCTGTGAGCAGTTCATCTACTGCCGCATACTGGCCGGTTAAACTGATTATCTTCTTCACAGATTGGGACTCATGTTTGATATCGTAACCGCCAATTGTCGCCAAGCCTCCATCAGCTTTTATCAAGGTAGTCAAGATTCGAACCATCGTCGTTTTCCCTGCTCCATTTTCTCCAAGTAGTGCAAAAATGGATCCATGTTTTACGTCAAAGTTCAATCCATCTAAAACAGTTTGTTTCCCGTAGCTTTTTCTAATGTTTTTTACCGATATAACAGGTTCATCCATGGAATAATCTCCTTCCGTATTTATTGATTGACTTATTCAGTCAATAATATAGCAAAAAAATTTTGGTTGACTAAATCAGTCAATAAAATAATAAAAGGTTTCTTTTTTTGTGTCAAGAACAATTGCAATATTTATCTTGCTGAAATCATTCTTAACAAAATCTCCACTTTCCATTCCATGTGTTCTTTCCAAAATGAAGGATCATCTGCCATAATGCTGGACAAGATTGTCAAATAGACACCCAGCAACTCTTCTGTGTCTCCTTGAATAATCTCTCCGGTTTTCTGTCCTTCATAGAACAACGGATACAGTGATTCAATATAGAATTGCCCTGCTTTTTCCACGAGGTCCTTTAAATGATCAGGCAAACCATTGGAAGAACTTAAATTCTGCATGATTCGAAATACGCTACTAGTGATTTCTGTATCGCTCTCTGTAAATGCAAATTGGGTAAACTGCTTTATTTGTTCCAAGGGGCTATTCTGACTTTCTTTTAGATCATGAAAAACTTGATCGGCTTTTTTTTCTTCGATTGCCCACTCCAAGCTTTCAGATAGTATCTCGTCTTTGGAATTAAAATAATGATAGACCAATCCATGGCTCACTTTCGCTTCTTTTGCAATCATGCTTATTTTTGTTAGTTTAATGCCATTATCCGCAAATACTTTAATTGCAGCACGCATGATCTGGGCTTTTCTTTCATTTTTTTTCTGTTCTATTTGTTCATTATTTAACGGCGCCATATTTATTTTCATTCCTTTGTTTTGTTAAGAGAAGTTTTGGATTGAATTTACGAGTCCATATAAAAGTATGATGAACGCGTTGCTTTGTCAAGACAGGCGAGTGGGGTATTTTTCATGTTTATATGTGTTGTTATTAAGTAAATCATTTCTGGTACATGAATTTCAACCATACCTTCTGTTCACCCAGGTTACTGTACTTAAATTTATGCTGCCAACATGAAAATTTAAAAAATAACGAAGAATGGTTCTCCCACCCTTCGTTATTTTTCTCCCTCTAATTCTGCCGCTATCGCGCGCCCTGCTGTCCGTCCTGTAAACAGGCACCCGCCCAAAAAGGTTCCTTCTAAAGATCGGTAGCCGTGGACACCGCCTCCTCCGAATCCGGAAACTTCTCCGGCGGCATAAAGCCCGGGTATCGCTTGCCCTGCTTCGTTCAAAACAGCGCCGGATAAATTCGTTTGCAGGCCGCCCAACGTTTTACGGCTGAGAATATTCAAACGTACGGCAATCAATGGACCGTTTTTCGGATCGAGAATGCTGTGTGGTTTGGCAACTCGACTCACTTTATCACCAAGATACTGACGGGCGCTGCGAAGTGCCATCACTTGCAGATCTTTTGTAAATTTGTGAGCAATGGCACGATCTCGAGCACGGATTTGGCGTTCGATAGCTTCAACAGTCAATAAATGCTCATCAGTCAAGGCATTCATCCCGCTGACGAGTTCTTCCAACGTATCGGCAACGACAAAATCTTCGCCTTTGTCTTTAAAGGCTTGAACAGGAGCCGGAGCACCGGATTTCACCCGGTTTAGCACCTTTTTGATACTTTTTTCGGTTAAATCCGGATTTTGTTCGGATCCCGAAAGCGCGAACTCCTTTTCAATGATTTTTTCCGTTAGAATAAACCAGGAATAATCGTATCCGGTTTTTTGTATGGCGCTCAGCGTACCCAAAGTGTCAAAACCCGGAAAATTGGGAGAGACGAAACGCTGGCCACGAGCATCAAGCCAAATCGAAGACGGTCCCGGAAGGATACGGATCCCGTGTTTGGGCCAAATCGGACTCCAATTTTTAATGCCCTCGGTGTAGTGCCACATACGATCCCGATTAACGATACGACCGCCAGCCTTTTCGGCAATGGAAAGCATGCGGCCATCGACATGCGCCGGCACACCGGAAATCATACGTTTGGGTGGGTCCCCGAGCCGGTTCGGCCAGTTTTCACGAATCAAATCAAAGTTTGCCCCTATGCCTCCGCTCGACACCAAAACTGCTGCAGCAAGGTACTCAAACTCTCCCGTCACTTCTCGAGGACTTTCTTCTCCTCGGTCATTATTGCTTGAGGCTAGTTTGGAGCCACTAACCCCTACAACTGTCCCATTTTTTGTCATAAGGCGGTCTACCTGGTGCCGCGGCCGGTAATCGACTTGTCCGTTTTTCATATGCTCGCGGACGATTCGTTCGAATGGTTCAACCAAGCCCGGGCCTGTGCCCCAGGTGATGTGGAAGCGGGGAACGGTGTTCCCATGGCCTTCGGCAAGGTAACCCCCGCGTTCCGCCCAACTTACGACCGGAAAAAATCGAACGCCCTTCCTGCGTAGCCATTCACGTTTCTCCCCGGCGGCGAATTTCAAATAAGCTTTCGCCCATTTCTTCCCCCAGTAATCTTCATCCTCTTTACGATCGAAATCGGCCGTGCCCATCCAGTCTTGCCACGCCAATTCCAACGAATCTTTGATCCTCATTCGGCGCTGTTCCGGGGAATCAATCAGAAATAAGCCTCCAAACGACCACCACGCTTGGCCTCCCAATGAAGCTTCCGGTTCTTGATCCAAAAGTAAAACTTTTTTTCCGGCGTCAGCGATTTCTGCTGTTGCAACCAATCCCGCGAGCCCTGCGCCCACAACGATAACATCGGTGTCCATGGTGTGAAGGCCTCCTTCGTTCCTAATAGAAAGCGTTTTCAATATTTTATCATAGATTCGAAGGATTACATTTTGTTTCTCAATAAATCTGTTTAGTCTTCTCCTCCGATCAAACCTACAAAAACGACCGGCATAATGAATGTGGAAGTGATTTCCCCTTCTTCATCTTTCTCGATCAACGTTAAATCCTGGTTGTGCGGACCGCCGATGGGGATAATCATCTTTCCGCCGTTTTTTAACTGTTCGAGGAGCTGTTCCGGTATTTCCGGAGCGGCAGCAGTCACCATGATGCGGTCAAAGGGGGCTTTTTCTCTCCAACCGCGGCTTCCGTTCCCCTGTTTAAAGTGAATGTTTGTAAATTCCGCTTCCTGCAATTTTTCTTTTGCCCGCTCGTGCAAGGCTTTAATGTGTTCAACGGTGTAGACGGTGTCGGAAAACGCGGCCAGTAGAGCGGTTTGAAAACCGGAGCCTGTCCCGATTTCCAGTACTCTGGATTCAGGGGAAAGGCCGAGTTCCAACGTCATCTTTAATACGAGCGTCGGCTGGGAAATGGTTTGCCCATAACCAATGGATAACGCCTGGTCTAATGAGGCCAATTCTTTATTTTCATCGATAAAATAACTACGGTCCATTTGCTCAAAATAGCGGTTGATTTCTTTTTCTTGGTTATGCAATCTATTCACCCCTTTTCGAAATAATAAATCCATCCCTCTTCCTTTACCGTTTCTTTTTCATGCGTCGGAGGGTGCGCGAGGTTGGGCAAGGGTGAATCGTTTACGCCAAAAGCAATGGCATAAAGGGCACAAATACAGGCATCGTAGGCGTCGGTTCCAGGTTTAATGTTGGTGGGCAAATACTGTCTGATGTTTGTATGAGCTTCCGACTTTTTAGATGCTTTAAGCAGAGCAGGATACACTTCTATTATAATTTTTTTGTCTTCTTTTCCTTGCTTTGCCATTGGATAAATTTTGAAGCCATCGCGCTTTTCCCACAACTTCGCGTGGGACATCGCGACGGTCGTATTATTCCCGATTCTATCAAAAACAGCGGATAGAGGCTTTTTCCCCAATATTTCATAGATCGCTCGGTCCGTATATCGATATGCAAGCGGATTTTGGATTTCTTTTTCAGGCTTATCGACCGGGTTTATTTCTCCGTTGATGAGTTGTATGAATGCCTTCGGATAGCCAAGCGGGGCATCCACGCCAATAATCATGCGGCGATCATCGTCCGAATTAAGGGTATCATCGACGGAACTTATTAATTGTTGCAGCGATAGTCGCCCGCTATTCGGAATCGATATTTCTGTCGGTGCGCCCTTCCACTCAATGGTTTGTTTTGCAGGGTCCCACTCACAAATAGCAACGCCATGATTGCTTCCCATCCAACCTCCTACATCCCAGCCAATGCCAATAACTTTTGGTGTCATTACTTCAGAGGTTCCCTTCTTAAAAATGCGGTCATGCAATGGTTTGCGCCCCAACCGTTCATGATTTCATCCATCTCGACGGCAATGACTTCGATCCCTTCCTGCCGGAGCAATGCTGTTGTGTCCGGATTACCAGCAGGGATAACGACTTTGCCCGGCTCAAGCGCCACAAAATTTAATGCCATCATATGTTTAATTTCTTCGATATTTGTGGCTTCGATAAGCTGAATATCACGCTCCATCAACTGTTTGGCACAATCATAGGTCACATGCCACGGAAAAATAACCATCTTGTTTTTCGCAACCATATTCATATATCCATCTAAATGGATGCTGCCGTAAGGAATTTGCGTTTTAATAATATCGGTAACGCCAAGATTTCGCAGCTCAAATTCTACCTGTCGGATACCGGATTCGTTTGCTCTGCTCCCGGTCCCCAACACAACGGTTTCACGGTCCAACCACATCGCACAAGCCCCTTCAAAAATACCATTCCCATTAATCGTTGATATAATGGGCACGCCCAATTCCGTTAACGTTTGGGCGACAGCTTTTTCTTCCCCTCGCCGGAAAGGGTTTCCTGCCCTGCCCACAATAGCGCCTTCCGGCGTCATGAACATTAAGTCTCGCACGTACATGGCGTTGGGCTTGTCCTTTCGCTGATGTTTGACATAATGCACGCTAATGCCATGATCACGATATATTTTCGCCAGAGCATCCTGTTGTTTTCTTGCACGGTCAGGTTGAATGGAGCCTCGGAAACGGTAATCGGCATAATTGTTTTCATGGATCTCGCTAATTTCATCGCCAGGTCTGTGCATGAGCACGGCTTTCAGCGGGGCGACTTCCGAATCACAATACCATTGTCCCCAATGGTCAGGCATCTCTTCGGCAAACGATTTTTCAGAAGGATGCCATCGTTCTCCTTGTACGTTGACCTTCATGTCATCTCTCCTTCGACCATTCTAAGACCAACATTAAGGCAAAGATGCAACAATGGCAAGCACTATTCAGCGTACAATTGTACGGACGAGGTTTGTCAATGTTATGATTGTGGCGCGTGACAGTATCTTAAAACGGAGTTGTTTATATGGGGGTCACGATTTTAACGGCAATCGCCGCGTATGTCGCGACAGCGATCGATTATCTGGTCTTATTAATCATCCTTTTTTCGCAAACAATCAAAAAAAACCAACTGAAACATATCGTGATCGGTCAGTATTTAGGCACGGCGATTATCATAAGTGTCAGCTTATTGGCCGCTCTTGGCACGATTTTTATCCCTCAACAATGGATCGTTGGCTTGCTAGGGCTTGTGCCGATATATTTAGGAGTAAAGATTTGGGTCAAAGGAGGAGAAGAGGCTGAAGAAAGTGATATTTTATCGCTGTTGTCGTCCGGTCGATTTAAACAGTTATTTTTGACCGTGACGTTTATCGTATTAGCGTCAAGTGCCGATGACTTTGCCGTTTACATCCCTTATTTTACAACCTTAGATATGATCGAAATACCTGTGGTCGCGATCGTCTTTTTTATCATGGTCGGAGTTTTATGTTATGTCAGTTATCGTTTGGCAAATGTGCGGTTAATCTCGGAAAAAATTGAGAAATATGAACGCTGGCTCGTTCCCGTTGTCTTCATCGGTTTAGGGGTTTACATTATGGTAGAAAATGGCGTCTTTCATGTGCTCTTTTCGAGCTAATAGCACTTCAGCCTTTATCCTTAACTATTTTTCACATCAATTAAACGGAAACGTTCACAAACGAGGAGCATGTCCTCGGAAAATTCGCAACCGATAGCTCCTATCACCTTCACCTTCTGCAAAAGCAAACGATTCGGTTACCTCATTCATCGGAGTAATCATTACTTCCACTGTCTTTATGATTGCTACAGGCTCGTCATTGCTATCTAAAATAATACTGTAATCCTCTGTTGTTGGCAGCGGTTCATTATCCATTTCATAAAACATATATCCAGAACATGTTGCAGTTTTAACGCCATCAACAACTAATTGTGCAATATAGTCAGGCTCAGCTCTGAATGGATATGCGCTAACGGACTGCGGTTGTTCCCGACCTTCCCAATATTCGCTCCAATAATTCAGGGCAATCTGATCCATCATTTCCTCTCCATCGTATAACCTAAATAACCCGTCTGAAGTTCAGGTTCGTATGTGCTTCTCCGGTGTCCGTCATCTTTTTTTGTTCTCCTTGAAGCTCAAAGCCCCTCGCTTCATAAAAAGGAATGCCTCGCCAATTTCCTTTTTCAACCGACACCCACTGTTCACTTGCACCATTAGCCACCTGTTCCTCTGTGAGAGCTGCGAGCAGGCGACGTCCGGTTCCTTGATAGCGATAGGCTTCATCGACATACAAAACAAACACATCTCCTCGTTCTGGTTCAGTCTTTGCTCCACCAATTGCTCCGACAACCTCACCATCAACGATCGCCACATGAGAATAGACACCAGTCGTAATATCCGTACGCACCTTGTCATGGTTGTACCAAAACGCCATATTTTTCTTTTGATACCTGGCACTCAAAATTCCATCGACCGTTTGCTGCCAACCCTTGGCACAAACATGGGCAATTCCGGAAACATGTTCCGCACGGGGTTTCATAATATCTACAGCCAAACGAACCTCCTCCTTAAGAAGATTGAATCAATTCTCCGGCCATTTGATAATGACTCCTCTCCTATAAAACTAATTTAATCTATTCAATTATTTTTTTGAATAATTGAATTGTGAACGTTCCTTCTCAAGGTGTCCATTGGTTTACGCTCCATATTACTAATGCAAACGTCAAAATTCTTTCACAAGCATGTCGGGAATCTTTTCCCGACTCCCCGCTGTGGGGACACTTGCCCCTACATTCCTCTATTTTCCGATTCCTCTCAGTGCATCCTCCACGGATACATATTGGAATTGCTCTCCATATTTATCATCCCATTCTGCTTTCTTCAAAAGGTCCATAACCGGGCCTTTTACTCCGGCAAGCAAGAACTTAATATCTCCTTGCCTCCATGATTCCATGATTTCTTCAAGCGAATGAATCGCTCCCGCGTCTATGGCATTCACCCCGTAGAAGTCTAGAATAATCCATTTTATATCAGGTTTTTCAGCTATACGCTCCTGTAATTTATTCTCTAAAAAGGTCATGTTTGCAAAATAGAGAGAAGCATCGACTCTAAAAATCATTATTTGCGGATCCACTTCTGCTTCCGGATAACGTTTTATGTTACGAAAAACATTTTTTGCGGCAAATACCCCCAATTCAGCTACATGCGGATACGCACTTCTTGCAATAAAAATGACTAATAGAAAATGCCACCCCGATTAAAATACCTTGCTCAATGCCAATGACAAGGGTTGCGGCAAAGGTAATGATCCATGTCCAACCATCGACACTGCGTATTTTAAATAAGTGCTTAACTTCTTTTATATCGATTAATCCATAGACCGCCACTATAATAATCGCTGCCAATACCGCATGAGGCAGGTAGTAGAAAAAACCGGTAAAGAACAATAGGGTTAGGAGAATCAAGACCGCCGTAATGATGGAAGCCAATGGCGTTCTTGCCCCGGATTCATAGTTGACAGCTGAACGGGAAAACCCTCCGGTCACCGGATAAGCTGAAAAGAAAGAACCCCTACGTTAGCAAGCCCTAATCCAACCAATTCCTTGTTTGGCTCGATCTTGTATTTTTCTTTAGCGGCAAGTGATTTCCCCATTGCAATTGATTCCATAAAACCGACGAATGATATCGTTAAAGCCATCGGTAGCAATGCGATGACTGCATCGATACTTAAAGCCGGGATTGAAAATTCCGGCAAACCTTGAGGGATATTTCCGACGATGGACAAACCCAATCCTTCCAAGTTTAATTGCGAAACGATTAAAATACTTACGGCGACTACCACGATCGGGCCCGGTATTTTACGAACATATTTTTTAAAAAGAATAAGAAGACCAATACTCCCGATCCCTATAGCAAGCGTGACAGGATTGATTTCCGTGATTCGCATCATGGCTTCCCAAACCCGCATCAGTGCATGATCAGCTTTCAAATCAACGCCGATGAAATCGTTTAGCTGACTGATCCCGATAATAATGGCTGCTGCGGTCATAAAACCGCTAATAACCGCATGGGATAAAAAATTGACCAAAAATCCAAGTCGCAATATCCCCATCAGAAATTGACTCACACCTACCATTAACATGAGTAATAGCGTTAATGAAATATATTCACTTGTACCCGGTTCGGCAACCGTCGATACCCCGGTCAGCACTAGTAAAGAGACCATTGCAACCGGCCCGACAGCGAGTTGTCGGGACGTACCAAACAATGCATAGATAATTAATGGGATCGTTGACGCATATAGACCAACAACCGGAGGCAGACCGGCAAGCATTGCATATGCCATCCCCTGGGGGATAAGCATTACGGCTACGATTAACCCGGCTGACAAGTCCCCGCTTAAATCGGACTTTTTATAATGGCGCATCCAATCCAGGGCAGGGATCATTTTTTTTAACACATGCTTTCTCCCCTTCTCAACAGTTAGTTTACCTTCTATATCATTCGAATTTGGGTTTCATCACAATATACCGAAATCAGTATATTAGAAAGTGGATCGATTTCTGTCAATGCTGAGAGGGGAGGCCGAGGATGAAATCTATGTGCGAATAACTTTTCAGGGATAGAAGTGTCTCGGTCCTGTAAGTTCCATCCCTGATCGTTTAACATCACATATTGTGTGGCAGTCTTTATTCATTTACGGATTGGTCTATGCAGGATATCAGTCTGGCTTCAATATCTTCTGCAAAAGTGTCGAGGGAATCATCCTCTATCAGAGCAATGAGTGTTGTTAGCTTCGGCATTCCGATTTTTGTCTTCCCTTGATCGGTGTAGACAACGATTTTACACGGGAGAAAATAACCGATCATATGATTTTGTGTTAAAGCGTCTTTTGCTGCTTTTGGATTGCAAACTTCAAGTACTCTGTAATCCCGGTCATAATCAAATCCTTTATTCTCCAACGTCTCCTTAATATCGAAATCCCACAGCACCCCAAACTTTTCTTCTTGCAATGCGGTTTCCAACGCGCTCACTGCTTCGTTCACAGATTTATTCGTTTCAACGGTATAATGAAACATGATGGACCCCTCCCTTTAAGGCATAATAGGCTCTCGGAATTCACCGATGCTGGTGTGACAAGGGTTTCCTTGGCTCACCTGATTGGCTATCCTCCCTCTTTCGGGAGGATTTTTTTCATTTTCGCTCGACCTGTAACTGGAAATATGCATATTGAAATTCCTTTAATATTTAGGTCTAAAAGCACTTGGCTTTTTCTAACCACCCTCATAATCGCCGTGAAGGGAACGTTTTTTCCCTTACTACGATCATTGGGGGGTTTCATTTGAAACCGACGTTTATTCCGCATACTGATTACCAACAATTCGTCATGGAACAACTCCACGCCCGTTATGGACGCGCGATCTTGTTCGTGAACGCCGACTGGCCTTTAATCTTAAAATGCTGGCAGGCTGATCTATCCGGTATCACCACCCAACTACGGGCGACTTATTCGAACCGTGGGCCTGAACCACGCGATCCAGCCTCGATGCTGCGCTCCTATCTCGTCTACTTGTTTACGAATCCAGAAAAAGGGCTGACAGAATGGGTGAACATCATGATGCGAACGCCTATTTATGCCATCCTCAGTGGGTTTTCGCCGGATGATATCCCTGGGCTCGGAACGTTCTATGACTTCTTCCGACGGTTGTGGCCGATGGCAGATAAAAACATCAAACCCAACAAACAGCCCAAGAAAAAGAAGAAAAAGCAAAAACCCAAGAACAAGAAGGGGGAGAAAACCCCTATGAGACCGGGAAGAGTCCAGCGTTTAGTCACGTTTTTGTTACGTTATATGGACGTGCACGTCGAATTGCCCGGTGATCGGCTCTTCCATTTCTTCGAAACGAACATTTTGAGTGTTTCCAAAGAGCTGGGCTTGCTCGGCGATGCCGACCATCTTAGTGTTGCCGGGGACGGCACACCCCTTGTCACTCAAGCCTATCGCCGAAGCAAAGCCACATGTGATTGTCGTGCCCGTGGTATAACTGAATGCAACCATCATCGCTACTATTCCCAGCCCGATTGTGACGCGGGATGGGATAGCTCTCGGGAGTGCTACTTTAACGGCTATCACCTCTACATGTTCACCGCCGCCGATAGCCCTTACGATTTGCCTGTGTATCCGCGATTGCAGCCGGCTTCCCGACATGATGCCGTCAGCCTGGTCGCCAGCTCGGTTGAATTCCAGCAACGTTTCACCTTGGGCACGACCCGCCGGATGATTCTTGATGCCGCGCATGATGCCCATGCCATCTACGAACTTTTGATTCACCAAGAGATCGAGCCTTTTATCGATTTGAACAACCGAAGCAAAAAGAACATCGAAACGGACAGTGATATTCAGATCTCTCCGGAAGGCATTCCCATTTGTCCGAAAGGGAACGAAATGAAGCCCAATGGCTATGACAAAGCTCGGCACCGCCGTAAGTGGCGTTGTTCTCCTAATTGTGTATGTTCCGATGCCAAATACGGTCGAACCTATTACACACGCACCCAAGATGATCCTCGCTTGTTTCCCAACACCCCAAGGGATTCCAAAGCGTGGGAGCTGATTTATAACACACGCACATCCAGTGAGCGCACGAACAAACGCGAGAAAGTGGATTATCACTTGGAATCAGGCCGGCATCGTTCAACCATGATGTGGTATATGCGCATTTATGGCATTATGATCTGCCAACATCTCGACGCTTGGCACGCTAGCCAAAAAGGGGAGTGGGATCTACTTAAGAAAGACATCTGTCCGGCAGCCGCGTAAATTTTTTAAAAATGCCCCGACCGCACCTTAGTTAAGTGTGCCCTTTTTTGAAAATGGTTTTCATTATCATTATTTCCAGCTCAGATTTTGGCGCTACCCCCTTTTTTGGCTTACGAATTCCGAGAGGCTATGCATAGTGTATTGAGTTCGCATTTGAATTTAGATAAAACTAAAGGGAAGAGGCAGGGACAAAAATGTTTGATCAAATAAAAATCCAAACATGATGGGTGTAGACCCGCACGGAAATATCCTTCGCTTTCCTCCGTTACCACCGTTCATGGTTCGTTTTTAGGGTTAAACATTTTTGTCTTGCCCCAGCCCCCGGTTCCTCTTAAGCTTTTTTAATCCAAAATTTCAATACGCCCTCTTCTTCTGCTTCATCAACCAACTCATGGCCACCGGATTTTGTCCAGGCAACCAAGTCGCTTTTGGCACCTTTATCCGTTGCATGGATTTCCAGAATTTCATTTGATTCAATACCTTCGATGGCTTTTTTTGTTTTCACAATCGGCATCGGACATGCCATCCCTTTTGCATCTAATACTTTTGCTGCTTCCATCATAAGTTCCTCCTCATTTTGATTGCAATTTTATATTCCTACAATTGACATGAGCCTTACACCAGTATCTTAAGCATTTACGGCACAACGGTTTGGTCCCGTTTCCATTTCACGTTGTTCTTCGACTTCCGGGTTTATTTTTCCCATATTGGTTTGGCGGATCGTCTCGTGCTCATTTGGCTGCGGTGGCAGATTCTCGGTCACCATATCCCGGAATGATTGTTCATCTTCCACTTGCAATCCTGCGTTACGCTGATACAAGTCAACAAGCTTTGCCTGAACACTGCCGTCTTCACCCAGCTCTTCTACAGATGAATAATGGGCAGGCAATACGATCAGCTCATCAGATAGCTTCTTATAACGACTATACAGTGTCTCACGCAAGTCACCGACCCAATCATCAGCCTTTCCGGCCAAGTCCGGACGTCCGATGGATTTCAGGAACAGAATATCTCCTGTCAGCAAGTATTGTTGATCGATGATCAACGATGTGCTTCCAATGGTGTGCCCAGGGGAGTAAAGCGGGTGTACCTTAATAGTGGTATTGCCAACGGTGATATCGTGATCTTCTTCCAATGGTTTATAGTCAAACGTGACTTCACCGGCATCTTTCGGCGGTAAATGATACGATCCGCCAGTATTTTCGGCCAGTTGACGACTACCTGAAATATGGTCAGCATGAAGATGGGTGTCGATCGTATGCTTAATGGTGACACCTTTCTTTTGAGCAAAACGTTCATAAACATCCGTCATCCGGTTGGCATCGATCACCGCTGCTTCTTGTTCAGAAACTGCCATATATGACAGACAACCCTTACCGAGGCGGACAAATTGATAAAGGCTGCCACCTTCACTCAAGTCCGCTATTTTGACCGGCTCCAAATGTTGACTCCAAGATTGCATTCCGCCTTCCAGATCATAAACATTTGTAAAGCCTGCTTCTTCCATCGTTTCAGCAGCCATTTTGGAAGAATTACCTCTCGCGCAGACGACAATGACTTCCTGATTTTTGTTTATTCTTCCTGCGAGGGCATCGACACCATCCATCAAGTTGAAGTAAGGTTCATTGATAATTTCAACGCTTTCCCCTTCTATCTTCCAATCATCAAAATCATCCGTATTCCGAACGTCAAGGATGAAAGTTTCTTCCTGATTTACAATGCGACGTGCAAGTTCTTTTGTTGCTATGCTTTGGGACATACGCCATTACCTCCTTGGATTAAAATGTAAGTGACACATCAGCGTCTTTAGCAAATTCAATTTTTGGGCTGCCAGGTCACTGCGGCTCCCCAAATAATCTACTTCCAATTGTTCATCCCCCCTCGAACGTTCTTCACATTTATGAAATTGTGTTTTTGCAACAGCTTTGATGCTTTTAAACTTCTCATGCCACTTTGACAGATAACGGCGGTTTCGATGCTTGGATTTAATTCAATGATCCGTTTTTTGAGCGTATGCAAGGGAATGTTTTTCGCCCCACGAATGCTATGACCGGCAAATTCGTTTTCTGTACGTACATCGAGTAACTGTACTTCCTTATTTTGTAGCTTCGTTCGCAGTTCGTCCGTATCCATTTGCTTTACGCCTATCGGGCTCATTTGCATAATGAAAAAAATCATAATAACCACAAACAGAATGGCAAATACGGCGGACAATTCAATCGCCTCCTTTAAATGAATAAATTTACATTGCCGTCTTCGGCATCGGCAAGGTACGCTGCCACACCGGCATAATCAATCTCTTCGCGCAACTCTGTTTCCTGTAAACCGAGCAAATCCATTGTCATTGTACACGCAACCAATTTCACGTCTTGGTCATGCGCCATATCAACTAGTTCTGAAAGAGGCAAGGCTTGATGCTTTTTCATTACCTTTTTGATCAGCTTTGGTCCCACACCGGCAAAATGCATTTTTGATAGTCCCATTTTTTCGGTACCTCGTGGCATCATCTTCGCAAACATTTTTTCTAAAAAACCTTTGTCGGTTTTAATGTTTTCGCTTTTTCGTAGTGCATTGAGTCCCCAGAACGTATGGAAAATCGTGACTTCATGGTCATATGCTGCTGCACCGTTAGCAATAATATAAGCGGCCATAGCTTTATCGTAATCACCACTGAATAATACAATCGTCGTCCTTTTTTGAGTCATTCCATCCTCCTCATATACCATTACCCGTATGGGTATATTAATTCTAAAAATTTTTGATAGGTAATTTATTACCTATCATTATCGACTTTTTACTAGTAAATTTACGGCTTCATCCACAAATTCTTGCGTGTCTTCTCCTTCTTCATTTGCTTTTTCGACGCACTCGATCAAATTTTCACTCACAACTAACCCCATTGTTCTGTCTATGGCTGTCCGAGATGCCGATAATTGTGTTACCACATCTCTGCAGTCTTTATTTTCTTCCATCATTTTCAATATGCCTTTAAGTTGACCTTCAATCCTTTTCACTCGATTCTTCATCTGATCATTGTATTCCACTGAGTATCACCAGCTTCTTTCATTTAATTTAATTATATTTTATACCCTTGGGGGTATGATGTCAATAGGTTCATTTTTAAAATGGAAATATTTCCAGTACGGCCCCTCAATCCTCGAATCGTTTCCGTACCCCCTTGTCACGCCACCCCATGACGAAAAACATCTACTTTTCACCTGGTGGCAGCTTTACTGGTAAATAATGTAATATTCGTGTAGATGTTACACGTATCTAGGAGTACCCCCCTTTTTATTTCAAGCGAATAAATCACCGTCTCTCGCTTCTTTTTTGATATAATCAGCTACCCAATAAGCTAACGCGCCAACGGTCTCGCCCGGATTGTAGCCTCCCATGACCGGAAAGGCCGAGGATCCCACAACGAACAAATTGGATACTTCATGCGTTTGACAGAAACGATTGACCGCCGATTGTTTGGGATCTTCACCCATGCGTACCGTGCCTCCTTCATGGGTATTCAGTTCCCAGGGATCTCCCAGCTGCCCTCCCCAGATTTTCGTCGCTCCCCCAGCCTCTAACATTTCTTCGCCCTTTCTTCGCAGAAAGGCAAGTTGGTGTTTCGTCTGCGGATGCCAATCAAATGTTACCCGCGGAACAGAGATGCCCTGTGAGTCCTTCACGGTCGGATCGATGTCTACAAACTTATCGAGTTGCGGAGGTTCAGTCGGAAAAATCCTCGTTGTGTAATGATTAGGATACGCTTCAGCGATAAAGTCACGGTATTTTTGCCCCCAATCTGAAATTCCTTCCGGTGGTGGCTCTTCCGAAAAAGAAATGGGCTGACCGGCGTACCCAATGGGATCGGAGCCCGTGATGAGGCCACCCATGATAAAGGATTCTCCATATTCCTTCGGATTAAAGTTATCATCGGCGTATTGATTCACGGCCCATCTGGGCGTCGGTCCAATAAAAGCATTCATCCGTTCCTTAAACTTACCCAGCACTTGCGAGATCGGTCTCAGATGAAAATAGCTTCCCACCTGCTCGTTGTTATTCGCTATCCCGTTGGGAAACGTTGCTGATTTTGATAATAGCATTAAGTGTGTCGATTCGAGCGAATTAGCGGCAACGATCACAATCCGGCCGCTCACATGCTGAACCATTCCATGGCGATCAAAATAATGGACCCCTTTTGCGCGCCCATGATCATCAACCGTCAATTCAAAAGCGCGACTATGAAAGCGCAGGTCAAAATGCGGGTTTTTCCGTGCCTTGCGAATCTCCGTTAAGCCAACATCTCCTTTCGCTTCCACAACACAGCCGTAACTTTGGCAAAACCCGCAATAACCACAAGCCAGGCGCCCATCATAATCCACTGAATTAATCGCCCCGGGCGTCGGAAAAGGTTGATAATTCAATGATCGAGCCGCTTCAATAAAGTGACGGGTAGCATAATTCGGGACAGTGGGCGGCATCGGATACCCTTTCTTACGTGGAGGATGATAAGGGTCAAGGGTATGATCGCCATTAACGCCAATGCGCTCCTCGAATTTCTGATAAAAAGGTTCTAAATCGTCGTACGAAATCGGCCAATCCATCATCGCCCCGTTCTCTACCTGCCCAAAAACACTTTTCGCTCTAAACGTGGCCGGTTGAAATCGCCATGATTGCGCGCCCCAATGCAAATGGTCACCTCCAGGCCCCCATCCGCTCCAACCGGTGATCACTTTTTCGGTTTTATTTTTTTCATGGGACCGCCACGTATATCTCGGTTCGCTTTGAGGCCCCCACAAGACTTGGCTCCGAATGGAAAACTTTAATTCATCCATCGCGTACTGTTTCGAATCAATATCAGGACCCCGTTCCAAGGCGATGACATGAATGTTCTCATCCGTTAATTCTCGAGCGAGGATGCCTCCGGCACACCCACTTCCAACAATGACAACGTCCGCATCATAGCTACTCATAGTTTCCTCCTTTCACTCATAAGGCTTCCAGCCGCGACTTAAATGTGTGATCGGATGCAAGCGGGCGCCGGGAAACCCAATCAATTTCCAACCCTTTTGTCCATCATTTCCGCCATAAATGGGATCCGCGAACATTCCCTCCATTGTGTGTTGACGCAATATGGCAAAAAACTCTGTTTCTTCGATCTGTTTCACAATCGTATTTCGTTGTTGCTGGCCCAAATGTTCAAAGAAGGTCCGAAAATATTTATGAGACAGACGATTCATTTCGGCAAGTCCTTCTTCATAAACAAATACGTCTTCATGGTCAAATGTTCGCAACGCGTGTAATACATATCGGTCGGCCTTGACTTCTGTGGCCCCGGGAAAAATCGTCTCCACAGCTGCTCGTAGCGTTGGGACAGGGAAATAGGGACGTCGAGGGGCGACACTTGACACTTTCGGTGCTCCCTGTTCCCATTCGGCTAAAGAAAAACATTTAAAAGGCTTCCCTTCTATCGGAGAAGCGCGTTGGTAAGCCGGTCTTAAATGGATGATATTCACCCCCCCCCTTTTATGGTAGTCTTCAATCAATAATTATGTAAAAACACATAGGTATATAACGATTGTTATTAGCCACTGGCCGGTTAACGAAAAATGATCGAATGGCATGTGAATTTAAGGATGAGATTATTTTCCATCCTATGTCCTAATTTTGCACGTATCTCGGACTGACCCCATTTAAAGATAAATTTATACATGTAAATTTATACTATATTTTAGAAAATAAAGGATATAAAATGCGAGGACAGAAAATTTATATCAATGTTGCTTAGCGTATGATTTCCGCGTTTTGCTAACGGCATAGGTGACTGCTTTTATACAATGCTTGTTTTCAAAGAAACATGCAAATATAAATATTAAATAACTGTATATACAGAATAAAGGATACATTTTCCCCTAGGGAGAATAGCTATTTAAGCGAATATAATTCTCATGAAAGGTAATAGGAAGCCATTAAAAACCAAAATTTTGATTCTTTAACCCAATAACAGAAAAGTGCATTCGAGCAAAAGTTCGTTGGTCATATGGCATAAAAATCCTCATTACAGAAGATGATAAAGGTTAAATCTGGTAAAGTGAGGTATGCTTTTAGTGAATGATCCTAGAACTAATCTTTGGTCAGGAATTTTGTTTGGACTTGGTATGGTCGCGTTTATCGATGAAGCTTTGTTTCATCAGCTTCTTCATTGGCATCATTTTTATGACCGTTTGACAACAGAAGTGGGACTTGTTTCAGATGGGCTTTTTCATGCATTCAGCTGGTTTGCGACGATTGCTTCCTTATTTATGCTTGCCGGTCTCAGGAAGAAAAATGGCTTCTGGTTTAAGCGATGGTGGGGAGGTGTGATGCTCGGAGGAGGAGTGTTTCAGCTTTATGACGGCATTGCGCAACATAAATGGATGAGACTTCATCAGATTCGCTATGTAGAAAATGTCATAGTGTATGACTGGGTCTGGAATATCATTGCTGTTCTTATGATTATTGGAGGTACATTTCTCATTATACGTACACAATCTCGTCTAAAAGGATCCGTGTAGATGGCGGTATTGTCAGCTTTATTAACTATTATACTTTACACCTGGATCGGAATACGAACGAGTCAGTGCCCACGCCTACGCACCTGGCCCTCCAAACGATATGGTTTCTGGACGCTTGGCATCATTTCCATGTTATTAGCCCGTATGATTCATGTGCATGGGCACACCGATTTTACCATACATATGGTTGTTCATTTGCTTCTTGGCATGCTTGCGCCATTGCTCCTCGTACTGGCCGCGCCGGTGACGTTGCTGCTGCGTGCCTTGCCTGTAAGGCATGCTCGCATCGCAACTAGAACTTTACGCCTTAGGCTCGTACAGTTGCTCACCCACCCAGTCGTTACTGTTTGTTTAAACTTCGGGGGGCTTTGGATTTTGTATCGGACGAGCCTTTTTGAGTGGATGCATATATCAATGCTCGTCAGTGTATTGGTGCATATGCATGTGTTCGTGGCGGGGTTTGTGTTCACGACGTCGGTTTTGTATATTGACCCTGCTCCTCACCGTTCTAGTTTTCGTTTGCGAGCGGCTGTCATGGTGCTTGGGTTTGCTGCACATGCAGTGCTGGCGAAAATCATTTATGCGGAGTCGATTCCGGGCGTTTCAGCAGCTGATGCACGGCAGGGAGCGCTTTTGATGTATTATGGCGGTGATCTGGTGGATGCAGTGCTGATTGGTGTATTCTGTTTATTTTGGTATCGTCGTTTCATTTAATAAAAAACTTTATGAATCAATGTACTTCATGAAGTTTTGTATGACCACTTCATTCTTTTTCGCTTCGGTTACGGCTTTTCATCGTTTATTTTGGTCTACTACTATTACCTAAAGCATTCATAAGCCTGCAAAGGACCATGGCGTCTCATAGATTTCTCTTTTACCTTTTCATCCAATAGTTGCGACCTGCTCATAAATGATAAAGATTCCGACCCACGAATCAAAACCATTTATTTGGGGAAGGGGATACATGGAGGTCTATGTTACAAGGTTGGTCCTATGCGTACGTATAGGGATAGCCATATGTGTAAATGCATCCAATCCTTGAATCATCGTTACACCACCGTGCGTAAGGACCCGAATACGGCGGTTCAATAGGTTGCGTACGCACAAATCCGTCCCATGGCGATTCTTTATTCCCTGAAATGACTCCATACACGAAGGGACCGAGCAGCTAATATGCCTGATGCGCGCGCTTTTCTGATTCAGAGAGACATTATGCTTTTTTTTGAGCTTATGGAGGGACATGAACGCCATGTCCAAAACGATATACGATGGCCTTTATGTGAATGATTTTGATGATCATTCGTTGCTATTCCCCGAAAAATGCTTTTGAAGGGGGATAGGGCTGTGTCCCAAGAAATCCTTGGGCACAGCCCTTTGATTCATATCCCTCTATCATTTAAGGACGACGAGCCAACAAGAATTATTGGGTGTCATCGTCATTGTCCCTGGCATCATCGTTGTCACTAGCAACAGCATCTAGCAAACCCTCCCCTTGGGTGTTGGTTTCCAGACCGAGATCTTCAGCTCCCTCACGTAATCGCTCCTTCACCTCGTCTGGCCCCCATTCACGGTTTCGTTCTAACAGTTGCGCACACACGCCTGCACAAATGGGGGTGGCCATCGATGTCCCGGACATCGAGATATAGTCGTCATTGATGTGTTTAGCCTTTTCCATTTGATCGAGAAAGGCATCCGGCGCACGTATAGCGGTAATCTCCACACCAGGGGCAAGAAGATCTGGTTTCGTGTCTCCATCAATGGTTGGGCCTCGACTCGAGAAGTCAGCCACATCTACATCGGATCGATCAGGCGTCCCTTGTTCGTCCAAAGCCCCCACAGTGATCACCTTTGGACTAATGCCCGGAGAAGCAATGGTTCCTTCACCGGGACCCTCATTGCCAGCAGCGATACATACGACCATCCCTTCATCCCAAGCTTGGTCGACCGCTTGCACCACCGGATCGTCGTCTTCAGGTTCCGAGGCCGGGCTCCCTAACGATAAGGATAAAATCCGGATGTCGTAGGCCTCTTGGTTTTCGATACACCAATCGACGCCAGCGATAATATTGGATAAGGAACCGGCGCCCATCCTATCAAGGACTTTGACCCCGACGATATTGGCTTTAGGAGCTGGCGCTGTATATTCCCCATCGGATTGATGGCCATTCCCGGCTGCACATCCGGCGCAGTGGGTCCCGTGACCATTATCGTCATAGGGTTCTTCCTGATCATCAATGACATCTTTAAAGCCAATGATTCGCTCTTCAGGTTCCATGAGATCTGGACTCGGATGAACCCCTGTATCAAGAATGGCGACCGTCACCCCTTCGCCTTCACCGGTTTCATCCCTTTCTTCTTGGAGATCGCTTGCTCTGGTCGTTTCGGTAGCGGTATCAAGGCTAACACTAAATGTCCGATCAAGATACACTTTCTTAACATCCTTGCAGTTATAACAAAGATCTTCAAGCGCTACAGCTGTGAGCGTTCCGCCTTGTAACGAAAAACGCGGAAACGATCGGTTCACTTGACAGTGTGCATAGGTGTTCACGATGCTTTCCAAATATTGAACACCACTGGTCAAACACCCTGTCTTAAATTGAACCATAACAGGGAAAATCTTCGCAGACGCTGCGACCGCTCCGTTTAACTCCTCTCTTAAATGACCATCGATCAAGGATAAACCGGCAACATTCCTAGCAGCATAATTGAACATATCCCTTTACTCCTTTCTCTTCTATCCGTGTTCAATCACCCGTTATGCTTTGTCCACCAGAGCGCGAAACGAATCTAAATCAAAGATAGGGAAAGCTTCATATGTTTCATATTGTATCTATTGGAATAATTTTGATGATTATGATTCGCTATTCCCCAAAACCTCCGTGCTGAAACATGTTTCAGTGCCTTGCTGGGTGGACGTTTTATTTTCGAAAGTCAGCGCCAGCATTGATGGTATGAGGGGCAGCAATCATCCCGGCACATGCAAACCCAAACACCAAGAACAAAAGGAAAAGGACCCATTGCTTAGGGGGGCTTGCCAATATTTTTTTACCATAAAAATCCCGGAAATTCTTACGCTCAGGAATGTTCCGGGATGCATGTTATAGGTGTAGCTGCCTCAAAGCCATCTGGATCAAACCGTCATCTTGCTTTGAGCACCACCCTCTAGAAGTCGTCCATGCCGTCGTCCTCATCTTCAGCTCCAGGATCTTCTTCTATGCCACCGTCACCTTCATCTTCAATGCCGGAATCTTCTTCTGTGCCATCTTCATCTTCAAGTCCGGGATCTTCTTCCATGCCATCCTCATCTTCAGCTCCAGGGTCTTCTTCCATGCCGCCTTCATCTTCGCCGCCATCCATCGGGACTCCCTCATCTTCAGCTCCGGGATCTTCTTCCATATCTCCGCATGCGGCTAGCATACCAACGGAAAAGATGCCAGAAAGGGCACCATAAAGCAGCTTCTTATTCATGATTACATTCCCCCATATGGATAAATGATGAACCTCATTTGCTACGAGGATCATATCAACGGAGGGACCATCTGTATATGGAATACGCCTCTTTTTGATATTTTTCCAAAAAATAGAAATATAAATGAAAATGGCTTGTAATCAAATGATAAAGCGATCAACAACCCTTGACTTCTTTCCCTAAGCGCCGAGAAAAAACGGGGCATGATGACAACGATAAGCCTTTACGCCAAATCGTTCGTTGCCCTTCGTTCCTTTAGGACTTTTACATGTAACTTCTAAGGGGAAATGGAAGAGTCAGGAATCCTTCGAACCTTTGGAGGTGGGAAAATGAACGTGAGATCCTTCATGAAAGTGAAAAGACATCGAAGATACCCTATCGTTGAAACCTTTTCAAAAGAAATCACTAAAAGTCCATGGCAACAATTCAAAGAGGATAGTGTAAAAGAGATCGTCATTAGAGTGAACAGAGAGCAAGGAACACAAGCCCAACATTTGCAAGTGATCCATGATTACCTCTGTGAATGTCGCCCATTCTTATCCGTTGCTCACATAAATGAACTAGGAAATCATTTATTAAAGATGTTCGGATTGAAATAGAGAATGATGCTTATTCGCGATCGGGAACACCATCGGAGAGATATTGGGTAAAAACATCCATCCTCCGAACAAAGCAAATGCTCCTTTCATAAGATAGGCTGATATCTCATCGAAATGGGGGAAAATAATGAAACATCAAGATCATGATTGGTCAGGTATCTACAACCATTTGCGAGAAAGCCTTTATGAACAACAAATCGTCTGTTCCATGAGCACCCAACTGTATTATATGCCGGAAACGGAAGATCTCGAAGGCAACCCGGAAATGCATGAGCACTTAGTTCCCGCATCCTACCATCGTGTAACGGCTGTGGGTTCTGCGAAAAGATTAATGAAGGACGAAGCCAAAGAGCCTTCTTCCATTGTTCAATCCTTACGTTCATGCATCGAGAATGCGCAAAGCGAAGATCAAGGCGTTATGCGATGGCTCCACGTCATGAGGGATGAAGCCCCGTCGTCTTTTTCATCGTTTATCCAACGAATCATTACTAGGCAAGAAAAAGCCGAAAAGTCGTTAAAAGAAGCGCAACAACAAATGGAAAACGAAAGAGAAGAACGGGAAGAAAAAAGCCAAACGCTTGAGGAAATGGCCGTTTGGTGTGATGATATTGATTGGCATTGGCAACAAATGAAACCTATCTTTGCCAAGGTTGCTGATCAAAAAAACCTGGAAGGATGGGAACAGAAATTACGCAACCTCAAAGGAAAAGTTCATGCAGCTTCCCCATTGGAAACCATGGATTTTCAAACGGCTCAGGGCCTCTATGACCAATGGGAAAGCTTATACCATGAAACGCAGGAGTATCGGTCTTTCTGACCAAAACGCACTTGCATCCTTCCATCGATGATGACCATTTTACACGGGCACATTTATAAGGGATGTGCTCGTTCATCATCCACATCCCGGATCTCTCCGTACATATTTCTTTTTCGTTTCCCTTCCCACCAGATAATCATCATGTATTTGTAGAAAATGTTACACTGACCATAATACATCCTACATAAAAGAGGGATATCATGCGTTCAAGCCCCATAGATATTGGCTTCGGAAATATTACTTTTTCTCATCGCATCGTTGCCATTGACCCCGTCGATTCAGCGCCCGTGAAACGCATGGTTCATGAAGCAAGAAATCAGCATAGGCTTATTGACGCTACAAATGGACGAAAAACGAGAAGTATCATCCGAACCAATAGCGATCATATCCTATTATCCACTGTGCGACCTGAGACGATCGCTCGACGATTAAAGACATCAGAAACGACGCATGAAAACCCTAAATGAATGGGTCCGGTGTTCAAAGGAATGGACCCTTTGTTGTTATGACTTCATCTTCATGCATAACATCTTTGGAATCTTGACACAATATCCATAAACCAAGGTTGTCTCAGCTACCCTGCTCACACTATCAAAACATATCGTTATGTGCTGAGACAGCCTAATGGTTATGATGCATGGATCAACATAACGTTTGCGATACATCCAAATCTGAGTGTTTTTGCACAAAACCCCGAAATGGTACGATCAGGCTGTAAACCTTGTCTAATCAGAAAATCCTTGAAACATTATCGGCTAAAATTTAAGCAAATGGCCCGAAAAAATAGGAATCGCCCCCCTAATAAGATCATAATAAAGTATGATTAGATTAACATACTCCAAATTAAAGAGATTAAAAATAATCCAGTGGTAGATACCGATACGTATAAAGTTAATTTTTTTAAGTAAGATTGATATGAAGAATAGTAATGTTTAATGGTTCAGTAACAATTTACGGGGGACATGAATCGACACCCGATAAAACAGGAAAATCCAAATCACCTGTCGAAATGGATAAGTACCCACAAAACCCATACGAAAGGTGATTTGGATGCTTACCCATTATACCATGGTCCATGAATGTAAAGAAGTCCCTTTTGCCATTATCCATCAAGAAGAAATTCCATTTGGTTATCCGAACCCAGGATTATATCGCTACCTTCAGTTACTGAATGAAGGCACACGTTGTCCGGATTGTGGGTACTGGACAACCCGAGTGCATGAGCATCACATGAAGCAAGTGGTTGCAGGCGCTCACAACGATACACCGATCTTTGATCATTTCAACCATCGTCGATTTATATGTGATGCCTGTTGTCGTACGTTTATGGAGCCATTACCTTGGCTCAAACCATATCAACGAATGTCGGTGATAGCCAAGCAATCACTGATATTTGCAACGGCCGACCGTACCTTCAAATCGGTAGGAGAAGCCTTTGATCGCAGTGGTCAAACTATTGGGGTCCATGCACGCGCATGTCATGGAGAGCATCCAGCTATTTCGGATCGATCCACCCCCGCGCTCATCGGCCTTGATGAAATCAGTTTGGCCAAAGGAAAAGGCAAGTATCGGTTGGTCATGTACGATCTCTCGGTACCATGGCGGCCCCAGTTATTCGAGTTACATGAAAGTCGTCGCAAAGAAGCTGTCATGGATCTTTTCAACCAATTGTCTCAACCTGAACAAGTGATTGCGGTTGCGATCGATATGTGGAGGCCTTATCAGACAGCGATTAAGGCCGCCCTCCCTCAAGCGATCGTGGTCATTGATGCCTTCCATGTCATCCAAGCTTCGACGCGTGCCTTGGACGATGTGCGAAAAAGCGTCCAACATGTTTTGACCAAAGAAGAACGGGTGGCATTAAAAGAAGACAAAGACTTGTTTGCTGAACGAACGGAAGAATTAACCCCGGAACAACAAGAACGTCTGAAGCATTGGGAGACAACATCACCGACGTTAGCTCAAGCCATGCGCCTGCATCAAAAACTTCGCCAATTGTATCAATGCAATGATCTGGAAGAAGCATTGGATCATTTAGGGGCGTGGGAAAAAGAGGTCATCGCCTCTTCCCTGGAGCCGTTCGATGATCTTCTCAAGACGATTTGGAATTGGTTGCCGGAAATTCTCCATCGGTTTCACTATCGTATATCCAACGCCAAAACCGAAGGGAAGAACAACCAACTCCGCACGATGAATCAACAAGGGTTTGGCTATTCGTTATTCTCTCTTCAAGCTCGGATGCAGGTGAAGGAAGAAAAAGAGGCGATCCTTAAATGGAGAAAATATCAAGCTCGGTGTGAACAAAGAATCCATCAAGAAGAATACCCACCGGCAGCCTAAGGATTATCGACAAAATTTGCTCTATAAAGCAAGGTGTGGGACTTCATTGTCGAATATTGTCATCCATCCCGTGATTTGTGATAGAACCACTTTTTTTTCATACTAATCCTCCTAATCTATTTAGACCTGCAATAAAAATAGCATAAATTTCCAATATTATCAACAAAATGTAAAATTAAAGTAAGATATTAGTGCAGTCTAAAAGTGTCATTGTAGTTATGTATAAATATATCTCATTATCCAAGGAGACAAATGGGGTGTATTTGCCAGTACCTCAGGGCGAAAAGACACCAAGCAGGGGAAGAGCCAGAACCTCTCACATGACGTGCGCTCTTCCTAAAATATGGAAACGGATTCACGTATACGTTATACACCGCTATGCAAATCGACTGCCGGCAAGGTGGATTATGTAAACATATAACCTACCATAACTCCTGTTATATCAACCTTCATGCGTGTATGTGTTTTGGCTTTCTTTATGCAATGGCAAAAAGATTGTTCATACAGGTTTCACCATTCATTTCCAGTGCATAAAAGCATGTATAAAATCCCATTTGTTTATACTTACCTCCATTCGTTTTTATGCTTCCAAAACGTTCGTTTTTTCCAAACCACGAAAAGAGATTCATTCTTAATTAAAAAGGAAAAGATTTACATTGTTTCGTTTCGAAAATTCTTCTACCAAACATCACATCATTCGCTTCATAACATCCATTAACTCTTCTATCGTCTCTTCCTTATCGCCTTTTTCGATCGCATTAGCTACACAGTGATGAGTATGATCTTCCATTAACGAAATACTGACCTTTTTCATCGCTGATTGGATGGCCGAGATTTGATGGAGGATATCGACACAGTATTTATCATCGTCAATCATGTTTTGCACGCCACGCACTTGACCCTCGATGCGTTTCAAACGATTGAGTAATTCTTGTTTGTTTGGCTGAACCGTTCTTTTTTCATGTGTTGGCATATACCTTTTCTCCTTTCATTTAGGGAATAGGGATTGTGCATGATACACAACCCCTTCCCTTTCAGGCTACATCATACCCTTGATCTTCAATTTCTTCCGTAATGGCTTCCAAATCTACCTTGTTCGAGTCAAAGGTGACGTCTACTTTTCCTTCATTCAAATGAACCTTCACATAGTCGACGCCATTGAGGTTGCCGACATTGCCCTCAATGGAACTCACGCAATGGCCACAAGACATCCCTTGTACGTTTAATGTCATTTCCTTCATGGTTCCTTGCTCCTTTCGTTCTTTCCATTATATTATACCCTGGTAAAGCATTAAAATCATGTGATGAACGCTTCCTGTTTTTATACAGATGGATGACTATGATACGATGATACCTACACATCGATCCCCTCCTTTACTTGGTATCGAGCAGAGCGTGGGAGAAAGCGACGGATATTCCCAAATGATGTGGAAGAGCGTATGCAAAGATAAGTTTTCGATGTCGAGCGGCCAATTCCTTAAAAACCTTCGATTGTTTTGTAGATAAAGTCACATCTTTTGAACCAACAACTTTATCTCAGACGCATTGCGTTCGAATCCAGTAAAGACAAGTGGTTTTTTCATTTTTCCCAGCAGTGATGTTTGGGTGAAAACAAAACCCGGTACTACTCTAGATCCGGTTTGTTTTTTTAAGCCATCTTCTTTCTCGGGTGCTTTGCTTACGTCGTACTCTGTATAAGCCACATTTTGTTCATTCAAATACGCCTTACTATCCTTGCAGTCCGAGCAAAGGGGATGGGTATACAGTTCGAGTTCATACATACTGACCCTCCTCTCATTCGTCGACTTGAAGAACAAACGGAAATGTAAGAACACCAGTGTCTTCATACTGGAATTCCGCCCAAACTTTGTACAGCCCAGGCTGATCAATATGGGTTTCGAAAGTGGTTGTATGGTCTGAAGTCGGATGAACATGAATAAATGTCTCCGCGTCTTCATCAAGGATCACGACATGGCCAAGGGCGCCCAAATAAGGCTCCGGTTCTTCTCCATGCAAATCAAAATCAAGTTTCGTTGTATCACTCGTGCTCAATCCTTCGGTCTCGAGGGTGACCGTCTTCCCATTGATCTCTTGCGTCAGATTTTCACTCGCTGAGAGAGAAGCCGAGGGGCTGGCCTGCTTTCCCTCGCCTACCTGAAGGTCATTAGGCTGAACAACATAGTTCCGATCCTTCGGAGCCATATCGACAAAGGCTTGGTAATGGCCGTTTTCAAGGTCTGTCGGCGCTGTATGGATGGCGTCCTCCTCGCGTTCCGGATGGAGGTGGATGAAGTCTTCCAAGTCATTCGAGACGATGATCAAATGCATCTCTTTTTCATGAGTTTCTTCTAACTCAGGCACAGTTCCGTGTACATCCTCTAGCTGGACGCGAACCTCCCCACCGTTATAAGAAACGTCGGTGTGAACGTCAGATGCGCCGTCTGTTTGCTGATGGTGGTGATCCATTTGTCCATCCTCCTCGTTTTGCACTGATGAAACTTCATAGCTTTCCTGCGCTTCTTCTGCATTTCCGTGATCTTCATGCATGTCAGTGCTCTCTAACGGGTTCGCACCCGTGATGGCCGTGTAACTGCCAATAACAACCGCCACATACAAGACCCCCACGAGTGCCCAATATCTAATTTTCATAGTTTTCCCTCCTATCGGCTCAACTTCAACCGTTGTAGACGTAAAGCATTTAAGACGACGGACACCGAACTGAAAGCCATCGCTGCTCCTGCTACCCATGGAGCAAGTAGTCCGGCAGCTGCAATCGGGATTGATGCCGTGTTGTAAATGAAGGCAAAGAACAGGTTTTGTTTAATGTTACGGTACGTTTTCGTACTGAGCTGCACACTATCAGCTACGCTGTGCAAGTCGCCGCGCATCAGAGTAATATCGGCAGCTTCAATCGCCACATCCGTTCCTGTTCCAATCGCCATCCCAATATCGGCAACCGCGAGTGCCGGTGCATCGTTAATACCATCGCCAACCATCGCGACTTTTTGGCCTTGCTCTTGGATCTTTTTGATTTCTTCGGCTTTTTGTTCCGGAACGACTTCGGCGATCACACGGTCAATTCCGACTTGTTGGCCGATCGCTTCTGCCGTTTGCTGGTTGTCTCCTGTTAGCATCGCCACTTCCAACCCGAAGTCATGCATGCGCTTGATCGCGTCTTTGGACGTTTCTTTCACCGTATCGGCAACCGCAATCATCCCAGCATACGTGCCGCCGATGGCAATGAGCATCGCTGTCTTTCCTTCTTTCTCAAAGGTAGACATCTCATCGCCGGCAGATCCAATCGTGACCGATGATGTTTGCATCAGTTTACGTGTCCCGATGAGGACTTCGTCTCCGCCAACAAAAGCACGAACGCCAAACCCTGGCAGCGCTTCGAAATCTTCGGCTTCTCGCAACGAAATCCCCTTTTCTTCAATACCTTTTACCATCGCTTCCGCGAGGGGGTGCTCCGAGTTTTTCTCCACGGCACCGATAATTGCAAGCACCGTCTCTTCATGGAAATCGAGCGCAACCTCAACATCGGTCAAGGCAGGTTCGCCCTTGGTTACCGTGCCCGTCTTGTCAAGCACGATCGTTTGGACCCCACGTGTGTTTTCTAGATGCTCGCCGCCTTTAAAAAGTACACCATTCTCAGCCGAACGACCGGTCCCCGCCATAATGGAGGTTGGTGTAGCTAGGCCTAAGGCACATGGGCAAGCGATAACGAGAATCGTAATGAGAGGGACGAGTGCTGAACGCAAATCTCCGGGTTCGATCACAAAATACCAGGTGAGAAAGGTAGTGATCGCGATCAACACAACGATCGGGACAAAAATCCCCGAAACTTTATCAACCGTCCGTTGGACATTCGCCTTGCTTCCTTGCGCTTCTTCCACAACTTTAACGATTTGAGAAAGGGCCGTGTCTTTCCCGACCTTCGTAGCTTCGATTTTGAGAAGCCCGTTTTTATTGATCGTTGACCCGATGACATCGTCTCCTTGTTTTTTGTCAACCGGAATGCTTTCGCCGGTGATCATCGATTCGTCCATGGCCGATTGCCCTTCATGAATCATTCCGTCCACTGGCACTTTCTCTCCGGGGCGTACCATAACCGTGTCTCCCACAAGCACTTCTTCGATGGAGACTTCCATTTCCTCCCCATTACGAATGATGCGTGCCGTTTTGGCTTGCAAACCAAGCAACTTTTCAATCGCTTTGCTCGTGCGTCCTTTGGCACGTACTTCAAACAGTTTCCCGAGGAAAACGAGCGTAATAATCACGGCTGCCGTCTCAAAGTAAAGCTCCGGCATCCCCTGTTGGCCAGTGGCATACCATTCCCAACCCAAGAAGATGCTATAGAAAAAGGCCGCCGTCGTCCCAAGCGCAATCAATACATCCATATTTGCACTTTTATTTTTCAAGGCTTTGTAGGAGCCACTATAAAACTGTGCCCCAACGAAAAATTGCACAGGGGCTGCCAGAGCCAGCTGTACCCATGGGTCCATGAACATATCCGGCATATAGAGGAAGGACGTAAACTCAAAGTGAGCCACCATTGTCCAAAACAATGGCAACGTTAAAATCGTTGCAAACACAAATTTACCGGTTTGCTTGCGTATTTCGTCGTCTTTTCTACTCACCATTTCTTCCCTTGACTTTTGCGGTTTAAGGGTATATCCCAATTTGCGGACCCCTTCGATCATATCTCCGACGGATACTTGGCCTTTATCATACTCGACAGAAACATTCTCCATGGCAAAGTTAACCGTTGCCGAAGAAACCCCTTCCATTTTTGATAGCTTTTTTTCAATTTTTGTTGCACAAGCCGCACAAGTCATGCCTGAAATATCAAAAGTTTGTTTTTCATGAATGACTTGATAACCAAGTTTATCAATTTTCGCTTCAAAATCTTGGACATCCGTTTGCTCGGGATCGTAAACGACATTGGTTTTTTCCATCGCAAAATTTACATTTGCTTCACTAACGCCATCTATTTTTGCTAGCCCCTTTTCAATTTTCGACGCACACGCTGCACACGTCATGCCGGAAATTTGCAAGGAGGCTTCTTTTTGCGTGCCCATTGTTTTCTCCCCCCGTTCATCATTTATGTTACTATACCCATGTAGGGTATATAAAGAGAAGAACTATTCAAAAGCTCCCTTTGCGATCTTCACTTAGTTACATTCACTCCCTCCAAAATCCTGATCATTAGTGTCTGTAAAGAATATACCATACCCCCGTAAGGTATGTAAAGGGAGAAAAATCGTTTCCTTTTATGACCATAAATATTCACCCTTTGAATGATCCCATGCGTTGCCATTATAGTTTTTAAGCGCAGGTTATAAAAGTTTGACCCCTGGTGAAATCTATTCAGACAGGATGAATTAAGCATGTTTCACATATACCCTACACGGGTAATTGTATTATGTGCATATAAGGGGAGGGAGATACAATGTCCAATAAAAATCATCACGAACAAGGACATCACCATCACAAAGAGCATGACCACCATGCTCACCACGACGAAAGCCATCACGACCATGAGCATCATGGGGATCACGATCATGACGATCATGCTCATCACGATGGCCATGGCGGCCACTCCGGCCATGGTCACCACGGGCATGGCGATCACGGAGATATGATGGCTGACTTCAAGAAACGCTTTTTCGTCACGGTTATTCTAGCTATCCCTATTATCATATTGTCCGATATGATTCAGATGTTTTTTAATTATACGGTTGCATTCCCCGGCGATACGGCCGTTGAACTCATCTTGGCAACCATCGTCTTCGTCTACGGGGGTTGGCCATTTTTAACGGGGCTTGTGAGTGAGATCAAAGATAAAGCCCCAGGGATGATGACCCTTATAGGGTTTGCCATCACCGTTGCGTATGTGTACAGTGCCGCTACGGTCTTTGGCCTTGAAGGGATGGACTTTTTCTGGGAGCTGGCCACGTTGGTTGCCATTATGCTTCTCGGTCACTGGATCGAGATGAAATCCGTGATGAAAGCGTCCGATTCGCTTGAATCCCTGGTAGAACTGATGCCCCAGGAAGCGAATAAACTGGATGCCGACGATCAGGTTATATCTGTCTCCGTAACCGAGCTTAAAAAGGGCGACCGTCTTCTTATTAAACCGGGTGAGAAAATACCGGCGGATGGACATATTTTAAATGGAAAGTCCTCCATCAATGAATCGATGCTCACCGGAGAGTCGGAACCGGTTGAAAAAAGTGAAGGAGACGAAGTCATTGGCGGAGCCATCAACTCTTCCGGATCTTTGACGATCGAAGTGACCAAGACGAGCGATGAAGGGTATCTATCGCAAGTGGTTCAGCTCGTCAAAGAGGCACAGGAAAGCAAATCAAAAACGCAAATGCTTTCGGATCGCGCCGCCAGTCTCCTGTTCTACGTCGCTGTGGTTGCCGGAATCGTGACCTTCAGCACTTGGATGGCCCTTGGTGTGGACACAGAATTCGCGGTCACCCGGATGGTCACCGTGCTCGTCATTTCTTGTCCGCACGCCCTCGGTCTCGCGATTCCATTAGTGGCTGCCCGTTCCACAGGAATTTCGGCGCAAAAAGGGTTATTCATTCGCAACCGCATTGGATTTGAAAGCGCCCGAAGGGTCGACACGATGATTTTTGACAAGACCGGAACACTGACGCATGGAGAATTCGGCGTTACAGATGTTCTCCCGGAAGAGAGTATATCCGAAGAAGAGCTTTTAAAACTGGCCGCCTCGCTTGAGTCACAATCGGAGCATCCAATCGCTGCCGGTATTGTAGCGAAAGTCAACGAAGCGAACATCGATATTCCCCAACCGGAAAACTTTGATTCAATGACAGGGGCAGGCATTACCGGAAACGTTGATGGCAAGGTTATTTCGGTCGTCAGTCCGGGGTATCTGCAAAGAGAGGGGATCAGCTATGACAAGGAGCGCTTTTCCAAACTTGCGGAAGCAGGCAAAACCGTTGTTTTCGTCCTTCAAGAGCAAACCTTACTTGGGGCCATTGCTTTGGCTGATGTTGTAAAAACATCCGCAAAAGAAGCCGTTGATCGTTTGCATCAAATGGGGATCGAGACCGTGATGCTAACCGGAGACAACGAAAAAGTGGCGCAGGAAGTAGCCAAGCAGATTGGCATTGATCAAGTCATCGCTGAAGTTCTTCCTCATGAAAAAGCGGAAAAAGTGAAGGAATTAAAGAAAGATGGAAAACGTGTCGGCATGACAGGGGATGGCATTAATGATGCGCCCGCGCTTGCCAATGCCGATCTCGGCGTTGCCGTTGGAGCAGGCACAGACGTTGCTATGGAAACAGCTGATGTTATCCTCGTCAACAGCGATCCGCTCGATGTCGTATCCATTGTCGATTTGTCTAGGCTCACTTATCGAAAGATGATTCAAAACCTTTGGTGGGCGGCCGGCTACAACATTGTCGCGATTCCACTCGCGGCAGGTGTACTCGCAGCATGGGGATTTCTTCTTGATCCTGCCTTAGGTGCGGTCCTCATGTCCCTTAGTACAATAATTGTAGCGATCAATGCCCAGACGCTCAAAATGAAGTAAATGCCCCAACATTTCTCTATGTGGTATGAAATATCACCAAACATTTAGAAACCCCTTTGTTTTATAGCAAGGGGTTACTTTATTTGTTACAATGCTCTCTTCAATTAAGCTTTAATACTCATTTCATCACATAGCAACCGTTGCCAATGATCTTTCAGCTATTAAATTACCTTCGAAAGGACAGTTTCTTGTAGCATTATATCATCCAGGACGGGACATACTGTCCTAAATACATCGCAATCGTCTCAAAATAACCGGTGAAATGAAGAATGCCCAGCATAATCATAATGAAGCCACTTCCCTTTTGAGTGGCCGGTAAGATATGTACGCATACATCGAAAAAAAGATCTTCTAACCCGAACGCTTGAAAATTACGTTCTTCGCGGAAGGTTCATTCACGCTCAGTCCGAATGTCTTTATGCACATGTTCAAACCCGGCTTTTAATATTTGTTGTGTCTCTTCAAAACGAGCTTCATCTGATTCTGCACGCATGACGACGGCAATTAATCGTTGTCCATGTTGTTCGGAAGTGCCGATAAACGAGTACCCTGCGCCGCGGGTATAGCCAGTTTTTAATCCATCCACTTCGGGATGGGCTGGGTGTTGGTCAAAATCCGGCTCATCGATGTTGGAACCCACTTCTTCACTGTTCAATAGAGTATTGGTACTTGGCAATACCTGGTTCCGATAGGAAAGGCTGAGCGTGGGTTGTTTAGTAAGGTTGACGATATTCGGATAATCTTGAAGCAAATGGTAGCCGAGCACTGCTGTATCCAAGGCAGTCATTCTGGATTCATAATCGAATGTTTCATGAGGGAGCCCGCTTGCGTTTATAAAGTTTGCATCTTGAGACAGCCCTATTTCGCTAGCCTTTTCGTTCATGCGCTCCATAAAAGCTTCTTCGCTTCCGTCTGTATATTCAGCCAGCGCCACCGACGCATCATTGGCAGAAACAATCGCCATTGCTTGAAAAAGATCCGCAACCGATAAGACAGAACCTTCCCGGAGATAGATACTTGCTCCTCCGGTTGCTGCGGCAACATCGCTAATTCCCACTTCGTCTTCGATATCCATGTCACCGTCTTCCAGCGATTCCAAAATCAAATACATCGTCATCACTTTGGACATGCTCGCCGGCGGCAATGGTTCATTTGCATTTTTTTGCCAGAGTACGTCACCGGTATCGCCGTCTAACAGAACGGCAGCCTCCGCCTCTGTCTGAACGTCATTAAACCCCATCGGCGTAATGCTGGATTTCTCTGCCAATTCCACATTTTTTTCCGATAATTGTTCCGTTACTGATTCTTCAATGATTTGAGAAGAAGATAAAATCAAAAACATAAAAACTAAAATAGTGCTTGAAATGAAAAAACGAATTAAATGCCGCATATGCTGGTCTTTCGCTCCTGTACTAAAGTCTTGTATATGAACTCAATTATAAGACAAAAGACCTTTTGGAACAATCAAAAAAAAGTTGAGGAAGTCAGGTTCGTTCCGATGAAGCACAATTCTGTCGGAACGAACCCTTCGAGAGGCGCACTAGCTATACACCGATGATCGACATTCCATAATAAGTGACCCAAGCGATGCATAGAACGTTTACACTTCCCTCACCGATCCAAGAGCCGGTTCGGGTATGAAAAGGAAAACGTATCGTCGTATCGATGGGATAAAAAAGTTTGATGCCTTGTGACGTGAGCATATCGAGGATGTAATGGCTTGCCATCCCGATAAAGACTCCGGATTGAATCATCACCCCGATGGTGCCCGGAATCATGCCTGTGAGGACAGCGATAAGGACGAGGAATATCAAACTATGGGTAAAGGTACGGTGTCCGAATATTCGTCTTATCAACCATGAAAAAACAGAGGCTCGTCTTCCCGCCTTCGATTGCGGATGACATATATCCGGAAGCAGTCCTCCAAGCAGAGAAGCGCTGAAAAAAATAGCAGCGTCCCATCCCCCTTCGATGGACGGGAGCGTTTCAGGCGCGAGCATATCATAAGTTGCCGCGGCTGCTAGAGCGCCAACGAGATGGGTGCCGCCTTTCATAATATTATACTCCTTTTATTCAGTTGAACGTTCGTGGTCGATGTAAGGCCATACCGCACGCACAGCTCCCGAGGTATCCGTATCGATTACGTAACTTCCGGTTTGATAACGGTCATAGTGGCGAACCCCTGCTGTCGAGATCGGATGGATGCTTTCATCCCCGGTTTTTATCATTAACGTCTCGTTTATTGCTACAGGATTAACAGCGACTAACTTGTGAGGATTTGTTTTTAACTCACGCAACATGGTAAGGCCGCGTTTCGCGCGGGAACTGCTCGGGAATTGATCCCATTTCATTTTTTTCACTGCTCCCCGATGGGAAACGGAAAAGAGCGATTCTGCGTTTTCCGCAGGGAAAGGAAATGCGGATACGACTTCGTCTTTTTCTTTTAGCGCGATGCCTTTTACGCCGGCGGCACGTTGGCCGACGACACTAATCTCCGATTCCGAAAACCGAAGTCCATACCCTTGTTTTGTAGCGAAAAAGATCTCGGAAGATCCTTCCGTAAGGGCGACGTCAAGAAGGGTGTCCCCTTCCTTGATCTTAAGCGCGATCAGCGCCTTAGAGAAGCGCTGTGCCTGATAATCGCTTAACACGGAACGTTTGGCCATGCCCTTTTTCGTAAAGAACATCAAGTAACGATCCTGGTCAAAAGAACGAACCGGGATAGCGCGTACGATGCCGTCATCCGCTGCAAGCGTCGCGAGGTTGCCGACATGTTGACCGTCGTCTTTCCAACGAATATCCGGAAGCTGATGAACGGGAATATAAACGTACCGACCCTGGGAAGTAAATAAAAGTAACGTATCCGTTGTGTTCATTTCCGCAAAGAACAGCAAGTCATCCGTGTCTTTCATGCCCGGGCGCTCATCGATGGACGCGCTGTAGGAACGTGCACTCGTGCGTTTCACATACCCGCCCCGGGTGACCGTCACAAATACTTCTTCGGCCGGGATCATCACCTGCATGTCAACTTTCAGTTCTTCCACCTTTTCTTCGATAACTGTTCGACGGTCATCCGCGTATTTTTTCTTCATTTGTTTCAATTCTTTTTTAATCGTTTGGACAAGCTTTTTAGGGCTGCCTAAGATTTCATTCAAGCGTTCAATTGTTTTTGCTAGCTCTTCCGCTTCTTTCTCCAATGTTACAATGTCTGTGTTCGTTAAACGGTACAGTTGCAAATTTACGATCGCTTCCGCTTGCACTTCCGTGAAGCCGAAAGCTTCGGTGATGTTTTGTTTTGCGTCCGCCTTGTCGTTCGATTGGCGAATGAGCGCGATGAGTTCGTCCAAAACGCTGATCGCTTTCATTAGCCCTTCCACAATGTGTTGCCGTTTCGTCGCTTGATCCAATTCGTAGCGGCTGCGATTGATCACGACTTCTTTTTGATGGGCAATATAGGCGGATAACAAAGGTTTTAATCCCATCAATTGCGGCGCTTTATCAGCGATCGCAACCATGTTCAAGTGATAAGTAACCTGCAAATCGGTGTGTTTATACAAGTAGTGCAAAATGCTTTGCGCATCCGCTTCTTTTTTTAGTTCCACAACGATTTGCAGCCCGGTGCGGTCGGTGTCATCGCGAACTTCCGCGATGCCGTCGATTTTTTTGTCGAAGCGGATTTCATCCATGCGTTTAACGAGGTTCGCCTTAACGACTTCATATGGTATCTCCGTAATGACAATTTGTTCTTTTCCGCCCCGCAACGTTTCGATATTCGCGGTGCCCCGTACGATGACTTTTCCTTTGCCCGTTTCATAAGCTTGCTTGAGGTTTTCCGTCCCTTGGACGGTCCCTCCTCCCGGAAAATCCGGACCTTTAATGAAGGTCAAAAGGTCTTCCAGGGTGCAATCCGGCTGATCAAGCATATGGATGGCCGCATCGATCACCTCGCCGAGATTGTGGGGAGGGATATCGGTAGCATAGCCGGCAGAAATGCCGGTGGAACCGTTGACGAGCAAATTCGGGAAATAAGCCGGCAAAACGACGGGTTCTTCGTCCGTGTCATCAAAATTCGGAATGAACTCGACGGTCTCTTTTCCGATATCGCGAAGCATTTCCTGAGCCAAAGCGGAGATCCGGGCTTCCGTATACCGCATGGCTGCCGGCGGGTCTCCATCGATGGAACCGTTATTCCCTTGCATCTGCACAAGGCCATGGCGAATTTTCCATGGTTGGCTCATGCGCACCAGTGCTTCATAGACCGAAGAATCCCCGTGGGGATGATAGTTGCCGATGACATTCCCGACCGTTTTGGCCGCCTTCCGAAAAGGTTTGTCGGCCGTATTGTTGTCTTTTACCATCGCATAGAGAATGCGGCGCTGTACAGGTTTCAACCCATCTTTTGCATCCGGAAGCGCTCGTTCCTGAATGATGTATTTGCTATAGCGGCCGAACCGGTCTCCGATAACCTCTTCCAGCGGCAAATCCAAATATTTTTCAGCTTCAGGCACGGCTGTCCTCTCCCTCTGCAAACAACATTTGCTCGTTGTCCATAATATTCGTTTCTTCATCGAGTCCGAAGGCGACGTGGGATTCGATCCACTTCCGTCTCGGTTCGACTTTGTCGCCCATTAAGGTCGATACGCGCTTATCCGCCCGGGCCAGGTCTTCAACGTTTACGCGGATAAGCGTGCGCCCGTCCGGATTCATTGTTGTTTCCCATAACTGGATTGGGTCCATCTCGCCGAGGCCTTTGTACCTTTGTATCGTGTAGCCTTTTCCGACGTTTTTGATTGCCTTGTTTAAACCGGCTTCATCCCACGCGTATTCCATTTTGTGCTTCGCGCCGCTGCCTTTTTCCACTTTGTATAAGGGAGGCAGGGCGATAAACACTTTGCCAGCTTCCACGAGCGGACGCATATAGCGGTAAAAAAACGTCAGCAACAATACTTGAATGTGTGCGCCATCCGTATCTGCGTCCGTCATAATCACCACTTTGTCGTAGTTGCAATCTTCAATGGAAAAATCCGTCCCTGCGCCTGCCCCGATCGCATAAATAATTGTGCGGATTTCCTCGTTTTTCATGATGTCGTCGAGCTTGGCTTTTTCGGTATTAATCACTTTGCCGCGCAGCGGGAGAACTGCCTGGAATTTACGGTCGCGTCCTTCCTTCGCGGAACCTCCCGCGGAATCCCCTTCCACGAGATAAAGTTCGTTTCGTCGCGGGTTTTTGGATTGGGCCGGGGTTAGCTTTCCGCTCAGCAAGGCCTCTTTTTTCCGGGACTTTTTGCCGCTTCTTGCCTCTTCTCTCGCTTTTCGCGCTGCTTCCCGGACTTGCTGGGCTTTGATGGCTTTTTGAATCAGCATGGTGCTCAGTTTCGGGTTTTCTTCAAAAAAATACCCCAGTTTATCCGAGAGATAAGCATCGACAATCGAACGGGCATCCGGTGTTCCTAGCTTGCTTTTCGTCTGCCCCTCAAATTGCAAAAGCGCTTCTGGAATATGTACGGATAACACCACCGTTAACCCTTCGCGAATATCGTTTCCGTCCAAGTTTTTATCTTTAGCCTTGAGCAATTGCAATTTCCGGGCATGTTCGTTCAACGCACGCGTGAGGGCTGTTTTCATCCCAAATTCGTGTGTTCCCCCGTCTCTTGTTCGAACGTGGTTCACAAAGGACAAAATATTCTCGGTATAACCGTCGTTGAATTGAAAGGCAAAATTCACATGCATGTCTTGATTGGAGCCGTCAAAGGAGATAACCTCATGCAAGGTTTCTTTATCTTCGTTTAAGTAGGAAACAAAAGCTTCAAGTCCCGTTTCATATTGGAATGTTTCGGTTTGCGTTTGCTCTCCCCGTTCGTCTGTAAAGGTAATCGCTGTCCCGCCCAAAAGAAAAGCGGCTTCCCGTAAGCGTTCGGACAATATCTCATTATGAAAAGAGACGGCTTGAAACACTTCCGGATCGGGTTGAAAACGTACGGCCGTCCCTGTTTTCTTGGTTTTGCCCTTTTTTTCGAGCGTCGTGACGGGGACGCCGCCATTTTCAAATCGTTGTTCATAACGATGGCCATCCCGATAAATCGTTAAATGAAGCGAGGAAGATAACGCGTTCACAACGGAAGCGCCCACGCCATGGAGCCCCCCGCTCGCTGCGTAGCCCCCTTGCCCGAATTTTCCGCCGGCGTGCAATACGGTCATGATGACTTCAGGCGTCGGCCGACCTGTACGATGGGTCCCCACAGGCATGCCGCGGCCTTCATCGCTCACGGAGGCGCTCCCGTCTTTATGCAAGGTGACCTTGATGTGTTGCCCGAAACCGGCCATCGCCTCGTCCACGGCATTGTCAATAATCTCGTCCACGAGATGATGCAGCCCGCGGGCATCGGTGCTTCCAATATACATGCCGGGTCTTTTTCGCACGGCTTCCAGGCCTTCCAGCACTTGAATGGCGTCGTCATTGTACTCGAATGTGTGTTTAATGTCATCCACGAATTTCCGCGACCCCTTTCCCATGTGTACCAACTTCGATCAAATGATTCTCTCTATACGATAAGGCATAGAACATATGTTTTCAAGCGTTGCACGTGTCGATGCAAAAACTTTTTTTAAAAGTGCGCGCTCATTGGTGCGTTTCATCTTACACTGATTTTGACAATGCTTTCCGAAACTGTCAACTCAGCTTTTTTTAAACACTAAAAAAGAACCGTACCAATAACAACTGCACGGTTTTCTCTCTCGGAAAAAAATGGGGATCATCATCCCCATTTAAACATAATATTTTGAGCGTTGCGCACCTATTCTTCACTAAATCAAGCTATGCTCAACTTTGATGCATCGGTCCATCACGACGGTTTTGCCGCTATTTTTCGCTATTTCAAATCCTTCTTTGCTGACGACGCCAAGTTGCGTCCAAAAAACATTTGCATCCGTTTGCGCGGCTTCTTCGGCAATGGCCGGCACAAATTCACTCCGCCGAAACACATTCACAATATCAATCGGTTCCTCGATGTCGCTAAGCGACGAAACTGCTTTCTCCCCAAGCACTTCATCAACTGTAGGATTAACAGGAATAATTTTGTACCCTGCTTCTTGCATGACTTTTGAAACTTCGTGCGACGTACGCTCGGGGTTATCGGATAAACCGACCACAGCAATGCGTTTGGCGCCCTTTAAGATTTCGCCTATCTCTTCTTTTGATGGATTGGAAATTGTTTCCACTTATTCTTCCTCCTAACGTTTATTCCAACAACTCGTTTTCCCGTAAATAGTCTTCTGCAACTGCTTCCGGATCAGCGTCTTCATAATCGACGAGGTAATTCATTTCCTGCATGCCTTCATCGCTAATTTCCCCGGCAAGCGTATTTAAAATGCCTTCCAGTTCAGGATGATCGGCCAAAACTTCCTCCCGCATCAACGGCGCTCCTTGGTATGGAGGGAATAATTCTTCATCATCCTCCAAAACCATCATATCATATTCCACGAGATAAGCATCTGTGGAATAAGCATCGATCACTTCCACTTCCCCTTCTTCAATGGCTTGCGAACGAAGGCCGGGATCAAGGCCATTCACATCGGCCAGTTCAAACCCATACGTATCTACAACAGCCTCATAGCCGTCATCGGGACGGTCAAGAAACTCGAAAGTAAAACCGGCCGTAAATTCGTTTTGATGGGGTTCTACATCCGATATCGTCTCGATGGCATATTCTTCCCCGATTGCTTCACTTACCGCTAACGCATACGTATTATTATAAGCCATTGGTTCGAGATAAACGACACTGTATGCTTCTTCTATTCCCGCTTTTGTCGCGTCATACACTTCTTCTTCATTCATCCCGGAAGGATCCTCCCCTAAAAGATCCACGTAAGCCGTCCCCGTAAATTCCGGATAAATGTCGATATCGCCGACAAGAAGGGCATCAAACACGATGTCCGTCCCGCCTAAACCTGCCTGCACATCCACATTCAAATCGGTATCTTCTTCGATCAAATGCTTGTACATATTAGCCAATATCTCCGGCTCAGCATCGAGTTTCCCGCCAACAACGACGTCGTGTTGTTGTGCGGGCAGAAGAATCGGCGTAATCACAATCAAAAAAGCGGAACCCATAACGATTGAAAACGTCATAAACGAACGCTTCGCCTTTTCGGTCCAGCGTAGAACAACATCAAACAGCAATGCCAATATCGCGGCAGGGATTGCCCCGAGCAAGATATAGGATTGATCCGCACGCTGGATGCCGGTCATAATTAAGTCACCAAGACCGCCTGCACCGATTAATGCTGCCAATGTGGCCGTACCGACAATCAGGACCATCGATGTGCGAATCCCGGCCATAACGACCGGCAGTGCCATCGGCAATTCCACTTTCCGAAGTTTTCTGGCCGGGCTCATCCCCATGCCGGTAGCCGCTTCCTTAATGGACGGATCAATCTCGCGTATGCCCGTGTATGTATTGCGGAGGATGGGAAGAAGCGCATATGCGGTGAGCGCGATAATGGCAGGAACCGTTCCGATTCCGAAAAAGATAATCATAAATCCGAGGAGCGCTAGGCTTGGGATAGTTTGCAAAACCGCTGCAACACCGATCACCGGTTCAGCGAGCCGTCGTGTGCGTGTAAGGGATATGCCGAGGGGAACGGCAATGAGAATCGCACATAAAAGGGATATAAAAGACATTTGCACATGCTCCCAGAGCAATTCAAACAGTGTTTCTCGTTGATTGGCGAAGACTTCCAAAAACTCTCCTACCGCTTCCATCACGGCATAGCCCCCTTTCCGGCCGATGGGCATGGATATAGGCAACAATGCTCCGATAACTCAACACACCAACGAGCTTATCTCCCTCAACGACAGGGAGGGCATCGAATTCAGAAGCTTCCACGGCGGAGACAACCTCATGTAACGGACGTTCCGGTGAAACCAAAAGATCATGGGTTGTTACAGTCCCCGTCGGATCCAAGCGGCCAAGAAAACGCCTTTGGTCGCCAAATACATATAAAGGGGCAGGGAATGAAGGGGCGTGGATCATTGTTTCCCCGACCATATGTTGGCTGTCGGTTTCCATCACTTCTGATGCAGGCGCATTCCATACATCCATGCCCCGACCCCCGACAAACTTTTTGACAAAACCGCTTGCAGGGGAGTTCCGAAATTCCTCGGGTCTTCCGATTTGTACAGCCTCTCCTTGTCTCATCAAGCAGATGCGATCGGCCAGTTGCATCGCCTCTTCGATATCATGGGTAACAAAAACGATGGTTTTTTTAATTTTCTGCTGGAGTTTGGCGATATCTTTTTGTAAGTGTTCGCGACTAATAGGGTCAAGCGTGCTGAAAGGCTCGTCCATAAGCAGAATATCAGGGTTCCCCGCCAATGCCCGTATCACCCCTACCCGTTGTTGTTCCCCGCCGGAAAGCTCATCCGGAAGCCGGTTTCGATATGTACCCGGATCTAAATCAACCATTTCCAGCAATTCATCGATGCGCTTCTTCGTTTCATTTTTCCCCCATTTTTTCATCTCCGGAACGACCGCGATATTTTCCGAAACCGTCATCGTCGGGAAAAGCCCGATTTGTTGCAACACATACCCTATATTCCAACGCAGTTCCTGGCGGTTAAAATCACGAAGGTCTTTCCCGTCGATGGAGATGGTGCCTGCTGTTGGCTCCACAAGACGGTTGATCATCTTTAAGCTCGTGGTTTTCCCGCAGCCGCTCGGTCCGATGAGGACAAAAAACTCCCCTTTTTCCACATGAAAATCAAGCTTTTTTACCGCTTCAATTTGTCCGCTGAATGTTTTTGATACATCTTGAAACGTGATCACAAACGTCACCTGCCTCTCAATGTCCGCTCCCCTCCCCTACCCTAATCTTTTCATCGCCAAACAAAAAAACTGTCGAAAAACGACAGTTCATCCGTTATGAATCGCTTCCAGTTCATGGTAGAGTGCTCGGTCGATATAAAGATGCGCCTCATGAACAGCCGCTTTCACTTTTTCCGCTTCACCGCTTTCGAGTGCCGGTAAATGATGCAGCTGTTCTTCCGTGTGTTTGATGGCGGATTGAATGCGTGCGACTTGCTCGTAAGTATGCGAACGTTCTTTAAAACAAAGCTGTGCGTACAACGATTTTTCCTCCCCCTAAAGATGGTGATAACAAATCTATTGTACGCACGTGGCGACTCGATTATGCCTTCTTTTTCGCCCAGAACTGGTAATAATCGGTTTTTATGTTTCCATTAAACAATTTTCGTTTTTTTGTTGCGTTTTGCCCGTAAAATTTCTCAAACTGCTCGTTTGCGGTGAGCACATACACGGACCAGCCTTGAAAATGTTTTTCGCTCACGCGTCCGAGGGTTTCATAAAGGTTTTGTATGGTATCCCTTTCTTCCATTCTCGTCCCATAAGGAGGGTTGCAAACGAGAACACCTCGGGCTGCCACGCGCCTAAGATCTTTCACGTGTTTCGTTTTCCATTCAATTTCACCTACGCCTGCAAGCGTTGCATTTTCGGAAGCAAGGGCTGTCATCTTCTCATCGCGGTCGCTTCCGTATATGGCAGGGCGGCTCGTCGTTTGTGCGAGGTCTCGGGCTTCTTCCCTCGCTTTCGCCCATATCGAATCGTTCATGAACGGCCATTGTTCAGCCTGAAATCCCCGCTGTATGCCAGGAGCGATGTTTTTGGCCATCAGTGCGGCTTCAATCGGAATCGTTCCGGAACCGGAAAAAGGATCCAGAAATGCCATATCGGAATCGGGCTGCCAATTCGTTAAATGAATCATGGCAGCAGCCAAAGTTTCTTTTAGCGGTGCTTCCCCGTGCAGGCGCCGATACCCCCGCTTATGCAACCCGTCTCCTGTCGTGTCGAGCGTGAGGGTAACTTCATCTTTTAACAGCGCCACCTCAATTTTAAAAAGAGGGCCGTCTTCACTGAACCATGATTGGTTATACGTCTGTTTCAAGCGTTCCACCACCGCTTTTTTCACGATCCGTTGGCAGTCGGGGACGCTGTAAAGTTGAGACTTCACGGAACGACCGACCACCGGGAACGTGCCATAGACGGGGATGAATGCTTCCCATGGCAAGGCTTTCGTGCCTTCGAACAATTCCTCAAAAGATGTCGCGGTAAAGCCGCCGATTTTAAGCTTTACCCGATCTGCCGTCCTGAGCCATAGATTTGCCCGACAAAGGGCCAATTCATCGCCCTCGAAAATCACTTTTCCGTTTTCAACCGTCGTTTCGTACCCGAGCTTTTGCACTTCTTTGGTAACGATGCTCTCAAGCCCCATCGTTGCCGTTGCAATATATGTATATGTTCCCATTGAATTTGGGTCCTTTCATGACGCCTGTTTTTTTCCGTGAGTATTGGAAAACTTGGTTTTAACGATCTGTATTTGGTGTTCTTCGTGATTTAATAGCGAATATAAAATATGAAAAAAACCCCGAATACGGGGTCGTCCCAGAGGCTGAAAACGTTCTGTAAGCCATGTTCTGTATCGCCGTGCTACGGCTGTTCACCTTGCACGGGGATGGCAATCATCTATCTGCGAATCATTCGCCTTTCCCTGTCGTTTCCAACGGGGAAAATGCCCCTACCATATTTTTGGGTTACTCGCTCGCGGGGTTTACCGCGTTCCACTCTTCGCGTTTCCACGAAGACTTCGTCACTGTGGCACTTTCAGAAGGATAACCGTATTCTTGGGTAGAACGTAGGTGTTCCTTACGCCGTCAGTCCGGGAACCCGGACTGCCCTGACTTATCGTTTCGTCAGGCACGATCGTTACAACCCTTTAAGGTTGTGCGAGCATGGACTTTCCTCTCTGTCCCATAAGAACAGAGCGATTGCCCGAACGTTTTCAGCATGTACCAAGCTGTATTATAACGTGCTTTCCTATTTTTTGCAACAACTTACTTTATGCGTAAAAACAAGCTTTTTTCGCCAAACGGTCGGCTTCTTTGTTTTTGCGCGTGGGAAGCCAGTCCACGATGAACAGTGTAAAGTCGGCACTTAGGAGCAAGATGTCATGCAGCAAGGGCTTGTACCGGGAACGTTTCACTGCTCCTTCGTTCACGGCATCAAAAACAAGTTGGGAGTCCGTGAAAAAGCGCCCCTGATGATAGCCGAAATGCCTCGCCCATTTCATCCCTGCATAGAGGGCCGCAAATTCCGCTTCATGAATATGGGTAAGTTGTGAACGTTCTTTTTTCCTTTCGACTTGGCCATTTGGATGTTTCATAAAAATGCCGTGTCCGCATGTGCCGGGATCTCCATTACAAGCGGCATCGACATAGACATGAACCACTTGCCCGGTCGTCATTCGGATAGTTTCTTTCCAAATACTTCTTTTTCCAGGTTGGAAATACGTTTTAATAAATCGTAATTGGTGGTCCCGGCCGAGGTATCCGCTGCTGCCGGTGCTGCCGGCGCTCTGCTTTCCGTAGCTTCTTCCGCCGGCTCCGGTTGGGAACGTTGGGAGCGTTGCGAAATGCTTGATGATTGCATTTTTCGTAATTGTCCTACTTCCTTCTCCAGTTTTTCGACCTGTTCCCGGAAGCGTTCATAGTCTTGAATAATCGTATCTAAAAATTGGTCGACTTCTTCTTTATTATACCCTTTCATGCTCGTTTTAAATTCTTTTTCAAGAATCTCTTTTGCCTCTAATTGAACGTTTGCTGGCATCATACACACCCCGCGCTAGTATTCTCAAATCTTATCCTTATTTTTTCAGAAGACGTGAGAAATGTCAATTTGCTGTGGGGGCCATTCAAAAGTCCCGACAGACGTTCGATCTGCCGGGTAAATGGAAGATGAATAGGAAAGGCAATCATCAAGGCTGCGCCTCTTCTACCAAGGACGATTACAATTATTTCCGTTCTGCTGTCCGTGTTGTCCCGGTGGGCAATGATAGTGTTCGGAATGTGCATCGGCCACCTGATCCTGGCTGTGCGGATAACTGTGCACGTGTTTATAGACGCTTTGGTTGACATGCGTAGTATGCGACGGATGCACCTCAGGCACAATATATTCCTGCATGCTGTGGGTGACATTGCATTTTGGCGGGTGGACGACGGCCGGCATAACAATCGGTTTTTGTTGGCAATGCTGCTGAGGCTGCATTTGCAACTCGTTATTGCCGCCATGATGGTGATAGTTATAATGGTTCTGGTTGTTCATGTTATTCCAATTATTATAACCCATTACAATTTCCTCCTTTTTTAGGGCTACTATTACCTTATGAGGAATAGGTAACTGGAGGAATAATGCAAAGACCTATTTTTCATGGGCAGTTTCATCGAAAAAACCTCCGATGAATGGACATCAACCGCGATGATTTTACAAACAAAGGCATGGATTTGGCGAATCATGCGCTTGCCCGGGAAATAATCAACCCGGAAATGAAACTTCATTTCCCAATTTCCTTCGTAACCTTTGCAGCCGGTGTTCCCATGCATCGTTTTTTGCCTCCCGCACCGAAGACCGCAGTTGGTTTTGATAGCATTGGCCGCGTTTGCTGTAATGATAGGCACGCCCGTAATCTTTCTTATGATGTTCATACCAAATTGCGAGCGCTTCTGCCGCGTTAGGGGCTAAATCTCCTTGCATCTCGAAGACCTTTTGAAAAAGGGCTATACTATCGGCATGCCGGTTTGTCTTTTTAAGAAGATGGCCGCGTTCGTAAAGCGCCTGTTCATAACAATCGCTTTGTTCATTTACTTCGCCGTATGCTTCGAGCGCTCGTGTATAGTGCTTCGTGTCCCGCCACCATCTTGCAATTTCATACGCTTCTTCCGATGTTCCGCCGCCGGATAACACCCGGTGCGAAAGCTCGATGTAGAGGGTAATCAATGATAAGAGGTCTTGCTCATTATGCTGAAAAACCCCTTCAACAATGGACGGGTCGCCGACGGATAAAAAATCTTGATAGTACATGGGGGCGAGGTATCCGGGGGTATCTTCCTCGCGGGAAAGGCCGAGAATGCCTTCTTCCACATTTCCCAACTTGCAAGAGGCAAGCTCGTGTTTGAACAATCGCCGCGATGCATGCAATAGATCAAAATGGCCAAATGCAGGCAATGACGGCAACGTTTCTCTCAGCAATGTATGCCGCGTTTTTAACTGCGGCCAGTCGAACGCTTTCCCGTTATAAGTAACGAGGGCGTGTAGCGACGTTTTATCCCGTAAAAAATGATGGTAAAACGCGATTTCATGTTCCGGCCCGGGCAAAAAATACTGGTCAACAATGATTTCTTTCCCGCTCAACCTAGCCGTACCAATCATAAAAATCATATTCCCCGCCCCGTGGCTGAGCCCGGTCGTTTCCGTATCGAGAAATAACAAGTCTTCCGCTTCTTGGTCCCTTCCGGGCGCCAGAGGATGGTCTTCAACCCCTGTCTCCTTCCAAACGTCAATAATATTCCCCAGTTCTTTGAAGGCGTGACAGCCGTGGTTATGGGAAATGGCATAACGTTTTCGTCGCCGGACCGCATACCCTTCTTCGAAGGTGAGCACCTCGCCTTGTACATCTCGCCATTCCTTTTCGGAGATGTCCGGCTCGGCAACGGGCACCTCCTCCGGTTGGGAACGATTGATATGCGGTTTTAACCGCTGTAATTTTTTTTGGATATCCATCGTTTATCCCATTCCTTTGTTCAAACTAATGTAGACAGCCATCGATAGACATCTTGCTTTAGCCCTTGTTCTTCGCTTGTGCCAATGCAGGAGGGACATCCGTCCTCGCAAGGGCAATCGTGAATCAGCGTTGCGCTTCGGGAAATGAGCTCATCCATCCGTTTATACAATTGAGCGGCAAGGCCAATGCCGCCGGGATAATGATCATAGATAAAAACGGCCGGTTTCTCCGAATGATCCGCTTTAATTTGCGCGGCGACATGAAGGTCGCCGCGATCGCTCATCGTAAGCACAGCGCCTAATTGGTGCGCGACCTGGGAAAAAGAGACAAGCATCCGCTCGAATTTTTGCTTGCCGAATGTAAGCAGCCATTCTTCGTCAAAATCAATCCATGTGCCGGCGGTATGAATGTCTTCCTGTGGCAGATGGATCGGTCCGGAGCCGATATTTTCATAAGTTGATAGCTTTATTTTTTTAAAAATGGACGGCATGATCGTTACGGCCACATCGCCAAAAGCTGCATTGTGATGATGATGACGCTTCGCTTCGTCCGTCTCGATCACGGTTAATTTTACATTTAAACTCGCATCGGTAAAGTATTCAACTTCCACCAATCGAACATACGCTTTCTTTTCTTCCCAATCGAGCGTTTCCACTTGGTATTGATTTCCTTGGTGCATGTAAATCGCTTCTTCATGCAACAGCGTCATGGCGCTGAAGCGGTCCATTTCCCCAATGACTTTTGCGCTTCCCTCTATCGTGGTGTCAATGATGACGATATTTTCCTGGGAGGCGGAACGCAAGCTGATCCCGTGTGCCGGAAACGCCTCGTTCATCCAGTACCAAGTGTTTTTCCGCTTGTGCACGACCCGTTCTTCTGCCAAGTAATCCATCATATCGTCGATCGGCACACCGCCAAACGTGTCACCGTCTCGAAAAGACAGTTCATATGCCGCGCATTTCAGGTGGTCGATCAAGATGATCAAATTATTCGGTTCGATTCGCGCTTCCTCGACAGGGGCGTCCAATAAATACTCGGGATGTTGCATCACATATTGGTCGATTGGCGCGGATCCCGCCACCATGACGACGAGTGATTCTTCTTGCCTGCGCCCCGCGCGTCCGGCTTGTTGCCAAAGGCTGGAAACGGAACCTGGGTATCCGGTCATGATGCACACTTCTAATTGCCCGATGTCCATGCCCAGCTCCAGCGCATTTGTGCTGACAACGCCGCGGATGGATCCTTCGCGTAAGCCTCGTTCGATGGCCCGGCGCTCATTCGGCAAATAACCGCCACGGTACGCGCGGATCGAGGCAGGTCCGTAATCATCTTTGATTAACGATTGCAAATCGCTGTAGATGACTTCGACACGCACCCGGCTGCGAGCGAAAACGATGACTTGAGATTTCGCTTCGAGAAATCTTTTTGCGAGTGTACGCACTTCTTTGGAGGCACTGCGCCGAACGTTTAACGAATGATTGACCACCGGCGGGTTGTACAAGGCTAAATGCTTTTTGCCTTGCGGCGCGCCGTTGTTATCAATGAGGGAAAAGTTGCTCCCGGTTAATTGCTCGGCGAGCGCCTTCGGGTTGCGAATCGTTGCGGATGTTGTAATGAATTGCGGCGTGCTTCCGTAATAGTTTGCCAATCGAAGCAGCCGCCGCATGACATTGGCAACATGGCTGCCGAATACCCCTCGGTAGGTGTGAAGTTCGTCAACGACGATAAACTTGAGCTTTTCAAACAAAGAAACCCATTTTGTGTGATGGGGCAAAATGGACGTGTGCAGCATATCCGGGTTTGTCATCACGATATGTCCGGCGTGGCGAATCTTTTGGCGTATGGCAGGTGCTGTATCACCGTCGTATGTATAACTGTTTATATTCAAACCAGTGGCTTCAATCCACTCGGCCATTTCGCTTTTTTGGTCCTGTGCAAGTGCTTTTGTCGGAAATAAATAGATGGCGCGGGTATCCGAATCTTCACTGATCGCCTGAAGCACAGGCAGATTGTAGCACAACGTTTTCCCTGATGCGGTCGGTGTTACCGTTACAATATTTTTTCCGCTTTCAACGGCATCATAAGCGGCGCGTTGATGCGTGTATAAAGCCTCGATCCCCCGTTCTCCCAGGGTATGCGCCAATGTATCGTTCAACGAAGGAGGGAACGCCGCGTAACGGGCCTCTTTTTCGGGTTGTTCGTGCCAGTGCACGATGCGGTCATCGGTTTTTAGATCGGAAATCAAGCTTTGGAGGTCTTGTTTTTGCTTCATCCTTTTTTATCCCCCCTTATTTTGGCAACTAAGGCTTTCGCCATAAAAGCTTGGCGAAAAGCCGAGTTTTCTAAGATTATAACACATTAGAACGTTCGTTTGTATTTTTTTACCCTAAGATATTCACTTCCAACCAACCGCGAACACTATTGATCATCCAAACTCGATCGGCACGTGCCAAATCTGAAACCGACAGCGTTTCTTCCTGGATGACTCCTTGTTCTAATAGATGTTGGCGAAAAACACCCGGCAATAACCCGAGCGACAAAGGCGGGGTCGTATATACCCCGTTTTTTTCAACAACCACGTTCCCAATCGTAAATTCCAAAAGTTTGTGTTCGTCATTATAAAGCAAAACATCAAACGTTCTTTCTGCTGATAAGGATCGCAAATGATCAAATGCCTCTCTGGCCGTTGTTTTATGGAAAGAAAACACATTGTCAAATGGCAGGGCGTGTTTGGCAAGTTCAACCTTCACCGGTTCTTTGACATTCGACAGTTCATTTCCTTCAACAAAAAAACCTTTGTCGGGCTCGTACAACAAACGAACTTTATAACAGCCTTTCGAATGATCCTTCGCATAGGCGTGTAACACGTTGCGCATCGCTCCGGAAGAAAAGGACCAACCGAAACATTCGGCAGAGGCTTGCATCCGGTGCTGATGCCCCGATAAAAATGGGAAATGCCCATTATCCAAGCGCAAACTTTCAATTAAGGAAAAGGGATAATGCCGTTCCGTCATCACTTTACTCTTTATAATTGCTTCCTCATACTCTCCACGCGGCGTAGAGTCCCACGTCACCCCTCCCCCGTGCCGTATGTTATGTTTTGCTTTTCCGCATCAATGACCGCTGTACGGATCGCCACATTGAAAGTGCTGTCCCCGTTAGGTGAGAGATAACCGATGGATCCACAGTAAACGCCCCGTGGCTCCTTCTCCAATTGTGTAATTTTATTCATCGTCTCTTTTTTAGGTGCCCCTGTGATTGATCCGCAAGGAAATAAAGCTTTAAAAAGATCGGCCACGCCAACGTCTGTGGTGATCTCGGCTTCCACCGTCGAGGTCATTTGCCAAACCGTCGGATAAGCCTCGATGTCAAAAAGTGCCGGTGTTCTTACCGTTCCCGTTTCGGCGATCACTCCCAAGTCGTTGCGAAGCAAGTCAACGATCATCACGTTTTCCGCCCGGTCTTTTTCCGACGTTCGCAATTGCTCAAACAGTCGCTGGTCGTCATCTTCGTTCTTTCCACGCGCGGTTGTCCCTTTCATCGGTTTCATAAACAGACGGTTTCCCTTCCGCTGAAAAAAAAGTTCCGGGGAGACAGAAAGAATCTGGTGCCGTCCCGTATGCAAATACGCACTGTACCCCCTTTCTGGGAGGCCTTCAATTGTTCATACAAGGAGCGGGCATAGCCGAGAAACTGTGCATTCAGGCGTGCTGTATAGTTCACCTGGTAGGTTTCTCCCCTCGAAATAGCCCGGCGAATGCGTTCGATATTTTTTTCGTAATCTCGCTCTGTTGTTGATAGCTTCCAATTCGATAAATGAAAGGGGCACTTCCCCTGTTCTTCAGGCGGAGCGGCAGGTGACTTAAAAATACCAAACCAAATAAGGGGTGTTTCAACACCGGGTGCGACGGGATACTCCGGCCGTAATCCCTCTGCCGCTTCATAGGCCACATAACCTGCGGCATAAAAACCGTTGTCGACAGCGGATTGAATCTTTCTCATGCATGTGTCCACCTCTTCAGGATTATCCGTTTCAATAATGGTAACAGGGTCCTGAAAGTAAAGAGGGGCACTGTCGGCGAAATCAATCTGTATAGCTACATTGCGTAAAGTGTTCATCCTGGTCATTCTTCCTTTCGGAATCGTGGCTGTTATCAGCTTATGACAAATAAAAAAAGAACGCTACCCGAAGGCGCGTTCCTTGTTCCAAAACGGTTATGCTTCTTTTTTTAAAGGGCCGAGCCTTTCATCAAACAATTGACGAACGTCATCCTCGTCCATTTTTTCCAAAAAGACCTTTGGGATGCCGCACAATTCAACCAAAAGGCGGGCCATTTCCGCACGTGTCAGTGGCATCATTCCATCCCCTCCCGTGAATACTTCATAGTCTATGCTATGCCTGAAGAGAGGAAATTATTCACATTCATAGACATTTAAGCCGGCTCCGCTTCCTCCGGACCTTCTTTATGTTTTGGTGTTTTCACAGGGTGCAGGACTCTCTCCAACGTCCCCATGATAAGATCAGCGATGATCGCCATTAAAGCTGTGGGAATCGCACCGGCGAGAATAATCGCGGTTCCGTCGGTAACATTCGTTCCGCGAATAATAATATCTCCTAAGCCACCGGCCCCGAAAAACGCCCCGATGGCGACGATGCCGATCGCGATCACGAGCGCGTTTCTTAATCCCGCCATAATGACGGAAAGGGCGAGGGGCAGTTCCACCATTCGCAGGATTTGCCCTTTCGTCATCCCCATCGCTCTGCCGGAATCCAACAACACTTGATCCACATTCATGATACCCGTATAAGTATTCTTGACAATCGGCAAAATCGAATACAGGAAGAGCGCGACAACGATGGTATTTGCGCCTAGTCCCATGGCAAGCATAAGGATGGAGAGCATCGCCAAATGCGGGATGGTCTGAATAATGTTGGCCAACTGGATCACCCAGTTGCTCAACCGCCCGTACCTGGCAATGACGATACCGAGCGGGATCGAAACGACCGCCGCAAATAGGACTCCGTACGCGGCCATTAGGAAATGACGATAAAATTCCCGGGCGATGTAAGAAAAGTTTTGCTCGTAGTAATTGATCACATCTCCCATCACTTCAAACATTCCGGCACCTCCTTTTCCAGAAACATGATTCGCTTATTCAAAGTAGTTGTTTGCTTCAAGGAAATCTTCCGCGACGGTTGCTGGTTCGCGCAGCTCCGCATCCGCCTCGTAGTTCAATTCCTGCATTTGTTCGGTGCTAAGCTCGTCTTCCATTTTCAAGATGGCTTCTTCAACGCCTGGGTTTGCCTCCAGCACATCGTTTCTTGCTACCGCAGAAGCATCATAGGGAGGGAAAAATTGTTCATCGTCCTCCAATAAGAAAAGATCATAGGCGGCGATGCGTCCATCGGATGTGTAAGCGAGAACGACATCCATGCTGCCGCTCGCGAGTGCATCGTACACGAGTCCGATTTGCATCGGGCTGATATTGTCGAATTCATAGCCATATGTTTCCTGAAAAGCAGGGTAACCGTCGCCTTCGCGGGTTAACCAGTTCGTGTCAACGCCCACTGCCGCGTTGGCCGCGATTTCTTCCAAGTCGGATACCGTTTCTATCCCTTCCTCTTCGGCCAGCTCTTCGCGGATCGTAAATGCATAGGAATTGTCAAAGCCGTAAGATGGAAACCAAGTTTGATCAAAACGTTCATCGAACGCTTCCACCACATAATCCATCGCTTCATCCGGATCCATCACCGGTTCCTCGTCCAGAGCTGCTGCAATATCCGTGCCGGTGTAGCGGGATGCGGAAATATTAATGTCATTGTTCATCATGGCTTCATGAACGACGACGGATGTTCCGAGATTATTAATCATCTCCACGCTTGCGTCGGTCTCTCTTTCGATCAAAATGCGAATCATATTCCCTAAAATTTGCGATTCCGATGTATCTTGCATGCCAATCGTGACCGTTTCTTCTCCACCGCCGCCACCGAGGCCGGGCAGCGAACAGCCGCCGATCACACCTATCCCGAGCATCGTTGCCATCAGCCTTCGCCTCATTTCTTTCGTTGCCACGGACGGCACCTCCTTAAGCTGCAACTGTTTTTAGCCCTTTCGGGGTCATGCCTTTTTCCATTTTTGATAGAATAAATTCGAAGAACAACGCCATTAAAGTTACGGGAATTGCGCCTGCGATGATGAATTCAGGTTGATAGAGGTTAAGGCCATTAAAGATAAATTCGCCCAATCCCCCACCACCGATAAACGCGGCCAGGGTCGCCCAACCAACGAGATAGACGGTCGCGAGGCGAATGCCTGACATAATGATCGGCGTGGCGAGCGGCAATTCTACATAACGGACGCGTTCCCAGGCGCTCATTCCCATCCCTTTGCCGGATTCATTGAGCGCAGGATTCACGCCGCGAATCCCGACATACGTATTTCGCAATATCGGGAGCAATGAATAGACAAAAAGGGCCACAATCGCGGGGAACATTCCTACGCCGAGAAACGGGATCACAAATGCCAAAATCGCGAGACTCGGAAACGTTTGCAGGATGCTGACGACCCCGATGACAAAATTGCCAAGCTTTGACGGCACTTTGTTTAAGGCCACGCCAAGGGGAACAGCAACGATAATGCCGAGAAGGAGGGCGCTAAGCGTAATAAATAAATGTTGCCCGATTAAGAACAGCATTTCTCCCCCGTGGGTTTGTAAAAAGTCAATCACCGCATTCATAGAATCGTCTCCTCCAGGGTCGCCGCTTGTTCATCGGTTTTCATCGCTTCGACACCCCAAATCGATTCGTAAACAAGGTCAACAAGCGACGCGCGCGTGAGGATGCCGACTAATCGCACCTCGTCATCGACGACCGGCACATAACTGGTTCCCAGTTTTAAAATTCGGCTGACCGAGTTTCTGACACGGGCATCTTTATTCACCGTGTGCAGTTTCGTCAAGTGAATGTCTGCAATAAGCTCGGAGGTTTTTCGGTTTGCTTCAATGATTTCAATATCCACATACCCTTTCAGAACCCCTTTTTCATCGGTGACGAGCAAGGAGTCCACGCGTTTGTCCCGCATGATTTGCACCGCTTCCGAAGCCGTTTGTTTTTCTTCGATGGTTATGGGGTTCTCGATCATGAGCTGTTCCACGGTTTGAACAGTCGCGCGGCTTTGCAGGAGACGGTCTTTCCCGATAAATTCTTCCACGAATTCGTTCGCAGGGGAAGCCAATATCTCATCGGGAGTGCCCAATTGTACGAGTTCGCCGTCCCGAAGGATCACCATGCGATCGGCCAGTTTCAATGCTTCGTCCATGTCATGGGTGACAAAAACAATGGTTTTGTTCAAACGTTGCTGCAACCTTTTAAATTCATCTTGCAACGTGTCACGGGTAATAGGGTCAAGCGCGCCGAAAGGTTCGTCCATTAAAATAAGCGGCGGGTTAGCGGCGAGTGCGCGGAGCACGCCGATCCGCTGTTGTTGGCCGCCGCTCAATTCATTTGGATAGCGAGCCAGATATTCCTCTCCCATATCTACAAGTTCCAACAGTTCTTTCGCGCGTTCTCTTCTTTTTTCTTTTGGCCAGTTCATTAATTTCGGAACGAGCGTTACATTTTCCTGAATGGTCATATGCGGAAACAACCCAATTTGCTGAATAACATAGCCGATGTCTCTGCGCAGTTTTACCGCATCTTGGCTGCTTGCGTCTTTCCCGTCAATGGAAATAACGCCTTCCGTCGGGTCGATCAAACGATTAATCATTTTCATGGTTGTTGTTTTGCCGCAACCACTCGGTCCGATAAATACAATAAATTCGCCTTTTTCAAATGCAAAAGAAAGATTTTTAACGGCGTAAGTGCCGCCTTTATAAACCTTTGACACATTTTCAAATGTTAACAATGATCCGCCACCTCCATGCAGCTAACTGAAACGTTAGGATACAAAGAGTAGCTTATCAAAAATTGTCGAATAATCAACACGCATTCTTATCCACATGTATTATTAATGCCGATTGACCGATTATGAGCTTGAGCATGCAAGGGCTATGCTAACAATCCTCCATATATGTAGAAATATCTGCTTGATGCTCGGATAATCACGTGCTTTTGTTTACGAAACCTTTCATAAGCGGTACAATCATCTTATTGCTACGTACTGAATCGTCATTCAGCACAGGAGGAATGAAAAAGATGGACATAGATAAAATTGGGAATCTGGAATTGGTGAAAGGAAGGCGAAACAGCAAAGTTCCCTATTCCACGAGTATTGTCGTAAAAGGGAAGAACAGGGAAAGGGATGCACTCGTAGATATTGGCACGGGAAAAGAAGGATACGCTTATATCCATGAGCATCATGACATTCAGGACATCTTTATCACCCATTATCATATTGATCACATAAAAGGCGTTCCCCATTTCCCGGAGGCAGCAATGTGGGTGAATGCCGTTGACGAGTATAAATTGAATGATTTGGAATCCCTTGCGAAGGCGATGGGAATATACGCTCTAAAAGGGGCGGGCACTGTTGAACAGTGGGTCAAAAACAACAAGGACACTCAACCATTTCAAGATGTGATCGCGAGAGAGAAAAACCTTTATCCTTATGAAACACCCATGATGATCGCAGGAAACAACGTGCAAATGCTTTATACGCCCGGGCATTGCGAAAGCTATTGTTGCCCCTACTTTCCAGACGACGGGGTGCTTGTCGTGGGTGACTATGATTTAACGTCTTTCGGGCCGTGGTACAATAATGCCGATTCGGACATCGACGAATTCATTGCTTCCGGTGAACGAACGTTGGACATCGACGCCGATTACTATGTGACGTTTCATCACAAAGGAACCTTTTCCCGTTCGGAATACGAAGAAGCGCTCCGCCGGTACTTGGCAATCATCGAAAAGCGCGAACAGAAAATCATCCGCTTATTGGAAGAGGGCACGTCTATCGAGGACCTCATTTATCGTGAAGTATTTTACTTAAAAAGAAACTTGGATATGGCTCCGCCACTCTTGGACTTTGAAATCATGGGGATTGCCAAACATTTGAAACGCCTTGCAAACCAAAACAATTATTATGAGGATCCCTACCGTTCGTTTCTCGATCACCATTTTGCAGCGCCGGAATACAGCGATTATTATGTTCGGGGCGTAGCTGAAAAAGAATAGGACATCATGCAAACACGGACGGATCGGGGCTAAAAAGCACAATAGCCGCATATCCAACAGGATCTTGCGGCTTTTCATTGGTTATAGTACCCCATGAATCTCTACCAAAAAGTCTTCTCCGTATGCTTCATATTTATGTTCGCCGACTCCTTTAATGGCAAGCATATCTGCTTTTGTAGCGGGTTGCTTGCCGGACATTTCTTTAAGGGTTTGATCGGAAAACACCATATACGGGGCGATTTTATGTTTTTTTGCAAGCACGGTTCTCAGCTCCCGCAATCGATGGAAAAGAGGATCGTCATCCGTGGCTTGTGCTTTGGCGGTTGCGTCCTCTTTTTTCATCACCTTTTGCTCGCCTTTGAGTATCGTCACTGATTTTTCGCTTAGCTGCAATACAGGGTATTGCCCTTGGGTGAGCGTTAAATATCGATGGGCGGTTAAAAAATCAATAAATGCGACGACCGCTTTTTGGGACTCCCCTTTCATGAGGCCGTACGTGGATAATTGATCAAAACGCAAGTCTTTTATCTTTTGATTGCCGGATCCTGTAAGCACCTGGGCAATGATCGTTTTCCCAAATCTTTCTTTCATTCGTTTAATGCATGACAACACCATTTGGGCGTCTTTGGTGACGTCTATGACATTGCGTTCATCCGTGCAATGGAAACATCGCTTGCAATCGGCAGGGGCTTCTTCACCGAAATAGTCAAGAATGTAAGCTTGCAAACAAGATTCGGTGTGGCAGTAATTAACCATCTCCCGCAGCTTGCGGAATTCGTTCGCTTTTCGATGTTCATCAAGCTGGGATTGATCGAGCAGGAATTGCTGGATTTGGATATCTTGGGGGGAAAACAATAAAATGCAATCGCTGTTTTCGCCATCCCTTCCTGCCCTCCCCGCCTCTTGATAGTACGCTTCCATCGTCCTTGGGATTTGCGCGTGGATAACATATCTCACATCGGGTTTGTTAATCCCCATCCCAAATGCATTTGTCGCTACCATCACGTTAATTTCATCGTAAACGAATGCCTCTTGACTTTCAGCACGGGCATTTGCTTCCATCCCCCCATGGTAATACCCCGCGTGAAATCCCTTCGCTTTTAGGCGATGAGCAATACGTTCCACTTCTTTTCTCGTTGTCGCGTAAATAATCCCCGACTCGTTTTGGTTGTTTTCAACATAATTTTGGATGTACGCATCCCGGTCTTGCCCTTTAATGACAGTGAAGGCGAGATTATCGCGGGCAAACCCGGTCTTTACGATATTTACGGACGGAATTCCGAGGGAATTGCACACATCCTCAGCTACCGTGGGCGTTGCCGTAGCCGTCAGCGCTAAAATCACTGGCTCAGATTGCAGTTGATTGATAAAATAAGGGATATCCAGATAACTCGGACGAAAATCATGGCCCCATTGCGACAGGCAATGTGCTTCATCAATGGCTACCAAAGAGATTGGCATGGATTGGATGCGGGCCAAAAAATAGGGGGCGGTTAATCGTTCCGGCGCCAAGTATAATAAAGAATATTTTCCGGCTTGCACGTCACTTAACCTCTCCTGCATGTCTTCATAGGATAGGGAACTATTTAAATAGGTCGCGGAAATGCCATGTTCCTGAATTTCATCAACCTGGTCCTTCATTAAGGAAATCAACGGGGAAATAACAATCGTCAATCCATCCAAAACGAGCGATGGCAGTTGATAACAAACGGATTTTCCGCCTCCGGTAGGCATAATCCCCATCGTGTGCTCTCCGTTAAAAATGGAATGAATGATCGCTTCTTGGCCGGGGCGAAAATCATTATACCCATAGTAGGTGTGCAGCAGCTGCCGCGCTTTCGTTAACATTGAGATCCTCCCAGAAAGGTTGCGATAAAATGAATCTACCATCTTATCATAGCGAGGGAAACTTTTCAGTGCAAGGCAAAAAAATTATCATCACCGGAGCAAGTGGCGGGATTGGAAAAGAAACAGCAGAAGTATTAGCGGCGAGAGGCGCGCATGTGACGATCGCTAGCCGGGACATGCAACGGGGAAAAGACGCCAAAACGGATATTCTCGCACGCATTCCGCAGGCCCATCTGGATGTAGAACATTGTGATTTGGGTTCCCTCGCGAGCATCCACGCCTTTGCCCAAAGCTACCGTGAAAAACACGGACATCTTTATGCTTTAATGAATAATGCCGGCGTCGTAACCGTAAATCGGGAAAGCACCGAAGATGGTTTTGAAAAGATGCTCGGCGTCAACCATATTGGTCATTTTTATTTAACAATGCAGCTGTTGCCATTACTTAATGGAAAGGACAACGCCCGCATTATTACCCTTTCTTCCGGTGCTTACAAATGGGGAATGATCGATTTTGCTGATCCGCATTTAGAGACGTTTGGGATCTGGAAAGGGTATGCGCGCTCCAAGCTTGCCAATGTCTTGTTTACTACGGAGCTGGCCAGGCGATTGAAGACAACTTTTGTCAACGCTGTGAGTGTCCATCCGGGCGGGGCAAGCACCCAAATCGGAGTAGATCGCGAAACGGGTTTCGGTCAAACGATTCATAATGTCTTGCGCCCTTTTCTGAAAACAGCGCGGGAAGGCGCGCAAACGAGTATTTACTTGGCCTCAACCCGCGAATTGGTGAACGGCGGATATTACTACAATGGCGGAAAACGACAGGCGTTGAAAGGGACAGCATTGGACGCAGCACTTGCGAAAGATTTGTGGGCATGGAGCGAAATAGAGATCGAACGAAGAGGGTTTGCGATAGACGGTTACCGGCAGTAAAATTTCCCCTCCGAAAAAAGGAAAGCCATGAAGCCTTTCGCCTCATGGCCTTCCATCCAACTTCATTTTTCAACAACACTTCCGCAAAAAGTAGCAAACCATGCAAAAGTTGGGGCACGAATCTTTTGGCTTCAGGCATAGCGCTTTTTCCCGATCCCCTTTATAACGATCCGCCCCTAAATGCATACGTGAATCAAATGACATACCAGTCCCTCATTACTTTTATTTTTACTCTATTGTATGCCGGTAAGTCCTTGATTGCGTAGGGAGAAGCCCAACGTTTGCCAATATCAGCTTGTGATTATTAACTGGCTCCCCTGCCCATCAGGTTTTGGCGCTTTCACAAGCAAGCGTTTATGCAGTCGTTCTTGCAGCTCGGGAACGTGGCTAATGACCCCGACGGCAAGATGGTCGGTCTGTAATTGTTCAAGGGCGGTGACTACGGTGTCCAACAATTCGGCATCCAGCGTGCCGAAGCCTTCATCAAGGAAAAAGAATTCCAGTGGATATTGGCCTCTTAATTGAATGGAAACGGACAGGGAGAGGGCAAGTGCCAACGAAGTTAAAAAAGTCTCCCCTCCGGAGAGTGTGGATGTCGGTCGTTGTTGTCCGCCGTTAAAGTAATCGGCAATTAAAAAGTTATTGTCTGAATCAAGGGCCAGGGCATACCTCCCCTGCGTGAGGGCATGAAGCCGCTCGGAGGCATGGCGGGTCACCTGCACTAGTTGTTCCTCGGCGATAAAATTAACAAATGCTTTCCCTTTAAAAACCCTTTCCAATTCTTGATAACGACCGATTTTTGTCGCCAGTTGTTGCCGTTCTTCCTCGAGTTTTTCATAACGGTGGTGCTTTTCTTGCAGCTCTTCCCATTTTGAGCGGGCAACGCTTCGTTCTTCCTTCCTTTGTTCGACTTGTTCTGTTTGTTGTTGAAATGCTTCATCTAGTGCTTTCCATTCTTCGTCTGTCATCCGCTTTCCGTCCAATGTTTCATCTATTTCCGCTAACCGTTGTTTCGTTTGGGTCCATTGTGTTTCAAATCGTTGGATTTTCGTTTCGTACTCGTTCCGTTTTTCAACACTTAGGGCGTAAACTTGAAGTGTGGCGCTGTCCAATGCTCCTTCCAAAATTTTTTCAGCTTCTTTTCCTTCGTTCGTGTTTTTCTGCTGTTCCCAACGTTCGTTTGCCAATGCGTGGTTACGGGAAACAGTCGTATATTGTTCCTCCGCAGCCGCTTTTGTTTGTTCTGCTTTTTGACGGCTGGCGGTCGTTTGTTGCAACGTATCTTCCGCTGTTTTCTCTTCGTTTCGCAAACGCCGGAGAGTTTCTTCGGCATCCTTCAATGCTTTCGTAGCTGACGTGTTATTGCCAATTGTTTCATCAAGCTTTGATTGGGCCTGCCGATGTTCTTTTTCTTGCTGTTCCCTTTCTGCCTTGCGCTGCAGAAGGGACATCTGTACATTGGTTCGATTGGATTCTGTTTGCTGTATTTTTTCTCGTAATGATTCCAAATGTTTTTGTTGTCGACGGACCTCTTCCCTTAGTTCTTCCTGCTGTTCATGGTCTTTCTGTGCTGTTTCCCATTCTTCATGAATCGTTTGCAAGGAATGGCCGGGGAAAGAATCGTGCCATTCGTTCTTTTGTTTATCGTAGATAGCTTCCTGCTTTTGTTTTTTCAGCGTTGCGTCTTCGAGGTTGGACATTGTTTGCTTGGAAAGTGCTTCGATTTCTTTGAGATTAGAGGAATGGTTTTGCGCTTGTTCGAGCCATTGTTTTGTATTACCTATGAGCATATCCAACGCCTTGGGTTTCGCTTCCAGCTTATGCAAAAATTGGTCCACCTGCGTTTGTGCATCCTCCGTCGCCAAGCCGCTTAAACGTTTTGGATGAGAAGGCGCCCCGCTTTTGTCTGTCGCTAGTTGTGCTTCTTTTTGCTCTGTTATTGCCGCGATTTGCCCGGAATGATGCTCAAGATCCCAAATGTATCGGTCAATGTTCGTTGCTGCTTCCAATCGTTCGTAGACAGCCTGAAGCAAATCATGATCATGACTTGCCGTATCAAGCGAACTTCCAGGTGCCGGATGGTTGGTCGATCCGCAAACAGGGCAAGCTTTTCCTTGTTCCAGCCGGGAAACGAGCGCGTGAACCGCTTTCGCCTCGTGCACATGCATGTTGCTCGCTTGCATGTCCTTGATAGTCGCCATGAGCGACTGTTGTTCCCTTTTTGCTTCGCTTAAATCAAAATACCACTGGTAAAGCTTGTTTTGGGCAGAAGCAATCCGCTCAAACGTGTCATCCCTGTTCTTCTTTTCTTCTTTCATGTAAGCTTCCTGCTGTTTAACTTTATCCATGGCGTTGGTTTCCGTGTCTTTTTCTTCTTCCAAGCGCTCGGCTTGTTGCTGTAACGCTTTTCCCTTCTCAAAAGCCTGTCGGATTTGCTCCCGTTTGGGTTGGGATGCTTCTAGGGCGTTCAGTTGCTCTTCTGTCTTCTGCATCCATTGTTTTGCATTCGTTTCCTCTTCCTGTGCTTGTTGCCAGTTGTGCTCCGCGGCTTCTTGTTGTTTTGATAAACGTGATTCTTCTTCCCGGATCTCGTCCATTTTTCTAGCAGACGTTTGCAGCTCTGTTTCCAATGCTTTTGCTTCTTCAAGTTGAGCGATTTTCACGTTGAGTTTTGGCTCTTCTGCTTGTCGATTTTCCCTTGTTTTCCGGTAAAAAGCTTGTGCTTCTTCTTCTTTATTTCTATTTTTTTCCACTTGCTTATTGCTTTCTCTTAACGTTTTTTCAGCCTCATGCTGTTCACGTTCACTCCGTTCCTGCTCTTCCCGATACGGGAGCAGCTGATTCGCGATCGCGCTGATACGCAACGATTGCCGCCGCTTTTCATGGTTTGGTCGCTCTTCCGACAGGGAGGCCAGCTCACTTTCGAGTTCATCTTTTATCTTCTGCTGTTGAAGTATTTCTTTTGCCACTTGCCATTTGCTTTCCAGCTCATTTTTTTCGGTTTCTTCTCTATGTAGCGCATTTTCGGTTTGGACAATCGCCTGTCTCGCTTCCGTCAACGCCTCTTTGGAAGCATCCCCGAGCCCCTTCTGCTCCGCTTCAATGGTGTCTTTCTTTGCATTTGCCCCGTCGTGATGTTTTTTGATTTTCTCGTTTAAATCATCTCCGTATTTCCCTAAATCAAACAATCGTTGCAGCATTTTGCTACGTTCGGCGCCTTTGAGGCCGAGAAATTCGGAAAATTTATTCTGAGGGAGAACGACCGCGCGGGTGAAATCTTCTATTTTCAACCCGATCATTGCTTCTATCTCTCGGTCCATCTCTCCCTTTTTGTCTGCCAAAACAACCGGCGCTTCGGTCGTTTCAATAAAGCGGGAACGCGTGGTTTCGAGGCGCGTATCTTTTCGTTTGGCCTTTCTTTCAGCGATAAACGTACGGTCGCCGAGCCGAAAGGAAAAAGAAACGGCGGCTTCCGTCTCCGATTGGTTAATCATGCTCGCACCGGCATTTCCCGAGCGGCTAATTTTCCCATATAGAGCAAAGGTCATCGCGTCCAGAATGGACGATTTTCCGCTCCCGGTCGGGCCGAAAATGCCGAAGACGCCACCATCACAGAGTTGATTGAAATCTATCGTCTGTTCTTCGCGAAAACTATGCAGGCCCCGTACATTTAACTGCAATGGTCTCAACGGACAGTGACCTCCTCTCGTAAGCGATCATCTTCTTCCAGAATTTCCAAAAATAGTTGCGTCAGTTCAGGTTCCGGCGTAGCTCCATCACTCTTTTTCTCATAAAATTGCCGGAATAATTCATCAATGGGTAAGTGTTGCCGTGATTCCATTGGTTTGAGCGCCTCCTCGGGTAAAACGGTTCGAATGGTGACAATTCCCGGGTGAGAACGACGGATCGCTTGAATCTCATTGGGTTTGAGTGTGTGCTCGCTATGAATCGATACATCAATCCAATCGTTCATTCCATGACGTTCATCCAACCAGCGGTGCACTTGTGAAATCCCTTCAGTGGCCCGCCAACGTGTCAGCCGTTTCCCGCTCGAGAGCGGTACTTCTGTCACTTGAGCCTGTTCATCGGGCTTTGCGTCAATCACCGTTACCGATTTGGCCGTACCCGCCTCATTAAAAGAGAATGCCAATGGGGAACCGGCATAGCGGGCCGGTGATGCTGCTTCTTTTACCCACTGGGGGCGATGTAAATGGCCTAAAGCAGTGTAGGCAACGTTCTCGGGAAGACTTCGTGGGCGCACGGTGTATGCACCGCCCATTTCGATCGGACGTTCCGATTCCGAACCGGCGCCTCCAGCCAAAAATAGATGACTCATCGCCATATTGACGTTACCATTTGTGAACCCGCTGCTTAGCTGTTGAAATAAACGGGCAATGCGTTCATCATACTCGGTCCGATATGTCTCATCATCTCCTGAAAATGCCTCGGCACCGGAAAAGCTCTCCTTTAACCTTGCCTCAGAGGGATATGGGAGCGCAGCAATGTGTAAATGGGCCTTTTCACGCTTGATCGGAATTTTCACCGCCGCGGATTGCGGCAATCCGACCATGTAAATGTGCTGTTCTTGCACGAGGGGCATCGCGGCTGACAATCGTTCCGGTTGGTCGTGGTTGCCGGCGATGAGAACGACCGGCCGCTTTCCTTGATCGGAGAGCCTGCGCATGCTTTCATAATAAAAACGTTCGGCATCTGCAGGTGGGTTGCTGCTGTCAAAAAGATCACCGGCAATCAGAATGGCATCAATAGCATACTCATCGATGATCGTCATGAGTTCATCCATAAATGCCTCATGCTCCGGTTTGCGGTCCCTGCCTTCCAATGTACGCCCCAAGTGCCAGTCCGCGGTGTGTAAAATTCGCATAAAAAATCTCCTTCATATCTGAATCGTAAAGCCGCCATCAAAGAAATATAAATATTTTTCACGTACGTCTATTTTCCATATCTGTTCGATGGCTTCCGCGTAGAGTTGCACCTGTTCTTCATAACGATTGCGAAGCAAAGTCTCATTCATGCGACTGTTGATCTGATCGTTCTTATAATCAATAAGAACGAGACGTTGATCATCATCACGAAATAAACAGTCGGCCACCCCTTGAATAAGGATTGGCTCCGGATCTTTATCGCTCCAACCAGAATAGATTTGGTCCGCGGGCTTGACGAATGTAAACGGCACTTCCCGATAGACGTGAGAGGACTGTCGAACTCGTTTTCCTAGATCGGATTGAAGAAAACGAAAAATGGCGTGAATATCAATCGCTTGTGCTTGTGTTTCGCTTAACTGTTCGTTTTCTTTCATTTCCTCGATCGCTGCTTCAATTTGAGAAATGGTATCCACTTGAAGGGAGATGCGTTGCATCACCGTATGCATCGCCGTTCCGATTTCGGCACGATGAAGTGAACCCTTGTCTTCTTGCATGAAACGGGGCCGCGTAGCATTGGTAGATTGAAAATGATGTTCGCGCATCGGTTTCGCAGCATATGGATCTTCGTTGTCGGTACGCTTTTTTATTTCGCTTACACTCTGTTTTGCAAAATGCGTCGTTGCCGAGAGCCGGGGATATGTCCAATCAAGACGTTTTTGCACGAGAGCGGCATCGGTATCGTCTTGTGATGCTATCTCAACGGGCTGTAATGCTTGCACCTTGGTCAACGTCGTTTCCAAATCATCGCTTTTTGATTCATCGGCAGAAAAGCCTTGGGTATCAGCAAGGTCAACGTTCCACTCGGATTCATCCGCAAGGGTAAACGCGGAAGGGTTTTCCGCTGTTTCACGCAATACGCTTGAAGCGGGATGCCGTATGATGGAAGGGCCGATCCAATCGAAAAACGTTTTTGCCTGCGCCCTTGTTTGAAATGGCAATTGCTCATGCTCTGCCGTTGTTTTTTTCATCCATGTCTCCACCGTTTTTTCCCGGTCTTTCGAGGAACCTACAAGAATAGCTTTTTCTTTGGCACGAGTCATTGCGACGTAAAGAATGCGGAGCTCCTCTGATATTTGCTCCTTTCGGGCTTCTTCTTTAATGGTGATGAGAGGCAATGTTTGAAACGTCGCGCGTTTTTCAGTGTCCGTATATTTGGACCCAAATCCGAGCGATTGATGAATTTGTATGGGCGATTGGGCATCTTTTAGATTAAATTGTTTGGTCATCCCGGCCACAAAAAGGACAGGGAACTCTAGCCCCTTGCTTTTATGCACCGACATGATCTTTACGACATTTTCTTGTTCACCGAGGGTGCGCGCGACTTCCAAATCGTCTCCTCTTTCTTCCATGCGGTCGACGAAACGCAGGAAGCGGAACAGTCCACGAAAGGATGTTTGTTCATAGGCACGCGCCCGATCATAAAGGGCATGGAGGTTTGCCTGTCTTTCTTTGCCACCGGGGAGACCGCCTACGAATGCATCATAGCCCGTTTCATGGAACAAATCCCAAATTAACTGGGAAAGCGAATGATTGCGCGCTTGGGAGCGCCATTTTTGTAAATGGCTGTAAAAAGCCGCCACCCGGTTTCTCCATTCTCCACCCGCCCTTTGCTTTTCTTCGATAAACGATAGTTTAGCGTCGCCCGGAAGGACGGGCTGTTCCGCAACAATTTTTTTCATCGCTTCATAGAACGGCTGTCCCTTACCGGCCAAGCGGATCTCGGCCAGTTCATTCTCGCGCAGGCCGACGATTGGCGAGCGGAGTACGCTTGCTAACGGGATGTCTTGGTACGGATTGTCTATGACACGCAACAAAGCCATCATGACTTGCACTTCCACTCGTCTGAAATACCCGCCGGATTGGGCAGCGTACGTTGGAATGCCCGCTTGCTTAAAGACATCCATAAACGTTGGCGCTGCATTCATGGTACGCATCAACACCGTAATGTCCCGATATTCCAGCGGCCGGGTTTGACCAAGGTGTTTATCATATACGGGAAAACGGCTTTCCACCATCGATTCAATCTTCTCCGCGATCCATTGCCCTTCTTTTTCAGCGGTTTGAAGCTCTTCTTCCTCATCGGCGTTCGCATGCCCTGATCGATCTAACAACACAACCTCGTTTTCATATCCTGTGGCACTTTGATCATAGTCCATGTTCCCGTAACGAAGCACTTGGCGCTCGTCATATTGGACATCGCCAATTGTTTCATCCATGACTTGCTTAAAAACATAGTTGACGCCATCGAGTACTTGTTTTCTGCTGCGAAAGTTCTCCGCGAGGTCCACGCGGACACCTTCACTTCTGATGTTTCGCACATCTGCGCTTTTCAATGTTCCATAGCTTTGTTGTTTTTCCAAAAAAAGCGAAGGCTCAGCGAGGCGAAAACGGTAAATGCTCTGTTTTACATCCCCGACCATGAAACGGTTGCAACCGTTGGAAAGCAACTGAAGAATCGCTTCTTGGACCCGGTTTGTATCCTGGTACTCATCCGTAAGAATTTCCGTAAAATAGTCTTGGTAGGCAAGAGCCACCATCGATGGGGTTTTTCCGTTTTCTTCCCGCAAGATTTGCAAGGTTAAATGTTCCAAGTCTTCATAGTCGATAAGGGCTTTTTCTTTTTTTACAGCTGCGTAGCGATCGCTAAATGCTTGGACGAGCGTCATGAGCAAACGTACATGTTCTTTCATATCGCGAATCTTATCCAAATGAGCATTGGGGCTCGCGGCAAATATATCGGCAACATCATTTATAATATCTTTTGCTTGATCCCGATAGCTTTTGCTTTCTTTTGCTATCGACGCTTCCGCTTCTTTATCTTTGGCGGGCATCCTTTCCGGGGAGAAATGTTTGAATGTTGCGTGCCAATTGTCCCAAGTCTGGTCCTGGATCAACGATTCCAACATTTGTTTTTCCCTTGTTAGCACGTCGATGTATTTCGCTGGGCCGGAAGGGTGTTCGGCAAGGGAGATTGCTTTTTGCAATGCTTCGATAGCGACTTGCAATTTTTCACGGGCGTATGCTTGAAAAGAGGCTCCCCATGGGGTGTCTTCCACATTTTCATATGGATATTCATACATGCAAGCCGCCTCTTCCAGCCAACGACTAGGTTCCGGGTGCGCACGTGCTTGCGTAAATATGGAAAGCAGTAACTTGCGGATACCTTCATCACTGCGGTCGCCGCTGTAAGCGTCTACCAGCTCAAAGAAATGCGCCTCCCCGGAACCGTAATATTCTTCCAACAGCTCGTCCAGCACTTCTTCTTTTAAAATTTCCCGTTCGGTATCATTGGCCACCCTCACGTTCGGGTCAATACTTGCTTCATAGTAATAGTGCCGTATCACTTCATTGCAAAAAGAATGAAGCGTGGAGATATGGGCACGGTTTAACAATTGGCGCTGCCGTTGTAAATGCAATGATCCGGGATTATCTTTTATTGCTTCATCCAGTCGTTCGCCAATGCGCACACTCATTTCAGCTGCTGCCGCGTTTGTAAAGGTGACGACGAGCAAGCGATCGATCTCTGCAGGGTCATTCGGGTCGATAACTCTACGGGCGATCCGTTCAACGAGCACAGCGGTCTTTCCGCTTCCGGCGGCCGCTGAGACGAGAATATTTCCTCCGCGAAGCGCAATCGCACGCCATTGGTCATCGGTCCAGCGAACGTTAGAAGGCTTTTCATCGATCTGCCACTGCACCGGTTCCGTATCGGGGTTCATTACTGTTCCTCCTCTCGCTTCATTTTCTCCATCGTTTCTTTATTCGAAAGGGTTGGCAGCAATCGATAGTCATTGCTTGAGAGCGTAGGGTCAAATTGACAAACCGATTGAAGCGGACAGTAGGTGCACGCGATTTCGTTTTTATCGGTGCGATAAGGTTCGATCCCGATATTCCCATCCGTCAGCTCTTCACCAATTTCTTTCATTTTGGCGCGCAAATACCGTCGCAGTGATTGAAAATCTTCTTGCGAAACGACGGATGATTTGGAATCGGAAATCCCGCCGCCCTTTTTCATGAAAGCAGGGATAATGGTCGAATGGCCTCCTTCATGAAGCTTTTCATCCATTAGGGTGGCAATATTTTCATCCGCGGGCAAAACCCCTTGCATCTTAAATTGTTTTAAAAGTCGATCGGCAATATTCGTATCATCCATGCTCTCATCTGCTTCGACGATTGGATTGTGGACATGAAAATAAAACATTCCCCCTATATCCGCATCCGCGCCCAACCATTGTTTGGAACTATGCAAGATGATATCCAAATAGACCGGCATTTGTAAGGAAATCCCGTGAAAAGCATCGGATAAACGCCATTGCTGCCTGCTCGATTTATAGTCGATCACACGCAACAGATCACCGTCCTCGCTTTTGGCATGATCCACGCGGTCAATACGTCCGCGTAACGAAAGGCTTCTTCCGTTGTTTAGCCGAAATGCATAGGTGGGGATATTTCCTTCTTGTTTGCCGAATTGGACTTCAAGTCCAATGGGGACGAAACTTGATGATTGCGCCTGGGTCCTTAACGTCTTCGTCGTATGGACGATGACGTCTTCCAACTTTTTGCTTAAGTAGGCGTGTCGATTGGTGCTGTACATAATATTCCGTTGAACGTGGGGCAACAGATTCTCTACGGTATCACGGGCAATCTTCGCGCACTCGCGATCGGAAAGATCCGACCAAACGAGATTGTTCTCCCGAACAACTTCCGCTACATCTTTAAGGGCAGCATGAAAAAGTTCGCCGATATCGGGAGGTTCCAATTTAAAAACCTCCCGTTCTTTTAACCCTAACCCATGTGTGCCGAAGTGCCGAAACGCACATTTTTGAAACATTTCCATCCGGCTGACGCTTGTTTGGATGTCTTCGCCGTAAAGCTCCCTCGTCGTTTCATCATCCAACCTTATGGCGTGGTTTTTGTAAAATAAACTGCCCAACGCGGTTCGCAAGCGATCCTTCCACTTTGGTTTTGCCGCTAACCAATTGTAGACGTGCCACCAAATGTCAGGGATGTCTTCGCCGTTTCGCCATTTCTGCAATTGCATGGCTAATTCTTCAATCGATTGTTCCGGGTGATTGATAAAGGTCCATTGCATATTTTCCTCAGCACTGCCGGCATCAGCTTCGATAAATGTTTTCGGCATGGTTGGATTTTGTTCCCGCAAACGTCCGATAAGAGGGGAAGGAAGTAATGTTTTCCCATCTTCATCGGCAAGCGCGTAGGAGTAAATAAGCAAATCAGCCGGACTGGCTTCGGCCATATATAAGTAAAAGGGTTCATTCCAAAGACGCTCATTGGCCGAAGGGCCGACGGATATGCCGATGTTTTCCAGTTGATCGCGTTCACGGTCACGGATGAGCCCTTCCTCTTCCGGTTTGGCCGGCAGAATGCCTTCGTTCACGCCGATAATAAAGGTGACACGCACATCCGGGAGACGAGAACGTTCCATATCGGCAATCGTCACTTGGTCAATGGCAGGCGGAACGATCGCAAATTGCATACTCTCCAATCCAGCATCCATCATACGATTAAAGTAAAAAAAGGAAAGATCATCATCTCCGGCCGCGTCCACAAATTGATCGAGCAGATCCATCACATTTTCCCACACTTGATCATGTTCGGCAGCACTTTCCAACGCCCCATCTTCGATCGCTTGATCCCGCATTCTTTCAATTTTAGCCGGCAGCTGCAATTCTTCGAAAAAAAGATACAATGCTTCACATCGTGCACGTACACTTCCGCTCTGTTTTAAACGCGTTTCCAACGTGAGCAACGGTGCGATCAACGCATCCCGGGTGTTGTTAATGCGGGCTTCAATCTTTTTTTCCATGTCGGTCTGCCCGTCGGTATCCATCACATTTCGGTGTCGTCTGTAATGCCAATGTTGCTGGTCTTTCCATTTGTTTCCGTAAATGCCGTTAGCTAACACATAGTTTTCCAGCTCATCCACTTTCTCGCGCCAGTCCCTCCAACGGTCGGTGGGTGAAAAAAACAAATCGGTTTTGAAAGCGCGAAAAACGGCTTCAAACGGCCAATTTTTTTCAACGATCTCAAGTGTGGAGCGAATAAGTTCGACGACCGGGTGGTGCATCATCGATCTTTTTTCATCCAAAAATATCGGAATTTCAAACCGGCCAAACACGCGTTTCAGCAATTCATCGTACGGTCGGTCGTCACGCACGAGAAGGGCAATGTCCCCGTATTGATAGCCACGGTCGCGAACGAGCTCAATGATCTCTCGCGCAACACCTTCCACTTCCGCGCGCCGATTTACCGCTTCAAACAACTGAAGTGCTTGCCCTTTTTCTTGAGTACTTGGGGAAGGATCTGAAAACGTGCGGACGTTCCAGCCGATGTTATTTGCTTTGGCCAGTGTCGTCAGTTTTGTATATGTTTTCGCTGTCAGGTAGAAACGGTCAAGCTCATTGGGGCTCATCTCTTGATTTGGGACATGGTCAATGGTGAGGGCGGCGGTCATTTCCTTCACTTTGGGAAACAGGGATTCAATGACATATAGCTCCTGGGGGCTGAAATCATAAAATCCATCGATATAAACGATAGCATCCCTTAGCCACTCCGAATCCGGTAATTGTTGGATGAGTCGTTTTAACGCTTCTTCCGTGTTCATGTACGTACCTTGAAAAGCTTGTTCAAAACGCTCAAAAACAAGGGAAATATCATGAAGTTTATCGCGCAGCCCTGCCGTTTTTCCATCCTTTTCCATTTCTGATTGCTTTTCGGTAATCAGCTCCGGTGTCAGCGCTTGCCGGCGCATTTCCGTCATCATCTGTTCCAGCTCATGGATAAAGCCGTCCGTATCGGCTGCTCTCCCATACACCCGGAAATGCTTTTTCTCCTCTTCCACGATTTTGCGAAGAAGCATATGAACCCCGGCCCGTTGCAAACGATCTTCGGTGTTTCCCCCGGTTTCCTGCAATACCCGCAGCGCCAGACGTGAAAAACTCAACACATGCGCACGAGACATTCCGCCGAGTTTTTTTGTCAACTGGTATTCGATTTGAAACGTCATTTGTTCCGGAACGAGAAAGAGAATGGGCGGACCGTCGACAGCTTCTTCGGATAATGCACGTTCCACTTCATTCAAAAGGGTGGTCGTTTTCCCGCTTCCGCTTTTTCCCAAATAAAAACGCAGTTGCATGCTTACCCTTCCTCTCCTAACTCATGAATGTGCCGCCATACTTCATCGACGGGAACCATCAAACCTACACTTTCTCCTTGTCCCATTGGCTGGTGCCTTGTTGCAAAAATGACACCGACGACCTCTCCTTCCTCATTAATGGCAGGGCTGCCACTGTTTCCCCGGTAGGTAGGGGCGGAAATGGTTGTTGGATTTCCGGCTTCAATAATCTCCCCCTCGTTGGCGATGCCGGTGAAATTTAACGGGTTCCCGATAATCGTTATATAGGTTCCTTCTTCGACATCCTCTTCTTCCGATTGCAATGGAAGGGGATCGACAGCAACGTCTTCCTCAATTTGCATCAATGCCAAATCCACCTCGTCGGACTCGCTCACGGGGGTTGCTTCATAAGCGGAGCCATCGTGCAGGGTGACGACCGTTTGCAACGCGTCTTCCACCACATGGCGATTCGTGGCGATGAGTCCATCATCATTGATAAAAAATCCTGTTCCCCGCATCGTTGCCCCCGGCCTTTCCACTTGCAACGTGACAACGGATTCCCGCCAATCTGCCACATCTTCATCTTGGGATAATTCATAAGACGTTGACAGGAAATCCACGACATCAGGCTGAAAAAGTTGAATAAGGGCGGTGGACCCTTGGATGACTAGTAAAAAGGACACAAAAATAATGCCTAGCTTCATCCAACGCTTTTTGCCTTTCTTTTTCTTTACAGTACCCGCATCTTCTACTTCTTCGCGGTAAAAATCCTCCAAGGGAGGTTCTTCCGGCGGGATATCTTCATCGCTTCCATCTTCCGGATCATGTTCGGTCCCATCATCCTCTTCTTCAAAGCGCCCGGCTTCTCGTTCATCATGTTCCCTTCGTTTGAAACGATCCATATGTAAAAAGTCTCCCTCTAATATCCTCTATCTATCATAGCACAGGCACTTGTTTCGACATAGAGGAAAATAAAGAACATATGTTTCTGAAATCATAACACGATGGATCAAAAGATGCCAATGAAACGATAAAACGGCCGCCGAGGCGACCGTTTCTCATTCGCGAAAATAATCTTTTTTAAACCCGCCGATAATCCCGGTGTTATCAATAATGAAATAGAATTCATCGGTTTCATTTTGTACATCGTATGTTTTTCCCGGTGTAAGCACCCGGTCCACTTTGTACTTCTCCGCGTTTGCGTGGACACAGGTAATGGTTTTAAGCGGGGGACGGCTATGCCATTGCAAATGTTGCATGAAACGTCTCTCCTATCGTCCGGCTTTACTCATAATGAAAGCTGAGTTCAGGTAAGTGATCCAAAATAAACTGCGCTTTCATGGGATCGGCTTTTAAGTTGAATCGTTTGTAATACGTCAGCACTTTATCGAAATGGTGCGCCATTTTTTCATTGTCTTGAAAAATCCGTTCGAAAGCTTCATCTGCCAACATAAAAGCTGCAACAAAATCGCTGAACGGTATCACGTAAACGTTGGTTTCGCTTTGTAAAGACGTGCATTGGGACATTTCCCGCGCTTGTTCCCGGAAGAAAGCGGCGAGCTCCTCCATGTAAATGCGGTGCGACTCGGAAACACGGGTAGCCTTGTTTTCATAGAGACCGGTTAATTCCCGGAAGAAAGAAATAAAAAAAGGAACATCTTCACGTTTAATCGTTAAATCGAACCCATCTTCTTTAATTTTTGACCACGTAATCGGTTCGATGGAATGGTTCAGTGAACGAAGATAAAAATAGCGTTTAGGAGCCTTGCTCATGGTGATCCCTCCCGGCGTTGGCCGCGTCAATCACGCGCAACGTTTTTCTTAATTGATAGTAATTATCATTATTATATCATGAGTATCCAGAGAAAAAAACCCGATAGGTTTGAAGCGTAATTGCACGAAAAAAACAACCGGTGCCGGACCGATTGTTTTACGAGGGAGGAGGTTGGCTCCTCCCTATTCATGGAATGTTCATTATAAACAATTTAATCGTCGAATGTCACCGATCAAATCAACGAGCGCGGAGTCGTTGAATACCGTTTTGCTCAGTTTTTCTTCACACAAGAATATGTGCAACGTATTTCGGTCCGCTTTGTTTTCCAAATATACACCGCTGGTTTCCGTCGTTTCATCACTCGATATAATATCCAATTCCAGTTTTTCGGCAGCCGCTTCAATGTCAAAATGGCCTCTTGGCATATCGACGCTGATTGTGAGACGTTCCGGCGTATTTTCGGAAATAAGCCCCCATTTCGTTCCCTTCCAGGAACGACATCCTGTTCGACTATTCAGCACAAATCCTTGATGTTGATTCGGAGAAAGCCTAGTGTTAGACCAGCCTCGCATTTGAATAGCCGCACAGAGTTCACGCGCTTTTGAATGTACACGCATGCCAATCCCTCCTCAAAAAATTAGGCGTTTGCCCATTGACGTGTGCACCGTATGGATGCGACTAAAATGTGAGACTCTAGGAAAGAACACCTGCAATACATATCTCTTGGTGGGATGTATTGCAGGTAGCAATATAATATCATATTTATTCGTTTTTGCAAGCCCATTTTTTAATATTTTTCACATTTACAACGATAATAGCATAAATTAGTTCTTTTTTCCTTATTAAAACATCCGTTTAAAAAACCTATTTCATTAGAAAACTTGGCTTTTCGCCAAGCTTTTATGGGTCGAGTAGGAGGGAGCCTCACCTTTTGTATGGATTGTGCTCCTCCCCCTCACAGATCCGTGCGGGCGCAATTAACGCACACGGCTCCTCACCAACATCTTTCACAAAATATAGCTAATATGGTTCCTTCGTTCATAGATGTTCACCTTGGCCCTTGGTTTCGGTAAGGGAAACTTAATAAGAAATAACTGAAACTTCTCCCAACCGAACGACTTTCGTTGGCTTCTCCGGTTCATCCATTTGAAAAATTGTTGGATGACCGCATCCCGGAACCTCACCACTGCGGTTACGTTGTCTGTGATACAGTAGTAGTTGTAATAACCATTCAGAGAACGGTTTAGTCTACGGACAATGTCCTTCATAGCCAGATGACGGTGAGCTTTCAGCCATTGGTTCGTTTGTTTGAGCTTGGAGGCTATTTTCTTCTTGCTTGTTTTGCGTTTCACACGAAATTTGCCTTTCTTGCTTTTGCCGCAATAATGGGTGAAACCAAGAAAATCAAACGTTGGCGGGTTCCCTTTCCCCGCCTTTTTATGATTCTCCGCAGCGAACCTCCCAAACGGAATAATTTGCGTTTTATCTTCCGCCACTTCCAGGTTAAATTTGTTCAACCTCAACTTGAGTGCATCGTAGAATGCATGCGCATCTTCATGATACTGAAAGCAGCAGACAAAGTCATCTGCGTATCGCACAAGATATGCCTGCCCTTTGATTCTTTTCTTCACATGCTGTTCAAACCACAGGTCCAAAACATAGTGCAGATACACATTCGCTAGTATCGGCGATATCAGGTTTCCCTGCGGCGTTCCGCTCTCCGTCTTATAATGTTTCGCTTGCTCCATGTATCCGCCCTTGAGGAAACGGGCAATGATTCGGAGAAAGCTCGGGTCTCCAATACGTTCTTTCAGAAATGCCATCATCCACTTGTGGTCAACATGATCAAAGAAACCTTTGATATCCACATCCACGATGTAATTCACATATCTTCTCTCTATATACCCATTTAATACCTTCAATGCATCATGACAATTACGCTGGGGACGAAATCCAAATGAACAATCCAGAAAATCATTCTCATAGATGGCGTTCAAAATGGGCGCCATCCCTTTCTGAACAATTTTATCTTCGTGTTCAGGAATCCCCAGGGGTCTCTTCTTTCCCTTTTCATCCTTTGGAATATAGACCCGCTTAGCTGGGCTGGGCCGATAGCTCTTCTGTTTCATTCTAGACACTAAGTCTTCGATATTTTCCTCAAGATTTTGCTCGTACGTTATCTTGGTTGTTCCCTTTACACCAGCTGCCTTACGGTTAGGGAGTTGGTGATGGCATTGCATAAGGTATTCAGGATTCAGCAGGTGCGCAAGAGATGTGAATGTCATAGCTGGGTTGTGCTTAGCTAATTCTGCTATCCTAGCAAGTTTTGTTTCCATTCCGTGTTCCTACCTCCGTGTGTAGGGAATGTGTCCCTTGTTAAGGTGATGTCGGCGTGACACTTGCCTTCCCTCTTTCGGCGTTACCCGACGTCATCGGTACTACGCGGTCATCCGACTTCCTGCTGTCGTCTGGTTTCCTCGCTTTGTATCGCTTGGTCAACCATACTCCCTTCGACTGAAGAAAGAACAAACAGGATCTCCCGAGTTCTCGTGTCATCATTGTATCGCATGCCTGGCTCTCCGACCCCGAGGGAGCTCCGTATATCTCACCGATAATGACATACGGAGTGTCGTTTTCCGGTCTTTCGACACCGTCAACCTCCCCGTTTTAACTATTTACGAGGCTCAATCACTTTCAGGCCTACGACCTAACTGTCTACGCTTAACCCAATGGATTACTCCGTTGAGTCCAAGACTCGCTATTGATGGCTTGGTTAGAGCCTTATCAAACAGGGGTTCCACCTGTTAAATGACACGACCTATGCTCGGTCGCTCCGAAAGCCTTAGTTGCACTTATGTAAGTAAGAAAGTTGATTTATACTTTCTTACTTACCGAAAAAAGCGCCCGATTCAAGGGCGCTTTTTTATTGAAATATCCTTTATCCTTCCAACAATAGGTTTTCCGGTTCTTCAAGCAGCTGCTTCAATGTGACGAGAAAGCTTACGGCTTCTTTTCCGTCTACAATACGGTGATCATAGGAAAGAGCGGTATACATCATCGGTCGATTTTCCATTCGTTCTTTATCAATGGCGACCGGGCGATACTGGATGGTATGCATGCCGAGGATCCCGACTTGCGGCGTGTTCAAGATTGGGGTGGACAACAAGGAACCGAAAACACCGCCGTTGGTGATCGTAAACGATCCTCCCTGTAAATCATCGAGCCCCAATTTATTATCCCGGGCTTTCTTCGAAAGTCTGCCAATCTCGTCCTCGATGCCGGCAAAGCTCAAGCGGTCCGCATCGCGAACAACCGGCACAACGAGACCTCCCTCGGTAGAGACTGCCATGCCAATATCATAAAAGTTCTTTTTGACAACATCCTTTCCCTGAATTTCAGCGTTTAAGAGCGGATATTGCTTAAGGGCGCCAATGACCCCTTTTGTAAAGAAGGACATCATACCCAGTTTTGTGCCATCGTGTTTTTCTTGGAAGGATTCTTTTTTGCGTTTCCTTAGATCCATGATGGCAGACATGTCCACTTCGTTGAAGGTCGTGAGCATGGCGGTAGACTGTTGGACATCTACGAGGCGGTTGGCAATCGTTTGCCGCCTTCTCGACATACGTTCGCGTTCCACCGGTTTTCCGCCGAACTCATCGCTCTCTTCTTTTTTCTCAGGAGCGCTTTGTTGGGTGGACGCCTGTTTTTGCGCCGCCTTATTTGATTCATATGATTCAACATCTTCTTTTCGCACGCGGCCCAGCGGATCCCGAACCGGGATATCGGAAAGATTGATGTCTTTTTCCCGTGCAAGTTTTCGTGCGGCGGGAGAGGCAACCACATGTTCAGACGAACCGTCGTCTTGGGTGTCCCCGGAACTTTCTTGCTGCGAAGCGGTTTCGGTTTTCTCTTCTTTTTTCTCCGCTTGCTCTTTTTCCTCTTTATTGGCTTTGGATTCTTCTTCTTTTGATCCGGAATCATCGGATGTGCCACTGCTTCCTTCCGTGGCGTTTTCATCCAAGGTGGCAACGACATCCCCGACGGAGACATCTTCCCCTTCTTCGCTGATGATTTCCTGCAAGACCCCTGACTGTTCTGCGTTCAATTCAACGTTTACTTTATCGGTTTCAAGCTCGGCAACCGCTTCACCCTTTTCAACATAATCACCCGGACTTTTCAACCATTCGGCAATCGTTCCTTCGGTGATCGATTCTGCGAGCTCTGGTACTTTTATTTCTGCCATTCTAGTTTCTCCCTTCTTTGAGGCCTAACGCTTTATCGATAATTCTTTGTTGTTCTTTTTTATGAACATTAGGATCACCTTCAGATGGGCTGGAACGGCGTCTGCGGCCGATATATTCGATGTTAATTCCCTCAGGCAACGTTTCGCGAAGATAAGGTTCGATGTAGCCCCAGGCTCCCATGTTTTTGGGTTCTTCCTGAACCCATTTTGCCCGTTTCACATTTTTATATTTGGATAGCATGGCTTTGATTTCTTCTTTGGGGTAAGGATACAACTCTTCGACTCTGACGATATGCAAATGGTTTACATCTACATTTTCGTCGATATTTTCATGGAGATCAATAGAGATTTTTCCACTGCAAAAGATTAACGTTTCCACGCCATCTTTGTTTTCGCTCGTTTTCGGATCTTCGATCACGCGTGAAAATTTTCCGTCCGTAAACGCTTCGTGCGTGTCGGCAATCGTTTGATTTCTAAGGAGGCTCTTCGGTGTCATTAACACCAATGGCCTAACTTCATCCATTTTCAATGAAGCAGCCTGGCGGCGCAATAAATGGAAATACTGCGACGTATTGGTGGCATTGACAACGTTCCAGTTATTTTCGGCAGCTAACGATAGGAAACGTTCCAAACGAGCGCTGGAATGCTCGGGACCGGCTCCTTCATAACCGTGCGGCAATAGCAGCACAATGCCTGACTTTTGGCCCCACTTTGCTCTGCCGGCTGAGATGAATTGGTCAAAGATGACTTGTGCGGCGTTGTTGAAATCTCCATATTGTGCTTCCCAAAGTACCAACGTATCCGGGGCTTGCACGTTGTACCCATACTCAAAGCCTACAACCGCAGCCTCCGACAACGGACTATTATGAAGGGCAAAGGATGCCTTAGCCGTCGACAACGTATGCATTGGCGAATGGTTGTCCCCGGTTTCTGCATCATGAAGAATGAGGTGGCGATGGTTAAACGTTCCCCGTTCCGAATCTTGTCCGGTCATTCGGATCGGTGTGCCATCGGAAATAATGGATGCAAAAGCAAGAGCTTCGGCGTGCCCCCAATCAATTTTTCCTTCGGTAAAGGCTGATTCTCTTCGGTTAAGAATTCGTTTTAACTTGGAAAAGACCGTGAACCCTTCCGGGAATTGCAACAATTCTTCGTTGATTTGTTTGAGTGACTCGTAATCAACGGTGGTGTCAATGTCGGGCAAGCCTTTTTCAATTTCTTCAGGAGGTTCTGCTTTTCCGGGAGCTCTGCTTTCCCCGGAAACCTTTTCGTATTCTTTTTCCAGTTTTTTTTGCATCTCCTCCTGGATGGCTGTTTGTTGGCCTTCTTCGATAACCCTTCTTGCTGAAGTTTATCGGCATAGAGTGCCCTTGCCGTTTCATGCGAACGAATCGTGCCGTATAGCTGCGGTTGTGTGGCGGCCGGTTCATCCATCTCATTATGGCCGAAGCGGCGATAGCCTACCAAATCAATTAAGAAATCCTTATGAAAACGGCTTCGATACTCGCAGGCCAAATGGACGGCTGCTATACAAGCGTCCGGATCATCAGCGTTCACATGGATAATGGGGATCTCAAAACCTTTAGCCAAGTCACTGGAGTAGGTCGTTGATCTGGAATCGTGGCTTTCAGTCGTGAAACCGAGTAAGTTATTCGCGATAATATGGAGGGTGCCTCCGGTTTGGTATCCCTTCAATCGGCTTAAATTCAGCGTTTCGGCTACAATGCCTTCCCCGGGGAAAGCCGCATCGCCGTGCACAAGGATGGCTCCGGCTTTGTTCAGTTCAACATCCGGAAACCCGGTTTGGTTGCGGTCTTCTTGTGCAGCGCGCGCATACCCGGCAACAACGGGGTTGACAAATTCCAGGTGGCTGGGGTTATTTGCTACGCTCACCGTTGTGTACGTGGATGCTTGATTAAATTTTCTGTTTGCCCCTAAGTGATATTTCACATCGCCGGTCCACCCATAGTTTAATGTGGATGCACCTTCGGAAGGGGATTTTTCTTTTCTTGGTGCATTCATGAATTCGGAAAAAATCAGGTTATACGGCTTTCCGAGTACATGGGCAAGCGTGCTTAATCGGCCGCGGTGCGCCATGCCAAGCATGACGTGATTGGCGCCTTCCTGCGTGAAGTGCTGCACCATCTCTTCAAGCATGGGAATCATGGAATCGATGCCTTCAACGGAAAAACGTTTTTGTCCGACAAAGTTTTTATGCAAAAACTGCTCAAATTTCTCGGTGGCCGTTAAACGCTCAAGCAAGTTCCGGCGTTTTTCTCCGGACAAGTCTTCATAAATATCGCCCGACTCGACCATACGGTTCAACCAGTTCCGCTCTTCCAGGTCGTACACATGGTCGAATTCAAAAGCGATGGTCTTTGTATACATCTGTTTTAAATGTAAGATGGCATCAAATCCATCTTCTACATGGCTTGGGGCATCTTTGCAAAGCATATCGGCAGGCATGGATCTCAAATCGTCTTCACTTAATCCATTGTCCTCGGGCTTTAAAAGAGGAGACTCCTCTCCGGGGGCTTCAAGGGGATTCACGTCTGCCAATATATGGCCGAAGGTGCGGATGTTATCCGCTAATTTCATGGCTTTTGCAATCTTGTGCATCGTCGAAGAGGATACTTCTGTCGATGCAGCCGTTGTGTGTCCATTTAACGGCTCCACGGATGGCGCTCCGTGGGCTTGAAACCATTCTTTCAAATCTGAATCTACTTCGTCTGAGTCGTTCTTGTATTTTTCGTACATATCCATCACGTACCCTAGATTAGGTCCGTGAAATGTTTCCCAAGTCTTTTCCGCCTTGGAAACGTTTCTGTCCATCTGCTACTACCTCCAACTACACTTGTTTGCTTCTCAAGGATTGGCGATTTGATTTGTTATTGAGCGTGTTCTAAGGTAACCGGGCTCCGGTATCATCACTCTCCCGTTTCACTTGTCATTCAGGCATGATAAAGTTGGGAAACGCCGTATGCTAAAACGACAAGTTTTTCAAAGTCGTTGCTTCCCTTTTCATGCGAATCGTAAAGTCATCATGTGTTCACAAATTTATTTTAACATGCCCTGTAGCAGGATACAAAAGAAAGGCTGATATTCTTGGCGAAATGCCCTTATTTTTTTAGAAGAAATAGCTGAAGTCAATTTGCGGTAATTTTCTTTCAAATATCGACGGAAATCTTGCCAATACGGAAAAAGAAATATAACCAACTGCTATTGGCATTGTTGGACCTTATGCTACAATAAGGTGGAAACTATAGAGGAAATTTTGCTTAAAGAGGTGTGCCGCAATGGCTAGCAAGGACTGATCGTATATCCTGCTGCCCACCTCTGCTATCATTCGCATAATGATTGGAAAGGGTGCATGAAATGATACATACGCTTCTTTTTGATTTGGATGACACGTTGCTATGGGATAAAAAAAGCGTTTCCGAGGCCTTGCTGGCAACATGCAACGAAGCATACCGGCAAGCGGGAGTTGAAAGCGACGCTTTGATGGAAGCTGTGCGAGCAGTGGCACCTTCCCTTTATGAGAAGCAATCGTTTTATCCATTAACAACCGCTCTCGGCATTAATCCGTTTGAAGGGTTATGGGGAACGTTTGATGACATTCATGACGTCCGCCTTCGGGAAATGGGAGCAAACATCCGCATGTACCAGTTTGAAGTTTGGACGGAGGCATTGAAAAAAGTAGGCATTGAAGATTTTTCATTGGCGCGGGAGCTTTCCAAACGCTTCATTGAATATAGGGAAACCCTTCCTTATGTGTACGAAGAAACGTTTGAAGTGTTAACAAAAATGAATGTGCCTTACCAACTTGCACTCGTAACCAACGGTGCTCCCAGCTTACAATTGAAAAAGTTGCAAATGACAAAGGCGCTTATTCCCCATTTTGACCGGATCATTATTTCCGGAGCTTTTGGAGTGGGGAAACCTGATCCATCTATCTTTTCCCATGCACTCCACCAACTGGACACCGAGCGGAATCAAACCGTCATGATTGGGGATAATTTGCATACGGACATAGTTGGCGGCAACCGCTCCGAACTCAAGACGATTTGGGTGAACCGGGATGATGCCGAACCCGATACATCGATAGTGCCGGACGTTGAGATCTCTACTTTGCGTGAGCTTGAAGATGCACTGGATAAGTTGAACGGATTCGAATGAACTTCGACGAAGTTCCGGAACGTTCATTCTTAAGATGAGAGGGGAGAATGCCTCTCCCCTCTCCATCCACTTTTACCCTCCGGAATGTTCTTCTATCCTCTTTTTTCACCCGCGCTTCTATGTTTTTTACCCACGATTTTAGTTTGGAAGTGATCGATTGTCTGAAAAGCAGTTTAATAGTACGCACATGCTTAAATTTCTTCTTCCCTCCATCATTGGAATCATTGTATTTATTACGCCGATTACCGTAGACGGGGAGCTCACCATACCGATTGCATGGTTGGCCGAAACCCTTAACGCCTTGCTTTCACCGATCTTGGGGGAACTTATCGTAATTCTTACCGCCATTTCGGTAGTTGGAACGGTGATTTATCGTTACCTCCATCCGGAATGGATGCGGCGTTCATTTTTTGAATCCCTTTTTTCCGTGACGCCCGTATGGTTTGTCATACGGATCATCGGATTTATATTCGCGGTTGCCATTCTCTTTGAGTGGGGACCGGCATGGTTTTGGGGGGATGCAACCGGTGGAGAAATCCTTGGACTGGCCTCCTTTTTGCTCACGATCTTTTTGTTTGCCGGTCTCTTCTTGCCGCTGTTAATGAACTTTGGTCTGTTAGAGTTTGCAGGGGCATTGCTGCACGTTATTATGCGGCCGCTTTTTACGATGCCCGGCCGTTCGTCCATCGACAGTTTGGCTTCATGGCTCGGGGATGCGGCCATCGGTGTATTATTAACAAACCAGCAATATGAACAAGGCTATTATACAAAACGGGAAGCAGCCGTTTTGGGAACAACATTTAATATCGTATCCATTACATTTACCATCGTCGTTCTCGGGTATCTTGAACTGACCCATATGTTCCTCCCCTATTACATGACGATCATCATCGCCGGCTTTGTCGCCGCTATTATCATGCCGCGGATTCCGCCGCTTTCAAGAAAAAGCGAAGACTATTATCCCCAGGCGGAACCGAAAAAACGAAATGAAAATCCCGATCAATCGGCATTCACCCGCGCGTGGCGTGGTGCACTCGCGCGAGCTACTCATGCCAGCGCACAAGAAGCGGGGAAAAATGGCTTCAGAAACGTTTTGGAAATGTGGTTAGCCGTCATTCCCATCGTCGTAACGCTTGGTACGACGATGATTATCATCGCCGAGCATACACCGGTTTTTCAATGGCTCGGCCTTCCTTTTATTCCGATTTTGGAACTGATGCAAGTGCCAGAAGCACAGGCTGCATCGGAAACAATGTTGATCGGATTCGCGGATATGTTACTTCCGGCATTGATCGGCGCTGATATTCAGAGTGAAATGACGCGTTTTATCATCGGCTGTCTTTCGATTACCCAGTTGATCTATATGTCTGAAGTCGGCGGAATGATCCTCGGTTCAAAAATCCCGATTACCTTTTGGGAACTGGTTATGATTTTCTTGTTAAGGACAATTATTACGTTGCCTATTATCGTTTTATGTGCACATATTATTTTTTAGCGGCATCCCCGTTTACTTAGGCGTAGTAAACGGGGATGCTTTACTTATAAAGTGCGATAATGACCTGGAGTTGTCTTTTTATTCTTTCTTTTATAAAATTGAAGGCATTAGAAAGATATTCACTAAATGAAAAAGAGGTGTAAGTGTTTATGGATCGCTCCTTTCGTTTTTCGCACGAACTGCGGGTACGGTACTCGGAAATTGATGGGCAAGGCATCGTCTTCAACGCCCATTACATGACGTATCTCGATGTTGCCATGACTGAATATTTTCGAACGGTGCTTGGTGAAAACTGGTTGGAGAAGTATAAAAACACATTTGATATCGCCCTCGTAAAATCCACGCTGGAATTTCAAAGACCGGCTCGCCTCGATGAACAACTGTCTATTTGGTGCAGCGTAAATCATATTGGAACCAGCAGTTTCACGGCTGCTTTTGAAATCACGAAGAAAAATGATCCTGCCATCTTGCTGAAAGCAGAACAAATTCACGTGAATTATGATGCTTCCGAGGCAACATCCGTCCCTATACCTGCAGACGTTCGTTCGCTCATGCAGCAATATGAAGGGCATTAAAAAAGGCTTTCCTTTTTTCGGGAAGCCTTTTTTAATTGGTATTTTTTTGCAAGCGTTTTTCAAACTTGTAGATTTGCAGATCTTCATGATTTTTTTCGTATTGTTTCAGTTGACGCTTAAGTTTATTTTGGCTCATCGTTACCGGCACAATACGTTTACTGACAAGTGTTTGCCGCAAATATTCAAGATGGCCGACACTTGTATAATCTTTTTCATCGACCAGGTGCAAGTAACGGTCAAAGACATCTGTGAGCGAGTCTCCCCTTAATGCCAATCCACCGTAACGTTTTTGCATACGCTGTAGGTTACTAATCGCCAAATGATTCAAGAGCACATGGGCAAACAACGCTTCATGGCCGTTCAAATCGAATCCCTGCCTGCGCAGGTACTTAATGAAGACTAAGAGCTCGTTTTGGTAGAAGCGTCCCTGGTCGTGGCCGCTTTTTTTGAAAAACTGTTTTGAAGATATTCGCTGCTGATCGGCGGTCTGCAAAAATTGATGAAGCTTCCGTTCCATTTCGGGACGCAGTAAAAAAACCGGCATCGTCATATTAATAAATCGGGGCATCTCCCGCTCAAGGATCGCAAGCTGTTCATTTTCCCGTATTCGTTCATGGACATTCATTTGACGACGCCATCTGGCAAATGTCTGTAGCCGTTGTTTTCGTGCCGCTAACATTAGGGATCCCCCTTTTTATCGTGATTGATTTTTCGTGTTCAGTGAGCAATCCTTGAGTAGTATAGCACAGTCATAATAAAAATAAAACAGAGGATATAAAAGAATATAGACAAAAATTGAATCAAATGAAGTCACAGCAGATTTAATGATGATATATCCCTAATAATTAGAACTTACCCCATATATAATCGGATGATCGCATAAGAAAAACTTGACTCTCGCCATAAAGGTTTGGCGAAAAGCCAAGTTTTCTAATGCCGATCATTCCTCTTCAGAATCAGCGAGCAACGAGGTTTCCACCCACTGATCGAATTGGCGTTGAGCATGTAACCCGAGAAGATAAACGGCACCCACGTGGGCTTCTGTCTCCTCCCTGAGCCTTTCAAAACCTGTGGGCTGTTCACGTTCAATGATTCGAAAACCCGCCCCTGCCACTTGTTTATCCTTTAATGTCCGATCGAGAAATGCTACGCTATCATCCAACGCGTGGCGACCGGTGGCGAGCACTTCGTAAAAGGATAAAAACCCATGCATGACGCCTTCGTATCGAATGGCCTCTACGGGAACCTCTTCTTCGTGGAGTTTATGGGCGTACAGTTCACCTTCATCTCTGAGCGGATCAAATTCAGCCGTTGCAATAAATGCCGGTGGAAGATCTTCGCCTACCCCTTCATCCAGGGGGGAGACATATGGGTTTTCCCACATTTCTTCCCCGGGAGTATACGAATCTCGTGCTTTTTCCATTACCGTTTTTGACAACAAATAATTGCCGCCTGCATATTTATCGCGAGTTTCCAATGGTCGGTCATGGAACGTCGTCAAAGGGTAATAGAGAAGCTGGGCCGTTAAATCAGGCCCTCCTTCATTGCGTGCTTTCATTGCTGTTACAGTAGCAAGGTTGCCGCCGGCACTATCCCCTGCCACAACCATTTTTTCTTTTGATCCGCCTAGCTCCTCAGCTTGTTCATACGTCCAAAGTAACGCGTCATAGGAATCATCGACTGCTTTTGGAAAAACATGTTCCGGTGCCAGCCGGTACCCAACACTGATCACAATGGCATTTGAACGATAAGCGAGCGCACGGACGATATTGTCATGGGTATGAATATTCCCATACCCTTCCATAAAAGCGCCGCCGTGGTAATACACGATGATAGGAGCATTTTCGGCATCGGCGGGCCGGTGCATGCGCCCCGGCAATACAGTGCCGTCACTCACGGGGATTTGCAAGGATTCATGCTCGAAAGCAGTTCCACCGGAAGCATTGCTGCCGGTTAAAAACGATGGTGGGGTCAGTTGTTCATCAGGAATGACCAATTGATTGTTAATGGCATGAAGAATCACTGCTGTTTTCGATGGCAGATCCCCTTCAGACGTTGTTGCCCATCCACTGACGAAACTTGATAATATAATGCAAAATCCGATGGCAATCTTGAAGGATGCGGAAAAAATTTTTCTTTTCATATTGTGCAGCGTTCTTCGCCATACCCCCCTCTCTTTTTTACAGTGTATCATATTTCTGATAAATTTGTGAGACTTTATTTCATCATTTCACATATTTACACATATTCTTGCGAAGGTTGATGCTTATGGTTAAGATAACCAACATTGGAAAAGTTATGCACTTAAAAAAACGCCGGCTCTGGGGGGAGAGCTGGCGTTTTCCTTTATTATGTACGCATGGTTCTTTTTACACTTATAAATCACTTAGGCCGATGCTGATTTCCAATGCTTGCTTAACCTTTTTCATCATCTCATCGTCCAGGTGGGTAATTTTATCCGTTAGACGCTGTTTATCTATCGTGCGGATTTGTTCCAAAAGCACGACGCTGTCACGGTCGAACCGATGCTCTTCAGCGTCGATTTCCACATGTGTCGGCAATTTTGCTTTTTTAATCTGTGCGGTAATCGCGGCTACAATGACGGTTGGGCTGAAGCGGTTGCCTATATCATTTTGAATAATAAGGACCGGTCGGACACCGCCTTGTTCCGAGCCGACAACCGGAGATAAGTCTGCAAAGAAAACATCCCCCCGTTTGACGCTTTTCTTTGCAGTTGGATGTTGAGACTGATTCGAATTATTCACGTCATCCATTCACCTCCTTGTTATATTGGATGGCATGCCTGTTTGATTCTGATATGTGGGATGCTTCCCATTCCGCATAAGCGAAGCTTTCGGCGATCGACCGGTTTAATTCTGCCATCTCAATATACCCTTCCTTTAAGTCAGCGCGAAGGTGCTCCTTCTTTTTCCGTGCAATATACCGTTGAACCAGATGGCGGAAAAATCGGTTCTGTTCGTTTTCGTTTAGGTGCTTGATTTCACTGAAGAGTTCATCTGTAAGTGGTACGGAAATTTTCTCTGAATGCATGGTCCCCAATGCCCCCCAGACATGTATTCCACACCATTATAAGCGAAAATCACATGGGATTAAAGATTTTTTGCGATAAGTTTCCTTAAAAAATAATTTCACTTATCAATCAGGGTGACCCCATCCTTATTCTTTCATGCATAGATACTTTCATTTGATCTCATACTATTTGTTGAAGGAGTTAACAGAAAAGGAGATGAATATCATGCGCTTAATGAAAGGATCTTTGGTTATCATTTTGCTCATGCTTGCCATTTCGGGTTGTGGGAGTGAGAATGCTGAAGATCTGGAGGATGACCTTGCAAGAATGGAATATGTGTCGAACCCGGGGGTTGAACATAATGAATTGTATCGAAGAGATCTGCATGATACGACAAGCGATCATGATGAAATAAAAGAATACAGTAATCATTACAGTGCTTTTTTAGAACAATTCCACGAGGAGCTTGAAAGCCTTTATGGGTATGTGGATGAATTAGATGAGTCTGGCACAAAGGCGTCCGTAGGACGTTTATCCGGTTTGGTGGACGACATCACGGATATGCCCACTCCCCCTGAGTTTTATGATCTTAGGGATGTTACCTTGGGATCTTTGGTGGAAATGAATGCAGTTGACAAAAACATCAGCGAATGTACGGATGGAGGCACGGAAGCCTGTGATCTTACACGCAGTTACACAGAGAACCTAACGGAATATTTACGAACGATGGAGTATACGCATCAAGCAAAATTAGACGATTTTGGATTAGTGTCTTGATCTTTTGCGACTCATCTCCTTAAAAAAACTTGGCTTTCCGCCCAGCCTCTGGCGGAAGCCGTAGTTCTTCTTATCCTTTATGAAGGATACTCAGGAACGCTTGATGGCATTTGCCCGGCTTCCGTTATCCAGATAACGTACGTGGGCATGTCCTTTTTTCCGCCGGTACATCATCACCCCCACTGCGAAAAGGGTAAGAAACAGAGAAGCTACTTGGGCCATCCGTATATGTTCCGTTAGCATTAAACTGTCCGTTCGTAAACCTTCGATAAAGAATCGTCCGATTGAGTAATAAAGAAGATAGGTTAAAAACAATTCTCCTCTGCGTAGATTTACCCTCCGCAGCAACATTAACCCGATAAATCCCGTGAAATTCCACAGGGATTCATATAAAAACGTCGGGTGATAATACGAGCCATTTATGTACATCTGATTAATGATAAAATCCGGTACATACAAGCCTTCCAAAAATACTCGTGAAACGGGACCTCCATGGGCTTCTTGATTGATAAAATTCCCCCATCGGCCAATCGCCTGGGCCAAAATCAAACTAGGCGCCATAATGTCGGCGAGCTGCCAGAAAGAGTGTTTTCGAACGTACGCAAATACAACCAGGGTCAGTACAGCCCCTATCAATACCCCATGCATAGCCAGCCCGCCTTCCCAAACGGCAAAAACCCTGAAAAAATTTTCCGTATACTGTTCCCAGTTAAAGAATACATAGTAGGCCCTGGCAAAAAGAACCGATACAGGAAAACCGATAAGCAGGAGATCGACAAAGGTATCTTTCGGAAGGCCGCGGCGTATACTTTCCCGGACTGCAAGATATAAACCGATCAGTGCACTGGCTACAATAATGAGCCCATACCAATAAATTTGTATCGGCCCTAATTCAATGGCAACCGGATTAATCGCATCCATACGCTTCCTACTCCTTCGTTTACTTGATTTGTTTTTGATGTGCTTGATTCTGTTCCAATATTTCTTCATACTCAAATTCAAACAACCACATTAAAGCTTCGATAACGGTTCCGAAGATGCGCATCATTTCATGTAACCTCCTCTCATTGAACCAGCCAAGCCTTTCTTACGACATCGGAACTTGGGGAATAATCTTTCCTTCTATCCGTTGGAAAATATCATCCAAATCCGTTCCCGTAATCGTCAGTCCATGGTTTTTAAGCCCAATCACCGCTCTCGAAGGTTCAGCGGATTCCCGCACCAATTCGGCCACCGTCTCTGCAAGTTGGATTGTTCCGCAAGGATAATTCACCGGGGTGGGGTCAACACCGTCTATCCAAGCATGGATATGCACGATGGCTCCTACGTCAGGGTGTTCTTTGTAAATCATCCAATGCTCAATCGCATCTACAGATGCTCTTTTAGGTGTTGTGTTCGGGGGAATGCTGATTTGCATAGCATTTTTTTCCGAATCATACCCGGTGATATAAAGCATATCCCTTCCCACCGTTTTCATGTTCGACTTATCAATGCCGCTCGCGCTCATCCAGAAATGGTCGCTATTTTCACGACTGCTTAGATTCCCGTAACTCAACCCCCAATGCCATACAGTTTTTTTAAATGCCGCATATCCCTGGAAGACAAATATTCCTCAATTGGAAATGGCGCGGGCAATAAGTTCATGTCATCCAGTTTTTTTCCGCCTAATGCCATTTTTTCTGTCACTTCGTTGCCTTTTGCCAAACCGTCAAATAAATCTTCATAAAAATCGTTATCGATGACCAGCCGTGATGTAGCTAACGGCTCTAGCCTTTCAAATATGTGTTGGAAAAAAAGATCTGTTCCTTCTTCCCGGTTGTAAGGTTTGCTGTAGAAGCCTTGTTCGGGCGTGATAAAATAAAGGGTTGTGCCTTCGGCATGATGAGAAATAAAAATCAAATGGTTGGCGAGGGATCGAATTAAGTATGGATATGCTGATTTAAACACATCATCCGCTTCCTCATCATTTTCCACCACGGAAACAACAAACGTGGACTGGGAATTTCTGCGGAAATGACGGGGGTTTTCAGGATCAATGAGATTGAACACCAAATTGATGGAATCAACGGGTTCATCATGATAACGATAACCGGCCGTTTCGAATTCATTGATCATCCCTTCGGTTAACCATGACAAAAATGGACTTTCCGCTTTCCCGGCCACCGTGAAGTTTTTCATGAATGAATCCTCCTTGATTGTTTTATTTGTGATTAGGTCTATCAATAATGCGTTGGAAATCTGGAAGAAATACCATTCATATTTTAACCGTACAGAAAGTTGGTATACGTTTTCCCGGTATTTTTAAGAAGTCGTTTAGGCATAATAAGGAATGAAGTCAGTAAGCGGAGTGAGCAATCATGGTTTATTGGTTATTAAAACCAATAGGAATAATGGTTTTATATTTTTTGTATAAAATAAAAATGGTCGGGCAAAAACGAATTCCTAATGGCCCTTTTATTATTGCCGCCAATCACCAAAGCTTTTTCGATCCGATTATTCTTTCCGGCATGTTCAAGCGCCCAATTCATTTTTTGGCAAAAAATGAATTGTTCAAACTTCCGTTTCTCAACTGGCTTTTACGCCAGTTGCATGCCATTCCTGTTGATCGTAAAAGCGGTGTTGTTATTCGTCCGGTCCGCCACTCCTTAAAAGTCATTGGGCGCGGGGAATGCTTTGGCATTTTTCCCGAAGGAAAAAGATGCAAAATAGGAGAAACGATACAGCCCAAAAAAGGAGTGGCTTTTTTGAGCCGGAAATCTTCTGTGCCGATATTGCCTGTTTCAATTGTCTGGGGAAACAAAACATTAAAGCGGACCCCGGTAACCATTGTCATTGGAAATCCTATCAATCCAGATCATTTTCCGAATACCAGCAATAATGCCTTGTCGCAATTGGTCATGGACCAAATTAAAGATCTCACGGAAAAAGAGACAGCAAGAATTAACGCTTCAGAAGATAATGAAAGAACTCCCCGTTATGAACGATGAGTCCTTCCTTTGAAAGGGGTGATTGCTTTGTATCATTTTATTGTCAATAAGGGCTCCGGAAATGGTAAAGGTTTTATAATTTGGAACATCATTGAAAATATACTTGCTGTTAAACAGTTGAATTATCAGGTTTTTTTTACAAATTACCCTTCACATGCAACGGAGATCAGCAAAGAAATTAAAAACGGGGTTATTATTGTCATCGGCGGAGACGGGACCATTCATGAGGTAATCAACGGATTAATACGATCGAATACCTCCATAGGGATCATACCTGCCGGTTCGGGAAATGATTTTGCCCGGGCGCTTGACATCCCCATGAATGCAGAGGAGGCATTCGATTGGATTTTGGCAGGAGATGAGCGAACGGTTGATATTGGGCGAATCGGAGATAAAAGTTGCGCTACCGTTATCGGAATCGGTTTTGACGGGAAAGTGGCCCAAACCGTTAACGCTTCTAGAACGAAAAAATGGATGAAGTTTTTTCGTTTAGGGAGAATGTCTTACATCTTCAGTGTTTTTAAGGTTCTGTTTGGGTATAAACCCGCCGATATTTCAATAACAATCGATGATAAAACAGAAAAAATGAAGGATGTATGGCTGGTTGCTGTTGCTAATTTTCCTTATTATGCAGGGGGAATGGCCATTTGTCCGAATGCAAAAGGGGACGATGGTTATTTAGAACTCTGTGTGGTTCATGGAATGTCGAAGTTCCAATTTGCGCGAGCATTCCCCGGCGTATATAAGGGAAAACATGTAAGCCATCCATCCATCAAAATGCTAACCGGAAGGCAAATCGAAATTTCTTCCTCGTCAGCCATGATCGTGCATGGAGACGGTGAAATTATTGGGGAAACGCCAATAAAAATTAATATTGAAGAAAATGCTTTACGCGTTATTTAAATGGCGTTTATTAGTTCGTCCAGTCGTCGCCCAATTGTTGTAATTCATACTCGATGTCCTCAAACCATTGATGTACGCCGAATTCGCCATCGGAGTTTGCTGTTTTCTCGGCCGCGCGAATACGGTGTACCGCTCTTCGATCCGTATGCCATTCAATATCCTCTTCGTTCACTAGGGATGATACTGCCCGTTCCAAATGTTCATCATCCACGGAAGCGCCTTCGATACCTATATATAAACGGCCGTCGTGCGAAACGACGTACGCGTCGGATACAGGTTCAAGCCTTTCAATTTTTTCTTTTACGGTAGCAGGGTTTTCTCGTTCTCCTTCATATGCTTGGTTAATTTCTTGCACTTGATCACGAAGGCTTTCGCTGTCATCATTTAAGCGCGGGTGATCGTTAATCCGACCTGTCTTCACGGAGTTGAGCCGGTTTTTATGCCAACCATAATCCCTTTGGCTGTCGACATCCTGTGTGCCGGTCCTTGTTAAATTCCCCGGCCCTTCATCGGGTACCATCAAATCAGAGGCGGGACCGAGATGATCATTCAAATTTATGCCAAGCTCAAGCTCGGGATTGTAATCTTGTCTGGTATGCCCGGTTTCATGTTGAGCTTGGACACAACCTGTGATAACGAATACTGTAACCAACGCCAAGATGAGGAGCTTTGTTTTCATTCAGGCCATCCTCCTTTCTTACCGTTTAGGGTAACCGATTGTACACGTTTAACATCCGGAAATTAAAACACGCCAAAAATTACATTTAATCCGCAAAAAGTGTAAATAAGCCGTTGCAGTTCATAAAAAAATTTGATATTATACATATATAAATACATCCAGCTTCTTCTGAAGTGGGAGTAGAGGAGCAGAGACCATCAGTACGTATGCGTAGGGAGTGTGGGATCCTTGTGCGTTTACGGAAAGGGGTATTTGCCGAAGCTAGGAATGACTCACGCATTCCGAAGCTGGTCTTGCATTAAATAAGTGCAGGGCTGTCATATAGCAAGAGGCTATATGGAGGGCTATCTCACGCATGAAGTGCTTCTGGTTATCAGGAAGTGTTCATGCAGCAATGAGAGCGCTCATTGCTGTTTTTTAATGAACGTCCATTTTCCGGTTTCTAGTTGGACGCCTACACTTTCTGGCCAAATGCACATAAACTGATTTGTGTAAAGCCCCTCATGGAAAACATCAAAAATATCAACACGAGGGTGGTAAAAAATGAATGTAGGACGATTGGTTACAGCGATGGTTACTCCTTTTGATGACAAGGGTGAGATTGATTTTCAGGACCTCACAAAGTTGATAAATCATCTGATTGCGAATGGAACAGAGTCAATTGTTGTTGCAGGTACGACAGGGGAATCACCAACGTTATCCAAAGAGGAAAAATTGTCCTTATTTAAGCATACGGTAAAGGTTGTGAACGGAAGAGTCCCTGTCATTGCCGGTACAGGGACCAGTGATACCCGTGCTTCGACCGCGCTCACAAAAGCAGCGGATGAAGCAGGTGTCGACGGCATTATGCTCGTCACCCCTTATTATAGCAAGCCTTCCCAGGAAGGGATGTATCAACATTTTAAAACAATCGCGGCCAGCACGGATTTACCGATCATGCTATATAACGTTCCCGGCCGAACTGCTGTCTGTTTAGCGCCGGAAACGATTATCCGTTTGTCGAACATCGATAATATCCAAGCCGTTAAAGAAGCAAGCGGGGATACTGACGCGGCTTCCTTCATCATTGAAAATGCCCAGGAAGGTTTTAAACTATACGGTGGGGACGACAGCTTAACGCTGCCTCTTATGTCCATCGGAAGCAGCGGAATTGTTTCAGTCGCTTCTCATATTGTCGGAAAAGGCATGTCGCAAATGATACAGAATTTCATGCAAGGGCATGTTCAAATGGCAGCCAAGCAACACCGAGAATTATTGCCCGTCATGAACGCCATGTTTATGGCACCAAGCCCCGCTCCGGTGAAAGCGGCATTGGAAATGCATAACATCGTATCTGGCAATCTGCGTTTGCCATTGCTCCGCTTAAATGATGAGGAACATCAACTTTTGTATCAAACCCTGCAGCCAAAGGCTACTTTTTTCGTCAGCTAAAAGCAAGGATTAGAAAACTTGGCTTTTCGCCAAGCTTTTATGGCGAAAGCCTACTAAAAAAGAGAGCGGCCAATGAGATGGTCGCTCTTTCTGTATGGCTTAGCTTATACCGGCAAAACTTGGACATATCCTTTATATGAATCGAGGAGCATGCATGCTACGTAAAGTGTTGATTTTCCCCATCGAATTGTATCGGCGTTTCATCTCTCCTTATACGCTGCCAACTTGCCGTTTCTATCCGACATGCTCACAATATGCGGCCGAAGCCATTGAAACACAAGGAGCATTCAAAGGTATCCTCCTTGCCGTTATTCGAGTGAGTAAGTGTCATCCTTTTCACCGTGGCGGTTATGATCCGGTTCCGACGAAGAAAAACAAAAAGGACTAGCCGACCGGCTTTTCATAAATTCCCCGATCGAAGGAAGTGAATGTCTCTATCCCGTCCTCTGTCACTAAAAGCGGTTCTGTAATCTCGATTCCGAAGTCATCAAACCAGATGCCCGGCATGAGATGAAAGGCCATATTGGGTTCCAATATGGAATGATCGCCTTTTCGGAAGCTAATGGTATGCTCCCCCCAATCCGGAGGATAGCTCAATCCGATGGAGTAACCTAATCTGGAGGCTTTCACATAGCCATGTTTGGCAATCGAGTTACTCCAGATTTCTTCCACTTCTTCAGCGGTTATGCCCGGCTTCATATGCTCAAGTGTATCCGCAATCCCTTCATTAACGACCTTTCCGACGTCACGAACATAATCCGGAGCTTTGCCGAGAACCATCGTTCTGGCCATCGGTGTATGATAACGTTGACAACAACCGGCGATTTCCAACGTTAGAAAATCGCCCTCTTTATACTTTTGATCGGTCCACGTCAGGTGGGGACTTGCCGTATACTTCCCGGATGGCAACATTGGAACGATGGATGTGTAGTCCCCGCCGAAATCATCGCTGCCGTAAATTTGTGCATGGTAAATCGCTGCTGCCACTTCATTTTCCCGAACACCTACATCTGCTTTATCATAGGCTGCTTGCATGGCATTTTCCACAATATATGCAGCTTTTCGCATATATTCGATTTCGGCATCACTTTTGATCACCCGCACCCAATTAACAAGGGAGCTCGCGTTTTTAAACTCAGCATCCGGAAGCCCAAATTGCAGGCGTTCGTGGCACATGGCCGTATAATAAAAAGCATCCATCTCCACACCGATTTTTCTCGTATCCTGGCCCAAGTCATTTAGGACGTGAGCGACAAAATCCATCGGATGTTTAATCGTTGACTGCACAAATTCATCAGGATAAGAGATAATATGAGAGTCGCTTAACCAAGTGGTTATTTTTGCTCCTTTCGCGTCCATTTCCCGACCGATCCAAACAGGTTCATCTTCATCAATAAAAACGATGACGGCCTGATGGACATAAAAGCTCCAGGCATCATATCCCGTGATATAACACATATTCGATGGATTGGAAAGAATCAAGACCTCTACCCCGTATTCCTGCATTTTCTGTTTTGTTTTGTTCAACCTCGTCACAAATTCATCTTTCGAGAACATATATCTCCCCCTCTTATCCCTTAAAAAAATGTCATGAATAAGCCACCACACCCCTAGGGATGTGGCAGGCAATGACGCATCATGCTACTCCAACCTGTTATTATTCATCATCTTCGATCTTAAAGCTCACTACCCGCGGTTCCGTCATATCCATGATTGCATTGTGAACGCCTTCGCGGTTGATGCCGGACCCTTTAACTCCGCCAAAGGGCATTGCGTCCACTCGGAAATCACTGCTGTCATTGATGATAACGCCGCCGACATGAAGGTCGTAAGCTGCCTTATGGGCTGTTTGCAGATGATTGGTAAAGACGCCTACTTGCAGGCCAAAATTGACTTCATTTGCCGATCGAATGGCCTCCTCATAATCGGAGAACGTATGAAGGGAAGCGACAGGACCAAAAACCTCATCTTTATACAATGTTGAATTTTTAGGAACGTGTTTTAACAAGGTTGGATGCACAAAACAGTCTTTATGATCGCCTCCGAGAAGTACTTCCGCTCCTTGTTCTTTTGCATTCTCAATGTCCGTCATAATGCTTTTTGCTTCTTCCTCTGAAATCACGGGCCCCATATCGGTCTCTTCACTCTTTTTATCACCGGTGCGCAGTTGCTCTGCTTTTTGTATAAATTTTTCCGTAAAGCTTTGTTCAACTTCTTTATGGACAAATATTCTTTGTACGCTCAAGCAATTTTGTCCACCTGCTCCGTATGCCCCGGCGACAGCAGCTTCTGCCGCTTTGTCCAAATTGGCATCTTTAAACACGAGAAACGGCGAATTAGAGCCAAGTTCCATGCTCAGTTTTTTCAAGCCTGCATTTTTGGCGATTTTTTCACCGGTCTCTAATCCTCCGGTAAATGTGATCATCCGAACTTCTCTGCTTTCAAGCAATGGAGGGGTTACTTCACTCCCGCTTCCGGTGATCGTACTCATCACTTTGGCAGGTAATCCTGCTTCGAGCAGTTTTTCCGTGAGCCATAAAGCAGATAACGGCGTTTGGGTTGCAGGCTTGAGAATAACAGCATTTCCCCCTGCAATCGCGGGAGCAATTTTATGAACAACAAGATTCATCGGGTCATTAAATGGGGTGATCGCGCCTATAATGCCTAATGGAAAACGAAAGGTGTATCCGTGTCGGTCGGCATTGCCGGATACCTGGTCAAAATTGATCGTTTCCCCAGTCAATCGTCTGGCCTCTTCTGCAGCCAAACGGAGGGTTTCAGCAGCACGGCTCGCTTCTGAACGTGCCTCGTTAATCGTTTTAATTCCTTCTGTGGCAATGAGCTGGGCAGCTTCTTCCACATTGTCGTCCACGAGTTTCGCGCTTCTCGCGAGGATATCTATCCGTTGTCTCGTCGTAAGTTCGGCAGCAACCTTTTTGCCTTCAATAGCCGTATTTAATGCTTTTTCCATATCTTCGGCTGTGCCTTTTGGGACGGTGGCAATGATTTCTCCGGTACCTGGATCATCCACTTCGATCACTTGTGATCTATGTGTCCATTCTCCTGCTAAAAACATTGCTTGCTTTTTCATCAATTCAACCACCAACCTTTTGTAAAGTGAATGCTAAAGTTCTCTACCCTTTATTGTTCACTTTTACACATGTGGACAGGAACTTAGCTCCTGCCAATGGTGAGGATGTCATTAAGCACCGCGTATCCGGTTTCGGTAATTCCTGCGCCTGCACCGGTAAGTGTTATTTCCCCTAATAAATCACATTGATAGCTAATGGCATTTGTCGGTCCCGAAATGCTCGCGAGGGGGTCTTCATCATCCAATTTTTCCGGTCGAACATACCCTTCCACTTGCTTTCCGTTTTTTTCAATGGCACCGATTAGTTTCCATGTTTTTCCTTGCCTTTTTGCTTCTGTAATGTCTGCTTCTGTTAGATGAGAAATACCTTGACATGGAATATCGTCTCTCGTCACGTTTCCTCCCATGAGAACATTCGCAAGAATAACGACTTTGCCCTGGACATCATACCCTTTGACATCATTGGTTGGATCAGCTTCCGCATAGCCTTTCGATTGGGCATTTTTAAGGGCAGATTCATATGGAATGCCCTTTGCCATCTCAGCAAGCATACTGTTTGTGGTCCCGTTTAAAATGCCGCGTATCTTCTGAATGTCGTTGCCGGCTAATGTTTCCCTCGGCATGCTTAAGGCGGGAGTACCGCTCATAACAGTACCTTCGAAAAACATGCCAACATTATTTCTTGCAGCTAGCTGTTGCAATTCCCGATAGGCGTTTACCACCGGCCCTTTATTTGTTGTGACCACATGTTTGCCGGAGGATAATGCCGCCGTGCAATGATCAATGGCAGGTTGCCCGGTTTCTACATCTGTAGGGGTAAGTTCCACAACGACAGTTGCATTCGATTTTTTAACCGTTGTCATAGTGTCCCATCCCTTTTCCAATCCCGGCTCATCCGTATAATGGTGAAGGGTGCCGTCCTCTTGAAGACAGGACAAGACTTTGTCCATATCCAAACCGCTGTCATTATGCAACGTTCCTTTTGAAAGGTCTGAAATCGATACTACCTCAATGGATTGCCCATACTGTGTTTGCAGGGCTTCTTTTTTTTCATGGATAATATTCAAAAACCCTTGGCCGACACCGCCGAAACCTAATAGCGCAACTTTGTGATCCATCTGCGACTCCCCTCTTTATCATTTTCTGAATGTAGCTTATAGCGTTGACGAACGTCTATCCATGATTCATTTTTTCTAATGGAAAGCCATTAGTCCTCATGGTCGATGTAGTCAAATATCATGTGCTTTGCGGAGATATGGGGATATCGGCGAAAGTCCGATCCTCCTTTTCGCGTTTTTATATGTGTTGATGCCAAAATAATCCTTACTCCCATGATACGACCTACTAGTCAAATTTATATCTTGTTTCAAGTTTTTCCAAAATTTTAAGCGCTTCGTCTCCAAATGCATCGTCTCTTGTTTTCATTTTTTTCATTTCCTCATCAAGGGCCGATCGCAAACTTTCTTTATAGGCGGGAACTTCCTCATGGTATTCTTGTACGGTTACCGTGGGCACCCATGTTTTTTCATATTGAGCCAAAGCGTTTCTCTCATGAAATAAAGGAACATTGGTATCGAAACCTTGATGCAGGTCTCCTTGCATTGGATGTTTGAGAACAGCCAGCACCTTTAATAATGTGCGATCCCCTTTTTCCTCTATTTTCTCTCCGACATATACCCCAGTTTTGTATTTTCCCTGGATAATCATGATTCACACCTCTTCTCTCTTTTAAGCTTTCCCTATTGTTATCTTAAGAGATTTTATAAGCAATCAGCAATGATTTCGATTGTGCATGCATAATCTTTTCCTCTTTATGGAAGCTTATATATTACTTGGTATATTATTACGGTACGTGAAATTTTAGATTGGAGGGGCAGCAGTTGAATTGGACAGCCTTGTATGGACAGCTTTTGAAAATAGGCGCAAGCGTTGGTTTGAGCATTGTCATATGCCTACACTTACAGCTACCTCCCTTTTTTGCTGTCCTGGCGGCTGTTCTCGCCTGGGACCCTCTAGGGAGGGACGCGGTTCAAAACGGGTGGAGCCGACTGCTTTCTGCTTGTGCGGGAGCAGGATTTGCTTTGTTGTTCTTTTACACGCTCGGTGCGCATCCAATTGTTTATGCCTGCGTCACCGTCATTACGCTTGCCTTTTGTTATTACGCGAGTGTTGGCAAATTCCGGGCGATTGCCTCGGTTACCGCTATTGCAATATTACCGACAATGGCCGGCGCGGGGCTTTACGAATATATCACGCGAGTGATGAGCACATTAGTCGGCATCATCCTATCTTCGGTCCTGAACATCGCCTTTGATCAGCCAACCTCGATGACACCTTTCAAAATAAGAAGCGAAAAATACTGGAGCCAGGGACTCGACCTTCTGGCTTTTATCATAGACGTTGAATTAAAAGTGGGTGACGTTCAGCAGCATCCGGAACGATGGGCGCAGTTCGATGCGATGCGGGCAAAATTGCGACGCCTCATGAAACGAACGGAAAAACTGCGGCCGGAACGTCAATATCTCTCCGCTTCTGATCAACAAGCCTTGCGACTTATCGAAAAACGTCTGTATACGTTGTCCGAACTATTTGAGCATGTACATAAACTGCGTGAACCGAAAAATAAACGGCGAGGACAAACGGACATTCCATTCGTGATCAGAGGCTTCATGCGAATGCCACGCTTATTGCCAACCTTAAATGAAAGGGAAGTTCGGCAGTTGTTCGTTTGGTTCGAGGAATTGATGCTGCGTGAGAACAATCATATGCTCGCGTGTGGTTACAGCATCCCTCCTGTTCATGAAGTGGCAGGCGAGTGCATGCACACCTTAAATGTTTCCCGAATATGGGAACAAGAAAAAGAGCAAGAAGATGACCTTCCTGCTCCACAGCAAAAGACGATCGCGTCCGTCTCCGCAAAAAACACCGGTGCTTAAGGCAAAATTGTCGATCCGGTTAAATAACGGTCGCACTCCCTCGCGGCTTCCCGTCCTTCATGAATGGCCCAAACGACGAGACTCTGGCCGCGGCGATTATCCCCTGCCGCGAAGACAGCGGTTTGGTTTGTTACGTAATCACCATACTCCGCGTCGACCGCGCCTCGTTTTGTCGTGTTTACACCCATCTGTTCGAGAAGGTCCCGTTCAGGCCCTGTAAAGCCGATCGCGAGCAATACGAGATCCGCTTTCCAGATCCGTTCCGTACCGGGAATCGGCTTTCTTACTCTCTTCCCTTTTTCATAAACGGTATCTGCCTGCACAGCTTTTAATCCTGTCAGATTACCGTCGCCGTCAGTGAGAAACTCGGTCGTTAGCCACTGGTAAGCGCGAGGATCTTCACCATAAACGGCCTCGGCTTCTTTTTGGCCCTCTTCCTGTTTGTACGTCATCGGGAACAGCGGCCATGCATCTTCTTCCCCGCGCACTTCATCTTTTTTCGTGTTAATGTCAAACTGGGTGATCGATTTTGCGCCGTGGCGAACAGATGTCGTGATACAGTCCACCCCGGTATCGCCCCCTCCGATCACAATGACATCTTTATCCTTGGCCGAAATATAATCATCGTTACGTAGACTTGGATTCAGCAATGCTTTCGTATTTTGCGTCAAAAAATTCATGGCGTATTCAACGCCGGTTGCGTGATGCCCCGGTACATCTTCCACCCCCTCGGAACTTGGGCTCCGGTACAGAGAACCACACCATCCACGAATTGTCGCAATTCGTCCCAGCGAAGCGATGTGCCGATATCAACGCCGGTTTTAAATGTTACGCCCTCTTCCTCAAGCAGATGAATCCGTCGCATGACGGTTTCATATGGCAATTTCACATCCGGAATGCCATAGGTGAGCAACCCGCCGATCCGATCTTCTTTTTCATAGACGGTCACTTCGTGACCGGCTCGGTTTAGCTGGGCGGCTGCCGCCAAACCGGCCGGACCGGAACCAATAACCGCCACTTTTTTGCCGGTACGGCGAAGCGGTTGCTTCGCCGTTATCCAACCTTCTCTAAAACCTTTTTCCACAATTTGCAGCTCGACTGATTTAATCGTCACCGGTTCGGCGTCAATGGCGACCGTGCAAGAGCCTTCACAAGGAGCGGGGCATACCCTCCCGGTAAACTCCGGAAAATTATTCGTTTTATGCAAACGCGCAAGCGCTTCTTTCCACTGGCCTCTATACACGAGGTCGTTCCACTCCGGGATGAGGTTGTACACCGGGCAGCCAATTTCATCAGATCCCGGCATATTCGTACCTGCTTGGCAAAAGGGAATGCCGCAGTCCATACAGCGCGCGGCTTGCTCCTGCACCTCCGCTTCCGGAGGCGTCAATTGGTATTCTTTCCAATCGTTCACTCTCTCGCCTGGATCCCTTTTCGGGGGATTTTTACGTTTAATGTCCATAAATCCGGTTGGATGACCCAAGATATCCCTCCTCGTCTATTTTTGTTCATTCAATTGTTTCCGTTTGCTTTTATCAAACGTCGTCATGATCGCTTCTTCTTCCGATAACCCTTCCTGCATCAACGCATCAATCGCTTGCAGCATTTTGCGGTAATTGCTTGGAATAACTTTTACAAATTGCGTGATGGCAACTTTCCAATCCGCCAAAATACGTGAGCCTAAATCGCTGTTCGTATAACCTACATGGTCACGGATCATCGTGTACAATCCTTCGGCATCGTCTTCACTCACGCGTTCAATTTCTACCAATTCCCGATTGCAATAGGAAGCAAAAATGTTATCGGGGTTATAGACAAATGCTTCTCCGCCTGACATCCCCGCTGCAAAATTCTTGCCGGTTGCCCCGAGGACGACCACGCGTCCGCCGGTCATATATTCAAGGGCATGGTCGCCTACACCTTCCACGACCACGTCTGCACCGCTGTTTCGTACGCAAAAACGCTCGCCTGCGATTCCCGAGATATAAGCCTTTCCGGCTGTCGCGCCGTAAAAAGCGGTGTTTCCGACAATGATGTTGTCCTCGGCATCGATCTGCGCATCCTCGTGTGGTGCCGCGGTGATTTTACCGCCGGAAAGCCCTTTTCCAATATAATCATTGGCATCTCCGAGCAACCGAAGCGTCATCCCTTTCGGAATAAAGCTGCCAAAACTTTGCCCGGCTGATCCGGAAAAAGTCAGATCGACCGTATCTTCAGGCAAACCGTCAGCGCCGTATTTTTTGGAGATGGAACTTCCCAGAACAGTGCCGACCGCGCGGTTGATGCTCCAAATGGCAAAGGAAGCTTGCACAGGCTGTCGATGTTCCAACGCCGGCCGGCATTTCTCCATCAATACTTTTCTATCTAATGACGAGTCTACAAGATGCTGTTGATTGCCGCTGCCTACATGGGCTGCTTGATCGTTTGCCTTTGGCCGATATAAAAGAGATTGCAAATTCACTTGTTTGGCTTTCGGGTTCCTAACCGCTTCTTTTTGTTCCAAAAGATCCGTACGTCCGATCAAGTCGTCGAGTTTCGTGAAACCGAGTGATGCCATCACTTCTCGCGTTTCTTCGGCTATAAATGTCATAAAACGCACGACCTGGTCCGCGGATCCACCGAATTTTTTTCTCAGTTCAGGATTTTGTGTCGCGATTCCGACCGGACATGTATCAATATGGCAAACGCGCATCATGACACAGCCGATGACCACGAGCGGCGCTGTCGAGAATGCGTATTCCTCAGCGCCTAAAAGCGCAGCGGAAATAACATCTTTACCTGTCATCAGTTTGCCATCGGTCTCAAGCCGAATACGATTTCTTAATCCGTTCATCACCAACGTTTGATGCGCATCGGCCAAACCGATTTCCCAAGGCAGCCCGGTGTGCTTGATGGACGTGCGGGCGGCGGCGCCTGTACCACCGTCATATCCGCTGATGACGATTCCATCCGCGCGCCCTTTTGCCACGCCGGCCGCGATCGTACCCACTCCGGTACCGGAGACGAGTTTCACACTAATGTTGGCATTAGGGTTCGCATGCTTAAGGTCATGAATCAATTGCGCCAAATCTTCAATCGAGTAAATATCATGGTGCGGAGGCGGGGAAATCAATCCAACTCCGGCGGTCGTGCCACGAACAGTCGCGATCCATGGATACACTTTCTCGCCCGGAAGTTGTCCCCCTTCTCCGGGTTTTGCCCCTTGCGCAATTTTGATTTGAATTTCATCGGCATTCACCAAATAATGGCTTGTTACCCCAAAGCGGCCCGAAGCAACTTGTTTAATTGCACTGCGGCGAATATCTCCGTTCTCATCCCTCGAAAATCGGTCGGGATCTTCCCCGCCTTCCCCGGTGTTGGATTTTCCTCCAATACGGTTCATGGCGATTGCCAAAGTCTCATGGGCTTCTTTGGATATGGACCCGAAAGACATGGCCCCCGTTTTGAAACGTTTAAAAATCTCCTCCACAGGTTCGACCTCTTCGAGGGGGACGGAAGGCCGGTCGTTTTTCAGCGCTAGCAGCCCCCGCAGTGTCGTTTGCCGGTCGCTTTGTTCATCGATCGAACGACTGTAGTTTCTGAACATTTCTTGATCATTGGTGCGGCACGCTTGCTGCAGCATATGAATCGTATGGGGATTATACTGGTGCTCTTCCCCATTGCGGCGCCATTGATGGTCATCCCCGGGCTCAAGAACCAGTTCATCAAATTGAAGAAGCTCAAATGCCCGGCGATGACGCTGAAGCGATTCGGTAGCAATCGTTGGTAAACCAATGCCGCTTATCCGGGAATCCGTCCACGTAAAATGGCGGTCGATCACTGTTTCATCGATTCCGACAGCTTCAAAAATCTGTGCTCCCCGATAACTTTGAATCGTGGAAATTCCCATTTTTGAAAGAACCTTCATGATTCCTTTTGTTGCGGTTTTAATGTAACGTTTTACCGTTTCAATATATGAATACTCCAAGAGTTCACCGTTTTCGGTCGATTCACCCAACGTTTGATAGACGAGGTATGGGTTGATCGCTTCAGCTCCGTATCCGAGCAATAAGCAATGATGATGCACTTCTCTCGGTTCACCGGACTCTACAAGGATGCTCACTTGCGTGCGTTTCCCGTTGCGAATGAGGTAATGGTGCAATCCGGATACCGCCAGCAGTGCCGGCATCGGCACCCACTCCGATGAAAGATCGCGGTCACTTAACACGAGCAATGTCGCGCCGCGTTCGATGGCTTGATCCGCTTCCGAAAATAAGCGTTCCAATGCCCCGTTCATGCTTTCAGCGCCGTCCGTTGCCGAAAACACCATCGCCAATGTCGCTGCCCGAAGCCCTTTTTCATCGCACGCGCGCAACTTGGCCATTTCTTCATCGGAAACGATCGGAGTATCCAAATAAATGTGACGCGCATTTTCCGGCCCCGGGTGCAACAAATCCCCTTCACGGCCAATGGTTGTGCCTACAGCCGCCACCGTCTCTTCCCGAATGACATCAATTGGGGGATTGGTCACTTGCGCAAACTGCTGCTTAAAATAATTGTATAAAAGCTGCGGTTTCTCCGCCAAAACGGCAAGCGGGTTGTCATACCCCATGGAGCCAACCGGATCTGTCCCCTCTTTCACCATCGGCAGCAATTGTTTCGTAATCTCTTCATCGGTATACCCATACATCGATTGTTGCACTCGAAGTGGTTGCTCGTTTTCCGTTCGATCACCAGCGTGCTCGCGAATGTCATCAAGCGTGAGCATTTGCTCCTTGATCCACTGTTTGTATGGTTTTTCATCAACGATATCCCTTTTCACTTCCTCATCCGGAAGAATACGCCCTTCGTCCGGATCGACGATAAGCATTTGTCCGGGATACAAACGGCTTTTCTTAACAATTTTCTCCGGCGCTACCGGCAAAACCCCTACTTCCGAGGACATGACGACAATATCATCTTCCGTAACGATGTACCTGGACGGCCGCAGACCATTACGGTCCAAACTTGCACCAACCTGATTGCCATCGGTAAAAACAATCGCCGTCGGTCCATCCCATGGTTCCATTAAACAACTATGGAATTGATAAAACGCGCGTTTCGCTTCACTCATTCCATACGCATTTTGCCATGGCTCGGGAATCATCATCATCGCTGTATGCGCCATGGAGCGCCCGGATAACGTTAAAAATTCAAATGCATTGTCAAACATGGACGAATCGCTGCCGCCGCCATCGATAATCGGCTTGGCTTTTTGCAAGTCGTCTCCAAACGCCCGGGAATGAAAGACAGATTCACGAGCGTGCATCCAGTTCACATTCCCTTTGATCGTGTTAATTTCTCCATTGTGCATTAAATAACGGTTCGGATGGGCGCGCTCCCAACTGGGAAACGTATTCGTGCTAAAACGGGAGTGAACGAGCGCAATCGTGCTTTTGAAGGTCTTTTTTTGCAAATCAACATAGAAACTGCCCAATTGTTCCGTCGTCAGCATGCCTTTATAAACGATCGTATTCGTGGACAAGCTTGCAAAATAAAAAGGTTCTTCATTCCCAAGCCACGCGGGGACTTCCCTTTCCGCGCGTTTTCGGAGCACATACAGTTTTCTTTCCAAATCGACATCGCTGTAACCGTTGGCCCGGATAAACACTTGCTCAATAAACGGGCGAGCCCCGAGGGCGATGTCACCAATGCCATCTTCATTCACCGGCACACTTCTAAACCCAAGCACTTCCGCGCCTTCTTCGGCGCAAATGTTCTTGAGCATGGTTTTGCAAATATCTCGTTTTTCTTTGTCCATAGGCAAAAACATCATGCCGACGCCATATCCCCCGGCAGCCGGAAGAGAAAATCCTTCTTTTTCCGCCTCCGTTTCAAACAATTCGTGGGGGATTTGCAAGAGGATCCCTGCCCCATCACCGGAATTTTCCTCGGCACCTGCCCCTCCGCGGTGCTCCAAGTTACACAGCAAATCCAAAGCACTGCGGACAATTGTATAAGAAGGGGTTCCCTTCATATTGGCCAGAAAGCCAATCCCACAATTGTCGTGTTCAAAATCCGATCGATAAAGACCGGGATTCTTTACGTTTTGATTCAGCATGGTGTTTTCACCTCTTTCATTTTTGGGTAAGAAAGAGTTTATCACTAGTCTGAACCTTCGGCAATCTTTTTTTATCACTTGAAAAGCGTTGTAAGCGCTTAAGGGAAGGCCATGACAGAAAAAAATTTCTCAGATTTTTTCACACTTGCTTTTAGCCACAGCTGTTCAAGTGCAATCAAACGGGTATGTAACGACGAGACCGTCTTAAAATGATACAATGGATATAGCATATTTTGCGTAAAGGGGAGAAGCAATGCATGTCCGAAGACAAAAATCAGGAAAATGAAGAAATAGAAACGCAGCTCCCTGAAGAAGAACAGTCAAAAGCAGAGGAAGCTGCTAAAAGCTATATGGAAAAGTTTAAAGAAAGTGATGACGCCACAGCTTTAGTGAACGAACTCGGCAACCTGGGAGAACATGAACAAAAACAAGCCGGCGAATCGTTGGAAGCATTAAAACGGCCGGTCGGAGAGATGTTGGAACAAAAAAACAACGAGCTTCCGGAGCGTTTGTACGATTTGCGCGAAAAAGTGTCCAGTCTCGAACCCGAACACCTAAAAGAAGGCCGCTTGCAAAAAACATTGAACAAGTTAATCCGCAGGGATCCGGTCGAGCAATATGCGAAGAAGTATAAAACGGTTGAAGGACAAGTGGAGAACATTATTGAATCTTTGCTTGCCGGCAAAGATAAACTCCAAGCCGACAATCTCATGCTGGATCAATTGCGCGAAACCGCTAACGCACGCATTCAAAATTTGGAACAACAAATCGAAACGGGCAAACAATTAAATGAAATGCTGGAAGCGGAAATGACGGCCGATGAATGGCGCGATAACCCCGTCCCTTTGCAAAAAGGGCAACAAAAAGTCGTCACCCGCATCCAAAACATGTCCCAGGCGATCATGGTATTGCAACAATCGCTCGCTTCCGTCGATCTTATAAAAGAAAACAACGAAAAGTTGGAGGAAGCCATTTTCAACGCGATCACGATGACAAAAAATGTCATTACCGTGACCGCTTCCATTCAACTTGCCCTCGGCAATCAGAAAAATGTCATTGATGCCGTTCAAAATGTCAATCAGGCGACCGAAGACATGATTTTAAGCAATGCAAAAACATTGCGCACCAATACCGAAGAAACATTAAAAACCCTTGAAGAACCCGCTGTCGCCATTGAATCGTTCCGCGAAGCCTATGAAGATGTGCAGGCGGCGATTGATATAACCGAACAATCCAATGAACGCATTGTAAAATCAGGCAAAGCCTTTATTGCCGAGCTTGAAAAATTAAACGAAGACGTGCGGAAGAAACTACCGGAATAAGGAAAAGGTGATGATGGTGGTGAAAGATTGGCTCACAACATCGATACAAGAATTTTTTCTGCCAGAGCGGTTGCGTTCCGTTGATGATCACATCTTTTCCGACCCTAACGGCCTCTCCCTCATAAAGGAAAGCGAGGCCGTCATTGATAAAATCATCACACACGCGCTCGAAAAAGGACCGCTGAAAGGAACACAAGTATTTAAAAAAAATGGCCGCACTTTCAAATTAAAGCTGAAAGTGAGCCAAAAGCGGTTAAAATTGATGAGTTTTGACACCCACCTCTCGCCGTCCGCCATAAAAAAGCGCGTAGTGATGACTTTTGCCCGCCAGCAGACGTATAAACCCCAGAAAAAACCGCTGAAAGAAGGGCTCGTCTATTACATGAAAAACGGGAAATCACACGTGCGCAGCATTCAAAAATCGCCTTTTTTCCAAGGGCTTCTTGAAAAATTCATCCAGTTGGATGCAGCGCTGGAAGGCCATGCGCCTACAGCGGTGGCAAATGCACAATCGGCAACGGAGGAGGTCTCTCCCGGCAAAGACGAACAAATCGAACAATCAAGCTATGAAAAGGCAATAAGGGAACTGTACAGGCAAAATTCCGAACTTCCGCAAGCGCTTTCCAATCGGCTGCAGCAACTGCTGGAAGAAATAACCGCGCTCACCCCAGCCCTTCATCTTTTTTCGGTGGAGGACCGCTACCAAATCAAACGGATGATTGATGAAGATATTCCCGAATTGCTGAAAGCCTACCGGGGGTTGGACGAAGAAGCGCAATCAACACAAATGTCCCGCGTTTACGAAGCACTGACGAAAATGGAACTTACTTTGCAACGGTTACAAGAGCAAGAAGACCGCGCAAAAAATGACCGCTTTGAGTACTTGCTGAAATTAAACGAGAAACGATACCCAGATAATAAAGAATGAGAAAGGGGCATGTTCAATGGAGGCAAAAGTCGAAAAACTGGATACCGATACGTATATGATAGATGGCTATGATCTTCATTTGCCCGAGCGCACAGGCATTTATGTCCTCGATACCGAAGCATTAACGATTATAGAAACCGGTCCCAGCCTCTCCTATCCACAGATCAATGCCGGATTGGAGCAACTGGGACGCTCTCTTGCAGATGTACGCCATATTATCGTCACCCATATTCACCTTGACCACTCAGGCGGCTGCGGGCAGTTGCTGAAAGAAACACCTAACGCTACTGTTCACGTTCATCCATCGGGCAAGAAACATCTCGTTCACCCGGAAAAACTGATCGAAGGGGCAAAACTGGTGTACGGTTCGAGTTTTGATGATTTATTCGATCCCGTTATCCCTGTCCCCGAAGCGCAGGTAAACATCTGTAATGATGGGGACCGTTTGCATATTGGAAAGAACCGCGCGCTGGCATTTTTTGACACACCCGGGCACGCGTTCCACCATATGTCCATTCTTGACGAGCGCACGAATGCCCTTTTCACCGGGGATGCAGTCGGGATTCTTTATCGGGGGTTTGGTCATGAAAAACCGCTCGTGCTCCCCACCACTTCTCCGCCGCAATTTGATACCGCAAGCATGAAAGAATCCTGGAAGCGTATTGAAGCATTGCAGCCGACGACGATTTATTTTGGTCATTTCGGGGGAAGCGACGAAATCGCCGACATTTTCCGATCCACTTCCGAGTGGTTGGAAAAATGGATAAGCCTTACAAAAGAAGTCGCCTCTGAACAAGGAGGAAGCGGAACGTTAAGCCAGCGGTTATATCAATCCGTGTATGATGCATACAGCGATCAAGACGAGAAAAATCCTGCCTGGGAAGCGATAAAAATGGACTGTCACGTCTCCGCCCTCGGTTTGTATCAAGCACATGAAAAAGGCAGGCTTTGAGAAGCTCGCTATGATTGCTGAATATTGTCGATCCCTATATAATGACATACAGGTTATTGAGTTAAAAGTGAGGGTATCTCTATGAATCGGAAAGAAGCATTGGAATATAAGGGATCTACCGTTTTGGTACACGCCCAACCGGATTGTGTTTATTATGGACAATTGCTGGAGATTGATGCGCCGGACAACAAAACGTGGCAAGGCACAGTGCGAATGACCGGCATTCACTCCGTACAAAGCGCCCACATTGCCTCTCGCCTTCCATATGGCGAAGGAGAAGAGGTGAAACTTGCCGGCACAAAAATAAAGCCTTTTACGGGTACATTCAGACGATCTTACCGCGCTTCGCTTTTGTATGCCATTCGGGCATTGGAAAAAGAAACAAACACATCCATTCGTGAGCTTGAAGATGAAAAGCAACAATTGCAGGATATGCGTCTTGAACTGGGGAATAAACGGGGAAGATCGGAAGACCCGTACTTGTATTTTCATCTCACGGAGGAAGATGGGGAAATCGTTTTAAAGGAGCAATCGCAAAACGAAAAAATGCTGTTGGATGGCTGTCCATTTGAGATGGATTGGTTTGATTCCGCTCAAAATCAATGGACCAAAATTGTCCATGAACGCCAGTGGGTATTTAAAACCGCCACAGACCGAAAAGTCCGCCTGCAGCCTAAAGATATGATCCGCATTCACAAAGAACAGTTCGAGCCTTTTCAGATCCTTCTTAATGAATTGGAAACACCTTCCAAAAAATCATTGGCACGGTTGTTGCATTATTACGGCTTTCAACGCAAACATATGGTGCAATGCCACAACTCGCTATTGCGCCAATTGCTTCAATCGGAAGAGGATCAGCATTTTCAAGGCGTTAACTTCATGAGCTTCCAAAAAAATGATGAGTTCCTCATTATCCAACACCGATTTGAACGGATCCTCCATAGCGATCGCGATGATTATATATACGATCGTTTTGAAAGCACATCCGAGCGCAACGAACGCCAAGTCATCACGTATACAAACATGCAAACATCTAAGTGATAAACGTTTTTCGGGGTGTCATGAACGAAAGTCATGACACCCCGAAATGCATTAAATGGGAGATTTATCTTTTTCTTCTTCCCTTGAAAAATTAGGATTATCCACTTCTTTGGAGTACCAAGCGAGTAGATCTTCTCCCCTTCCGGCCGTAATATCACGGATTTCAAAACTTTTCCCTGACATACTTGATAAAATGGATACGGAATACGTAGACAGTCTGCGCCATCTTTGCAACGGAGACTGGGTAACATCCGCTGCCTGAATGCGTTTTCGGGGGAGCACCGCCCGATTCAAATTAAACAAACGCCATTGCAGAATAAGGTAATCGCCGCTCACATTGAACCCGCCGTTTCGATGCCTCAACCATCCAAGAAAGATCCCTAAAAGAATGAGCAGCAAAGCATAGGCGCCAAACGGCAGTACAATGCTCAACGGGATTACCACAAGCACAATCGGAACGATCGCGCGAATAATATAACGGAATAGAGCTCTCCTTGGCAAAGGCTTGATTCCTACATCATCATCCACCACGAATTCCGGCAAAAATTTTCCCAATACATCGTTAGCCTTCCGGCGGTTGACGAGGGGAACGAGAATGGTTGATTGTTGTTCATCCGCGCTTCCGCCCCCTTTGCTTTCCACATAGATCGTCGTAAACCCAAACGGCTGGCGCAAGATCCCCGTGACAAAACGCACGGCGGTAATTCGATGAACTTTTAGCGTTAACTGTTTCCTTTCCAGTAATCCCCTGGAAATGACCAGATCATTGCCACGCTTAACGACGGTAAATTGTCCGTATTTCACGATCGTTATTGCAATGGAAATCAACCATGCAAAAAAGGCAATCAGAAAAATCGCGATCAATAAAAACGTGATCGTCGATGACAGGACAAAACCGATGGTCGTTTCATAAAAAGCTTCAGGCAGCAAAACATCCACTTGGGAAAACAAGGCCAATACAGCCGAGAGGACAAGCCCTACCCCGCCTGAAGTCATCCCGGCAAACAGCAAATGCTTAAAGCCCAATGCCCAGGAAGCTTCAATCTCCGGTTCAAGCTCTTCAGCTTCCTCCCCTTCCGTCATCTCCGAAGGATCAACTTCCTCATCTTCCGCGGGAGCAGCAGGCTTTGCCAATAAATTCTGCCTTAACCGTTTCGCTTCGGCACGGTCGAGGGCAATCAGATGCACATCCGGTTCGCTTCCTCCGCCCGCCGTTTCAATTTGCACCTTCACCAGCCCAAACATTCGCTGCAAAATACCGGCTGACATATCAAAACTTTGCACGCGTTTTCTTTGGATATACCGATGCTTTTTGACGATAATCCCTTGTTTAACGTGAAGCTCCTGATCTTCCACCCGATACCAATACGTCCACCAATATAAAAAGCTGTAAATGCCGAAAAACACCAACAATAACGGTAACGCGATCATGGCAAACAGTCCAATGCCTCCACCTGTACTGCCGATAAAAAACGCGATAATGATCGGAATAATAAAGTCACGTAGGCGGGTTAAAAGCATAATGACTACAGTGGCGCCGTGCAAGCGCTTCCCGTCAGTCATCGTTATCCGCCGTTTGCGCTAAATCGGCAATTTGATCCCGGAGGTCGGAAGCGGTTTCTTCCGTGAGCGCAGGTATTTGATGAACGGTAGCGGCTGTCGATATGGATACAGCTGCAAGATTATAATGGCGATAAATCGGTCCTTGCTCCGTATCCACATGCTGTACTCGAATCATCGGTATTAATGTTCGTCGAATAATGAACACCCCGTACTGCAGATCAATTTCTTCTTCATATACTTCGTAACGCCACCTTCGCCAACGAATGGCCGGTACGAGCAAGCTTTGCAATAAAGCAACGGCAATCCAGAGAAGGATCAACACGTATAAAACCCATAACGGCCAGTCAAATAGAACCAACAGGATGCCGTATCCAATCGGAAAAATTAAATAAAACAAACTCTCCAAAAACCCCGTGATCCGCCAAACGGGCAAAGCTTTTTTGGAAAGGCGCTTTGCAGGTGCTTCCCTCATTGTGTTAGCTCCTTTTTCAGCTGCTATCATAACTCAATCTTTTTATCATCGAAATGCCGGTGCCATTCGCTCCCTTTCGCCGAAATGTATAAACCTACTCATCCGTTTCGCCGGCATATATAATGGCGACCCCTTTGGCCTCCAGGTATTGCAGGACGGCGTCATTTAATTGCCGGTCTTGCAACAAGCCTAACGAAGGAAGAAGTTCGAGCTCATCCATCTCTCCGTTATCCGCTTCCTCAATGAGTTCCATAACTTCGTCCAGCCCTTTTGCTTCTAACGCCTGTACTAGTTCTTCACGGGTCATCGCAGTCCATCCTTTTCTTTACGGTCGGCTCGTACCGATTCCGTCATCTGTTTCCACACGGAGCCTTTTGCTTCTTCCCCGCCTTCAATGCGTTCGAGGGCCATCTGCATTTGCATATCAACTTCAAATTCGGGATCGCCGATCGCTTCTTTCAACGGAGCAATCGCCCGCTCATCGCCGACTTCATAAAGAAACATGGCTGCTCTCCAACGCACGAGCTTACTCTTGTCCTTCAAACTTTCCATCACCGCTTCCATCGCCTCGGGATCCCCGAGGTCGGAAAACGCATCTCCGGCTGTACGCCGCACGGTTACGGATTTATCTTTTAGCGCTTTATAGAGATAAGGGAGCGTCGCTTTTGTTTCAATCATGCCGATCAACGTTGTGGCAAGCCTTCGCACCGATTGTTTTTGATCATCCAGCGCCATATCCAATACGGGGAGGTCGTCTTCGCCGGGATCCATTTGATCTAGAGCCGCAAAACGATTTCTCCAATCGGGGTCTTGCAACATCTCCTTCGTTACTTTTAATGGCTTTGGGCGTTCAGCCGGATCTTCCTGGTGGGGGTCCCCCCATTTAACGAGTTGATCGAGCCTTTCCTGGCTGTAAGCGGCCGCGATTTCTTCCGCCACTTCATTTCCAATCGATTCCAGGTCATTTCCGTATCGAGCGCTTCGTTCTTCCCACTTTCGCTCAAAAACGATGTTTTCCTGTTCACCGGCAGCCGCAAATGCCGCTTCCGTAAAACGGGAAGGCAGTCCCACTCGTTTTTCTTCTTCGGCCGTCACAAGTTTTAATTGCATGGGGATGCTTTTGAATGTTTGCACTTGAATTTGGATTTCCCCAAAGTGATCCCCGCCGGCTACAGGTTGTTCACCGGCCTCGGCCCCTTCTTCTCCAAATACTTTTCGTGCTTCTGCAAGCACTTGTTCCCAACCTGCCTTTGGCTCTCGTTCCAAAGCGATAAAATCAGCAACGTGATAGACGCCTTTAATGCCCTCAACCTCAAACAATTGTTGAATTTGCCGGGGCGCGTCCGCTTTGTTGTCTTTCGTGTAATTGCCGCTTTTGCCTCCGGGCAAGTGTTCATCCAACGTTAGTTTCATCGTGTTGGGACTCGGGGTTGGTTCAATTCCGGTAATTTTCATGCTATTCTCCTCCTTTTCCTGTCTCTTTTCGATTCGAAGTCTCATCGAGAAAAGAGGGCAAATGCTTCATGATTTCCTCAAAAGGAGTTTTATCGCCAAATTGTTCGGCAATTTTGCCGTCCGGTGTAATAAAAACTGTCGTCGGCACCCCTTGGCACTGATACCTTTCGTACGTATCCGTTCCTTGGTCTTCGGCCATTGGAATTTTCATCTCGTGTGCACGCGCATACTTTCGGCCGGCTTGATTTGCGCGCTCGCGTCCCGTCACATTAATGTTCAGCATATCGAAGGCATTATTGCCGGTTTGAGCGTACAGCGCCTCTTTCCTTTGCAAATCACGGTGCGAGTCCGGGCACCACGATGTCCAAAAAGTTAGTACGAGACGTCTTCCTTTGTATGTGTCATTTGTCATTTCTTTTTCCAAGTATGGATCGTACACAGAAAAAGCTGGTGCTTGTTTCATGCTTTTGCCCTCCTAATTATTGTTATAGGCAGCAAGAAAATGCAAGATATTCGCGGGATTTTTTATGGGAGATAAACGCCCTACGAGTGTTTGCCGATAAAAAAGCAATAGCATCGGCACGGATTGAATTTTGTGCTCCCGGGCAAACTCCGGCGCGAGTTGCAAGTTTAATTTATAAATATCCGTTTGCCCTTCAATGTTCATCGCCTCTTCCGCCATTTTTTCCGCAAGCGAGCATGTTGCGCAAAAAGGCGATGTGATTAGCAAAGCCGTATAATTAATGGGTTCAATTTTTTTCCATTCGGACGCGCTTATTTCCGTTAACAAAAATGTTTCACCTTTCCTCTCCGATCATGCCTCTTTCATTTTACATGATGACGCGCGGCCCAACAAATAAAATGAAGCTTGTATCTTACAGTATGAAAAAACACCCATACCAATAGGATACGGATGCTTGAAATCAGTTGATCGTAATGGGTGTACGGGGAACCTTCAGCACACGAATCAAAGCCTTAGTTGCACTTATGTAGGCAAGAAAGTATAAATCAACTTTCTTGCCTACTAAAAAAGCGGAGGACTTGTCTTTTATGGTCGCCATGGAGGCCGAATTGTTCCTTTTGTATCATGCGCCCTGCGCTGCTTTTTTAACTTGTCGTTAAGAACGTGACTACCTGTGTGGCTATCGGCGTGCTGTCATACGCGATTTTCCACCCATCATCCCGAATGCTTTCCTTGGAAACCCGTCTCAACTTCAATGGGAATTGCACTTTATCCCCTAGTGGTGCAGGAGTCAGTACAATTTCTTCTTCGTTTTTCCATGAGGGCATCACGTTTTGCCGGTTCAAAAAGTCAAAGCGCATCGAAAAGCCATCCCGAAACCAAGGTACTTCTTCTTCTTTCCTGGCGCCTGGATGATTCATGCAAGCAAATAGCGAAAGTTCGTCGCACATTTTCAAAACCGCGAGCGCTCTTTTTTCATCGTCGCTTTCCTCTTCCCCTCGCAAACGTTCCCAGCGTTTTTGTTCCTCCGCTTTAAACGCCTCCGCAGCATCTGTCCTGATCTGGGCAAAAAAGGAATGCAGATGACGGCTTACAAGCAGTCCTGCCCATTCGTCCATCATTTCCGTTTCATTAATCCCCGTTTGGTAGGCCGCGATTTTTTCGCGCTCGGGATAATTCGTGAAATCATACGGTCTTCCTTCCTCCTCATTCCATATCGGATGGGTGTCCAGAGGGATCCAAGCCCGATCGTGCTCGACAATGGCCGTGTGCAATCTTTCGTTCCAAATCTTTTTTTCAATGATTGGATCTGCCCATTCTCGATAACAAGCAGCGCTTAACCTCGCGTGTTCATCCTGGTGAATACATACCAAATGATGTCCATCATCTCTTACGATCATCTCGTCCCTCCTCCTAAAGAACAAAATTAAACATATTATCGTCCGCGGAGATTTCATCAACGATAAAGCCTTCGGCGCGCATCCGTTCCATCAAGACCGGGTAATCATTCGCGTCGTTTAATTCAATCCCTACGAGCGCAGGCGCAATCGACTTGTTGTTTTTCTTCGTGTAATCAAAGCGGGTGATATCATCATCGGGACCAAGCACATCATTCAAAAATTCCCGCAATGCTCCTGCCCGTTGTGGGAAGTTGATAATAAAGTAATGTTGAAGTCCTTCGTATACCATGGAACGTTCCCGCATTTCCGCCATACGGCCAATATCATTGTTTCCCCCGCTCACAACGCAAACAACCGTCTTTCCTTTGATCTCGTCCTTGTAAAAATCCAACGCGGAGATCGGCATCGCTCCTGCCGGCTCGGCGACGATGGCGTGTTGATTGTACAATTCCAGAATCGTCGTGCAAATTTTCCCTTCCGGAGCTAGAACAATATCGTCCAGGAGCCGGCGGCAAATTTCGTACGTAGTATTTCCGACTTGCTTGACCGCTGCCCCATCCACAAATTTGTCCATTTCCTGCAAGGCAACGACCTCGTTCTTCGCGAGGGAATTTTTCATGGAAGGGGCGCCCCCCGGCTCAACACCGATAATTTTCGTGCTCGGACTGATCGATTTGACATATGTGCTTACTCCCGAGATCAGTCCTCCCCCGCCGATGGACGAAAACAAATAATCGATGTTTTCATCAATGTCATTCATAATCTCCATTCCGACCGTTCCTTGTCCGGCAATCGTCTTTTCATTGTCAAAGGGATGGATAAATGCCATATCATTTGCTTCTTGGTAGCTAATGGCTTCCGCGTAAGAGTCATCAAACGTATCGCCGGTGATGACGACTTCAATATGATCTTTGCCGAATTGTTTTACCTGGTCTCTCTTTTGGCGTGGTGTCGTCGTCGGCATGAAAATTCTCCCAGGAACTTTCAACGCCCGGCAAGCGTATGCCACTCCCTGTGCATGATTGCCGGCGCTCGCGCATACAACGCCGTTTTCCATTTGTTCACTGGACAGGGTTTTCATTAAATAGTAAGCACCCCGCAACTTAAATGAGCGAACAAGCTGCAGATCCTCGCGCTTTAAATAAATATTCGCATCGTAGCGATCCGATAAAACTTCATCTTTTTGCAACGGAGTGTGTTTTACGATATCTTTTAACGTTTGGTAAGCGATAATGATATCTTCAATCTGTAATGGACTCGTGGTCGTTTCCTTTCGTGTCATCATACGTAACCGCCTTTTATTAACGAATTTATCATCCATTTAACATAACATATTTATTGCCTGTTTTTCCATGTATAGCAGTAATTTTTTGCATGAAAATAACCCTTCTGCCATCAGGGCTAGTTAGCGTGAACCCCCTTTTCTCCAAAGAATGAATGAAAGGGCTTTTCTTGTGACACATTAATCCAGGGATCTCCCTTTGGCAACGGGAACCCGAATCATCGGCCAAGTATTTTTCTGTCGGGAATTGCTAAAATGCTTACAAACTTCTATAATGAATGTGATTGCATAGCCATAGAAGGAGGATCTACCATGAAAACAAAATTCATCATCGGGCTTATGGCCATGGTGCTCGCCGTTGTTCCAACAAACATTGCCCATGGGAATGTAGCGACTACCCCTCATGATGCTGAACCGTTCCTTGTTAACAGCATCTACGTCCTGGCCTCGGTAACGATTGTTTATTTCATCGTCTCGATGTTTAAAGATAATGACTGAAACATAAAGCAAGCCTTTCTTGCGTTGTTTAATCTGACGCTGCTCCGGGAAAAGAAACAAAATAAAGTTAGGAGCGATTGATCATGAACGAATGGCTAAAAAATGGTTTTTTTCTAGGTTTAGGCGCTGCTGTAGCGGGCAAGGAAAAAGTGCAAACATATTTGGATGACCTCGTCTCAAAAGGACGCATCACCCCCGTGAAGCGGAAGAGTTTGCCGAAGAATTGATTCACAAAGGGGAAACAAAAGAGGAAGAGTGGTCGCAAGCTTCCAAAGACCGTGTCAAAGGGATGTTCGGAGATATGGGCGTTGCCACTCGCGATGATGTTGAGCAGTTGGAAACGAAGATTCAACGTTTGGAAGACATGCTTAAACAGCGCGATTCGGATGATGACGCGAACCAGTCCTAGTCGTTTCTGGACATAGCAACAGTTGTTTATGAACCTTGGCGATCACACATTGGTCGTCATTCTTTATACGTTGCATGCATGTTCAAAAGCCCTTATCTTTCCGGACTTTTTGAACAACCTCTTTAAGAGCATATAAAAAAGGAAGATGTCCATTGCTCTCTACCGGTTTAAAACACGCCAATCGTTACCGCAGGATTGTCACCGTATTGGCGAGACACGGCTTCGGTTATATTTTACAGGAAGTCGGCCTTTTCCATGTCTTATCGTTGCCGAAGCGCCTATCCACCAACCCCAAAGACCCCAATTACCGATTAATTGGGGAGCGCATTCGTAATGTGATGGAGGAGCTTGGTCCGACATTTATTAAATTAGGCCAAATGATCAGCACACGCCAGGATTTATTTCCCTATTATATTGTTGATGAAATGCAGAAACTTCAGGATGATGTGCCCTCTTTTGAGTATTCAGAAGTGAAAAAGATTGTTGAACAAGAGTTGCAAGCGCCTATTCATGAAGCATTTGCTTCATTTTCCGAAGAACCGCTCGCGGCTGCTTCCATCGGCCAAGTACATAAGGCTCAACTTCCCGACGGCACCACCGTTGCCGTGAAAGTGTCCCGCCCCAATATTAAAGCAACCATCGAAAAAGACTTGGATATTTTGCATGATCTTACCCGCCTTTTGTCCCAGCGATTTTATTGGGCGCGACATTATCGGCTGGAAGACGTTGCCGACGAATTCGCGGAGGCCATTCGAAATGAAGTGGATTATACGCTAGAACTTCGCAATACCGAAAAAATGTATGTGAATATGCGTAAATTCGATCGCGTCAGCATCCCGAACGTGTATCCGCTCTATTCCACCGGGAAAATGATCACTATGTCATTTATAGACGGCGTAAAGTATAAACATTGGAGGGATGAGCAAGGCGGAAACCACCCCAAATTGGCACGCGAACTCGCAGATGCCTTCTTGCACCAAGTGCTTATGGACGGTTTTTTCCATAGCGATCCCCATCCCGGAAATTTACTGCTTACCGCCGAAGATCAGGCATGCTTACTTGATTTCGGACAAGTCGGCCGACTAAACCGTTCGATGCGGAATGATTTCATTAATTATGTGATTGCTATGACAAAAGGCGACCCTGAGGAAGTTGCACGCATGGTCTACAACTTGGCTGATGTTCCCGAGGATGTGGATTCCGAAGAATTTGCGGATGAAGTGGAACATTTATTGGACAAATATTACCAACGTCCGTTTGAGGAAGTTCGCATCGGGGAAGCCATCAACGATATTTTTGCCGCTTCACAACGCTTTCAAATTCGTATTTACAAAGAATACACATTGCTGGCAAAAGCGGTAATCACCATCGAAAGCATTATTTCCGATCTTGACCCGGAATTAAGCATTGTGGAAATCGCGGAGCCTTACGGGAAGTTGCTTGCCCGGGAACGCATCAACCCGAAAACATGGTCAAAATACTGGCTCAAAGAGGCAAAGCAGCAGCGGGACACCTTGCTCGTACTGCCCCACTCATTAAAAACGGCGTTGAATAAGGTCAATGATGATGAGCTGTCTATCGGGATACGGGTACCGAAACTCAACATCTTTCTGAATAAACTGGACCGTATCAGCAACCGAATTTCATTTAGTTTAACCTTGCTTGCGTTTTCCATCATTATGGTCGGATTAATTGTTGGATCAACGTTTGGCGATTCCTCTTCCTTTCTGGTGCAGCTCCCCGTCATCGAAATCAGCTTTATCATTTCGTTTTTCATGTTCTGCCTCATCATCTTCTCCATTTTTCGTTCCGGCAGATTTTAAGCGTATTTGGATTAGAAAGCCTTAGTTGCACTTAAAAACGATAGCGGAATTCCCCCGGAATCCTGCTATCGTTCTTTTGGTTCTAATTCTTCGAGGACCAAATTCAAAATGTATGCCACCGCTTGCAACCGTTCTTGATAGCGTTGTTCTTGCATATGCGATTGAAAAGAGTCCGTTGCCATCACATACATATTTTCATACGTATGCTCCACCTGGTCAGGGTGCAGCACCCCGATCGCACGTGTGGAAAGAAGCGTTTGCACGCTCGAACGCCATTCCTCGGCCCTGGCCTGCACATCGTCCACGAAGGGGACGATTTCCTCTTGAAACGAAAAACTCCGGCCTAAGTCGACCGCTTTTCGATAACGGTTTGCCTCTTCCATCTTTTCCGATAAATGCTTGCTCAAGGCAATAATTTCTGTTTCCATGACCCATCCTTCTAACTAACTTGAGAATAAAAACATATTCGCCAATTTTCCACGCTCTTTCTTCGGACCTTCGAGCTTTCGTTGCGATTCTACCTTATCGTTTTGCAAATGTTTTAGATTGTCATCCATTACGGCAAGCGAACTTTGAACTTCGTCCAATTCTTGCCGATGCTTAAGGAGCTGGAAACTGACTACTTCATCGGCTTTTTGTTCAATCATTTGTTCCAAGTGGTCCAACCTGCGCAAAATGTCATCCATTCGTTTCTCGGCTTCTCCGTAGGGCGGCTTTGTCTCCCGCTCGACGAATCCTTCATTTTCCTCAGGCATTTGGGTGGATTTTACGCTTTGCAAACGATCAATGGCTTTGTGGTCATATAAATAATGGCCGCGGTCATTCGTTTGCACCGGAATTTGATACTTCCTCACCCACGTTTGAACCGTTTTCGGAGCGACTCGCAATACTTCAGCCACGGTTTTCGTCTTCACCAATGTTGCCATCCTAAACGCCCTCCTTTTCACGCTTGTGTTTCATGGTTTCGCTTTTCTTTAAAAGAAACCTGCAAGCCTGACAAAAGAGGTGCTTATTCGGCAAAGGTTCTGTTATTTTGCTTCATATCCTCGCCTTAAGCATCCAGTCTTTGTGCGACAGTTTCCGGGTGGATCGCCGACAAGATTAAATGTTCGCTGTCGACCAAGATAATGCTTCTTGTCTTGCGCCCGTTTGTTGCATCGACGAGCATTTGCCGTTCCCGAGCCTCTTGAATCATTCTTTTGGTCGGGGCAGAATCCGCTTGCACAATGGAAACGATACGACCCGAAGGCACAATGTTGCCAAAACCAATATTTAAAGGCTTCTGCGTCATAATCTGCCTCTTTTCTGTAAAATTACTGCCAATAAAAGTTTAACATTTCAATGGACAGGGCGAAAGGTGGTTCTATAATTCTTTTATTTATGATATTATTTAATGTTGACTGGAAACCATACATTTTTGCGGAAAGGATGGGGAGTTCGGTTGCGTTTTCGATACCCCAACGGAAAATTATATACGTCCAAAAAAAGAACCTCCTCCCCTTCAGTAAACAATGGAAATCGAGGCATGCGTTTGGAAGATGACATTAACGAATCGATTGCCTACTACCGGCGGGAAAAAATGGCTGTCATTCACAAAAAGCCGACGCCTGTCCAAATCGTTAATGTTGATTATCCGGCAAGAAGCCGGGCGAAAATTACGGAAGCTTACTTTCGGCAAGCTTCAACTACCGACTATAATGGCGTTTATCGCGGATTTTATCTTGACTTTGAAGCGAAGGAAACGAGACAAAAACAATCGTTTCCTTTTAAAAATTTCCATGAACACCAACTTCAACACTTAACGGATGTAGATGAGGAGCAAGGCCTTGCTTTTCTGATCCTCCGTTTCGCGGAAACGGATGAAATTTTTGTGATGAAAGCTTCTGTTTTTATCCAATTAAAAGAGACAAGCACACGCAAGTCATTGCAAAAACAAGTCATTGCCAAAAATAGCATAGCTGTATCCAGCGGCTTCATTCCGACAATTGATTTTTTGCCTGCCGTAGATCGGTTATTTTTTCAATAAAGGCGTAACTGGTAAAGCGCACATATCGACAAATGCATTAGGTTTAATGGCTTTAGAGAAATGAGGGGACCGTATTCCATGTCCGAACACCGAACAAGAACGGAAAAACGGCGCGCCCAGGAATCGGCGCGTAACAAGAAAGAAAAGAAAAGTGGCGCTTTCAAGAAAGTTGTCGTAAGCGCGCTTATTGTTATGCTTGTTGTCATCATCGGCGGAACAGCGACGGCGGTAGCGATGATTTCAAACGCCCCTCCGCTCGATACCGATGAGCTTGTGTTCGCGGAAGGCGCGACCATTTATGATAAAGATGACAATGAGGTTTTGCGCTTACAAGGGACGGAAAATCGTACATACCGAGAAGTTTCGGAAATGCCCGAGCACTTGAAAGATGCCTTTATCGCTGTGGAAGACTATCGCTTCTACGATCATATGGGCATTGACGTCCGCCGAATCGGCGGTGCCATTGCCGCGAATATCACGGGAGGATTCGGTGCCGAGGGCGCGAGTACCATCACGCAGCAGCTTGTTAAACAAGCTTTTTTGTCCGCGGATCAGACGGTTGAAAGAAAAGTGCAGGAACAATGGCTTGCCCTAAGCATGGAACAACAATATTCCAAAGATGAGATCTTGGAAATGTACTTAAACATTAATTATTTTGATGAAAGTGCCTGGGGGGTTGGCGAGGCTGCCATTCGTTACTTCAACAAAGAAGATCTAAGCGAGCTGACCATTGCCGATGCAGCCGTATTGGCGGCCATTCCGCGGCGGCCCTCTTATTACAATCCGAACAGTAATCCGAAAGCCGCCGAAGAACGGCGTGATTTAGTCATTTCCCTGATGGAAGAACAAGAGCTGATTACAAGCGAGGAGGCTTCCGAAGCAAGAGCTGTCGATGTGGAAGACCAGCTTGATTTTACTCCTGCCGAAGAAAATATCGCTCATCAATCGTTTATTAACCATGTGATGGAAGAAGCAGAAAGCATCGAAGGAATTGATGGGGAGGATTTGTATGCAGCCGGCTTTGACATTTACACAACTTTGGACCCGGATGCCCAGCAACATGCAGAAGATGTGATCCAATCCGATGCGTATATTGGGCAATACCCGGATAATGAAGACTTTCAAGTCGGCTTTTCCCTTCTTGATACACAAACCGGGGCCGTACGTGCCATGGTAGGCAATCGGGAAGAAGCCGAAGCGCAAAGAGGCTGGAATCATGCCGACACAGGCAGCGGCCAGCCAGGCTCTACCATTAAACCGGTGCTTGACTACGGGCCGGTCATCGACTCCCAGCAATGGTCTACGGGCGAGCAACTTGTCGATGAACCCCATGAATACTCCAATGGCGGCTCCCTTACTAATTACAGTGGCAATTACAGCGGAAATGTCTCGATGCGTGAAGCGCTTGTGCGTTCCTTAAACATTCCGGCCGTGAAAGCATTACAAGAAGTCGGGCCGGAAAACGCTCAAGCATTTGCGGAAGGCCTTGGCCTGGAATTTGACGAAGATCCCATCCATGAATCCTATGCATTGGGCGGTACTGATGAAGGGATTTCCAGTCTGGATATGGCCGCTGCCTATGCAGCCTTCGGCAATGAAGGAGTCTACAATGAACCCCACAGTATCCGTAAAATTGAATTTCGGGATGGCCGTGAGATTGAATCTTCTCTTGAATCCGAGCGGGCGATGAACGATTATACCGCCTATATGATTTCGGATATGCTTAAAGATGTCGTCACAGATGCTTCCGGCACCGGCCAACGAGCCAATGTGGAAGGCTTGCCCCTGGCCGGTAAAACGGGGACGTCCAATTTCGACGGACCCGAAAGACAAGAAATGGGCGTCCCTGAAGGCGGCGTACCCGACGTTTGGTTCAACGGGTACACAACCGATTATTCCGCAGCGGTATGGACCGGACATAACCCGCGTCAAAGTGGCTATTTAATCGGAGAAGAACGGTCCATTGCCCAGGATATTTTCCGCCATATTATGGAGCATGTCCATGAAGGGGAAGAAACAGGGGATTTTACACAGCCCAATTCTGTCTGTGAAACGGAAATGGAGGACGGCAGCGGGCTATTGCCGAGTGAACACACCCCTGACAGCGAAATTACCACCGAACTTTTTGTGTGCGGAAACGAACCGCAGCAAACCTCTGACGCCTATGAGGTGGATGGCTCGATTTCGGGACTTGATGCCACCTATGAAGAAGAGGATGGGGAAATTATCGTTAATTGGGACTTCCCCGAAGAAGAAGCGGACGATGTCACGTTCTCCGTCAGCCACGATCCCGGAGACGGCATGAATGAGGTTGCTGACAGTAGTGATCAACAATACATTCTTTCCGGGCCCGAACCCGGTGAGCACACCTTTGAGGTGGAAGCAATGCAAAATGGAAGCAACATCGATTCCGCGGAAACGAGCGTGGAAGTGCCGGATGGCGTCGAGGATGAGGATGACGATGCGAATGAAGACGAAGAAGGGCGTTCCGAGGATGAAGATGATGATGGCGATCAAGAGGATGAAGACGAAGAAGATGATAATGAGTCTGATGAAGATAGCGAAGACGAGAACGACGATGAGGACGAAGAGTCTGACGAGGAGGATGACGAGGACGATGAAGATGAGGATAACTCCTGAAGTTTCACATCTGTTAACGTAAAAATGCGGGGCATCACATTCTCTTGTGATGCCCCGCTTCTTTATTCAACGTGCAATCCGGCAATGTCCGCATTTTCCCTGAGCATGTTAAGTTCTGCATCAACCGGGGTCAAATCCGGGTGCTCAGACGTAAGAAATTGCAACCTTTTCCTGTGTTTCTCCTCTTCTACTTTCCTCTTTTTTCGCGCATATTCTTTGATTTTATCCAACTGGCCGTTTTTGTCTTTCATTAACGATTCAGCTGCAACTTGAATGCGCTCGCGAACGTGTTCCTCCAATAAAGCAAATACATCTGTTTTCAAAGCGTCAAACTCGCCATCGTAAAAAAAGGACTTTTTCAGCTTACGCTTTTTTGCCATCGTTTGCAGTGATTCGGGCGGCATATGAAAGTCAACCTCTGTTCCCAAGTGAACATTCATGTCTTCGAGTGAACGTCCTTCCCCAAAAATCTGCACCATTTGTGCTGTTAACGACGCACGTATTTGGTCGGCCACCGCCTGCAGTTCTTTTTGCCACTCTTCTTCACATGCTTGCAGAAACTTTTCCAGCGCCTGATTTATCTGTTTTTCCCGTGCATGTTTATCTTTGCCGTTTACGGAAGCCACATGAATTTCCTTGGAAAAACGATCCGCAAAGGCCAACAACATTCGTCTCGTTGCATGCCCTTCCCAAACCTTAATTTCCCCGTCATCTGTTTCGAGGTGTTTCAGGTCTGCATGCTCTTTTTCCATGTAGGAGCGTTTTTCCTGTTCGGCCAACTTCTTTCGTTCTGCTAATGGCTGCTTTCCAATCGTTGCAACCGTATGAAGAGCATTGATTAACGTTTGCAATCGTTTGTTCATTTGCCGATGAGAGGTTACCTGCAAACGAGCAGCTTCTTCTGTTTCCAAATAATGCATAAAATTGGAAAACTGTTGGTCGCCGTCCGGAGCGAGGGACTTTTTACTCGAAAGGGATACCGTAACGCTGTCGTCACAGCCATTTTGTTTAAGTTGATCGTCCACGAAATTGATGACGTATTGCTTTTCGTGCTTATCTTTGGCCAGATCTGCCGCGTTGATCACCATGTAATGCGGCGCTTGAATCTCTTTCATTCGTTCAATAAACGATTGATCCGCCCGGGAAAAGGCATGATGATAATACGTGACGTACATAAACCGATCGGCTTTCTTTATTTTTTCAATCGCCATTCTCGTATGACGCTCGTTGACCGATTGAACGCCGGGAGTATCCACGAATGACCATCCTTTTGCTGTAATGTCCGAGCTAAAATACACCGTTGATTCTTCAATCAAACACGCGTGGTCTTCTTTCGCGGCAATTTCTTGCCAATCGTGAAGGTTCATGTCATAGGTTTTTCCGTAGTCATATTGTTCTTTTTTCACGGCTAATTGCAATGCACGCAAATACTCAAGCCGTTGTTTTTCCGCCAACGTATTTGTTTTTGCAATGGAAAGACCCTCGGCTTTTTTCAGCCGCGCTAAGTTAAACGTATAGCCGGATTCATAGGCAACTGCCTGAATTTCCTCATTCAACACGGCTTCAGATTTTATTTGGACGGATACATTGCCATGTGAATGCTTCTCATCCGGATGGCGAACCACGGTTAGCGACGCTGTCATCGGGTGGGGGATACCGGCATAATCTCTTCCTGAACAAGGGCATTTAAAAACGTTGATTTACCAGCGCTAAAAGCGCCCGCCATTACAAACATATAATCGCGTTGTTCCGCTTTTTTTAGGGTTGAATGCAAATGCTTTCGCTCGTCTTCCGCGTACGGCTGGCCCATATATTTTTCCACTGTCTCTCTTAGCCCTTGCCAATCGCCGAGCGGTAGTTGGTCTGCTTTTTGCGAATATTCCACGCTAGGGAACGTACGCGTTTCCTCGGGCAGCGGCTGGCTTCGTTCACTGACCTCCACGTCGGCTTGTAAGCCGTCCAGATCTGGTGAGCGTTGCAATAGTGCTTCTAGGTCTTCTTCCAAACGTTCATCGCCTTCTACCTCTTCAAGCGATGCTTTTACACGCGTGATTGCATGATCAACGGTTTTCAAACGTTCTTCATTTTCTGCTTCCAACGTTTCTATTTCCTGAAGCTTCTCTGCTTTTTCGGAAAGACGGAAACGTTCATCTTCTGTTTGTTTTTCAAAGTCAGCAATGATTTCCCTATATAAAGGCCAGACCGTATCCTTGACTTCTTTTAGCAACGCGTGATTCAAACGGGAAGCCAGCGTATAAACGTATTGCTCGTTTTTTACCCCATCGGCAACAAATGAGCGCAGCCAGCCGGCTTCCTCGGCACGGAACGGGATCTCTTGAACAGCTGCTTGCACATGGCGGGCAGTGGAGGAAGAAAGCGATTGTTTCTTAAAAAACTCGCTTAAGTACAGAAGCACTTCCGTATCCCAGCGTCGTTTCAATTCAGTGCTCAGCGCTTCTTCCCGCTTTTCTTGCTCGGCAGCCTTTTTCTTTTTCGATCCGAACATTCCAACCTTAAATGAAGGGTCTAATGATTCGATCCATGTTTTTGCCGATTCCATCAAGTCGTGGGGAAATAAATAGGTTTGCTTGAAAAATTCATCAAGCCGATGCCGCATATCCGCTTGCGCATCCCGGGTTTCTTCATCCAACTGCTTTAACCTTTCGCGGATTTGCACGAGCGATTGATGATCCCCGACAGAAAATCCGTTTGCCTGCAAAGAATCTTCAATTGCTTGTTCGCCCCGGGCGCGGTCCTGGTATAAACGTTCCAATAGCGCGGAAACGGCACTCCGCATCATCCGGGTTTGGGAGCGTTCTTTGAGCGATTCCGCATGAAAAAGAAGCGAACGAACGTCTTCGATCCAGTTGGCCAGTTCATTTTCAGGATGATCGAGCTCATGGCAGGATGTAAAATAAAGAGCGATGGGATCGATACCGAAACGCTGCAACATATCCCGCAAGCCATGTGAAAAAATAGAAAAAGGCAATTCGTTTTCGTCATGCTTGTCAATTTGATTGACGACTAGAATGATCGGTTTGTTTTCCCGTTGCATTTGCCGTAAAAAACGAAGGTTCGTTTCCGAACGTACATGATTATAATCCGTAATATAAATGATGGCATCTGTCGTTAACAATTCGGTCCCCGTGTAGTTTTCATGACTGTCATCGGTTGAATCTACCCCGGGGGTGTCAGCCAGCGTCACGCCCGCGGGCAAAAAAGGGAGCGGAAGCGAAAGCTGAACCTCCCGGATGCTCGTACCGTCGAGCGCGAAGGATTGCAATTTCTCCCAGGGGATGTGACCGGCAAAGACATGCCTCTCCCCATCATTTGTAATCGCCGTAAGACATGGATCGCCGGCAGCGATGGTCATAATGTTTGCTGTCGTCGGAATCGGGCTGGATGGCAAAAGATCCGCCCCCAGCAGATGGTTTAACAGCGTTGATTTTCCCGCGGAAAAATGCCCGCAAACGGCAACGGAAAACGGGGCATCGTAACTGAGCTTCCCATCAAGTTTTTCCAACCTTGCTTTTTCCGGTTCACCGAAGGGCAATGTTCGTTTTCGTTCTTCCAAAGGGCTGAGGGTTTCCGTCGTCACGCCTTTTCCTCCTCGTAAAGTGAAACTTCCATCAGAGGGTGGGTTTTCCCTCTGATGGTTAGTTGAACCAATCGGGGTGTTAGTCGCCCGTTAACTTCTGCTTACGGGGTTGAAGCGGAAGTTTTACGGGAGCTTACCACCGGGGTTAACAGCTTTCATTCGTTTTTGCCCTTCCCGGCATATGGAAAGCAATGGGCAATCCGGGCAAGATGGATTACGTGCTTTGCAATGATAGCGGCCAAAAAAAATGAGCAAATGATGGCTTTTCGACCATTTTTCTTCCGGAAGTTTTTCCATAAGTGTTTTTTCTACTTGCAGGACACTGTCTTTCCACCGGGAAATGCCAAGTCGTTTCGATACTCGTTCCACGTGTGTATCCACAGCGATTGCAGGAAGATCAAAAGCCACCGATGCCACTACATTCGCGGTTTTGCGCCCGACGCCCGCGAGTTCCATTAATGAATCACGGTCCGCGGGCACTTTGCCATTGTGTTGCGTTAGAAGGGAGTGGCTCATTTTTTTCAAGTTCTTTGCTTTGTTTCTGTAAAGCCCGATCGAGCGAATCGCTTCTTCCAGCTTTTCTTGGGAACTGGCGCCAATATCTTCGGGTCCTTTGTATTTTTCAAATAAACCCGGCGTCACTTTGTTGACGAGGGCATCGGTACATTGGGCAGACAAGATGACAGCCACGAGCAATTCAAAAGCGTTCCGGTGCCAAAGCTCACATTTGGCTTCCGGAAACATCTCTTCCATCGTTTCAATGGCGTACACGGTGTTTCTTTTCGACAACATGCTTTTCAAGCCTCATTTCGCCGCCTAATCAGCTTCCAGCCAATTGTAGTTTGGATACGGTTGGGCCGGTTGTTCAGCCGTTCCTTTGCCTCTTTGCTTTTGCCGGAATTTTTCACTGAAAGCATCTGCTTCTTCCGGGGTTTTGATGCCATTTTTTTGCCATTCGAAAAGGATGCGGTCAATATAACGCAAATTTAATTTGCCTGATATTACAGCTTCACGCAATGCTGCCCGCATTAATGGATACGTGTAGTGGTCCTGGTCCACCCACATGGCCAGCGTCTCCCCTTCCATAGGCGAAAGCGGGCGGCCAAATTCATTTTCGAACAACCGGTACAGTTCCCCGGCATCTAAATCGCTTTTATTCTTTTCCGGCGCTTGTTCTGCTTCTAGATAAGCAAAAACTTTGTCGTAAAAAGGGCCTAAACTATACTTTTCATACATCAAACCGTTATCATCTTCTTTTTGTTCGAGGCGAAGAACTCCACGTTTTAACAACCTTCCGATTGCTTCTTGACAAGTGTTGACGGTTAATGTCATTTTTTGTGCCAATTGTTCCGGCGTTGGGAATGTATGGCCTTGCTGGATAAAACGGTGGATGTGCAACAGCAACATCATATCTTTCTCATCTATGCCAAGCGCATCGTAATAATCAAGAAATACGGCTGGAATCGATACATGACCTTGTTCCAAAAGCTTGATCATAACGTCTCGTTCCATGCGTATTCTCCTTCCGTTTGGTTACTTTCTTACTTGCCAAAAAGACGGCATGTTTGCACACGTTATGCCGCCTCGCCCGGAGACCATTTTTAGGACGTTGTGCGATTGATAAATCGTTCGATCCGCTCTAAAGCATCCGTGATTAACGAAAGGGAGGTCGCATAGGATAAACGCACATTGTCAGGAGCGCCAAATCCTGCTCCGGGAACAATAGCCACTTGCTCTTGCTCCAGAAGAGCGGCTGCCCAATCGTCTACAGAGGCGAAGCCGCCGGCTTCCGATGCTTCTTTTACATTCGGGAATAAATAAAATGCGCCTTTCGGTTTCATGCAACTGACACCCGGGAGTTGGATGAGTTGTTCATATGCCCGGTTTAGCCGATCTTCAAACGCTTGCCTCATCTCTTCAACGGGGGCTTGCTCCGCGTTATAAGCGGCAATTGCGCCATATTGGGCCGGTGTTGTCGGATTTGACGTGGAATGACTCGCCAAGTTGCTCATTGCCTGAATGATTTCCTTATCCCCCGCAGCGTAGCCAATCCGCCATCCTGTCATGGAATACGACTTTGATACACCGTTTACGATAATCGTACGCGCTTTTAAATCTTCCGAAAGCGTGGCGATGGAATAATGTTTTGCATCCCCATAGATCAGTTTTTCGTAAATTTCATCCGAAACGATGAGGATATCATGCTCAGCCGCCACTTCGCCGATGGCTTGCAGTTCATCCCTTGTATACATTCCTCCGGTCGGGTTGCTCGGAGAATTGACAATCAAAGCCTTCGTTCGCGGGGTTATCGCGTTCGTTAATGCTTCTCTTGTCATCTTGAAGTCATTCTCTTCTTTTGTCTGCAAAATGACAGGTGTTCCGCCGGCAAGTTTAATTTGTTCGGGATAGCTCACCCAAAAGGGAGCGGGGACAATCACTTCATCCCCCTCGTCCAACAGCGTCTGAAAAATGGTATACAACGCGTGCTTGGCTCCTGAAGATACCATGATTTCCTCTTGTATGTAGGTGAGGCCCTGGTCTCTTTTAAATTTATCCATAATTGCTTCTTTCAGGGTAGGCAACCCCCCGGACGGCGTATATTTTGTCTCTCCTTCTTGCATGGAAAGGGTGGCTGCTTCAATGATGTGTTCAGGGGTGTTAAAGTCAGGCTCTCCCGCGCCCAATCCGATGACATCATGCCCCGCCGCTTTCAATGCTTTCGCTTTTGCAGTGATGGCCAATGTTGATGATGGAGTGATTGTTTGCACTCGTTTTGACAGTTTCATGTTGTTCCTCCTTTAAAAGCTCAGTTGCGCTAATGCCGGCATTTTCGCTATGAGATGGACCTAGCCCGGCTTCTTTGTTTAAAGTGTACGAAATGACAAGTTGAACTGCAACACCCGAAAAAGGGCGTTGGGACTGCTGTATGCCTTTCAGGCTTCATCGTTTCCGGGCAGGCGGTATCGTTTGAATGATTCTCCTTCTTCCGCTGTATAATAGTCATAATAAAGGCTGCCGTCTGCACCCGTATAGACGAGTTCATAGACGATTTCCTCTTCTTCGTAACCAATCCGGATATCTCGAACATCGATCTCTCCAAGTTCGTTACGAGCTTCATCGATTACCGTCTCTTCATCCGTTACATCGTCGAGGGGCGCGCGTCCGAGTTGTTCATATTCGTCATCATAAAACCAGTAATATTGCTCGCCGTCTGTTTCTGTTACCGTGGCTACATAAATCGTTTCCATCCCGAAGAATAAATGAAAATCATCAAAAGTTCCCGCGTCTTCATCCTCCAATACAAAGGATGCAACTGCTTCCTTTTGTTCTTCTTTCGGAGTCTCAATGCTTTGATAAAACCCAAATACACCCAGCCCCAGTAAAAGAACCAGGATAACAGCTCCTAAAATAACCCAACTCCGCATCACACGCCTCCTTTTGCTCGATCTTTGCGCACCTATCCCGATGCATCCAACTTAACCAAACGAGGCACGGACTTGCTCCTTTGCCGACATTTTCTTAGTAATAACCGTCCTTCTGTTGAACATACTAAGACTGCTCTCTATTGGGAGAAACAAAAAATACGCCCGCACACGAAAGGCTGTTCCAAAACAGCCTTTCTTTTTATTTCTCCTCCAATTTAACGGGAGGCAGCAAGCAACGCTGACGTTTCCATAGCATCATGGCGAATTTTTTCCTCATCCATGGTAAGAAGCTTGCGATCACGCATAAGCGGCCGCCCTTCGACGAAAACGTCCGTTACATCCCGCCCTGAAGCGGAATAAACCAATGTGCCGTGATTGATCCGAGGGACTATGTGTGCTTGGTCGCTGTCGATAAGAATAAAATCGGCGTCATAACCCTCTTCCAGTAACCCCGTGTTGGAAAAGCCCAGTGTGTTTGCGCCGTTCACAGTCGCCATTTCCAAAATTGTTCGCGCGTTTGTCGCGTTGGCGTTTTCTGCCACGCCCTTATGAACCATCGCTGCTTGCCGCATTTCATCAAACAGATCCAATGTGTTATTCGAAGCGGCACTGTCCGTGCCGAGGGAAACGGGAATACGGTGATGCAACAGTTCGGGCAACGGCGCGATCCCTGAACCTAATTTCAGATTGCTTTGTGGATTATGGGAGACGTGAACGCCGTTTTGTTTCAAGCCTGTCATTTCCGAATCGTTGATATGGACGGCATGTACAGCGAGAGAACCTTCCGTCAGAATTCCCGATTCCAAAAGGTGGGCGACAGGCGGCATGCCGTGCTTCGCTTCGTGCTCATCCACTTCCTTTCGTGTTTCGGCAATGTGAATGTGCAAAGGCAATGATGCTCCATCCGCTTTTGCTTTTGCGTCTTGCAAAAAGTCAAGTGGGCACGTATAAGGGGCATGAGGGAAAACAGCGCCCCGCAGGCGCCCGCTCGCGGAAGTTTGGCATGATTTCGCGTAATCAATGGCTGTTTTAAGCTTTTCCCGTTGCTCTTGTTTTGTGCCACAAGCGATCATCCCGCGGGCGAGGGAAGCTTTCATGCCAGATTCCTCTCCCAACAACGCCGCGTTTTCCCGATTAAGATGGTACATATCGGCAAAACAAGTCGTGCCGGAGCGAATCATCTCAACGATCGCGAGGGCTGTTCCGACAGTTGCACTTTCATCATCCAATGCAGCCTCAGCGGGCCAAATTTTTTCTTTTAACCAACGCTCTAGCGGCAAATCATCACTGATCCCTCTAAGCAATGTCATAGGTGTATGGCCGTGGGTGTTGACCAGCCCGGGCATAAGGATTTTCTTCCGGCCATCCAATCGCTCCCAGCCGGCTTCAGAAGGCGGGTTTCCCTCCCCGACAGCAACAATCTGTTTGTCTTTCACCTTGATGTATCCTTCGGGGATCATCCGTACCGCATCAATGATCGCTACATTCGTTACTACGTATGGGCGTGTCATCTGATGTCGTCCCCCTGGCGATAAAATTCCTCGGCACGCGCGAGCAGTTCTTCCGAAGGTGCGAACAAACTCGGCACGGTCGGCAAAGAACGCAAAAACACCTTCCCATAACGGGCCTGAATCAGGCGCTTGTCTAAAACAAAGACAAGGCCGCGGTCCCTTTTGGTGCGAATCAAACGCCCAAACCCCTGTTTAAAACGGAGGACCGCCCGCGGCAAAGCAAGCCGGCTAAATGCACTGCCCCCGTTCGCTTCGATTTGTTTTGATTTCGCCATGTATACCGGATCATCCGGCGGTGCAAAAGGCAATCGCACGATCACAAGCGCCCGTACGTCTTCCCCCGGCAAATCGATGCCTTCCCAGAACGTCGTTGTCCCCATCAACATCGATCGCTCATGGCTGCGGAACTGCTTCACAAGTTTGGAACGGTTATCCCCACTCACTCCTTGTGCAAAAAGGGAATAATTCAAATCCTGCATATGCGGTTTCATCAGCTTGGCTACGCCCTTCACCATTTGATGGGAAGTAAACAGGACGAGCATCCGGCCATTGACACGAAACGTGAGAGCGCGAAGAAATTGAGCCACTGCTTCCGTGAAACGTTCTTCTCCATCCAAACGGATCTCCGGAAAATCCTCCGGGACAAGCAACTGCGCTTGCTTCTCATACTGAAAAGGAGAAGGAAGTTGCAAACATTCCGGTCGCGCGTCCGTTAATCCGAGTTGGTCGATCGTATATTGAAAAGACTCCTTCACAGTAAGCGTCGCCGAAGTGAGAACAATGCTTTTCGCGTTAGTGAAAAAATCCTCGGCGAGTTGCTCGCTGATATTAATCGGCCTGCGATACAACCGTAAACGGTCCGGCCGTTGATTGGCATCGCTTTCTGCCCAATACACTTGATTTTTTTCTTCGGATGTTAGCAATGATGCCAGTATCGTTTGCGCCTCTTCCAAATCGTTGCAGAGGGTGTCTAATTTTTGCAGCAACGTTTCTTCCGGGGGTGTGAGTGCCTCTTTTTTCACGGCATGGACGAAGGATCGCCAGGCACGGATGACATCCCTTCCGCTTGCCTCCACCCGCTTCCATACATCAAAGACATGGGTATCGACCACTTCTTCTGGGATATATACTTCACTTTTTTTCCATTTGCGTTTGTCTTTTTGTACAATTGCCGTTTGCAAGGCAGTAAACAATTGATTCCATTCATGATGCAATGAATGCAGCTCCTGTTTTCGCTCGTTCAACCAATCGGCAGAAACCGCGGTTGGATGGGTATCAATGAACACGGAAATATTGGCGAATAATCCTGCGTGTTCTTGTACGCCAAACTGATTATGCAAACGCATGAAGTGTTGGTAACTTATGCTGGCTCCCAAGTGACGGCCGGCAGCTTCTTCCAAATGATGGGCTTCATCTACGATTAAATACTCATAGGCTGGGAGAGTGCGCGTACCGTGAAAATGATCGGTGAACAAAAGGGCATGATTCGTAATAATGATGTCGGCCTGCCTGGCGTTATTCTTTGCCCGCGGATAATAACAACGGGAAAAATAAGTGCAATTCGAACGTGTGCAAGACTCCTGGTCACTTTTTAATTCCTCCCACAAGGCATATCCCCCGTTAGGCAAATTAAGCTCCTCCACGTCCCCTGTTTCCGTCTCTGTCAGCCAAATCAGAAGTTGAGCGGCACTTAGATGCTCGTCGTAAGATGCTTGTCTTGCCCCTCTGATCTCTTCCAAAAAAAGTGCAAATTTTTGCAAGCATAAATAATGGCCGCGCCCCTTTAGTACTGTCGCTTCCATCGGCAGCCCCAATCCTTTTTCCAATAAGGGCACATCCCGATCTTTAATTTGTTGTTGCAAAGCAACGGTTTCCGTCGCAATGACGACCGGGGCATTTTTCTCCCTGCTTTTGAAAATGGCAGGATACAAGTAAGCAAGGGTTTTCCCGGTACCGGTTGCCGCCTCAACGATAAGGTGCTTTCCTGCGGAAAAACAAGCATGGACGTTATCGGCCATCTCCACTTGGCCGCCGCGATGTTCAAAAGAAGCGGAAACACTTGCAAGCGCACCGTCCATCCCGAAAAAATGCTCGGCATTAAATGCGATTGGCGCTTTAGGGTCCATTCGAGCCTCTTTTTGTTTTTTCAAGGCAAACGCTTGATAAATATCATAAGTGCTGTCATTTTTGTAATGTCGGGTTCTCGCTGTTTTCATCGCCTCGTACACGCATAAATGCAAACCGCTGAACATATCGGTAGTGCAGGCTTCCAGCTGTTGCAACGTAACATGCGGCAATGCATGAAGTTTTTGCAGCATCAGGAGCAAAAGTTCGCCCGTAACTTCGGCATCACTTCCGGCGCGATGGGGATTCTTGTGCGCTAAGCTGAAGTGGTCCGCTAATGATGTTAACCGGTATCCGTCAAGGGTGGGATAAAGCATGCGCGCCATTTCCACCGTATCCAACATCGGACCTTGAAACGCATCATATCCTGCGCGGGCGAGCTCATTATTCAAAAATTGTAAATCAAAATCAATATGATGGGCAACCAGACAAGCGCCATCCAAATCGCTTAAAATATCGGGCGCCAACTCCGAAAATGACGGAGCGTCAAGGAGATCATCCTTTGTGATGCCTGTAAGCCGACTCACAAATGCGGGAATTTCCCGATCACAGGAGACAAAAGAAGAGAACCTATTCGTGATGCCATCGGCGCGCACGACGGCCAGGCCGATTTCGATCATCCGATCTCCGTCCTGTGGACGATTCCCTGTTGTTTCCACGTCGATCACGACAAATTTATTAGAATTATCTATGGTCATGGCATTAATCACATCAATCTTCGCTATTCAATCTAACGTTTATTTTACCATAAACGATCATCATCGTCATACCGACTGTACTTCCTGTACGAATGCTTCCCATTCGCAAATTCGGTTACGGCCGCTTAAAAATAACATTGTCAATAAAACGCGCCTGCGAATATCGAACGGCAGCGGCGAGAATAAGCTGTTCATCAGTATTATTTTCGTGCAACGGTTCCAGGCCCGGGTATGTCCAAAGCTCCACATAATCGATGGAAGCAGTGATACGTTCCGAGAGTTTGGCAAAAGTCTCATGCTCAACATTCAGCGGGTTTTCGTTCTGGTGGCGGATCCTTTCATAGCCTTCTTGTAGGGTTTTATATAAAAGCGGTGCTTCCTTTCGTTCATCATCGCGTAAAAATACGTTCCGCGAGGAAAGCGCCAAGCCATCTTCTTCTCGAACCGTTTCACCGCCCACAACTTCAACGTCCAAGTGTAAATCCTCACACATTCGCGTTAAAATCGCGAGCTGCTGGCCGTCTTTTTTTCCAAAATAAGCAGCGTGCGGCCGAACCAGTTGCAAAAATTTCATCACTACGGTTGCCATGCCGTCAAAATGACCGGAGCGATGACGGCCGCAAAGCCGTTCGCTCATTTGGCCTACCTTAACGGTTACGGCCGGCTCACGGGCATAAATATCTTCCACTGCCGGCAGCCAAAGGACGTCGACTCCTGCTGCCTTAGCTTTTTCAATATCCTTTTCTTCCTGTCGCGGATAATGTTCAAAATCCTCCCCTTCCCCGAACTGTAAGGGGTTAACGAAAACCGTCATGACCACTTGATCATGATCGGCGTTTGCTTGCTCCGCCAATTGCAGATGCCCTTGATGCAACGCCCCCATTGTCGGAACGAGGGCAATGGAGCCGTAACCCTCCATTCGCGCACGACCGTCCAACCATTCTTGTTTCGTTCGGCAAATAAGCATGATCGTTCCTCCTCTAGCCTTCAACCGCTCCGGGGTTATTCCAAATCGCCGCTATAAATCAAATGGATCTTTCCGTCTTGATCTTTTAATTGCAAGACGCCTTCACGGTTGATGCCTAACATATGCCCGACAACGGTTTGGTTGCCCTGCATGGCCTTGACCGGCTGCGTATAAAGGGCCGCATAAGATTCCCACGCCTCGCGAATGTCAGCAAATCCGTTTTCAATCCAAGCGTCATACCATTTTTCAAATGAAATAAACAGGGCTTGCAAGATTTGTGCCCGTGGCCATTCTTTCCCGCTTTCCGCGTATAATGACGTTGCTTTTTCCTGGAGATCTTCGTGGAAGTGGGTTTGTTTTTGATTAATATTTAATCCGATCCCGACGATCATCATTTGCATTTTGTCCGCTTCCGCCTGCATTTCCGTCAAAATGCCCGAAACTTTTCGGTCATTAATATAAATGTCATTTGGCCATTTGATTTGCACGGGAAGTTGAGTCGTCTGTTGCAATGTTTCGGCTACAGCAACCGCTGTCACTAATGTTAACTGCGGTGCTTCTCGGAGCGAAATGTCCGGTTTGACAACAATGGATACACTGATGCTTGTCTGCTCCGGGGATTGCCACGGCCGTTCCATCCTTCCCTTTCCCCCTGTTTGTTCACTGGCAACGACCGCCGTTCCATGGGCGGTCCCTTCCCGGTATGCTTCTTTGGCAAGCGTCTGGGTAGAGGTTACTTTTGGTTTAAATAAGGTTGTCTGTCCTATGCTTTTTGTCGGTAAACCGGCTTTGATTTCAGCTTGGCTTAATGCTTCCGGACGTTCTTTCAATTGATAGCCTTTACGGGGAACGGCTTCAATGACATAACCTTCTTCGCGCAAATTCTCCATATGCTTCCATACTGCAGTTCGACTAACGCCCAAACGGTCGCTTAATTGCTGCCCGGAAACATACGCATCCTTCATTTCCGTTAACACTTGTAACAGATTATGTTTCATACAAACGCTCCTTTGCCCAAGTAAGTAACGGGTCTCGCTCATTTTTCACTTGAGTGTCGATCACGGCCATTTCCAACGCATGCAACATATCTCCAAGCCATGGACCCGGTTCGCGATGGATATGGGCGCTGATTTCCAGCGGGGAAACAGCCAAATCACGCCGGCTTTGGATCGGCAATTCGGCTAATAGCCTTCTGACATGCATTTCTCCTCCGGGAACTGAGCCGGAGAGAGCATGGGCTGTTTTTTCCGCATCCCCAGCTGTCTTCTCACCGGCCTCATAAAGGCTTCGCCGGTCCCAGGGGACCCTCAGCCGTTTTTCCGTATAAAAAAACAATCGGTCCACTTGTTTTGCCACTGCTTTTGACAACCGCCATTTTTGCAAATGGCTACGTACATTTTTCTCTCCGAGCTGATAGAAAAATACCACCCATTTTTCAATAAGCGTATCAACTTTATTCAAAGGCGAAAACACGGGGTTTTTATGGACGCTTGTAGCATCCGGGCATAACTTCGAAAGGATTCCTTGTTCGCCCAGCCATTCTACCCCATAAGCGGGATCGCGGCTGTGCAACAAGCGGTTCATTTCTTCGCCGATTCTTTCTGAAGCGACCGTATTTAAGCGATCACGCTGTGCATGGCAAGCTTCTGTCAGCCCCGAATCCGCCGTGAAGTGATATTCAGCCATCAGGCGGGCTGCACGCAGCATGCGCAAAGGATCCAACCGGATCGAATCCTCGTGGACGAGTCGAAGCACTCGGTGTTCGATATCCTTCTTCCCATGAAAAGGATCGACCCAATCTCCCCTTTCATTTAACGCTATGGCGTTAACGGTAAAATCTCTATCTCTTAAATTTTCCATCAGCGACTGCGAATGTAATCCACTAATTTCGACGCGTACATCATTCTTCTTCATAGAAAGAAGCGGGATACCCGTGCAAATGATCGCCGCGCTTGGAAATATGCCCCCCAGTTCACGCATCGTTGCCGATGTGACAATATCCATGTCCACGAATGCTTCTTTTAAAACCCAATCGCGAAGAGCCCCTCCGACTATATACGCTTCATGTCCATAGCTGTTTAAGGTTGCCAGCAGGGCAAACCCCACCTGCCATTCATTGCTTTTGTTCATGGTGTTCATGCAACTCCAGCATTTCTGCGTAAAGGTTTTCATAATTAGCGACGATCGTCTCACTGTTAAATGCCGAGAACGCGCGTGCCCTCGCGGCATCAGCCATGCGACGATGCATCGCTTGATCATTAAGAACCGAGAGCGCTGCTCTTGCGGCAGCTTGATAATCGTAAACCGGGCAAATAATCCCTGTTTCCCCGTCACTGATCACCTCGGGGAGGCCTCCGATATTTGTGCCGATAACCGGCACACCCACTGCCATTGCTTCCAATGCCGTGAGTCCGAAACTTTCCTTTTCCGAAAGCAAAAGCATAACATCGGCAAGGGATACCAATTCATAAATTCGGCTCTGATTGCCTAGAAATAAGACATCGTCATAGAGGCCTTTCGCTTCGACAAGTTTTTCAATCGAATGCCGTTCCTGGCCATCACCAATCAGAAGCAGCTTGCTGGCTTTTTCTTTTCGGATGAGGCAAAAGGCCTGAATGACATCTTCCACCCTTTTAACAGGACGAAAATTAGACATATGTACGATCACGTCTTCATCGTCCTTGATCCCGTACCATCGGCGTAATGCATGTTGATTGGCAGGCACGGAAATGCGGGGCGGAACAAAATTATAAATCGGTTCCATATGCCTTGAAATGTCCAGTTGATCCCTCGTTTGGTTAACGAGAAAACGGGACACGGCCGTAACCTTATCCGAGCGGTTAATGCCATAACGGATAATATTCTGTAAGGACGGATCATGGGCAAGCACGGTAATATCCGTCCCATGAAGCGTCGTCATCACTTTTACGTCCCCGCCGCTCATATCTTTGGCAAGAGCAGCAGAAACAGCATGAGGAACGGCATAATGGACATGCAAAAGATCCAATCCATGCTTTTCGGTAACCTCCGCCATTTTACTGGCCAATGTCAAATCATACGGGGGATAGCGAAATATCTGATATTGGTTCACTTCTACTTCATGAAAATAAATGTTCGCATAAGCGCGTTCCAATCGAAAAGGTAAGCTGGACGTTATAAAATGGATCTCGTGCCCCTTTTCCGCCAGGCGTTTACCAAGTTCGGTTGCTACGACACCGGAACCGCCAACGGTGGGATAACATGTGATCCCGATTTTTAAAGTTCTCATAGTAAAACGGCTGGGGAACCCGCCCTCCTTCCATTTCGGTTATTCCTCACGGCTGCCATATGTTTCCTTTTTGCGGAAATCGAATGCGCCGTTTTTCAAGCCGGCCAATAGAACTTCGGCCGTCCCCATGTTTGTCGCTATCGGCACATCGTGTACGTCACAAAGGCGAATAAGCGCGGAAATATCAGGTTCGTGGGGCTGCGCCTGCAGAGGATCGCGAAAAAACAGCACCAAATCAAGCTTCCCTTCCGCGACAAGCGCGCCTAATTGTTGGTCCCCTCCCATCGGTCCGGATAAAAATCGGGTGATGGAAAGAGCCGTCGCTTCGGAAATACGTTTTCCGGTCGTTCCCGTTGCAAAAAGGGAATGATCGGCAAATATATGCCGATAGGCAGTTGCGAAATTCACAAGATCCTCTTTTTTGCGGTCATGGGCGATCAATGCAATATTCATAAGATCACTCGATGATCTGCTCGAGCCCGTAAACGAGCGTTTTAGTAGTCATTACCGTTTCCACTGCCAGTTTCACACCCGGCATAAACGAACCGCGGTCGATAGAATCGTGCCTGATCATTAACGTTTGTCCACTGCCGCCGAAAACAACTTCCTGATGAGCCACAAGCCCCGGCAAGCGGACACTGTGAATCGGTATTCCTTCGACCTGTCCGCCCCGTGCACCTTCAAGGGTTTCACTTTCATCCGGGTGCCCTTGTTTCTTTTCAGCACGAACGCCGGAAATGAGGTTCGCCGTTTTTAAAGCTGTGCCCGATGGGGCATCAAGTTTACGGTCGTGATGTCGCTCGATAATTTCTACATCATCGAAAAAACGGGCAGCCATTTGCGAAAACTTCATCATTAAAACAGCGCCAATTGCAAAATTCGGGACGATCATGGCGCCCAAAGATTTCGTTTCCGCTTTTTCCCTTAACTGCTCAATTTCATCATCCGTAAAACCTGTCGTTCCAACGACCGGGCGGAGATGGTGGTCGAGCGCGGTTTCCAAATGATTTTTTGCCGCTCGCGGGGTGGTTAGGTCAATCAATACATCCGCTTCCACCTCGGAAAAGCAATGGGCGGCATCCGTATAAACCGGAACCTCTCCCTCTGAAAAATGTGTCTCTGTAGCCGGTTTATGGTCTAAACAAGCAACAAGTGAAAAATGTGCGGTATTGGCAATCAAATTCCGGGCCGACGCGCCCATTTTCCCGCGGGGACCCGCCAAAATAATGCGAATGTCACGATTAGCCATTATTAAGCTCCTCTCCTTCTTGAATGGATGTCCACCGGTTTCGATCCCTATTATTAAATTTATGCATGACGCTTGTAAAACTCTCCGTCAAATCGATATCAAGCGAGTTGGCAAAACAAATGAGAACGAATAAAAGATCGCCGAGTTCTTCTTCCATTTCCCTTTCATCTTCAGTGCTCTTTTTCGGTTTTTCTCCGTAGTAATGATTGACCTCCCGTGCCAGTTCGCCAACCTCTTCCGACATACGTGCTAACATGGCCAACGGGGAGAAATAACCTTCCTTGAACTGGCCTATGTATTCATCCACTTCCGTTTGCATTTCTTTCATCGACGAATCGTTCATCTTTTCCTTCTCCTTCCATTAAAACATTTGCCCCTTAAACAAAAAAAGCCTATAATAGTGCGTGTTCAAAAGATCCGGGAAGGGTTAGAAAAAAATTGCAATCTTACGGATCTCCAGAACCTATAAAGCTTATTTTACCGGCATTTTTGAACAACTTTTAAAATGGGCTTGCCCCAGGCAAAGGAGGAACAACCTTGGCAAACGTTCTGCAACACGGCAAACGCATCACTCTGGTGCTGCTCGGGACCGCGCTCATGTCGTTCGGACTCGTTTATTTTAACATGGAAAACAATCTTGCCGACGGAGGATTTACGGGTATTACCCTTATCCTGTTTTTTATTTTCACGATTGACCCCGCGATTTCCAACATCGTGCTTAATATCCCGATGTTTTTTATTGGGTATCGCGTCCTTGGGCGAGCCCTTTTTATTTACACCTTGATCGGAACATTTGGGCTTTCTTTTTTTCTTTGGTTATTTCAAGCCTACCGGGTTGTTGATGTTCCTCTTCAGGATGACCTTACCCTTGCCGCGCTCTTCTCCGGCGTTTTTATCGGGGCAGGGTTGGGAATTGTTTTCCGATATGGAGGCACGACCGGCGGTGCCGACATTATCGCCAAACTTATGTTTAAATATTTTGGTGTAAGCTTTGGCCGAACGCTATTCATCGTTGACGCTCTCGTCATTGCCTCCTCGCTCGTCTATTTAAATTACCGGGAGGCAATGTATACGCTCGTTGCCGTATTTGTTGCGTCCAGGGTTGTCGATTTCATCCAGCAAGGTGCCTATTCAGGGAAAGCTGCCTTTATTATATCAGAAAACAGCGCGGCCATTGCAGATGCAATCTTGCTCGAAATGGACCGGGGAGCAACCCTTCTCAGCGGACGCGGTTCTTTTACCGGCACGAATAAGGAAATTCTTTATTGTGTCGTCAGCCGCCATGAAATCAATCGGTTAAAAACAATTATTGATAAAGTCGACCCTTTAGCGTTCGTATCCATCTCCAACGTTCAGGATGTTGCCGGAGAAGGATTTACATTCGATGATGAACAAAAACCGTTGCAATAATTAGAAACGCTTATGCTTTCACCAATGATGGCGAAAGCATAAGTCCTAAGTGTTTCTTTTGCAATTAACCATATCTCTTCCGACCGTAAAAAGCGCCGGGGCCGTGGGGCTCCCTGGCGCAAGTTTTACCCATTGATTAGTCGTTGTTCATCATGACATACATTAAGATGAAGCGGACAAGTTCCAATACGGCAACGAGTGCGCCCGCCACATACGTAAGGGCAGCGGCGTTCAATACCTTTTTGGATTCTTTTTCTTCATCATTGCGTATGACGCCACTGGAAACCAACTGTGTCATCGCCCTGCTGCTGGCGTTAAATTCCACCGGCAAAGTAACGAGCTGGAACAAAACAGCCGCGGCCATCGCGAAAATCCCAACGAGCATTAAACCGCTGAACTGCAGAAGCATCCCGCCAATGATGAGAAAGATTGCCGCGTTCGAGCCGAAACTCGCTACGGGAACGAGCGAGGAGCGAAGGCGCATAAAACTGTAGTCTTCCGCATCCTGAATAACGTGCCCGACTTCGTGGGCAGCCACCGCCGTTCCGGCCAAGGATGTTCCATAATAGTTATCTTCCGACAGCCGTACCGTTTTGGAACGAGGGTCATAATGGTCGGTCAATTTCCCTTTTACCGGTTCGACGTTTACATCATAAACCCCGTTATCCTGCATAATTTTCGTCGCAACTTGTGCGCCCGACATCCCCGTACTGTTACTTACTTGCGAATATTTGTTGTACGTGGACTTCACACGCATTTGCGCATAAATAGGGATAATCAAAATCAGGGCAAAATAAATCAAAAGCGTCATTAAATCCATGCTTTCACCTCCACACTTTCTCCTACCCTATCTGTATTTTATTGAAATTGCGTGTATCCGTCAACGATCACGCCTTCTGCCGCCCCGTCTTGCTTCTCCCCGATATTTTTTCCAACCGGCATACGATAACGAAAGCAGGATAGCCCCGCCAACAATGGCAATGACAGTGATGAGGGATGGGTCGTTTTCCTCAATATCGCCTTCGTATAAGCGGATCATTTGCTTTTCCAACGCATCAAAAAACGGTTGCGCTTCCTTTTCATCTTTTAAACGGTGGCTATGCTCATCCATAAATGAAACAAGCGTCCGTACTTCTTCCCGTTCGGATGGCGACAACCGTAACGTTGCCGCAGGATGAATCATTTCAAATGTTTTCCTCCAATCATTCCACGCATGTTGAAATGAACTCCCCCCTTCTGACGCGGCATCCCGTAACTGAGCCAATTGTTCTTCCACATCATGCCTTGTTTCTTTCCACTTCGGATTCTCCGGATGAAGGACGGCATCAACAGCATAATGAAAACCCATCGCCTCTGCAAGCCGTTCATCCCGAGCAAGCGAGACCTCCGTCAGCCCGCCTGCCAAGCGTTCATAACTCATTATAATCGTGCCCATATCGTGAACATCCAATGCCATTGCTTCATAGTCTGCTGCTGTTAAATCATCAGCAAGTGCCTGCAGACGGGCACGCCCTTCTTCGTAATTTTCAGATTGAACGAGTGTAACGATTTCTTCGGCTTCGGCATCGATGTACGCCCAATCTTCCTGTCCTTGTTCTTCCTGCTCCGCGCCGATACCTATGAGAAAGATCACCGCCGCAAGCATGATTAACCAGCCGCGCACCGAACAGCCCCCTCCCTTGTCCTCTTATCAAAAAGCATATGAAAAAAAGGACAAGAGTAGACCAGTTAACGGGGCAAAGATAGGCGGTATCGGTGATGGCGCACATTGAAAAAGTAAACAACCGCGATTGCTGCCAACCCGAGCCAAAAAGTAAAATAGCCTATTGTGTCGATATAAGGCATCAAAACCGGACTAACCCAAGGGTGCATCCCATAAACATAATCAATAATATCGTTATGTACCGTCCAAATCCCTACAACGACAAGATGCCAAGGTTTAATGCGGTAATAAGGCAAAAACAACACCGCCTGCAAGGCCATACCAAAATGAGAGGCAATCAGCATGTAATTTTGCCAATTCACCGCCCCCCCATAAGATCGGCACCCGCATTCATGACAACCGCCCAAATGCCGTATTTAATGAGCGTGACTGCCGCGAAAGCTTCCAATAATCCGATATGTTTGCGTAAAAGAAATGCCGCCAAAACTCCGGTGAAAAACAAACTGGCGGTTGGACTATCCGGCACAAAAGGCACAAAATAACCCGGTGTTTGCGCAAGTTGCCCTTCATACCAATAAAATCCATACAATGTACCCCCGCCATTAATCAATAATAACACCCACAGCATGGACGGACGGGCTAAAAAACCAATGAATACTCGCAAACCAGCCACTCCTCATCCGATAGCTAGATGTGAAAAAAGCTGACCAATGTCAGCTTTTTTCAATCGTTACTATGCTTCTTCTTCCGCATCTTCTTCGTCCTCGTCCTCTTCATCGTCCATGTCATCCGCGTCGACGTCATCTTCATCCAAGTATTCCAGTTCTTCATTCACGCCGCCCCCGTCAACAATGTATTCGGAGAGAACTTGTAATTCTTCATCCGATCCATCAAACATATCCGGCGGCATTTCTCCGATACCGTGGACGGAAATTTCGGCAACGCCTTCCACGTCATAAGGTAGCTCATATAGATCCGGGCCTCTGACTCCGGGGTTCCCTTCCAAGTTTTCCCCGTGACAGGATATACAACCCTGTGACTGATAGATCTCATAGCCCTCGTGGGCTTGATCAACTTCATAGATGTCATCATCATCCAGGGCCGCCTGCTCTGCATCGGCTGCCCAGTCATGCTGGTCGACCGATTCCCAGGTTAGGTAAACCACACTCACTACGGCGAGTGTCATCATCGCGGTTGCAATCGGCCGTTGCGATAATCTTCGCTCCGGCCCTTTGTCCAACCACGGTGCCAACAATAAGGCACCGAAGGCGAGACCGGGGAGAACAACCGTCCCCAAAACATCAAAGTCACCGGATGCATATTGGTATTTTAGCAGTTGGTACAAAAACAGGAAAAACCAGTCCGGCAATGGGATATAGCTTGTATCAGTAGGGTCCGCTTCCCGTTCAAGCGGCGCCGGATGAGCGGCCGTTAAACAGAGAAAGCCGATGAGAAATACAGCGCCGACAAGCCATTCCTTCAGCAAATAGTTCGGGAAAAAAGCCTCTGTCTTGCCGGGGTATTCCGAATAATCTTTAGGTATGTTTTCCATTCGATGTTCGCGTTCCGGAATTCTAGAGTCCGTAACGAACCTCATTCCTTTTCCTCGATGCATCGGTTCCCCTCCTCAAGAGTTTAGGAAAACCCGGTCCCGCCTTTAACGGCGGTGCCATAGGGTTTGTCTCATTTCAACTTATTGGGGGCAATCTCCTATAGTGGTCCGGATATGCCCTGTCTGCGAATCATAATAAAATGAATGGCAATGAGCCCGAGCAATGCTCCCGGCAAAAAGAAGACGTGGATGGCAAAGAATCGCGTGAGCGTCTGTGCCCCGATGAATTCTCCCCCGGCCAACAAGTTGCTTATCATATCACCGACGACTGGTACACTTTCGGCAATCTCCAAACCTACTTGCGTGGCAAAGTAAGCCTTCATATCCCACGGAAGTAAATAGCCGGTGAACCCAAGGCCTAAAATAATGAAAAATAGCAGTACACCTACTACCCAGTTAATTTCGCGGGGTTTCTTGTATGAGCCTGTGAAAAATACCCGTAACGTATGTAAAAACACCATGACAATAACAACACTGGCTCCCCAATGGTGCATTCCCCGCACAATCATTCCAAAAGCCACGTCGGTCTGCAAGTACTCCACAGACGCGTGTGCGTTAACGATATCTGGTACATAGTACATCGTCAAAAACATGCCGGATAAAATTTGGATGACGACTGTAAAAAACGTCAATCCCCCGAAGCAGTACACAAATGCCGAGAAATGGTACCCGGGGTTTACGTGTTCAGGCACCTCGTGATCGGCCACGTCCCGCCACAGTGGGGTGACATCTATACGATCGTCGATCCAATCGTAGATACGTTGTAACATGACAAATGCCCCTCCTAGACTTGTGGTGATGGATTACCTAGTAATACTCTGCCGTCGCGAACTTCGTGATCGTAACGATGAAGCGGTTCCGTCGGCGGTGTGCCCGGAATATTCGTTCCGTCTCTTTCAAACCTTCCGAAGTGGCAGGGGCAAAAGAACTGCTCCGGATTGTCTGGGTCCGTCCCCCAGTTCACTGTACAGCCTAAGTGTGTGCAAACAGGAGAAAGCGCGACGACCTCATCCCCGTCCAAATAGATCCACACCGTTTCCTGCACTTGTTCAACGTGCCACCCGTGGTCTTGTTCATATTCCATGTCAAAGGCTTGCGGCACATCCGTCAATTCGTCTACGCTCACAACATCAATCATGTCTTCTTCTGCATCGGCTTGCAATATGGGATCCACCCCAAACCGTACCATAGGCATGATTAACCCCGCGGCCATAAAACCGCCCGTACCCAATAACGCATAAGTCAAAAATTGCCGTCTTGATACATTATGGTTTTTCTCCATGATACTCCCCCCTACGCTCTTGAAAACTTGTTGGAAAAGTGTCGCTCTCTATGATGCCGGGATATATGGAACGGCGTCGCGATTTTTGTACCTTTTCGCTGTTGCCGCTCGAATAAACGGACAAAATTAAGACATATACATAATAGCCTAGCCACTGAGAGCATGTCAATCTTTTGCACAACGCTGTTTGTATATGTTTTTAGATTCCGCTCTCCTTTTGCCATTCCTTCATCACCTGGGGCAAAATTTCTTTCATCTGGTCGTTAATGGTTTTTTGTTGTAATTTCTTGTCCATATGCTCGATGGGTAAATGCGGGAACCATAACAAAAGGCCGGGAAGGTCTTTTTCATCGTTTTTCCACGCAGGATCGGAAGTTATCCAAATCACGTGATTCTTTCCATTCGCTTTCATTTCATCGACCCAAGCGCCCGCGTGCCGAAGAAGCTGTTCCCGGGGTTCATTTTGCGGATAGACGAGCGGAGGCAGTTGCAACAGTCTCCCGCGAAACTGCTTTTCCATTTCCATTGCAATCAAAGATATATATTCCCCCATCGCTACGTGGCTCTTCATCTCTTCACCGAGAGAAAAGGATAAAAGCGGAACGAGAACCGTGTCCACATAGGACTGGGATTGTTGGTAGGTGTCAATGTCTGCCGTTTGCCATCGCATCTTTGGAACTCCTTTTCCAGCGTCTCGCGTTCAATTATAACGGATTTAAGTTAAAAAAAGCCAGTCCAAAAAGAAAAAACACCCTATTGTTCACGGGATTGTAACTCTTCCACGAACATTGCCAAATCATGATTGTCAGGCTGCTGTTGCAACGCATCGCTGAGCGCAGCGAGGGCATCCTTTTGTCTGCCGTTCTCCAACAAGAGATGTCCATACTCTTCCAATGCTTCCCCATTTGTTTCCAAATATGCAGGAATGCGTTCATATAGCGGCAATGCTTCTTCGATTTCATCATCGATATAATGCGCTTTTCCTTCATAATAAGTAAATAAAGGATCTTCTTCTCCCGCTTCCCGCAACTCTTCAATGGTTCTTTTTATATCGTCGCTTCGCTCTTGGTCCGCATAAATTTCCAACAACTTTGCGCTTGCATCAACATTTCCCGGGTTAAGGGCGAGTGCTTGCCCAAAATAATTTTCCGCTTTTTCCAACTCTCCGAAAGCATGTTGATAGCGACCCGCTTCAGCATAGAGATGTTCATTGTAATCGTCCGCTTCCAAACCCGCTTCAGCGGTTTTTAAAGCTTTTTCATATTGCCGGTCCGCATCATAAGCCTCGATTAACGGAGCGTACAAACTGGTATACTCTGGATCGGTTTCCCGTAAAGACTCAAGTTGTTCGATCGCTGTTTTATAGTCGCCAAGTTGCAATGCAGTAAACCCCAATCCGAAAAGCGCGCGCGGCTCTTTTTGTTCTTCAATGGCCTGGGCGTAATAATCCATCGCCGTTTCAAAAGCGCCCGTATTGCTGTAGGATTCGGCCAGCAGCAAATGCAGGTTCGATTCTCGCGGGTCAAAGCCTTGTTGAAGCGCTTGTTTCAAATAGGGAATCGCGCTTTGGTAACTTCCCTGTTCAACGTAGTAACTTCCGATACCGGCTAATAAAATCGGTTCATCCGGCGCTTGCTCGAGTGCCAAAAACAATTTCCTTTCCGCTACTTCTTCCAGGCCTTGAAGGTGATACAAATCAGCGAGCAACATCTGTGCTTCCAAAAAAGCATCGTCAGCCGCAGTGATCGATTCCAGCAAATCAATCGCTTCTTCCTCACGGTCCAAATCAATGGCTGCCTCTGCTTTGAGCGTCAATAGGCTCCCTTCAAACGGGTAGGTTGCCAATAGTTTGTCGGTAATTCGGACAACTTCATGCGTGTGGCCAAGTGATTGATAGGCTGTCGCGATTTCAAACAGCTGGTCATCATCGGCACTTTCCTCGATCCGATTTATTTTTTCCAGGCCGTTTTGCACATCTCCTCGTTCAATAAGATCAAACGCCCGTTCCATTTCCGTCTGCAAACAAATCTCCCTCTCTCTGCGATAGGATCAATCCTGTAGGTGTTTTTCCCACTTCAGTATAGCAAACGAAAGGCACAAAAAAAACCTGAATGCATCGCGCGTAAACGCTTACATTTCAGGCCGAGCCAATATTGCTCTAAGATTATGGATAGGAGTGGAGAGAAACCATACGCTAACTATTATTATAAAGGACATCTAAAAATTGTCAATGATTTTTTAGAAAGAGATTCAACCTTCAAAAACGAGGGGCGAAAAGACGCAGCTTTTCACCCTGCCGGTTCGTTCCGTTTAGGAATCACTTAATGCACGCAACGATTGATAAAATTCCGGAAAAGAGATCGCGCTTGCCTTAGCGCCATGGATCGTTGTTTCCCCTTCCGCAATTAAAGCGGCGATTGTAAAAGCCATCCCGATTCGGTGATCATTGAAACTGCTGACCTCCGCGCCGGTGAGCGGCGTCGGACCATCTATGATGAATCCGTCTTCTGTTGCTTGTACATCCGCCCCCATTTGGCGCAATTGCGAAGCTGTCGCGTCAATTCGATTCGTTTCCTTAAACTTTAACTCCGAGGCATCCTTAATAACCGTACGCCCTATTGCCTGGGTTGCAATTACCGCGAGCACAGGTATTTCGTCAATTAAACGCGGGATCAAAGATCCGGAGATCGCAGTGGCATGCAACGATTTTTCCCGGATCACAATATCAGCAACAGGCTCGCCGCCGCGGACGCGCTCATTTTCAAAGGCCACCTCGCCCCCCATTGCAACGAGTGCATCAATGAAGCCTGTGCGTGTAGGATTTACGCCGACGTTGTCAATGCGTAAACAGCTGTCTTTAACGATAGCCGCCGCTGCGAGCATAAAAGCGGCGGAAGAGATATCACCCGGCACATGCACTTCACGTGCCTGTAGCGGCTGTCCCCCGGAAATCGAAACCTCGTTAGCGGATACGTCAACATCGACCCCGAACGCCTGCAGCATGCGCTCCGTATGGTCTCGCGAACGATATTTTTCCCGAACGGTTGTCTTCCCCTGCGCCTGTAATCCGGCTAATAATATCGCGCTTTTTACTTGTGCGCTTGCCACGGGAAGTTGGTATTCAATCCCCGTTAATGTATTTTCGCCATCCGGGATCGCTATCGGGGTATACGTTCCGTTTCGCCGTCCGTGGATTTGTGCACCCATGGACCGTAACGGCTCGGTTATTCTCGCCATCGGCCGTTTTTCGATTGATTCATCCCCGGCGACCACTGAAAAGTATGGCCGGCCAACCAAAATCCCGAGCATAAGCCGGATCGTTGTTCCGGAATTGCCGACGTCCAGGAGTTCCGATGGTTCTTCCAGTCCATCTATCCCTTCGCCATCAATAACCACCATATGTTTGTCTCGGTCATAATGAATGGCAACACCCATTTTTTGAAAACAAGCAATGGTTTGCCGGCAGTCTTCTCCGTCCAAAAACCCGTGCACGGTTGTCTGTCCGGAAGCGATGGCTCCGAACATAACCGCGCGATGGGAAATGGATTTGTCACCGGGTACCGTTATACTTCCGCGCAAGGCTTTTGAAGCAGTAATCGTTTCTTTGTCCATGTGGGACCTCCCGCTTATTCACTAATATAGACGCTGAATTGTTCTGCTTCCAGACAATCCATGCCCTTTTGCCGATCTGCCTCTTTCCGGAAGCTCAACCGCAGCACTCCCGTAATATCCTCGCGAGCTTCCATGATACGGATGTTTGTAATACTGATGCCGTGGTCCGCGAGTACTCCCGTTACTTCCGATATTACGCCCGGGTGGTCCGATACGTCTACGAATAAATCATAAAAAGAAGGGATCGCCCCTTTCTTTTTAGAGGGCAGACCGTCACGGTATTGTTTTGCTTCTGAAAAAAATCGTTGCAAACCAGTGTCATCGCCTTCTTCGATCAGGCTTTGGATCGTTTGCATATCCGATTGCCAACGTTCCATCATCGGCAAAAGCACATGTCTGTTATGCACTAATATATCCCGCCACATGATCGGGTTCGCCGAAGCAATGCGGGTGATATCTTTAAAGCCACCCGCGGCAAGATCCCCCAATACAGGGTGGTGCTGTTGCAATTCAGCCAATTGGTGAACGAGAGAAGCTGCCACAATGTGCGGCAAGTGACTCACGCTGCCCGCGAGCAAATCATGAAGGTTGGGATCCAGCTCGATGAAGCGCGCATTCGTACCGGTAAGCCAACGTTTCAGCCGTTCCACCTCTGCTCCATCCACTTCCTCCCCGGGGGTTAAGCAATAAAACGCATTTTCGAATAAATCGCCTCTGGATCCTTGCACCCCGCTTTTGTGAGACCCTGCCATCGGGTGGCCGCCGATAAACGTCGCTTCCTTCTCGCGGAACAGGCACTCGCTTTTTTTCATAACCGTCCCTTTGGTGCTGCCGACGTCGGTGATAATCACGCCGGCCTTCAAAGGCAGGCGGGCGATTTCGTCCATCATTTCCATTGTCTTTGAGACGGGTGTGGCGATAATGATGATATCTGCATCTTGAACGCTTTCTTCGATCGAAGTATGGGCTTCATCGATGATTTCCAAAGCTTTTGCCATGCGCAAAGACGCTTCATGCACATCGATTCCGCTAATATGTACTTGATGGCGAGCGCGAATGGAAAGGGCTACCGACCCGCCAATCAGGCCAAGGCCGATAACGGCAGCTTTTGGATATCCACGGGGATGCTCAGATGTGTCATTTGCCATACCTTTCACCAATTCCTTTCATTTTCCGATCTGGGTGTACGATTTTTGTTACCCATTTTGCGCTTGTATCCATTCCGCAAAGCTTGCCATAAATTGTTCGTTTTCTTTTTCGGTTCCTATGGATACGCGAATGCAATTCGGAAAACCGAGCGCTTCCCCGGAGCGCACAATGATTCCACGGTGCAGGAGGGCGTCAAAAACACGGTCTCCGTTTATTCCCACATCCACAAGAAGAAAATTTGCTTCACTTGGATAGGGGAAACAACGATTGTCTTTGAAGAAAACTTCAAGCTTTTTCTTTTCACGAAGGTTTTTTTCTCGGCAGTCATGTACAAACCCCTGGTCATCAAGAGCAGCGATAGCCGCTTTTTGCGCCAATGTTGTTGTATTAAAAGGCGGCCTTAATGGTTCCAGCTTCGAAATAAAGGATTCAGCGCCAACGGCATAACCGATTCTTAACCCGGCCAGGCCATACATTTTCGAAAAGGTGCGCAAAATAAGCAAGTTCTCATACGTATTCAGCATCTCGAGTGAATTCGGATAATCGTCTGCCTCCACGTACTCACCATACGCTTCATCCATGACGACTAGCACATCGCTTGGAACCCGCTTCATAAAGGCGGAAAAATCGGAAGCATCCACATATGTTCCGGACGGGTTATTCGGATTGCACACCCACATAATACGGGTGTCATCATCGATGCAATCCGCCATTGCATCTAAATCATGAACCCCGTCTTTCAATGGCACTTCAATAATCCTAGCTCCTTCTACAGCTGCATTTTGTTTATACTGGGAAAATGTCGGTGTCGCCATTACGGTGTTCGTCTGTGCAGATAACATGGCCCGGCAAAGGAGTAAAATCACTTCATCGGATCCGGCGCCAAATAACAATTGGCCGTCTTCCACTTGCAGATAATGGGCGACGGCCTGGCGTAGCTCTCGCGCGTGTCCGTCCGGATACAGATTCGGTGTCCCCGCCTGTTCGAGTTGTTTTTGCACAACTTGGGAAGAGCCATGCGGATTTTCATTGGAAGCCATCTTTATGACCGAATCCAGACCTAGCTCCTCTTTCACAACTTCGATCGGCTTTCCCGGTTCATATGGTTTTAAATCGTCGACGACAGGTTTCATTTTTAGTTTCATAGCTTTGCTCACCTTTTCTTTCTCTTGCAATCTTACGACGAAACGAGCGTTTCTACAAATGATTGGATATTTTTCAATGCTCCAGGGCGTAAATCCGTTTGTCGCAAATCATCCTTATGTTTGCCAATTTCCCGCACAATCGCGCTTCCGACGATCACCCCGTACCCTTGCCGGTGAATCGCCCTCACTTGTTCATTGCTGGAAACGCCGAACCCTATTGCTAGTGGCACGTTGCTGTATTTTTTTGCTTCCTGCAAAAATGCATCCAATCGCTCGTCGAATGTTTTCCGAACACCGGTAACACCCAAACTGGATACGCAGTATAAAAAACCTTCCGCCTGCATCGCTATTTTTTGTATCCGTTCCTTTGAGGTCGGTGCAACAAGGGAGACGAGCTCTAATTCACGTTGATGGCAACTGGTACGTATTTCATCATTTTCCTCATATGGGAGATCCGGAATAAGCCAACCGTCTGCTCCTGCAGAGCCCGCGGCATCAACGCCGGCATGAATGCCATACCTTAATAACGGATTGACGTAACAAAAAAGAACGATAGGAATCGTTACACCCCGTTCACGAATGGCCCGTACAAGTGAAAATGTTTTCGAAAGGATCATCTCCTCTTCAAACGCACGCATGCCGGCTTCCTGAATGACCGGACCGTCAGCGAGCGGATCCGCATACGGGACGCCTAATTCCAAAATATGGGCACCGCTTTCCTGCAGGGTGAAGGCGATCTCGACGGAAGCATCAAAGGAAGGGTCTCCGGCCATCATATACGGGACAAACAGGCGTTCGCCTGCTGCACGGGCAGCTTGTTCAACGTTATTCATCGATGTCTTCCTTTCCTTTTTGAACATTGCTTATCGTTTCTACGTCTTTGTCGCCCCGTCCGGACAGGCAAACGAGTATTTTTTCCGTCGACTGCATACGCTTAGCCTTTTTCATCGCAAGCGCGAGTGCATGAGCGCTTTCCAGGGCAGGCAATATCCCTTCCGTTTTTGTAAGCAACACGAGGGCTTCCATCGCTTCATCATCGCTGATCGGTTCATAGTTTACACGCCCTGATTCGGATAAATGGGCGTGTTCCGGACCAATCCCCGGATAATCAAGGCCTGCCGAAATGGAATAAGGTTCGCTGATTTGGCCCGCTTCATCTTGCAGCAAGTACGTGAGCGCGCCGTGAATCACCCCGGGGGACCCTTTGCTGAGACTCGCGGCATGTTCGTTTGTGATAATGCCGTGCCCTGCAGCTTCCGCCCCGTATAATTGCACCTGTTCATCAGCAAGGAACGCACTGAATATTCCCATGGCATTGCTTCCTCCGCCGACACAGGCAATCACGGCTGCAGGCGTTTCTTCCATTTGCGCTTTTGCCTCTTTTCCGATAATGCGTTGGAACTCGCGAACAATTTTAGGATATGGGTGGGGGCCGACCACAGAGCCGATTAAATACATCGTATCATCGACGTTGGCCACCCAGTAGCGGATGGCTTCATTGGTGGCATCTTTTAATGTTTCGCTTCCGCTTGTTGCCGGCACAACTTCGGCACCTAATAATTCCATGCGAAACACATTGAGGCGTTGCCGTTTCATATCTTTCGCACCCATAAAAATCTTGCATTCCAACCCATATTTGGCGGCTGCGGTAGCGGTGGCGACACCGTGCTGTCCTGCGCCTGTTTCCGCGACAATTTTTTTCTTCCCCATCCGCACAGCCAGCAAAGCCTGCCCAATGGCGTTATTGATTTTATGGGCTCCGGTATGCAACAAATCTTCTCTTTTTAAATAGATTTCCGCACCGCCTACGTGCCGAGACAGGCGGTCCGCATACGTGAGTGGCGTAGTTCTGCCCGCGTACGTTTGCAGCACTTCTTCATAGTTTTCCATAAACGCCGGATCCGCCAATGCTTCTTGAAAGCCGGCCTCCAGTTCCTCAAGCGCAGCCATCACCGTTTCGGGTACGTATTTTCCGCCAAACTCTCCGTACCGGCCGCGTGCATCAGGGTACGACATAGCCATCTTCTCTCACCTGCTTTACGATTGTCTCCATTTTATCGCGATCTTTCTGGCGTTCGGTTTCAATCCCGCTGGATACATCAATGCCGTCGGGACGAAAAGATAGAAGTTCTCTTATATTTTCCGGCGAAACGCCGCCGGCGATCCAAAGGGGTCGATTTAACCTTCTTGCGAAGTGCACGTATACGGGTACTGCTTCCCAGTCAAAACGTTTGCCGGTCCCTCCTTTTTGCGCCTTCGTCCCAGCGTCCACAATAAACCCATCCGCAACAGGGGCAAATGCGCTAAATAAGTCAAGCGTCCCTTTTTGATGGCGAAACGCTTTGAGCACTTGTTTGCCTGTGTTTTTCTTGACTTCTTTTAAAAATTGCGGGGATTCATCGCCATGGAATTGCAACACATCGAAAGAAACGCTTCCTAGTATCGTTTGTATTTCCGTATGATTCGGCTCCACGAAAACAGCCACTGTTTTTTGTTCTTTCAAAGGGACCGAGGCAAGCCAGCCGGAAACAGCTTCCGGCGCAACCTGGCGTTTGCTGTTTGCAAACACGAAACCGAGGGCGGTTGCCCCTGTGGCCGCCGCGCTGTCTACATCTTTTTTTGATTGCAAGCCGCAAAATTTAATCTCCGTCACTCGAGAAGCGCCCCTTTCTTTAAATCCGGGATCGTTTTTTCCGGATCCCCGTCAGAAACGAGCCTCTCCCCGATTAACATGGCTTTGGCACCTGCCTTCGCTACTGCAGCGACATCTTCGGGGCTGTGAATGCCGCTTTCACTTACGATAAAAGTCCCCTCCGGGACAGAGGAAGACAACGCGCGCGTCTGTTCCGTGTCCGTTGCAAATGTTTGCAAGTTGCGATTATTAATCCCGAGAAGGGGAGGGGCGTAAACGTCGAGCAAACGTTTAAGTTCATCTTCCGTATGCACTTCCACGAGCGTTTCCAAGCCTACCGCATGAGCCATTTCGGCCATGTCTTTTAAATGGTCGGGTTCAAGAACCGAAGCAATTAACAAAATAGCGTCGGCACCGATACGGGCGCTTTCTTCAATTTGCCGTTCATCAACGATAAAGTCTTTCCGCAATACCGGTACGTTAACCGCTTGTTTCACCGCGATTAGATCCGTGATGGAGCCTTGAAAATAGGGGCCGTCCGTGAGCACGGAAATCGCATCGGCTCCGCCCGCTTCGTATGCCTTTGCCCGTTTAACGACATCAAGGTCTTCTGCCAACACTCCTTTTGATGGAGACGCGCGTTTAATTTCCGCGATTAAACCGATTCCGTCACGATTGGAAGCAAAAGCGAGGGACTGTTTTAACGAATAGGGGCTCGCTTCTTCACGGCGAGGAAGCTGGAAAAATTTCAAGTCTTCTTTTTTTCGGGCAACGATTTTCTCAAGCATGAATTTTTCCTGCCTTTCTTTGCAGTTGCTGGAAATGGGCAAGAACCGTGCCGTCCGCCAACGCATGGCGCGCACGTTCATAAGCGTCCTCCCAGCTTTTTTCCGTTCCGCTCACATACAACCCGGCAGCCATGTTGAGCAAAAATACTTGTGTTGCATTCTTCGATGCGCGGTTGCTAAAAATATCCCGGATAAGTGCAGCACTTTCGTCTACGGAAGAAACCTGAATATCGGAAAGGGCGCCTCTTTGCACCCCGAACATCTCCGGTTCAATCGTATACGAACGTATGCGATGACCGTCTAACTCGGTCACATACGTTTTCCCGCTGACCGTGATCTCATCGATCCCATCCTCGCCGGTGACAAACAACGCCCGTTCCGTTCCCAAGCGTTTTAACACCTCAGCCATCATTTTACCATAATCCTGGTCGAACACGCCTACGACTTGGACGTCGGCATTGGCCGGGTTCGTCAACGGTCCGAGAATATTGAAAATCGTGCGGAATCCCAGTGACTTTCGCGCTTTTGCTACGTGTTTCATCGCTTGATGATACAAGGGGGCGTACAAAAAAGAAAGGCCTTTTTCGTTAATCGCCGTTTCCAGCTCGGACGGATCAGTGTCAATGGGAACATTTAACGTTTCCAACACATCGGCACTGCCGCTTTTCGAGGAAACATAACGATTTCCGTGTTTGGCGACGGCGACGCCGCATGCGCTAACGCCAATGGCCGTCGCCGTCGAAATGTTAAAGGTGGAACGCTGGTCTCCCCCCGTTCCACACGTATCAAGCAAACGTGTGTGAGGTGGGCGGGACACGGGCACGGCATTTTTACGCATCGCTCGCGCAAAACCCGTTAACTCCTCAACGGTTTCATTCCGGTAACGAAGAAAGGTTAAGAAACTTCCGATTTGGCTTTCTTCCGTCTCTCCGCTCATGATTTCGCTCATTACGGCTTCGGCCGTCTCTTCCGACAGGGTTTCTCCCTCAAGAAGGGAACGTAAAACATGCTGGATCATCTGCTCATCTCCTCTATACTCATCTCTTCTGCTATTTCAATGGCACTCAAAAGTGCCGCGGCTTTATTCCTCGTTTCCTCGTACTCTTCTTCCGGCACCGAATCGGCAACAACTCCGGCTCCGGCTTGTATGCGAACGCGATTGTTCTCCACCACCATCGTTCGAATGGCGATGCAAGAATCGATATAACCGTTATAAGCAATATAGGCTATGCCTCCGGCATAAATTCCTCGGTTTGTCGGTTCTAACTCCTGGAGAATTTCCATGGCCCGCACTTTTGGCGCACCCGAGACAGTTCCGGCCGGAAAGCCGGCAAGCAATGCCGTCAAAGGGTGAACATCTGAATTCAACTCGCCTCTCACTTTGGAGATAATGTGCATCACATGTGAAAATTTCCCTACTTCCATAAAAACCGGTGTGCGCACCGTCCCGTATCGTGCTACGCGCCCGACATCGTTTCTGGCCAAGTCCACCAGCATTTGATGCTCTGCCCGCTCCTTTGGCGACGCAAGCATTTCTTCCGCGAGCGCGTTATCCTCTTTGTTGCTTCGGCCTCGTTTTCTTGTGCCGGCAATCGGATGGATTTCCACTTCGCCCGTCTTTACTTCTACAAGACGCTCCGGCGAGCTCCCCACGATTTCTTTTTCGCCAAGTTTCAGAAAAAACATATACGGAGATGGATTTAAATGACGCAATACACGGTAAATCATAAACGCAGATGTATGAAGATCGCATTCAAAGCGTTGGGAAAGAACCGTCTGAAATACATCCCCTTGTGCAATATACGCTTTTATTTTTTCCACTGCTGATAAAAAAGCTTCGCGCGTAAAGTTTGGCGACACTCTATCAAAAGAAGGGGCTTTTTTTTCCGGAAATTGACCGGAAAAAGTCGATGGATAATTTTCTTGCATACGCTTCACAAGCGAATCAACATAATCCTTTCCTTCCCTGTAAACATCCTCCGGCAATCGTCCTGCGCAATCCTTGTAGTGGACGATCGTAATCGTTGCCTGATCGTGATCAAAAGCGATCATCGTCTCGCAGAACAGGAAATGCACGGATTCAATTGCCTCTTCCTTCGGTTTGTCAATGGTTTTTTCCTGGTGCATGACCGCATCATAAGGCAGGGCGCCAACGGCTCCACCCGGAAAAGGAACATTGCTATCGGCAGCCGGGGATGGGCTCAAAATCTTAAAGGCTTGTTGGAAAGCCGTTTGCATGTCAGGCTCGGTAACAAGTGCTGTCCCGTCCGCTGTTGTGAGCTCAAACCCTTGTTTGTTTTCCGTTAACTGATAAGCAGCGTGTAAGCCGACAAATGAATAGCGTGACCAATCGGATGTGCGGTCATTGCTTTCAAGCAAACAGACAGCGCTATCCTGTAATTGTCTGAACATTTGAATCGGTGTCGTCGTATCGGCAAACATTCGCTTAATGATAGGAACAAGCCGGTATTTTTCGGATTCTTTGACAAAGGAATCATGGGATGTGACCATTCATCAATCCACCTCTCCTGGAAAAGAGAAGCATGGGAAGGCATCGGAAGATGGCAAGCGGAGGTTTAAAAAAGAGTTTTCGTTTAAATTATAAATACTCATCCCATGCAGCGGGATGAGTGGTTAGAGGGCACGCTAAACCTCAACTGTTCTCTGCTCTTCTCAACTCTTGCTCTTCTCCACTCATCTCATTTTCATTCTAGTATTCTCTGCTATACTTCTTTGCGGCTTTTCTCTTTTTTAGCATAATCCCCACCGGCTTGTTTTGTCAAATCCGGCCGTAGTTTTATAGCATCCTCCTGAAAGACATGATGAATATCCCGCGGGGAAACCTCAGTATTAGCTGTTACCATTACGCGAATGCAACGCGGCAAACTGTTCGGCACCGGAATTTCAGTCGCGCACATCACCGGCACATGCGACCAGTCTCCCGGGAGCCTGCGAGTGGCTTTCGCGGGAAAAGCTGCATCAATGTCCGATGTCACGGTAAACCAGATGTGAACCACTTGTTCAGGGCAGACATTGTTTGCCTCAACCATTTCCTCTAACAAGTGCCTCGTCCGCGTCCATATATGTTCCGCTTCATTATAATCAACCGTTGTCGCTCCGCGAATGCCTCTCATGTAAGTTCCATCTCCTTCTTGAAAGCATCCATGTATGTTAAAAGTTGTTCGTCACCGAGGGTGGCGATGAGCGGTTGTTGAAGATTTGCGAGCACCACATATCGAATGCTGCCTCCTCGATTCTTCTTGTCCCGCTTCATGGCTTGCAAGATTTGGCTCGGATTCATTTGGTTGAGAGGCGCGAACGAATATCCGAATGCTCGCAACCATTGGATTTCCTCGGCAGGATCGGGACCGCCATAACCGAGTCGGCGGCCGACATACAAGGCAAACACCATGCCGTTCACAACCGCTTCTCCATGCGTCAGCACCCCGTAACCAGCTGTTTGTTCCAAGGCGTGAGCAAGGGTGTGCCCGAAATTCAAATACGCACGAATGCTTTCTTCCCGTTCATCTTGGTGGACAATTTCTTTTTTGACAGTTATCGAGGAAGCCAGAAGCTCATCGCTTATTGTGAAGGTTGCGTATTGATTCAATCCCTTTAATTGCTCCAGCAAATGTTGGTCTCCAATGTACCCGTGTTTAACCAGTTCACCGAATCCGCATAGCCATTCCTTCTCAGGCAGAGTATCAAGCATTTCTATATCATAGATTACCGCTTCCGGTTGGTGAAAAGCACCGATCATATTCTTTCCCTCGGGATGATTAATTCCTGTTTTCCCGCCAATGCTGCTGTCATGGGCAAGCAATGTCGTCGGCATTTGCACAAGGGAAATGCCGCGCATATAAGTGGCAGCCACAAATCCTGCCAAATCCCCAATCACACCGCCGCCGAGGGCGATGATCGCGCTCTCGCGATCCAGCCGCATTTCCAAGCATGCTGTTAATACTTCTTCATAGCCGGAAAATGATTTTATTGCTTCCCCGGCCGGAAGCACGTACGTATGCACAGGAAGCTTTTCCGCGTATGCAGCGCGGACGTCTTCCAGATAATAGGAAGCCACCGTTTCATCGGCAAGAATCAACAGGCGGTTTTTTTTCCGGGAGAAATGGTCCGGCAAATACCTATACGGAGTCATTCTTAGCTGCTTTCCAACCGTAATCGCGTACGTGCCCGAGGAAGAACCCACTTCAATCGTTTGCATTAAAATTCCCTCGCTTCGGCCCGATGTCGCTCAATCGCTTCTTGGATGCGATCAAAACGGTCATGGCCGAACATATCCACGATGGCATCTGCCAGTTCGAACGCAATTACATTTTCACAAACGACTGCCGCCGCCGGGACAGCGCAACTGTCGGAACGCTCAATGGATGCGGAAAAAGGTTCTTTTGAAGCAATATCCACACTTTGCAGCGGTTTATATAGCGTAGGGATCGGCTTCATTACCCCATTGATTTTAACAGGCATGCCATTTGTCATTCCGCCTTCAAAACCACCGAGACGATTGCTCTTGCGATGATACCCTTTTTCTTCATCCCAGGCAATTTCATCATGCACTTGGCTCCCGGGGAGATTTGCCGCTTCGAAACCGATACCGACCTCCACGCCTTTAAATGCATTGATGCTCATTACGGCACCTGCTAGTTTCCCGTCCAGCTTCCGGTCATAATGAACATGGCTCCCGACACCGATCGGCACTCCTTCCGCCACGACTTGAACGACACCGCCTATGGAATCACCATTCTTTTTGGCTTCATCAATCGCTTCTTTCATTTTTTCACTTGCTGCTTCATCGACACAGCGGACATCGGACGCTTCCGCCCGCTGGATTAAATCATGGACATCCTCGTAATGGGCTTCGCCTTTGATCCCGCCAATGTTGATCACATGGACGCCGACATTAATGCCCAAAGCTTTTAACAGCTTTTTCGCCACGCTTCCGGCCGCGACACGCATCGTTGTTTCCCGGGCTGAGGAACGCTCAAGCACATTGCGCATGTCACGGTGGTTGTACTTAATAGCCCCGTTTAAATCCGCGTGCCCCGGACGAGGGCGCGAAATCGTTTTGTTCCTAACCATTTTTTCATCTTCCGGATGCAAAGCATCAATTCCCATCACCTTTGACCAGTGCACAAAATCATCGTTTGTAACCGAAAGGGCAATCGGTGCTCCCGTCGTTTTCCCGTGACGCACCCCGCTCGTAATCTCCACGAGGTCTTTTTCAATTTTCATGCGCCGGCCACGTCCATATCCGCCTTGGCGTCTTTTTAATTCATCATTAATGTCACTTTGAACAAGCGGAAGATGTGCCGGCACTCCTTCTATAATCGTTGTCAATCCCGGACCATGAGATTCACCGGCCGTTAGAAAGCGCATGTTCTCCCTCCTTAAGCCTATGTACGTTCCTTTTTTCTTTAACGCTTTTATGCAGTAAATTGTATCATAAACAACCGTATCCCGAAAGAGCTATAAAGCGTTTCGTTTACGGTAAAAAAAGTCCCCCGCTTGTTCAAACCCATAAGTTTCCGGTGAAAAGATTTGCTCCGTGTTCCCAACGAACAGAAATCCCCCGTTCTTTAACGCACGGTTAAAACCGTGCAAAATTCCCTCTTTGGCTTTGCCGGTAAAATAGATAAGCGTATTGCGGCAGATAATCAAGTCATTGCCACGGGGATAAAGATCCGTCAACAGGTTACATCGTTGGAAGCGAACGGCTTCTTTAAACATTGGTTTGATGCGATAACCGTTTGCTTCTTGGACAAAAACGCGTTGCTTCTCCTCATTTGGCATGTCCCGTACCGCTACTTCTTTATAAAAACCCGCGTCCGCCTTTTTCAAGGCCTTCGTATCGATATCCGTCGCCACGATGGAAACATTCGCAAGATCGAGATGCTTGTCCGTAATGATGGCTGCCGTATAAGCTTCTTCTCCGGAGGAACAAGCGGCCGACCAAAATTTCAACTTTTCCCGTTTCTGCAGCAACTCAGCCAGAATTACCTCTTCAAAGAAATCCCAGCGCTTCTTGTTTCGGTAAAATTCTGACACGTTAATCGTCATTTTATCCAGGAAAGCTTGTAAAAGCGCGGGATCGTTTAGCACTCCTTCATGAAAAAATGCACGAAAGGAACGAAAACGATGCCGTTTATACAGGGATTCGAGTCTCCGCTTCATTTGCCTTTCCTTATATAAAGATAAATCAATCCCTGTCCGCTCTAAAATCGCTGCTTTGAAATACCTATAATCTTCCTCCATGTCCATCTCCCTGCTGTTACGTTAGAAAAACTTGAGTTATCCTTTCTGATCGTGCAACAAAGCGGCCGGCCTTTAAGGCCGGCTGTATCGGATCAGAAAAATAAAGCAATCTCTCTTTCAGCACTTTCCGTTGAATCTGATCCATGGATAATATTTTGGCCAACGTTCACCGCATAATCTCCACGAATGGATCCCGGTGCCGCATCTTTCGGGTTGGTGGTCCCCATCATCGTACGAGCATTTTCCACGACGTTTTCCCCTTCCCAAATCATTGCAAAAACAGGACCGGAGGTAATAAAGTCTACAAGCTCTCCGAAAAATGGTTTATCACTATGTTCACCGTAATGGTTTTCTGCCGTTTCACGGCTGATCGTCATCATTTTCGCGTCCGTTAATAGAAACCCACGTTTTTCAAAACGGGAAACGATTTCCCCGATCAATTGTCGTTTTACGCCGTCCGGCTTCACCATAATAAATGTTTTTTCCATGAAATCTTCCACTCCTCTTTCGTCACTCATTTTTTGTATTTCCTTCTTGTCCGCTACCAGTATACCATCACATTTCCTTAAATTGAAACTTGTTGTTAATGTTCACGGGTTCCGATATAGGAAGCAATCTCATAGAGGGAACGGCGAGCGGGAATGTCCGGCAAAGCATCCAGCGACTGATACGCTTTTTGCAGATAACGCTCGTTTATGTTCCTGGCATATTCGATTCCACCACTGGCATTAATCTTTTCAAGCAAATGGTCCAATCGCTCCCTCGAAGGGATGCCATCGGCAAACGCTTGTTTAAGCTCTTTTTTAAATGAAGGGCTTTTCTCCATCGCAAAAAGAACGGGAAGCGTAATATTTCCTTGTAACAAATCACCGCCGGCCGGTTTTCCGAGATTTTCCTCCGAGCTCGTAAAATCCAAAATATCATCGGTAATCTGATAAGCCATTCCTACTTGATGCCCAAAATTGGCAAGCGCACGTTGCTCCGGACGGGAAACACCGGCAGCTTGGGCACCTATATTGCAACTTGACGCGATCAATACAGCTGTTTTGCGTTTGATCCTTCGTAAGTACGTTCTTACATTTTGTTCCCATTCATATTTATAACGGATTTGTTCGATCTCACCGAGAACCATATCGTGCATCGAACGGGACATGGCTTCGTGAATGCCTTGTTCTTGAAAGAGAGCAACCGAAGAAATGGCTTTCCCGAACAAATAGTCACCGGTTTGCATGGCAACACGATTATCCCATTTTGCCTTCACTGTTTCTTTTCCGCGCCGCAGATCGGAATCGTCAATAACATCATCGTGTACGAGCGAAGCCATATGAATGAACTCCAAAGCGACACCGGCATGTTTCAGTTTTTGAATGTCATAATTTCCGAACTTGGCACTCAGCAACATAAATACAGGCCGAATGCGTTTTCCGCCTGCCTGGAGCAATTGCAACGTCGCTTCTTCAAGTACGGGCGAAGCTCCTGAAACTGCATCGCCCAACTCTAATTCAATTCGGTGTATATCCCCTCGTAAATACATGTAAAGGTCCTTTAATTTCATGTGGGTTTCCCTTTCAATTAATGGAATGGATGCCTATGTCGACGTCCCAAACATTCAAATGATCAACATCTCTAGGCAGATACCCTTCTTCGTGTGCAAGCTGGTAAAAATGAAGAAGCCCCCGTTGTTCCCTGTGTCCGAATCGGTATTGCAATTTCTGAAAGTATCCTTGCCAGAAGCCTACATCTCCGCCGTGGTCTTTCACAACCGCGCGGGCCAATTCTTCATAGCCGTCCGCCCGAGCCTGCTCCTCGCTTTGTTTCCAATTATAATAAAGCGCTCTTAACGCTTCCGGTTCCTGCTCAAGCGCTTGCTTTCGCATCGCGAACACGGCAAACGTCATCGGCATCCTTGTGAAATGATACCATTTTTCCCCCAAGTCATAAACATACATCTGTCCTTGTTCACGCCAACTCGCCTGGATGGCATCATCTCCGATCAATAAACAGGCGTCATGATCCGCCAACATTTCATCGTATACAGGCATCATCGTTGTATAAGCGATGGATCGATGGCCATAGAAACGTTGCATAATGATTTTTAAAAGATGAATGGAAGTCGCGGAACTGTGCGTGAGCGCGATCTTCTTCCCATCCAGTTCTTCAACGGGAACCTTCGAAAAAAGAAAAATGGATCCGACGGACCCGTGTGAAGTAACGGCCAAATCTGGCATGAGGATCAAATCCTCAGCATTTTTCCCGTAAGCGAATGACGATATCGCGCCAACATCGATTTCCCCCTTGCTCATGGCAGCATTTAACCTTGCCGGGATGCTTGGGATAAAATGACTGTGCGCGCGCAACTTTTCCCGATCCATGTAAAAAAAGAAAGGATGCACATTTGTGTAAAGTATCTCCCCGACACGTACCATTCAATCATCTCCCCAGCGTGTAAAGAGCTCATGGTCGACATCCAACCGATCCAGTATTTTGCCGACGACAAAATCGACGAGATCATCAAGCGTCTTTGGATTGTGATAAAAACCGGGCATGGCCGGAATAATATTCGCCCCTGCTTCTGCAGCGGCCTTCATGTTCCCGAGGTGGATGGCGTGCAGCGGGGTTTCGCGGGGAACAATCACCAGTTTACGCCCTTCCTTCAAGGCCACATCGGCACTTCGCTCCAACAAACTCCCGGAATTGCCGTTGGCAATTTTTGATAAAGTCCCCATCGAACAGGGGACGACAACCATTCCGTCATTACGGTACGAACCACTTGCTACCGGCGCGGAAAAGTTTTGCAACCCATGAACGTGCAGGTCACCTTCCGGAAACAACGCTTGCAAACATGCTTCTTTATCCGAAATATCCAATTCCAGTTCCTGTTCGAACACTTGCCAGGCAGCCCCGGACATAAGGAAATGAACCTTCACGCCCCGCTTTAACAACGTGTGGACGAGACGAACGCCATAAATGGCTCCGCTTGCACCGGTCATGGCCACCGTATAAATCGGCTGTCGTTGATTCATAAAATAAAATCTCCAATCGTAAATGCCAGCATTACCATACTGACGATGCCATTCATCGTGAAAAAAGCAACATTTACATTTGAAAGATCGCTCTCGGATACGAGGGAATGCTCATAAATCATAATCGCTGCTGATATGCAGGCACCGATAAAGTATACAACTCCAAGCTCAGATAGGAAGAAAAGCGAAAAGAGCGCGACAATGCTCACGACGTGGCTCCCTCTTGCTGTTTGCAAAGCTCGTTTGACACCAAATCGGGCCGGGACGGAATACAGGCCAACTTCTTTGTCATGCTCGACATCCTGGGTTGCATAAATAATATCAAAACCGGCGGTCCAAAACATCACTGCCACAAAAAGCAAAAAGGCCTCGGGGTGCAATCCGCCCGTTGCTCCGACCCAACCGCCCAAAGGAGCGATGGCAATCGTCATGCCGAGAATAAAATGGCAAAGCCATGTAAACCGCTTCGTATACGAATAAAACGTCAAAAAGAACACCACAACCGGCAGCAAATAAACAGCGAGCATATTCAATTGAAAAGCGGCCGTAAAGAACAACACGAAAGATACAATGATAAAAACAATAATTTCAAGGTATGAAATAAGTCCGGCAGGTATGGCCCGCTCAGCCGTACGGGGATTGCGTTTGTCAATCGTTGCGTCAATCAGCCGATTTAAACTCATGGCTGCACTTCTGGCGCCAAACATGGCAACGGTTACCCAAATCCATTGAGAGAGCGTCGGCCAACTTCCGTTAATTTCAAAGCTCCCGAGGATCAACCCCATATAGGCGAACGGAAGCGCAAAAATGGTATGTTCAAATTTTATCATTTCAAATATGATCTTGATTTTCCGTAGCACATCGTTTCCCTCTCTTTGTTAGATGTGGGAGGTGGGAGGTTAGAACTTGGAATCTGTAGCCTCGACCCCGTCTTCCCTCCCTGGTTTACACCCCCAATGACCGGCAGCTGCCCCCCCGGCATAGTTGCAATAACCTACCTTTTCAAATCCGGCATCGGCAAACCAATCCGCGAGTGTCTGTTTGTTCGGGAAATTCATCGTTGATTCATTCAACCACTCATATTTATCCGTACCGGCAAACCATTTTCCGAGTTTCGGCATGATCCGTTGAAAATAAAAGCTGTACACAGGACGAAAAAACACGTTTTGCGGTTGGGAGGTTTCCAGGCACAGCGCTTGTCCACCCGGTTTAAGCACACGCAACATCTCTCTTAACGTCAAGTGCGGATCCGGAACGTTTCGCAATCCAAATCCAATGGTGACAACGTCAAACGAATCGGCACTAAAGGGCAAGTGGCTGGCATTCCCATGGATTAAACGAACATTTTCCAACCCGGCTTTGCGAACTTTTTCTCTTCCGACCTCGAGCATTCGTTCACTAAAATCTAGGCCGACCGCTTCCCCGCCTTGCATTTGTCCGGCACTCGCGATCGTCCAATCTGCAGTGCCCGCGCACACATCCAATACTTTTGAATCGGGAGGGAAATGGATGCGCTTCATCATGTCGTTTCTCCAACGGGAATGCATTTTCAGGCTAATCACGCCATTCATGCGGTCATATCGTTTAGAGATCGACTCAAAAACGTCATGTACGTGGTTTTCTTTGCTTTTATTCATGGAATACACCCTTTTGTACGGTGATTATCGAGTCGATGTTGCTTGCGCGAGGAATCGGTCAAGCATGGACAACCGTCATTATTCGGTCCAACAGAGACGGCGGCATGGTATCTTTGAAGTTTGCCAGTTCTTCTTCCAAACGTGTTTGCTGCTTCTTTATCACTGTTTGGAGGTCTTTCTTCAGGATATATCTTTCGTCGTGTGAATGTTGTTCCGGCACAAAAAGAGAGAACGGCATCGACGATTCCCGGGGTTGATCATCCTTCCCCTTCAATGCCTGCAACGTCTCTTTCAATCTTTTTAATGTCAGGAAATGAGGGGAGATGCGCTGGATCATCTCTTGACAATAATAATCCGCCAAATTGGCAATCAGTTTTGATTCCATATCCATAACCAATTGCTCAAGTTCCTCTGCAGTTCTCCAATGACGGGAGTGCAGGCACGCCTTGGCATCGTTCATCGTTTGAGTGGACTCGCTAAACAAACGGATCAGAGGGATATCCGCCATTTTTGCCAGCCGAAAATAATATAAACTGCTGTATAAATCTCCGGCCAACACCGTTAATTGATTTTTTTTTACCTCTATGGCGTGATTGTTATGTAATGGAATATGTTCATGGGCAGAAAGCGCGGCTTCGACAAGCATCGCGGCCGTTACCCGTTCCAGCTTAGCGTTTTCATCAAAATCATGTTTCTCAATCGCGTGCAATAGTAAAATTATCTTATCTACATCATGCTTTGGTTCGATTCCGTACGTGACCAAAAAAGGATGATGGCAAAGGGCATTAAATGTTTCCGTCGCCAACTTAAGCTGTTTTTGTTCTGTCCTCACACATTCCATCGTTGTACCTCCCGTTTCGGATGACACGCACAGGCGTTTCCAGTCATGTGCATCGTTTCAAATTAGCCGACCTTTGCTATTATAGCACAATTCATTTCATTCTCCCGAAGAAATCCGGCATCAAGAGCCTTCTGTTTTCATTTCCCCGTGGTTGGTTTGGATTGTGGCTTTCCCCCGCACTTTTACCGCAGATGTATGTTCCGTAAATTGAGCGATCATCACTTCCCCTGCATCAAGTTTTTCAGAATGGTGAAAGCGGGTGGTATTCCCGCGTGTAAGTCCTATCACGTTAACGCCGTCTTCCTCTGCTTTAATCACAAAAAAATCGTTTTCGCGCACGTCTGCACCTCCTTGTTATTTTAATAGCGTCATCACTTCCGAACGAGAGGAAGCGTCTTTTTCAAAAACGCCGCGCACTGCGGAAGTAACAGTCGTGCTCCCCGGTTTTTTGATGCCTCGCATCGTCATACACATATGCTCAGCTTCCACGACTACGATGACGCCATGAGGATCAAGAGTTTCCACGAGAGCATCGGCGACGTTGGAAGTAATCCTTTCTTGTAACTGAGGTCTGCGCGCTACCGTTTCTACTGCGCGGGCAAGCTTGCTCAAACCTGTTACAGTTCCGTTCTTCGGGATATATCCAATATGTGCCTGTCCAAAAAAAGGCAGAAGATGATGTTCGCACATGGAATAAAAGGTGATGTCTTTCACGAGCACGAGTTCCTCATGTTCTTCGCCGAAAACCGTGCGCAAATGGGTTTCCGGATCTTCATTGATCCCGCTGAAAATTTCTTCATACATGCGCGCAACTCGAGCGGGCGTCTCCTGCACACCTTCACGGTCCGGATCTTCGCCAACTGCTTCAAGCAGTTGCCGTACCGCTGTTTGTATTTTCGCGTGGTCCATTTGGAACCTCCTACTTCATGTTAATCGCTAGAGATTTTAGCATAGCAGATGCTTAAAAGCAATCTATTCGAGATGTCACGCTCTTTTTCATTGTATCACTTTGATAGAAAAAAAGGATATGTTTTGCTTGGGGGAGCGCAATAATAGATCATTCAAGGACTTGCTGATAATCTAAAAAAAGACGCTGCTCGCGCCTTTAAGAGGTGAGAAATCGGATTGGTTGAAAAGTAAGAAAAACCTAGCTTGGGAAAACCGCCCAAGCTAGGTCCTTGTCATGATCACTGCCTGTCCGATAGCCGGTACTCATAACCGTGAACGCTTTTATAATACTCCGGATACATCTCCCCTTCACATTGTTGGCAGGCAAACATAGGTGGGACACTGGGGTCGCTGTATTTGTCAACTCAAAATCCGGCCAAATGTTCATTGAATTTCCGTCCAATCGTGAATTACTTCACAATTTTTTTAGCCGAAAAAATAAAACAAAATCTTCCGTGCTGATGAGCTGAGTGTTAGATCAAAAGACCTGTTTTTAGCTGGATAAGAGGCACATGCCTTTGAATGTTTTTATCCTAAGCTTGTATTCAGTTGTCAAAGAACAGAAAATCAAATCCCTTTGCGCTACATTTTTGCCGTAGCGAGGATCGTTACGTGCTTCCAGTGGCTATTATCGCTTTTATCATCCGTTAGATACCATTCCTCCTTGGTTTGGGCTGGTGATTGGCGCGGATCCAGAAGCATCCATCATGACGGCTGAGATACGCCTGAATGTTGTGTTCCCAGCCAAGCCTTGGTCTCTTTCATGCGATAAGAGCTCCCGTTCATATTGACAATATGCGCTTGATGAGTAAGGCGATCAATCATCGCTGCCGTCATGACTTCGTCCTGAAAGATTTCCCCCCAACGTTCAAAAGATAGATTTGTCGTGATTATCGTTGATTTGCGCCCCGCACGAAGGGATAGATGGGTGAAAAGTTGTTCCGCCCCTTCTTTATCAAAGGAGATATAGCCCATCTCATCAGCGATCACCAGATCATATTTCTCAAATCGGCTTTGAAAGTTACGAAGGGTGTTCTCCGCCCGTGTTTCCTTGATGCGGTTAACAAGAATCGGGACGGTCGTAAACCAAACTTTAAACCCTTCTAAACAAGCTTTCATCCCCAAGCCGATAGCCATGTGGGTCTTCCCCGTCCCGGCGTTTCCGGCAAAAATGGCATTCCGCCCTTCACGGATAAAGTCAAGAGTTTTTAGGGTCTTGAGCTGTTTCTGGGCATCTTCAGGCAAGTCTTGCACGGAAAGGTCTTCCAAGTATTTTTTCTGGCTGAACTCCGCCCGGCGGATGCGATTATAGCGGGCGGATTCCCGTCGGGCGTCCTGTTCTTTTTGCAGAAGTTTTGCCAGAAAGGCTTCATAGCTGATATCCTGCAGATTAGCTTCTGACGCATGCTCAGCCAAGTGTCTGCGAATCATTGGTAACTTTAATTCTTTCGCGTATGATTGAACGTCTGCGTGCCATTCTTCTTGGGTTTTGAGTGTCAATGAACCCCCTCCTTGGGTGCCTTCATTTGAAACAACTGATCATAATCACTCATATGGGTTCTGGCTTGTTCGGTAATGGCTTCTGTATCCTGGGACATTGAAGCTGCTGTGACCGGCTGTTCGTTGTTTTTGTCACATATCGCTTTTATTTTATCGGTGGTGACGTGTTTCGGATGCATCGCTGCCAGTTGGTCAATGGCGGTTAAGACGCCGTCGAGATCACCTTCGTCCCGCAAGTAGTGACATAATGCTATGAAATCACGCTCCTTACCTGTATAATACGTCTTGTAAATATCTTTGATTTTTTGATCCGCCTGGTGCAGGGCTAAGCTTCCCGCCAATGCACCGGGCTTTTTTTGTAAGGTCTCCAAGACGTGTGAGAGTTGAAGGTTCCACCGATGGTGGCCACTGAGCCGTTCATGATTGGCTATACACGCTTCGTTGTAAAAGCAACGGATGCGCTCCGCGTATACCTTCACCATGATCATTTCGCCAACCAAATGATCAGGAACCGAATAACGGTTTTGCTCGATTACCAGGGTCGCGTATTTATCCACTCGAGCATACTGCACACGGGCAGCATCCCATTTTGGCGGTGCTTCTAAAAGATACTCATGTTCTTGCTCGAGGCGCTGTTTGGGCGTTTGGCCTTCGTATTGGCTCATGGGTTTCTGATTGAGTTTTTCCGAACATAACGTCTCGAGATAGTGGTTCGCTTCTTCCAAGCTATCAAAGATATCTTTGTTAGAGAATGCCTTCCGTCGGATGACATCTACACTGCGTTCCACATGCCCCTTTTCATTGCCACGGCGGATATTACAGAATCGGCAGTGAAACCCGTAATACATCATCAGTTGCATCAGCCCTTCTGTGGGCTCCTTATCCCCGGCCAGACGCCTAACGGCCACGCGCATGTTGTCATAGGTGAGCGTGGTATGAACACCGCCGATATGGGCAAAGAAACGGGCATGCGCTTCTTGAAAGCACTCGGTCGTTTGCTTGGGAAACAGACAAGCCCAACGGTAATTCCCATACGCCGATGTAAAGACGGCCATTTGGAACGTCTGTAACCGTCCGTCAACCGTTATTCTTACATCCCCCCAGTCAAACTCACAAACATCTCCGGGCATGTACGTTTCTTTAATAAAAGCCTCCTTGGCTTTATGTTCCAATTGGCGCACCAACCGTCGGACCGTACTGTAACTAATGTCCACCTCCTCATCTTCCAAGACCTCATACATGTCCATGACCGTTTTTTGTTGTTTCCGCTGCCCTTTTTGACGCTTTTCCCGGTTTTCTTCAAGGAAAGCAAGGATTCGTTGCTCAATCTCCGGTGTCAGTTTACGTTTGGGTCGAGAACCGGTAGTGTAGATCGGCTTCTCTGTTAAGGATTCGATCAAAGCATCGACTTCGACATCTTCGCCTCCTTCCATGAGTTGTTTGCGCTTCTGTTCATATTCCTTTACGTATTTACTGACGGTCTCCCGGTGTATCCCTATATCTCGGGCAACTTTTCGTATCGACTTCCCCTCTTGCATATACTGTATTAATGATTGGTACTTTTGGCTCATGGTGATCATCTCTCCTGCCCCCACCTGTATGTATTGCACAGGTGAGATTTTCAATCTTACTGGCCGGATTTTCAATGAACACGGTGGCCGATTTTTAAGTTATCATATACAGGTCGCCGGGATCCCTTTCGTCAAAATCGCGTACCACTGTGTAAGGGATCGCTTCTTGTTCATGACACTGTAAACAAAGAAAGTTGACGGTCTTGGGATGCCGGTTCTTCGAGGGTTTCTTCTTCTTTTTTTGTTTCTTTTTTCGGTGTTTCGATACGGGGGACATGACCGACCTCCCTTTCCAAATAGCTTCTGGCTGTTTCACCCAAGGCGACTTTAACCACTAATCGCCCATTCTCAAGACAGACTTCTCCCTTGTACTCAAAGTAGTTATCGCATTTGGGACACCGCAGAGGATCCTTATGTCCGCTGGCCATGACCCGTTCTCTCCAGGTTTGGCGGCTCAGGGTTCGCTTGACCTGGGTGATCCACTTCTTCTTCGTTTTTTGCCAGGCCGCCAGTACCTTTTTACTCAAGTTTTTCGTTCTTCTCGAGTATAGCCCGTAATGGCGGATCGTTTTAAACTGTTCATCCGGAATATGACGGATCAGACGCATGATAAAGGCCTCGACACTTATCGTTTCATCCTTCTCTTTTCCGTCCATTTTATCGTGATACGTAAACGTCACCATTTGCCCGTCATAGGCCTCGATCCGATTGATGCCAATCGCCGGTCGACGCATATAACGGCCAATATACCGGAGTTGGTCTTGCACCTTTCCCCGGTGTTTAGGGGCATAGATATAAAAGCCCTTTCCGTTTTTGGAAAACGCTTTTTGGAGACGCGCTTGCACACGTTTCTTGTCCTTTCCGGATAAATGCTTGCGAATCAGCTTCAAAACAACGGTTTGCCATTGTTTGCGAAGCATCTGGAAGGGGAGAAAATCATACGTTTTCCATGCCCCTTTCTTTGTCATCCCGCCCATTGTCACCAGCATGTGAATGTGGGGGTTGAAATTGACTTGGGAGCCAAATGTATGTAACCCCACCATGATCCCCGGGGTCACTTTGCCTTTCTTCTCGAAGTATTCTTTGATCAGCCGTGCACCTTCATCCATCATTGTTTTCAATAGTTCCCGGTGGAGAAGAAACACGTCTCGTAGACCTTCATCGATGGTCAAAATCACATGACGATGGTTCACCTGGAACACATCTTCCATGAGCAGACGACTCCATTCCTCGCTCTCGCCGATCGAACAAGTCGTACAAAATCGACCTTTACAACGATAGGGAACTTTTCGGGTCTCATGGCATCCTTCGCATACAAAGAGCTTGAATCCGTTCTCAGGATTCCCGCAATCCCGGAATTTTCCCACTTCTTTATGGACAATGGGGCGGATACGATCCCCATGTTTTTCGACAAATTGTTCCCAATGTTGATGGTGGTCAAAGAATATACGTCGAAGAATATTAGGTTCCATACCTCCACCCTAACACATTCCCCGGCATAGAAGGGGCCAAAATTTATACTTTCTTATCTTTTAAAAAAACGAACCCCCGATGAACGGAGGGCCGTTCTTAAAGAATAATCGCGATCAATCCACCCGAGCCTTCATTTATAATACGTTCAAGCGTTTCTTTCAGTTTATAGCGCGCGTTCTCGGGCATGAGCGATATTTTTGCCTGAATCCCCTCTCGCACAATGGAATTTAACGACCGACCGAAGATATCGGAGTTCCAAATCGAGAGTGGATTCTCTTCAAAATCTTGCATGAGATAGCGGACGAGTTCTTCGCTTTGTTTTTCCGTACCGATGATCGGCGCAAATTCCGACTCTACATCCACTTTAATCATGTGAATGGACGGGGCAACAGCACGCAAGCGAACCCCAAAGCGCGACCCTTGACGAATGATTTCCGGCTCATCCAAGCTCATATCGGCAAGAGCGGGAGCCGCGATGCCATAACCAGTTTGTCTAACCATTTTCAGCGAATCGGAGACGAGATCGTATTCGCTTTTTGCATGGGAGAACTCTTGCATTAATTGCAATAGGTGATCTTTGCCGCGAATTTCCACTCCGACGACTTCTTTTAGAATTCGGTCATAAAGATCGTCCGGCGCGTACAAATCGATATCGGCAACGCCCATGCCCATTTCCATTCCCGCGAGGGAGGCCGAATCAATAAATTCGTAATCCTCGCCAAAATGGCCAACGACACGGTCCACATCGCGAAGTCTTTTAATATCCCTCACCGTATCTTTTACCGAGTCCTCATATTCCCTGCGTAACCAATGGTCTTCGTTAAGAACCATGACCCAACTGGGAAGGTTTACGTTGACTTCATGCACCGGAAATTCAAACAGCACTTCTCTGAGCACTCTGTAAATGTCGTGCTCGGTCATCGTTTCCACACTTAAAGGGACGACGGGAACATCATGGCTTTCTTCGAGATGATACTGAAGTTCCCTCGTATCCGGATGATGGGGCTGTGTTGAGTTCACTACGACAATAAACGGTTTGCCCACTTCTTTTAATTCTTCAATGACGCGCTCTTCCGCTTCCACGTATTCTTCCCTCGGCAGTTCGCCGATCGTTCCATCCGATGTTACGACGACACCAAGGGTTGAATGCTCCTGAATGACTTTGCGCGTACCGATTTCCGCTGCTTCCTGAAATGGAATCGGCTCCTCATACCACGGGGTGTTGATCATACGGGGGCCATGTTCATCTTCGTACCCCTTTGCCCCGGAAACGGCGTATCCAACACAGTCAACAAATCTGACATTGACGTCGAGGCCTTCATCCACATGCAGTTCCACAGCAGTATTGGGGACGAACTTCGGCTCCGTTGTCATTATCGTTTTTCCCGCAGCGCTTTGCGGCAACTCATCCTGCGTCCGAACACGATCCGTTTCATCTTCCATGTGCGGAAGGACGGCAAGCTCCATAAATTTCTTGATAAATGTGGATTTCCCCGTCCTTACTGCACCGACAACGCCTAAGTAAATATCCCCTCCTGTGCGTTCCGCGATATCCTTAAAGATATCCACTTTTTCCACGAGATCCCCTCCGTTCTGAAATATACACTTCCGTGTATGATTGCTACTCCATCATATGATGTTGTCCATATCATTATGACGTTCATCGGTAGAATTCCTTGGCAGCACGCCAATCACTATTGGATGAAGTCCTCATTTGGGAAGTTTCACTTTATTCAATAAGGGGAGGTCGACCGCCATAAAAAAACCCCTTTCTCTCTATATATAGATAGAAAAAAAGAGGTTTAGAACAATACCTTTAATCTCTTTTATCCGCGAAAGCCGGTTCCCCGTTTTCAATCGTATAAGGCCTTGATGACACAGGGGCGACAGGAAACTCATCAGTCAAAATCGAACGAATATCATCTTCATCCTCAATTTCCGGGTCACCTTCCTGCAAAATACGGTTTAAATCACTGCTGTAATCAATAATAACCTCCCCGTTCTCATCGAGGTACAGGGGAAGATTCGTCGCGAAATAAGGGCTCTCCACCGTCGGCTGCTCATCATACCCTAAGCGTTCATAATCCAATGAAAAAACACCCGGACCTACCATATCTTCGATCGGGGGAAATCCATTCGCGCGCTCATATTCGCGAATGTCCCTCTCAAATTCTCGGGCTTCTTGTAAATTTACCGCATCAATGACTCGCACTTCAGGATCTTCTTCCACATCAATTAATGTATAGAGATAATTGCCGCCATTTTCATACGAGCTGGCAGGAGGTTCTTGCATATAACCCGGAATCAGCGATTGGAAATCAACCTGATAGCGTTCATAAAGATTGGTATCCGCTTCGAAATCATCAATCGGAGGCACTCCATGAGCAGATTGATATTCATCTACCGCGATTTGCACCGATTGAAGCTGCTCCGCATGCGGATGGCCCCGGTGGTCATCGGACCCGGTGTCCTGGGGGTAAAAACAACCACTGACAAAGAGCAAACCCATCGCAAAGACAACGAATTGTTTTAATTGACGCAGCATATGGAACACCTCCACTCCCCGTCCACTTATAGATCAGCCCTTGAACCCGGCAGGACGACGAAGAGCATGATAATACCCGCGATCAATAAGCAAGTAAACGAAAACGCGAGGACGAGAAACCGAAAAAAACCGGTCAGTTTCTGCCGGCCGAGCAATGCAGTGATTGAGGAAACGAACATGAGAAATAAACCGACAAAAGAAAGCCACATGGCATCTAACGCACTCACAAAGTCACCCTCCTTTAAACCATGTCACATTATAGCATAACGATTGGCTTTTGCGCTTGGACATGAGTGACAAAACAGAAACAGGCTTGTCCAAATAACAGAAACCGGAGACTATGATCTCCGGCTAACTAAACCTTTCTTCCAAAAAGGTGGAACCCTTTTAGGATATGGTTCCTGATATCCTATGCGCAACATCTCCGGAACGCGCTTGGCGAACGCCCAGCAAAAGAGACTAATCTCGAAATAGTTCACTCAACGATGCAAAATCAAGGGGAACTTGATTGTTGATAATCGCATGTACCAAATACTCTTCTTTCTCTTTTGGCACTCGCACACCTGCCATTTGAGCAACCTCATGGATAAGCTGCCTTACCGATTCCTCATCTTGAAAGTCCGCCCCTTGGGCTGCGCTTGCCATATTTTGCACATCATCTTGATCAACACTGGTGTTTTTTTGAATATGATCGAAGATAGAATCATCGCGATACATATATGCCCCTCCCTTTCCATTTAACGACTCCTCCCCATTATATGACGTTATGAAAAAGGTGTGAGCCATTCCGGCGGCGGGAGATGGGAAGGGCGCAGAACCCTTTGTTGGTCAAAAGTCAGTGGTGTGCTCTGTTTCTTTTTTTGGATCTCTGTCCATTAACAATTGCCCGGCTCGGACCGGTGATTGGCCGTTAAAGAGTACATCGTAAATCGCTGTTGTAATCGGCACTTCGGTCCCTTGCCTTTGTGCCAATTGCGAGACGGCTTGTGTCGTTTTCACGCCTTCCACAACCATTCCCATTTCCTCGAGCACTTGATCGAGGGAAATTCCCTGTCCTAGCCGGTATCCGGCACGCCAATTTCGGCTGTATTTGCTAGTGCACGTGACAATCAAATCCCCAAGTCCCGATAAACCTGCAAATGTTAGCGGATCAGCCCCAAGCTTGGTTCCCAGGCGGGTCATTTCGGCGATGCCTCTCGTCATGATTGCCGCCCGGGCATTATCTCCGTATCCTAACCCCTCGGCAAGTCCAACCCCCAGGGCCATCACGTTTTTTAAAGCTCCGCCTAATTCTACCCCAACCATATCTTGGCTCGTATATACACGAAACCGGGTATTCATGAACAAATCCTGGCAGCGCTTGGCGGCATCCTTCACCTGTGAAGAGACGGTGACCGTCGTCGGTTGCCGCTGAGCTACTTCTTCAGCATGACTCGGTCCAGACAAAACGACTATATCGTCGCTCACCTCGTTAATGCCTTCCTCTTCCATCATTTCCGACACTCGCAAAAGCGTATCCGGTTCAATACCTTTTGTAGCGTGAACGATCAGCGGAATTTTCACATCAGCTTCAAGCAATTGGCGCGTCGTCCCGCGAATGCCTGAGGTCGGCACACTAATAACAACAGCCTCGCTCTCCATGACCGCCTCTTTCACATCCGTCGTCACCTTAATGTTTTCCGGGAGCGTGACATCGCTCAAATATTGTTTGTTCGTTTTGCGTTCATTCATTTCTATCGCCTGGGAATCGCGGCGTGCCCAAATCGTAACGTCGTGTCCGTTATCCGCAAGCACAATCGCGAGGGCAGTTCCCCAACTGCCTGCACCCAAAACAGCCACTTTTTTTGCTCCCATACATCAAACCCCCGTTGATTGAGTTACTCTTTAGTGCCCCAGTTTGCTTTCATTGCCATTGACCAGCCGTTGGATATTCGTTCTATGCCGCCACAAAGACATCGCTCCTACTACGCAAGCAAGGTAAAAATATGGCCACGGATGCCCATAATGATCCATCGTTACAAACAAGAGGAACGGGGTTGCCAGGGCAAAAATGATCGAGCCAAGTGATACGTAGCGTGTAATGATGACAGCCAAAATCGCAACAATTCCAACGTAGATGGCCGGGAAAAAGATCAATGCCGCGATTACACCAATCGTTGTGGCTACACCTTTCCCCCCGCGAAACCGATGATACACCGGCCAATTGTGGCCGAATATTGCCAGCAAACCGCTAATTGCCGGGGCCCATCCTTCGTATCCTTCAAAGAGGGAAAGGCCTGTCCCACTAAATAAGCTTTCAGCCCAGAAACCGATCCAAACGGCGATAACGCCCTTCAAACAGTCCAGCGCGAGCACCAAAATCGCGGGTCCTTTTCCAAGCACCCTTAACGTATTTGTGGCTCCCGCGTTTCCGCTTCCAATTTGGCGGATATCAATTTTCTTCACCTTTTTCGTAATGATATAGCTGACACTCAACGACCCTAACAGATAGGCCATTACACCAGCGATAAGTACATCCATCGTTGAGGCTCCCCCTCCCCTCTCCGTGCAAAAAATGGAAACGGCAATTGAGACTACGGGTCATTCTTTTTACGGGCAATTACTTTTAATGGTGTCCCCTCAAATGCAAAAGCTTCTCGCAAGCTGTTTTCCAAAAATCGGCGATACGAAAAATGCATCAACTCCGGATCATTCACAAATACGACAAATGTGGGCGGGCCAACAGCGACTTGCGTGGCATAATTAATACGTAATCGTTTCGTCCCGGATGTGGGTGTCGGGTTCATGGATACCGCATCGAGCACCACATCATTTATCACATGCGTAGGCACGTGCATTTGATGATTTTCCGAAACCCGCTGGACGACGGGGAGCATTTTTTGAACACGTTGATGGGTTTTTGCCGATACGAATGCAATCGGTGCATAGGACAGAAATGCGAATCCCTTGCGGATCTGTTCCGTAAATTCATCCATCGTGCGATCGTCTTTAGAAATTGCGTCCCATTTGTTTACGACAATAATAACGCCTCTCCCTGACTCATGGGCATAACCTGCTATTTTTTTGTCCTGCTCAATGATGCCTTCTTCGCCGTCAATGACAACGAGAACGACATTCGCCCGTTCCAGCGCCCGTTGAGCTCGCAACACACTATATTTTTCCGTATTTTCGTATACTTTTCCGCGCTTTCTCATTCCTGCCGTGTCGACAATGCGATATTTCTGATCATCTTTTGAAAACGAAGTATCAACGGCATCCCTAGTCGTGCCTGCAATCTCGCTTACAATCACTCGTTCTTCCCCGAGAATTGCGTTCACCAAAGAAGATTTTCCGACGTTTGGACGCCCGATCACGGCAAAATGGATGGTATCAGGCTCAAGGTCGTTTTCTTCTTTCGCAGGAAAATAAGTAAACACTTCATCAAGCATGTCACCAAGGCCGCGTCCATGCGCTCCCGATATTGGAAAAGGTTCCCCAAGCCCAAGTTGATAAAAGTCATAAATTTGCGTCTGCATCTCCGGGTTATCTATTTTATTCACGCCGATCACTACCGGTTTATTTGAACGGTACAGCAATTTGGCGACATCTTCATCAGCTGCTGTCACCCCATCACGCCCATTCACGAGCAACAGGATAATGTCCGCTTCTTCTATTGCAATTTCAGCCTGTTGGCGCATTTGTTCCAATAACGGTTCCTCATCAAAAGTAATCCCGCCTGTATCAATTAAATGAAACGTGCGGTTGAGCCACTCTCCTTCTGCGTATATACGATCGCGGGTGACTCCCGGTATGTCCTCAACAATGGCGATCCGTTCGCCGACAATGCGATTGAAAATCGTTGATTTCCCTACATTTGGGCGGCCAACAATCGCAACGACCGGTTTTGACATTTTTTGCCTGCCTCCTATTCCTCAATCTGTATGCATTGCTCTAATATTTAGCCTCGACTTCTATAACGGCAGACCGCTTGAGCGTTTGACATTGCTCATGCCAACCAATTTCCATGCTAGTTGTTCCAACAAGTGCCAACACACCAACAGCGTAAGGACAGCTGACAATGTATTATAAAAAAAAGCATCTGCCAAATACAAATTTCCCGTTAATGGCATAACGGTTACGGCAGCAATCAGTTCGCCAAAAGCAAATGCCAACAAAATTAATGGGTACCGACTTTCCGCATGGCCGTGCGAAAATACCGTTACAAAAGAAAGAACAGCAGCAGGAACCCATGTCTCACCCAGCAGAAATATAACCGGATTATACCAAACCATTAACTGAAAACTTGCATATAAAAGCATGAGCGCGACGGCAAGTATAATGACCTTCCATTTATAGGCATTAGGCAGGATTCCGGTCCAAACACAAGCAAGCACAATAATGATCCCGTATCCCGCTGACCATTCTGCAACACCTAACGATAACGACATTGGCGCATGGATCATCAATAACAAAATAGCAGCACCAAGAAAGGCTTGTCTTTTGGTTCTCTGCATCAAAAAAGTGACCACAATCCAAAGCATCCATGCAAACCAAAAAAATAGCACATACTCCATATGAAACCTCCTGTCCGGATACCCTCTATTATGGACAGGAATGAAGATTCATAGACGGGAGGTTACTATTCTCGTGGTGCAAGCGGAAAACAATCGGCGAATCCAACGATTCGCCGATTGTTCCCGCGTCGCATTTGCTGCCTAAAGCAATTGTTTAGCTTCGATATTTGTCCAACTGATCACCGATCATGTCGCCAAATGAAAACCCTGTATGGTCTTCTTCCGGTTCTTCAAATTCCCGTTGTACTTTGTTTTCCGTAGTGCCTTCTTCTTCCAGCTCACGGATGCTGAGCGAAATTCTTTGCTCCGATGGGTTAATATCCAGCACTTTCACTTGGACCGCTTGTCCTTCTTCAAGCACTTCGCCGGGAGTGCCAATATGGCGGTTGGCAATTTGAGAAATATGAACAAGGCCTTCCACTCCCGGAGCAACTTCTACAAACGCACCGAAAGAAACGAGCCTTTTTACCTGGCCGTCGATGACATCTCCCGGTTGAAATTGGCCTTCAATAAGTGTCCAAGGCCCAGGGAGTGTCTCTTTAATTGATAAAGACACTCGTTCTTTCTCCGGATCAACAGCTAAAATCTTAACTTGAATTTCTTCGCCTTCTTTGACAATCTCCCCCGGAGATTCAACACGGTGATGGGCCATTTGCGAGATATGAACCAATCCGTCAACTCCGCCCACATCAACGAATGCACCGAAAGAAGTGAGCCGTTGAACTTTCCCGGTTACTTCCGAGTCAATCTCGAGATTTTCAAGCACATCTTTTTTCCGGTGCTCTTCTGCTTCGTCCAGAACTGCTCTTCTTGAAAGGATCAGCTTGTTATCTTCCGGATCAATTTCAATGATTTTAAGTTCCAGTTGTTTTCCTTTGTAGTCAGAGAAATCCTCGACAAAATGCTGTTCAACGAGCGATGCCGGAATGAAACCGCGGACGCCTACGTCAACGACAAGGCCCCCTTTGACGATTTCCGCTACCTCTGCTTCGATCAGATCCCCTTGCTCAAATGATTGTTGCAACGACTCCCATGCCTTTCCGGCACGTGCGCCGCGAAGGGAAAGCACAAGCTCATCATCTTCCACTTTAATGACCTTCAGCTCCACTTCGTCGCCTTCACTTAACACATCCGATACTTTTTCCACGTGCAGGCTGGAAATTTCGCTGATCGGGATGATGCCGTCTACTTTGTATCCAGCGTCTACAAACGCTTGCTTTTCTTCTACTTTCGTTACTGTTCCGCTGACGATATCGTCAACGTTGATTTCCTTTACATTTGCCATTTCATTGTTCATCTCTTCGTCCATTGCCGATTTGCCTCCTTACCCTTGTCGGGAACAAAACTCTTTTTCGCAGGTAAGAAAGTATAAATCAACTTTCTTTCTTACCTACATAATTGCAACTAAGGCTTTCGCCATCAAAGCTTGGCGATAAGCCAAGTTTTATAATACAAAACCCTTTCAGTAAAAATGAAAGAATGATGTTAACGTTATTTCGGACCTTCCATTTCATCCCTGAGCATCCGAATGTGGCTCATGATTTGATCGGTTACTTCTTGGGATGAAGCTTTTTCATTTCTTAAATCATCGAGCGGGACCGGCGGTCCATAGCGAAGTACCACTCTGCGAAAAGGCTTGTATGTACCCCGTACATACGCGGGGATAACCGTTGCTTCACTTTTCAATGCAAAAAAGCCGGCGCCGGCAAGCCCTTCTTTGATTTCACCCGTCTTACTGCGATTTCCTTCCGGAAAAAGGAGCAACATTTCCCCGTTCTCGAGAACACTTATCCCTTTCCGTAATGCCCCGCGGTCACTGCCCCCTCTTTTTACCGGAAAAGCACGCAACCTTACAAGCAAGGGACCAAACCATTTTGAGGAAAACAATTCTTCTTTCGCCATAAATCGGAGGGGGCGCCTTATATACGAACCGAGTAAAGGGGGATCGAGATTGCTCTTATGATTGCTGCAAATAATGACAGGCCCTTGCGCCGGTATATTTTCCTTTCCCTCAATTTTGGCGAAAAAAACCAACGATAAAACGATACGGCAAACCAGCTTACCGATTCTGTATAACATCAGTCTTCATTCTCCTTCTCCCGGGCGATACGGCAAATACGAGCGACCACTTCTTCGATCGTCACGTTCGTCGTATCGATGAGCACCGCGTCTTCTGCTTGCCGCAAAGGAGCGGTCTCCCGCTGACGGTCAAGCCCGTCCCGCCGTTTTAACTCTTCTTTTGTTGTGGTTATATCAGAATGGCGCTGATTCGCTATATTTTCCAAATGCCTACGTTTCGCTCTTTCTTCCACAGATGCATCCATGTATATTTTTAATTCGGCACCGGGAAGTACGTAAGTACCGATATCCCTCCCATCGAGGACGACCCCTTTCTGTTTCGCTAACTGTTGCTGTCTGGCCACCATCTCTTCCCGAATTTTTCGGTGGGCGGAAACTTCAGAGACCTTTGCGGTCACAGCTTGTGTGCGAATCTCCTCTCCGAGCCGCTCTCCGTTCACAAGCACCTGCACTTCGCCATCGCTTTGTTGTTCAAGGGTAATTTCCATCTCTTCCAGTATTTGGATAAGCGATTGTTCGTCTTGTTCGGATACTTGCGCTTGTAATGAAAGAAAAGTGAGAGAGCGGTACATCGCCCCTGTATCGATGTATAGGTACGATAATTCGTTAGCTACTTTTTTCGCGACCGTACTCTTTCCTGAGCCAGCCGGTCCATCAATGGCGATGTTTATCTTGTGCATATTGCCCCCCGTATGTAAAAACTGGTCTCGTTATGTCGGGGCGACCCGAACACTGCTTTAAGCTTATCATACAAGCGTATACAAGACAAACGATTGACTATTATTAGCCGAAAAAAAAGAATATTGAATAATATATCTCAACATTAACATTACGACTGGGAGTAAAACCGACGAATAGCCGTAACCATTCGCCGGTTCCTATTACATTGCATCGTAGACAGGTTCTGCCCCTTGCATCCGCTTGACGTCTTCTTCCATACCGTCATTTGCATTGATAAACAATTGATACGTATCATCGTTCATCGTTCCGTACAATTCATACGTTAATACTTCCTCGCCATTTTGGTTTTCAATCACTGCCAAATGCTCTTCTCGTATCTCCAGATTCTCGTGCACTTCGTCTAATGCTTCTTCCAATTCAAGCTCCGGCTCCAGATCATGACGTTCGCGATGATTCGCGAGATAATCGGTTCCTTTGTAACCAACAACATCTCCGTCGTCAAGCGCCACTTTCATAATGATCGCGTCCGGATACAAGCGTGCATCATTCGCTGTTGGAACAAACTGGAAGGTTCCGATTGAATCATATTGCTTGCTGTCTACCAGTTCTACATCATCGAACCCTCGTTCATCGAGAAATTCAGCGGCAATTTCGGATGCTTCATTTAAGCTGATATTCGTCTCCGTAATCGGCCGGTCTTGCATCACCCATGTCGGCAGCCCGCCTCTTGCTGTCATTTCCACGGCATAATTGCTTTCTCCATCCGGATCCTCGAGATAAACTTTATAACCTTCATAGGGGATTCCATCGCCAAGTTGATGGACCTCTCCATTCACGTCATCCGGCATATTTAAAAATTCACGGGCACGTTCAACGGCTTCTTCCTCATCGAATAGCTCTTTGTCCTCAACCACATTTGCAAGTCGTTCTTCCGCATCGTCAGGAAAGCCTGAAGCGGTATCATCGTTCCAATTATTTTCGGAAAAACCTTTTGCTTTTTCATCGATTTGTTGAATGCCATCGATGGCTGTTCCTTCCCCGGGATCTGTGTTGGCCACCAATTCCGATTCGATATCAGACCAACGAATATCATCGGAGAGTACATTCGCTTGTACACCGCGCAAGTCTGAGGATATTTCGCCTGCTTGATCATAAAATGTTTCCAGTTGTTCATATTCGTCATCGGTTAATGGTTCATCCGCCCGATCACGTATGGCAACATCATGGGTGAAATCAGCAACGTTGGACAGATACTCTTCTGTCTTATTGATAGGAACAAGGCCCATCGGAAGATCACCCATATCACTATGTGCCAATGATGAAATTCGCCATACCTCCGCCATTGATCCGGTCATATTGGAAAGGCCGTTTGTTGCCAAAGACGCTCCCAACTCGTCTTGCATATGATCCAGGTGAAAGGCGAGTTGGTGAAATGCTTTCTGATAATTGTTTTCATGGCTTACCGCCAGTGCTTCTTTTTCCTGGTGTTCGTTATAAGCGAACACACCGGTCCCAATCAGGGCAACCGATAAAACAGCAATGAGAATTGCTCGAAACATCCAATCACCTCCTATTAATCTGCAAACACGTGTTTTCCGATTTCTGTATGCACATCACGGCTAAAGATCCATTCGGACGTGGCTGTTACCGGGTTGTAATAATAAGCAGCTCCGTTTGACGGATCTTGCCCATTAATCGCGTCCAAGACAGCCTCGCGCGCTTCTTCATCCGGCTCCAGATAAATTTGTCCATCCGCAACCGCAGTAAAAGCTCTCGGCTCAAATATTACTTCGTTTGCCGTGTCCGGAAATTCAGGGTCATCGGTGCGGTTAATAATAACGGCCGCGACCGCTACTTTCCCTTCGTACGGTTCACCTCTTGCCTCTCCATGGACGGCATTTGCCATGATTTGTATGTCATTGTCCGAATACCCTTCCGGAGCATTCATTGCTTTTTGCACATTGGCCTGGTCATCCTGTTCCTCATCTGGTTGCTCCTCGTCTGTATCCGGTTGTTCGCCTTCTTCCTCTTCCGGTGCAGGAGCAGGCGCTTCTTCATCCTCTGCTGCTCCTTCCGGCGCAGGTGCTTCTTCACCTGTCGGTTCTCCTTCTTCCGGCTGCGGTTCTTCAGGTTCAGGAGCTTGTTCTCCCTCTCCTTCACCACTTCCTTTCGGACCTTTTTGTATCTCTTTCGGTGTGTCTCCATAATGGGTAAATTCCCGTGCATTTTCTAAAGCTTCTTGTACGTGCTGCTCATCAAATTCTGTCGTTTCTTCCAACTGATTTTTCATTTCCGAACCGACAAGTCCGTCGACCTCCATCTCAAATGCTTCTTGATACTCACGCACCCCCCAATATGTGCTCCAGCCAAATACACCATCAATTGATTGGTCAAAATAACCAATGTATTGAAGTCTGGCTTGCAACTCTACAACATCATCTCCAGTTGCCCCTTGCTGGATGATTTGATCACTAAAGGCTTCACCTCTGTCAGTGGCAAATCCCAAAACGCCACCCAGCACGATTAGCGTTGCAAGGAAGTAGCGAACGCTTCCTTCCATTTGCCTTACCTCCTTCTTTTTTCACTAATAACTAACTTTCATTGGCTTTATTTTTCGATAAAAACCAGAATTTATACGTGAAAAAGAAAAAGTCTACCGTAACGGTAGACCAAGGAAGTTTTTAACCCGAACAAACGGGGATTTTATGCAGTTCCCCGTTATTTTATGAAAAGCGCATCTGTTGCGCTGACCTGGTTTTGATATCACTCGTAAGCGCGGCAGTGATATGGTAACGCAAAAACGGGGTGATTAAATAGATACGTCCAAACAACTCAAGACTGGCTCCCTGTAATTCTTTTGCGATGGCCATCCCCTCTTCTTCGCCTTTTTGAACATCTTTTCCGCACTCAGCCATTCGTTTTCGCACTTGCTCCGTAAGTTGAATGCCTGGAACCTCATTGTGCAAGAATTCGGCATTTCGCCCGTTGATTAAAGGCATAATGCCGACGTAAATCGGAATATCCAAATGGGCAGTCGCTTCTTTTAGTTGATGTAAAGTCTCCACGTCATATATCGGTTGCGTCATCACGAAATCAGCTCCGGCCACGATTTTTTTCTCCAACCGTTTCACAGCTTTAGCCATGGAACTCACATTTGGATTGAATGCAGCTCCGACGGTAAATTTCGTTTGCAACCCCAATGGACGCCCGGAATGGCTAAATCCTTCATTCATGGCCTTAATCAATCGGATGAGGTCAAAAGAGGTAAGATCATATACGGATGTTGCTCCCGGAAAGTCCCCCACCTTCGTCGGGTCCCCGGTAACGGCAAGCACATCTCTGATTCCCAAGGCATGCAGTCCCAGCAAGTGAGATTGCATTCCGATTAAATTGCGGTCCCGGCAGGCGATATGAAGCAAGGGATGTGCGCCTGCTTGCTGTTTAATAAGCGTCGAGGCAGCCAAATTATCAATACGGGACGTGGCCAGGGAGTTGTCCGCAAGCGTAACCGCATCGGCGCCTGCCTCATGGAGCGTCTGCGCCCCGTTTAAAAATTTGTCCATTTTCGTCAGTGACTTAGGCGGGTCCAGTTCCACGATGATGGAAGGATCTTTTTTATCCAATTGGAGGGTGTCTCCAACCTCCGCCGAAGCTTGTTCGCGCACGGCAGATACTTTTGTACGCTCCTTAACTGCCGGGGATTGGCCTTGCAGTTTTTCAGTAAAGGAGCGAATATGTTCGGGCGTTGTCCCACAGCAACCACCGAGCAAGTGCACGCCTTGTTTCCGGAACTCCTCTGCTTGGCTTTTAAAATAATCCGGGTTTGACTGATAAACGAGACGGCCATCTTGAATACCGGGTAAACTCGCATTTGGATAAGCGGAGAGATAAGCTCCTTCCGGCAAGGAGATTTCTTCCAAAGATGCAATTGTCTGGGCAGGTCCCATTCGGCAATTAATCCCGATGACATTGGCCCCTTCATTCCACAAACGCAAAAGTGCATCATTGACGGGGATGCCCCCGTGCAAAACGCCCACATCCCCTAATGAAACATTCCCGATCACCGGCATGTCCGGTGATAATCGTTTAATGACCCGAACGGCTTGAACGAGTTCATGAAGATCATAGTACGTTTCCAAAAGAATGACATCGGGATCTTCAGATAAAAGTGCTTCCGCTTGCGATTGCGTAGCTGCTTTTATTTCTTGATTATTGAAAGGACTTGCTCTGCCGTCACGAATCCCGCCAATAGTCCCCGCTACATACACATTTTTTCCTTTCGCCGCGTGTTTTGCAAGGCGCACCCCTTGAGCATTGATCTCGCCCATTCCGTGCTCTAACCCATAATTCATGAGCTTAAGCTGATTCGCTGCATACGTATTCGATTGAATAACATTAGCGCCCGCTTCAATATATTCTTGATGGGCGGATACAACCATCTCTTCAGCATGGCGATTGGCGTCTTCGATGGAACCGCTATGCCCTCGGTCATACAACAAAGTGCCGATCGCTCCATCTCCAATTAAGATCTCATTCTGCAATTTATCCAGAAACTTCATCTTCATCCCTTCTTTCCCATGTTAAGCTTGGATCTTGCGTTCTGCTTCCTCCAGGGCCGTTTCTATATCGGAAATGATATCTTCGTGACTTTCAATCCCACATGATAAACGCATTAATTCATTCGTCACGCCGTTCTTAATCCGGACACTTTCAGGAATATCCGCGTGGGTTTGCACACTTGGATAAGTCATTAAACTCTCGACGCCACCCAAACTTTCGGCAAATGTGACGAGGCGTAAATGGCGAAGCAATGGATCGACAAGCTTCTCATCCTGAACTTTAAACGAAAGCATCCCGCCTCTGCCTGGATATAGCACTTCCGTAATGAGCGGGTGCTTTTGCAACATTTCCGAAACAGCACGGGCATTTTGTTGATGTTTTTCCATTCTTAACGCCAATGTTTTCATCCCGCGGAGCAACAACCAGGAATCAAAAGCTCCTAGTGTCATCCCGATGCCATTTTGGATATTGAAAAGACGCTCCCCCAAAGCTTCATCATCGGTAACGACGAGCCCGGCCACGATATCGTTATGGCCGCCCAAATATTTAGTGGCACTATGGATAACGATATCCGCCCCAAATGCAAACGGTTGTTGTAACAATGGCGTATAAAAGGTGTTATCAACAATCATGAACAAATTGTTTTCTTTGGCTATGTTACTGAGCGCCTGTAAATCCGCTTCCTGCATTAATGGATTTGTCGGGGTTTCAATAAAAAGCGCTTTTGTATTATCTTCAATCAATTGCTCAACGGATTGCAGATCTCTTGGATCGACATAACGCACATCCACTCCCCACTGCGGCCAGTATTGGCGAAACAATCGGTATGTACCTCCATACAAATCCATGGAAGCGATAATCTCGTCTCCTTGGGAGAACAAACTAAGCACAGCTTGAATCGCTGCCATGCCGGAACTGCAAGCAAAGCCGTGCTTTCCCCCCTCCAATTCAGCGATTGCCTCTTCAAGCACTTCCCGTGTCGGGTTGCCCGTACGGGCATAATCGTATCCTGTCGATTCACCGACACCCGTATGTTCAAAAGCAGTGCTCATGTAAATCGGCGCATTGACGGCACCGGTCCGTTTATCTCTTCGATTTCCTGATTGAACAAGCTTTGTCTCCCTCGTATATGATCTATCCATCATTCCCACTCCTTCCAAGCTTGCTGAAACTGCCAATTAGAGATTGTTCAAAAAGTCAGGTAAAAATAAAAATGCCTTCTTCTCTTGGTTCGAATAAGAAGAAAGCATTTCCGCCGAATGCTCTTCTTATCTTTCAGAACCACTACCAGTTCCAAAGGAAGTAGCACCTGACTCCGAAGAGCTGGTTGCTGAGACATCTTTGGGCCTTTCCCTCCGTCTCTCTTGATAAGAAAAGAGTTATCTATTCTGTTGCTATTTCACAATCCTACAAGAATATCCGTCATGTTTCAAGAGGCTAAGCTATCCCTTTTCACTTTCACTTGTTGCGGTGAAAAAGACAAATTTAGCGTTATCCTCATTTATAAGCGCTATCTTCGTGGGATAGGGGCAGGATCACTCTGGAGATGCTTCAACGACGAAATTATCTTCATTGCCGCATACGCACTGCTTAAACCCTGTCTCATATTGTCCGTTCTCCTTTTGGCGGCCTCGCAAGATATATTTCTCGCCGCAATCGGAGCAACGGATCACAATCCGGTACCTGGTATCCGTCGTCACTGGCGCTCCCTCCTTCGCGTGCGTATACCAACACTGGCGTTTCCATAAAATATTTTTCCGTTTTTTTACTTGCTAAACGCTTCCTCGAGATCCTTAACGCCAGTTTCCAAAAGCACATGGAGCTTTATTTTTGCTTTTCGGCTACTATAATCTTTTCCTAAAAGGACTCCATGATGCAGTAGATCATACGTGCTTCCTTCATACTCATAAGCAGGGTAGACTTCGCCTTCGTTTGCACTCGTTGTAACGACAATCGGTATACGGGCATGCGCGATCACGGGCATAAAAGCCGGTGGCACTTGTCCTCTTCCCAACCCTTCAAGAACGACACCATGAATGCCGTCCATTTCCAGCAAATGCCATAACAAATCGGGGGAAGCTCCTAAATGGACTTTAACAATTTCAATTTGAGAGCGGGCATGTTCAATCCTTGTTTTAGGCTTATAAATATCGCGGTAAAGGGGGCGTTGATAAAGGTTTACGCGTTCATTGTCAATGAGTCCGAAATATCCGTATCCCGGCGCGTAAAACCCTTGTACATTGGAAGTATGTGTTTTTTGTACATATCTCGCGGAAAAAATATGTTCATTAAACACAACCACAGATCCAAGCTGGGTGACCTGTTCGTCGGCAGCGGCTATCATTGCGTTTTGAAGATTGACGAATGCATCACTGCCTACTTGATCCGGCCCCCGCTGGGAACCAGTAACGACGAGAGGTTTTTCGTTCTCTATGGTCAGGTCTAAAAAGTAGGCCATTTCTTCCAATGTATCCGTTCCCGATGTAACAACCACGCCATCGATGGCCTCATCTCGCAGCAAGTCTGTAACCATTACCCTTAATTGCCATAAATCGCCATACCCGATGTGGATGGAAGGCTTGTTAAACAAAGAAACAATCTCCAACTCCAATTCAAAGGGGACGTCACACATATCAACAAGTTCTTCGCCGCTTCTTTCCCCGGCACGCAAACGTCCTCCATTTGTCTTTTTGCTCGCGATCGTCCCTCCGGTCGTGACCAATGCAATTTTTTTCATCGTTTGAAGCCCCTTACGTTTGCTGTACATTTTCTCTGTTTGCGATTGTCTCTGCAATTCGGTATCCGTGGAATCTCCCTGTTTCAATTAAAATCTCATTCGCGTTATTTCCCGCTGCCACTACACCGGCGATAAAAAGACCTGGCACGTCCGTTTCGAAGCTTTCCGGATCATAAAAAGGCCTTCCGGTATGTTCATCAATCCCCACACCGGCAGCTGACAGAAACCGATGATCAGGGTGATAGCCAATCATGGCAAACACGAAATCAGCGTCCAGTTCATTTTCTTGACCGTCTTTTTCAAAATAAACGCTCGTTTCCGTAATTCTGCTGATCTCAGCACCGAAAATCATGCGAATGCTCTCTTTTCGGACAAGCGCTTCGAATTCAGGCAAAATCCACGGCTTAATGCTCGATGAGTACGTTTCTCCCCGGTATAGAACGGTAACATGCGCACCCGCTTTTTCCAGTTCCAATGTAGCATCAACCGATGAATTTCTCCCGCCGACCACGACGACATTTTGTCCATGAAAAGGGTGGGATTCCTTAAAATAATGATAAACATGGGGAAGGTCCTCCCCTTCGCAGCCAAGCTTATTCGGGTGGTCATAGTAGCCTGTCGCCATAATCACATAGTCGGCCTGATAGACATTCTTTTTCCCTTTAGCGGTCGTATCCACCACAAACGTCCCGTCCCCCGTTTTCCGGACGTTTTTTGCAGTTTCATACGTATGGATGCGCAACTGTTTTCGGTCAACGACTTCTCGATAATAAGCGAGCGCCTCGCTTCGCCTTGGTTTACGGTCTACCGTAACAAAAGGAATATCCCCAATCTCCAATTTATCAGGGGTGCTGAAAAAGGTTTGGTGCGTCGGATAGTGATAAATGGCCGAAACAATATTTCCTTTTTCAATGATTAGGGGATCGTATCCTTTTTCCCTGCAAGCAATCGCGGCCGCCAATCCACATGGGCCGGCGCCGATGATCATAATCTTTTCTTGTGCCAACTGCTATTCCTCCAACTTTTACACTTTCCAAAACAAGATGGATTTATACGCTCCGGCCGCTCACACCCATCCGCGTAAACGGCTTGCGTTCGCCAATTTTTGAATGCCGGCCATACGGGCGGCTTCATGCATATTCACATTACGCTTATTGGATACATCAACGATCGATGTCAATGCTTCTTCCAACAAGCCTTCCAATGCTTGATTCACTTCTTCTTCCATCCAAGCGTAGTCTTGGTTATTTTGAACCCTCTCCAAATAAGACAGCGCAGTGTTGGCGGCATTCGTCAATAGACCCGGAATCACGCATGTCCCATGATGATGCAAACGGGCGCTTGCTTCTTCCGAAATCTTCCCCCTGCCGGTTTCAATATAAATGCCGGCTTTGACTGTTTCAGCGTCATGCGCCGTTAGTTCGTTTGGATCCCTGGAAGAGTCCACGATCATTTCGCAATCCTCGGCGAGCAGTTCATCTTTGGAAATTGATTTTTTGAAAATGTTCGTGACCATTCCAAAACTATCACGGCGATCCATTAAATAATCCACATCAAGCCCGTCAGGATCATACAGAGCGCCGTGGCCATCGGAGATACCAACGATCTTTACGCCGGCGTCGTTTAATGTTTGGGCAACATACGTCCCTACATTGCCGAATCCATGGATGATGGCACGGGCTTTTTCCAACGGCAGCTTTATGCGTTTGGCTGTTGCTTTGGCCGCGATTACAATGCCTTTTCCGACAGCTGCTTCCCTGCCGAGTGACCCTCCCAATATCAACGGTTTTCCGCTAATAAACCCAGGGGAATGATTGGTTTTTAGTTGGCTGAATTCATCAAGCATCCATGCCATTATTTGTGTATTGGTTATTGCATCGGGGGCAATAACATCTTTCGTCGGGCCAATAAAAGATATAATCGCGCGAACGTAGCCACGGCTCAATGCTTCAAGTTCACGAAAGGACAACTCCTTTGGATTGCAAACGATCGCGCCACTCGCTCCCCCATATGGGATGTCGATGACCCCCGCTTGCAATGACGTCCAAATTGCTTGAGCCTGAACATCTTTTTCCGTCACTTCCGGGTGGAACCGTACCCCGCCGATTCCCGGTCCAATCGCATCGCTATGCTGGACACGGAAACCGGTAAAGGTCTTGGTTTCACCGCTGTCCATTTTTATAGGGATTCGAACAGTAAGGGTCCGAAGCGGTTGTTTTAGCAATTCATAAACTTGGGATGTATATCCCCATTTTTCTAGAGCTGAGGCTATGAGTTCTTGCATAATCGTTAAACGATCATGGCTTTTTTCTTTGTCGGAATCAACCACCGACTCCTTCCCCATCAGGGTCACCTCCGTGTGGTTCATTGAATTGGGGCATGATTTATCCACAATGTCAACGTAAACATAATATCTTTATACATGGTCCTTCCAACCACAACTATATTAAAAATCACCTTCGTTTTCCACAGATTCGGTCTCAAACCCAAACGCGCTTGCCAATACAGCTACAGCTTCTTTTTCAATCAGCAGTGATCCATGTTCTTTAACGAGAGCGGGAGAATACGGGCAAGCTTCTCCAAACTCGGAAATAAGGGCCACGCAACGGTCATACCCCAAAAAATAGCGCGTGCTAACCGGAAAACAAAGATAGTAGCACCCATCCATGGACATAAGCGAACCGTTTTTAACGCCGATTCTTGTTAATAAAGCAACGAGTTGCAATACGGCCTCGAAGTCATGGAATTTATAAAATAAATCCTGCCGTTCATCTACGGTAATGTCCATTTCAATCATGTCGTCATCGTCATGTTCATTATCCGTCTTGGAAATATGAATGACCATCCCTTGGGCAGGCAAGGCAAACACTTCAACGGAAAGCGTTCCATCGGCTTTAAATCCAAGGGAAGCATCGGCTTCCATCACAAGGTCACGAAATAGTTGATGGACACGAGGGCGATCCATCCATAAATCATCTTTCGTTAACCCGCGCTCTCTTAAATCATCAAAGGTGAGGAACACTTTAATTTTATTAGCGGCGATCCGTTCCAGGCGCATAACCGCCCCTCCTTTTGGACCCAGCCTTAACCGGCCTTTTTTATAAGTTATTCAACGGAACTTATTCTCGTTCTTTAAAAGCATAAGTCACTTGCCCTTTTTGGCAAAAGAACCATGCATTTCTTTATGTATACCGGACGGGCGAAAGCCCTCTGGTTTGGTGAAGCGGCAAACCCGCGCTTAGATTTGCCACTCTTTGGATAAGCGTCGCAAGCCTTCCCCTGCTTTCGATTGGATCGTGCGCGTGAAAGAAATGGGGGTGTCCACCTCTTCATTGATGTAAATACGCTCCTTCGCAGCGAGTTCCGGCAATTGATTAACGGGGGCTACTTGTAAGCTCGTCCCAACAACGAGCAACACATCTGATTCCCTTATTTTCCGGGCTGCGTATTCCCACGCTTCCATCGGTAACTGCTCGCCGAATAATACAATGGCCGGGCGAAGTTTGCCCCCACAATGATCACAACGTTTTTTCGCGATAAAATCTTCCTGTTTTGCTTTCTCGCGGCAGTCGTGGCATCTAAATTCTCTCAGATTTCCATGCAATTCCGCAACGTTTTCACTTCCGCTCGCTTGATGTAACCGATCGACATTTTGGGTAGCAATAACAGAAACGATTCCTTGCTTTTGCCATTCCGTGATGATGGCATGTCCGCTATGTGGTTCGATTGACTTCAGGCGATCCAGACGGTTCCCGTAAAAAGAATGAAAGGTATCGTATTGGTCTTCAAGGGCTTCAACAGTCGCCGTTTGCATCGGGTCGTGGTTCGCCCATAATCCTGTTTGCGAGCGGAAATCGGGCACGCCGCTTTCCGTAGACATTCCTGCACCGGTTAAAATGGCCAATCGTTTCGGATGACCCATAACAAAATACCTCCGTTTTTTCGACAAATTGCCATGCATTTCAATGGTAAGCTTATTCCATTTTATTTATAATGATAGTATACATTATTATCGCGTCAACGAGGTGTAAAATGGATTATATCGTATTTATTTTAGGTGCTGCTTTTTTTGGGGCAGGATTTTTTTTGCTGCTGCTTTTTCTTTACTGGAAAAAACAGCTTGTGCTGCCGTTTGTTTTTATGATCCTTGGCGTCATTTTTTGTTTTATCGGTCTCGTCATTGCCGACCCTTTAACACACGAGGCTTTCTATCCTTCCTTAAACGGCCGTCCGGGCCAGTGAGCTAAAACGGATAAACATCATAAAAAAAAGAATGGATGGCTGCTAACAAGCGGCTATCATCCATTCTTTCCTTCTGATGCTGCACTTATCGATGGTACAAATTAACACCATGCTCCCTCTCCAGCCATTCGAACAATGTATAGCTATACGCGCGTAGCTGCTCTGTATTCCAAATTTCCTCGTAGCGGTCGACAACCTCGTTTCTTAATTCGGTATACTCTTGCTCCGCTTCGTCACGTTTTTTCTTTTCGATGATAAGAAAGACCGAAGCACCGGCACACAATGCTACAAACAAGAAGCCATAACCGGAACGAAAAAATTGCACCATTTCAGACCCTGCGTTTGATTCTGCCATGGAAAACAAAAAAAACAACATGAGCGCAAACATTGCCGTCGTTATCCAACCGGCAACGATGACCAACCGTTCCCGTTTTTGTTCTTCTTTTTTTCTTTCTATAAGCTCTCGGACAACGCGTTCTGCAATCGGTGTCATATACGCCTCCTTGTGAACAGCCATACATACACCTCCATTGGATACATATGTCCGAACCATCCCCGGCATTCATGCCTTGTCTTTATGAGAAAAATGCCATCCAAAAAATAACGAAAACCAGAACGATGAACAAGGATAAGAGCACCCGCGCAATCATCGGGCTTTTATAGTAATCTTTCCTCACCGCAGAAAGGTCTTCCTCGTTTGATTCGGTCTCATGCTCTTTTTTCTTGGTTTTTTTCCTTGTGCCGTGTGTATCCAACCTTGAAGGCAGGGACGTAGCCGATTCTTCACGTTGTTCTTCTCGATTTTGTTCTTCTGTCATCATGCAACGCTCACTCCTGGTTCCCTATAATTGTACATTAACCGAACAATGAAATTTTGACAACAGAAAACGACGATCTTTTCATCATTGATTAAATCCGGCTGGATCCGCCATTACACCATGTGATTCCAACCGCTTTTGTAATTTTTCGGTTGCAATTAACGTTTTCAAGTTCTACAATGATAGCGAAGAAGGATTCTGGCCATAAGTGGAGGCAAGGGCAGAAAATGTATACGATTGTCGATAAAGATACATGTATTGCTTGTGGCGCCTGCGGCGTGTCTGCCCCCGATTTGTTTGATTATGACGAAGAAGGTTTGGCAGAAGGCATGCTTGATCATAATCAGGGAACCTGCAATGTGCCGAGCTCGCTTCACGAGGATTTGCAAGACGCCTTTGAAGGCTGTCCGTCGGATTCGATTAAAATAGCAAGTGAATCCTTTCACGGCGACCCTTTAATGTTTGACAATTACAAAACCACGACTTGATGGGAAACCACCCCCGCTTTAGGGGGATTTTTACATACGCTGGCCTTTGATACGTCAGAGCGCTAAAAAGAGGAGCTGGAGATAATTGATTGTAAAAGCTGATGTAGAGACGAGCTACGCTGTACTCGTAGCCGACACGATGAGCGAAGACGGTTTGCTGCCATTGGCACAAAACGAAAATATCGAAGTTGTGCAGGGAAAACCAAACGAGGTGGATGATTTATCCCGTTTTTCCGCCTTGCTCGTCCGCAGTGCCACCCAGGTAGACGCGGCCCTGCTTGAGCAAATGCCTGAGTTGAAAATCGTGGCCAGAGCCGGAGTCGGGATCGACAATATCGATCTTGATGCAGCCACAAAACACGGCGTCATTGTTATCAACGCTCCGGATGGGAACACGATCTCTACGACAGAGCACACTTTCGCAATGATGATGGCTTTGTTTCGCAATATTCCACAAGCCTACACATCGTTAAAAAACCATGAATGGAACCGAAAAGCTTTCCAGGGGACAGAGCTACGCGGGAAAACCCTGGGCATTATCGGGTTAGGCAGAATTGGCACTGAGCTCGCCAAACGTGCAGCCGCCTTCCAAATGAATACCGTTGTTTTCGATCCATTTTTAACCGCTGACCGCGCACAAAAAATAGGCGTTGAATTGCTGGGTCTGGAAGAACTTTTACAAACCGCCGACGTCATTACCGTTCACACGCCCCTCACAAAAGAAACAGAAGGGCTTCTCGGAACAGACAATCTGGCAAAAACAAAACCCGGTGTTTTCATCCTGAATTGCGCTCGCGGGGGATTATTGATGAAGCTGCTTTAAAGGAAGCGCTGGATAGCGGCCACGTCGCCGGTGCCGCACTTGATGTTTTCGAGCATGAACCGGCAGACAATTTCAATTTGATTGACATGCCACAAGTAGTCGCCACCCCGCATATTGCCGCGTCCACATTGGAAGCGCAAGAAAGCGTGGCCGTTCAGGTCGCGGAAGAAGTGATCCAAGTGCTAAAGGGCGCACCTGCGGCTCACTCCATTAATTTGCCGGCGATATCGGAAGAATTATATGAAAAAATCCGACCGTATTATGAGCTTACGAATACAATGGGCCATTTTGTCAGCCAATGCGTGAAATCAGCAGTGCAGCATATTGACGTTTCCTTTAGCGGAAATATCGCGCGCGAAGAAACCTCCGTACTTTCCCGCAGCTTTATGGCCGGATTTTTGTCTCCGCGAATCGATGCTCCTGTAAACGTCGTCAATGCCGGTGTGATTGCCGAAGAACGTGGCATCTCCTATAGCCAAGCCCATACTTCTGAAACTTATGGGTATGCGAATCTCGTCGAAGCACATGTAAGCGGAGATAACGGTGATTTTACTCTGCAAGGGACATACATCGATGCCTATGGTCCTCGTATCGTAAAAATCAACGGGTTTAATGTGGACCTGATTCCATCCGGGCATTTGATCTATATCCGCCACAGCGACCGGCCAGGTGTCATTGGCAAAATGGGACAATTACTAGCCCGACACGACGTGAACATCGCGACAATGCAAGTAGGAAGAGAAGAAGAAGGCGGGGAAGCCATCATGATGCTGGCCGTTGACAAGGAAGTTACGGACGCGGTTATCAATGACCTTACTGCAGTAGAAGAGATTTACGCCGCCGACCCGATTGAATTTCACAAATAAAAGGAGCCGCCCTTTGGAGGCGGCTTTTTTTGACTGTAAATGATTGAATCGTTTTCTCGCCCGCCATTCCTACATCAACAGACGTTTGAATAACCATTTAAGACACATGCCGCCAGCGCATCATAAATGACCGGCCGCGGATCTGCCTCATTAGCTTCAAGACCAGAGATGGCAATGGTTAATCCATTCATGATGATAAATAATACGAATGAAAATAAGAGGACAACGGCAATACGCTTCGCATAGTCAAGCATCATTCCCCAAGCAACCTCACTTTCCTTCCCGCCATTGTGAACCTATGTCACAATGCAAGCATTTAGAACACCAACCATCCTGCCTCTGAAAGAGCGCAAAATCCACCTGCGCATGAACAGCCTTCAATCTTCTATTTTCTGTACCTCCAGTAACAGTTTTTGCAATTCGGCTCCAGCGGTTTGTCGGGCATTTTCCATTCTGCAAGCCTCTCCATTTGGATCACTGCCAACCGTAACCGTACCCAGTTCAAACCTAGGATGTAAAAACACAGCTAATTGTTTTGTGAGCTCCATGAGCAAACCAGCCAAGGCTTCTTCATGGAGTTTTGAAAATAAAATGGCGATAACATTCGCATTCCGATTCGCATGTAACGTTGCTCCCAATATAATGTTCTGCCCATTATCCTCTTCGATGTGTTTCAATCTGACGCTTGGCCCTGGCTGCCAATCAAAAGACCGGTCAATCGGAAACGGATCGAAAGGTTTTATGTCCATTCCTTCACGAGGGAAAACGACTCTGATCTGCTTTTTCCAGGAATGCGTGAACGGAACACCGGAAAACACGTTGAACGGCACAGGAAGGTCAACGATGGCCGCCATGCCATCTGCCGAAAGTTGAGGCTTTTGGGGTTGGTTTTCCCGTAGAGTGCCGGGGGTTAGCAGTAGTTGTTGTTTTGGAATATCCGGGTGTCTGACGTTGCTTACTCGCGCCCCGTAATGAGCGTAAATACGTTCTTTCGTCAGCACCTGAGCCGGTTCATCGCAAATTTTTCGCTCCCCTTCCTCCAAAAGAAGAACCCGGTCACAATAGAGTGCCGCCAAATTCAGGTCGTGAAAAATAATACCAACAGCGCCGCCTTTTGCAACGCTCCATTTTTTTAATGCATCCAAAAATTTCATTTGATAAGCAATATCCAAATGATTGGTCGGTTCATCCAATAGGATCACAGCCGGACGCTGGGCAAACGCCCGGGCAAGATAGACGCGCTGACGTTCTCCGCCGCTCAAGGTTTGCAGCGGCTGGTTCCGGTATTGAGCGACATCCATCTCAGCCATTGCTCGTTCAATGGCATCTTCATCTTTTTCGTTAAAAACGGATAACCACCGGCGCGTGTGGGGGTAACGGCCCAGAGCCACAAATTCACGTACGGTATAGTAAAAATACACAGACGCCTGTTGGGACACCACAGCCAACAACTGTGCCCGTTCCTTATCTTTGTAAGTCTGTAACCGGTGGCCGCAAAGCCGCACCTCGCCTCCCATTAATGGCAAGGCTCCGGTACAAAGCTGCAGCAAGGTTGACTTCCCGCTCCCGTTCGGCCCAACGATCCCGAGCATTTCCCCTTCATTTATCGTAAACGAAACGTCTTGTACGACAGCTCGTTGTCCGTAACCACCCGTAATGCGTTCTGCCTTTAGCATCATCATCCCCCCTGCACACGCTGTTGCCTTATGAGTAAATACGCAAATATCGGAGCACCCGCGAGGGCTGTTATGACCCCGATGGGCAACTCCATGGGCGCAAGCGCGAGACGAGCGATGATATCCGCCGCGATCAAAAAACCTCCGCCGATCAACAGCGACACGGGCAAAAGATGACGATGGTCAGGACCTGTCAATATTCGTACAAAATGAGGGACGACAAGGCCCACGAAACCGATCGTTCCGGCAACGGAAACCGCCGCGCCCGTTAAAACGGCCGCGCCCGTCAATATCAACACACCGCTCCTTTTCACACTGACCCCTATATTGCGTGCAAAATCCAGCCCAAACGAAAAAGCATTCATCTCTTTTAAATGGCTCATCAACACCAACGCACCGACGAGAAAAAAAGGGATCATTAACTGCACATAATTCCAGCCGCGCATACCGACGCTGCCCAACAACCACTGTACGGCCTGCCGCAGTTCTTCCCCCGCAAGCGCGATCAATAGCGACAAAAACGCGCCCAAGAAGGCGCTAATAATAATGCCGATTAAAATAATCGTTTCTGCCGATAAAGAACGGCGCATACCCCTCGCAAACGCCAACAACACGAGAAGCGTCACCAGGGCGCTTCCGATGCTTACCACGGGCAATGTGAAATTCCCCAAAAACGGAATCGTAAATTGAAAAAAGATAACGACGACTGCTCCAAGAGCAGCGCCGGAAGAAACACCGAGTGTGTATGGATCGGCAAGGGGATTTCGCAAAAACCCTTGAAAAGCTGCACCCGCCATTGCCAAAGCAGCTCCAACGAGAAAAGCGAGGAGCGTTCGCGGAAGTCGAATATCCATCACAATTTGTGATTGGATGGCGTCTATGGCTGTCGATTCCATTCCGAATAAAGAAGCACTCAAAATCATGAGCACTTCATTCGGGGCAATCGCTTGACTGCCGGCAGATATGCCGAGCACAATCATACTTGCCGAAAAGAGAACCGCCACTGCATACAACATTCGTGGTGTTTGCTTGCGATCAATTTGGCTAGTTTGGCCACTCGTCTTCATAAATATGTGTGGCAAGTGTGCGCAACCCCTCCGTGAGTCTAGGTCCGGGCCTGGACAAGAGGTCGCCGTCCAAGCTGTAGACAGCCTCCTCCTGAATCGCGGTCACTTCTTGCCACCCCTCTCTTTCCATGATCGTTTCTTCATCGCCATAGGTTGTAATGATCACATCCGGATCCAATGCAACCGCGTCTTCCTCTGTAAATGCTACCCAGCCCTCGCTGTCTTCAGCGGCATTTCTGGCACCCACAGCTGTCAGCATATCATCCATAAACGTACCGCCCCCAGCCGTATAAAGATCCGGGTCGCTTGACACTTCGATCCATACCCGCTTTTGTTCTTCTTCCGGGATATCGCCGGTGACAGCTTGAATGTCCTCGATTTCACTTTCAATCGTTTCGATGATATCTTCCGCTTTTTCTTCACGGTTAACGACCGTGCCCACCTTTTCGATCACATCATAAGCTTCCTCCAATGACTGAGGGTCAGCGACCGTCAACACATCGATTCCTGCATTCTCCAACTGTTGAAGCCCTTCATTGGCAGCATCTCCGCTTGACGCATGGTCCAAGACGAGATCAGGTTCAAGGGCAAGCACACGTTCCACGTCAAACCCCATTCCCGATCCTACCGCTTCAATCGCTGCCGCCTCCTCGGGGTAATCGTCAAAATCGGTTACGCCGACGAGCGCATCGCCTTTATCCAACGCAAAAACAATCTCGGTATTGCTCGGCATCAAGCTGACGATGCGCTCCGGTTCCATCGTGATTTGTACAGCATGTCCATAGGCATCCTCAACCTCTATCGGGTAATGACTGCTTTCGGGGGCATCGGAATCCTCCGTTGTTGAGTCGTTTTCCATCTCTTGGGATCCACATGCTGTCAGCAACAAAAGCAACAGCATAAACATAAACGGTCGAACGATAGCTACAGCCCCCTAACAATTACAAGTGGCAAACTTCCCTTTACCGATATAAAAAGACCGTAAACGTCGATCCTTTATCGAGTTTGCTTTGCACGGATAATTTTCCGCCGTGGTTTTCGATGATATTTTTGACAATGGCAAGCCCCAGGCCGGTACCGCCATGGTTTTTGTCTCTTGTCCTTGCTTTGTCCCCTTTATGGAAACGCTCGAACACAAATGGGATATCTTCTTCCGAAATGCCTGCGCCTGTATCCATCACTTCAATCTTTATGCCTTCTTCCTGCGCGACAACTTTTAACGTCACACTGCCTTCATAGTCCGCGTGGCGAAGCGCATTGTGGAGCAAGTTCGTCATCACCTGTTCAACCCGGTCAGCATCCGCCTCCACCCACGGATCCGAACCATGGGTCTCATGATAGAGGTTGATATTTGCATCTTCAGCCATTGGTTTAAATTTGCGAAAAACCTTACCGGATAGGGTAAACAAGTCGACACGCTCCATCTGCATCGTTAATTGTCCGGATTCCATGCGTGCCATGTCCAACAATTCATTGACGAGTCTCCCCATCCGAAGGGATTCGTCGTAGATGATTTGCGACATCTCTTTTTCCTCTTCGCGGCTTTGGGCGACATCGTCGATCATCGCTTCACTATACCCCTGTAACATCGCGATTGGTGTACGCAGCTCATGGGATACATTGGCAATAAAGTCTTTTCGCAGTTTATCATTTTGCCGCTCTTCCGTCATATCACGAATGACAGCCACGACTCCACGGACAAACTTGTCGTGGTATAACGGGCTCATCAAAACACCAAACGTTCGGCCCTGCACATAAATTTCCGTTGTTTGTTCTTCCTCGGTATTCACAACCGTCTCGAACAATGCCTGTATCTCCTCGGGGATGCGTTCCCCGATTGTTTCTCCACCTTCTTCATACCGGTGGCTTTGCAAAAATTGATCAGCCGGTGGATTGCTCACCAACAAGTTGCCTTGGCGATTCAATGTAATAACGCCATCGACCATGCTGCTTAATATTCTGGAAAGTTGTTCTTTTTCCCTGTTTAGTGCTTCGATATTGTTGTTAAGCTGCCGGCGCATGCGGTTAAAGGCGATGGCTAAAAGGCCGATTTCATCTCTCGTCATCATTGGGACAGGCGTATCAAAGTTTCCTTTCGCAACTTCAAGCGCCGACTGCCGCATTTTACGCAGTGGAGCCGTCACTCTTGATGACAGAAAAAAAGCAAAAAATGTTGTTAATGTGAAGCCAATGCCGCCCGCCAAAAAAATCAATCTTCGTGTTTCTTGCGTGGTGTCTTCCATCACACCGAGCGATTGGTATAACAGCAGAGAATAGTCCGCTTCGTCTGTCATTTGGAAAGGAGCTGCCACAACGATAAAACCCGTTTCTTCTTCATATGCGTCTTCATAAATCAGTTGGGTCGTGATCGCCTCTTCGCCTTCTAACGCTGCCGATATTTCTTCAATTTCAGCCAGTTGGAAGGGAGGGATAGCGATTTCATCCCCGGACCCTTGAAACGAATTCCAATATGGCATTTCGTTGCGAAAAATAATCGCTTGCGTTCCGGAAGTCTCCGTCAGTTGTTGCACGGTGTCCATGCCGTCAAGCGTTTCCCCGTCTTCTTCCATGAGGGTGATGATGAAGGAGGCATGGCTCATTAATTCATCTTCTATTTGATTCAAATGCATGTTTTCGAAAAACTGATCCAATAAAACCATTAGTACGATGAGCACAGCCGCTACCAAGAGTAAAATGGTAAGCCAAAGCTTACCAACTACACTTCTCCAAATCATTTTGCGTTCATACTGTTCTCAAATTTATAACCAATCCCCCACACAGTCGTGATCATTTCGCCCGCTTCCGTTGAAATGTTATTCAATTTTTCACGCAAGCGTTTTACATGTGTATCGACCGTGCGAAGGTCCCCGAAAAACTCGTATTCCCACACATCTTTTAGCAGCTGTTCACGTGAAAATACTTTATCGGGGGTGCTGGCGAGATAATGCAGCAATTCATACTCTTTCGGGGTCAACAAAACTTCTTCGTCATCAACGGTTACACGATGGGCGTCATGATCAATGGTTATCTGATCAAACGCCAGAATATTTTTTGTTTGTGTGTCGGTGTGCAAATAAGCGGTTGTTGACGCTCGGCGCAACAATGCCTTCACACGTAAAATAACTTCCCTCGGACTAAAGGGTTTTACAATGTAGTCATCGGTTCCTTCTTCAAATCCTTGCACGCGTTCAGATTCTTCGCCTTTTGCCGTTAAAATGGCAACCGGTGTCGCTTTTATTTTCCGAAGTTCTTGAAGCACTTCAATCCCGTCCATACCGGGCATCATTAAATCAAGTAAAATAAGGTCATAGTCTGTTTCTTTTGCCAACTCAAGGGCAAATTCCCCATTTTCCGCTTCCTCGACTTGATAGTTTTCACGTTCCAAATACATACGCAGCAATCGGCGAATACGAGCTTCATCATCTACAACAAGGATTCTCTCGGTTTCTTCCATTGTTATAACCATTCCTTTCGCTACGCTCAAGGCACAAAACGTCATGAAATAAGTTGCTCTGAGCGCTTTTTGGTTTTATTCTAGACTTATAGGGATACACAGTTAACTACAAATCACGCGGAGGTGAGTGGGCCATTCCGATCGCGGGATGACCGAATTGTTATATGTGTAGATGGCCTTTTCAAGCACAAATAAGTGTGTCACCGAGCACGAAGACTTATCTTTGTATAAACACTCACTCGTTTATTGCTGGTCCATCAGTCAATGCTGTTCTATCCCTATATATTCTAGAAAGGAGTTAAACAACTTGATGGGATTAAAAAGTGTATATCCCATTTGTTGTGGCATTGACGTCCAAAAACCCTTTGTTGCTTGTATTGCTTCTACCGACAAAGGCTTCAAGACTTACAAACGCCATCGCTTTTCAACCTATACCAAATGGTTGAGAGAGCTGTCACAGTGGCTTTGTGAACACAATTGCAAAGATGTTTCCGTATCAAGGAAAAAAGGGTCTTAGAATTTAACGTATTACCATATATTACCATTGTCATCATCTCGTGATGGCCTATTTGTTATGCCCTTTTATTTAGCGAAAACCTTAACGATTTATTTCAGACTTCATACTCCTTTCCCTTGATGGTTAAATTCAGAGAGGCCATCCTGCGAAGGCCCCTCCGTAATCTTTAAGCATACGAATGTAGACCAGCGATGACAAGGTTTACGAATATCAGGTTGAATATGATAATCGCGAACCCAATAACCGCCAGCCAAGCGGAAGGTTCTCCGTGCCAGCTTCGGTTCAATCGTAAATGAAGATAGGCTGCGTAGAAAAGAAACGTAACGAGCGCCCATACTTCCTTCGGATCCCAGCCCCAAAACCTTGTCCAGGCAATTTGGGCATAGATCATCGCAAATATGAGTCCTCCAAGCGCAAAAACGGGAAAGCCGATCGCGATGGCACGGTAACTGATTTCATCCACCGTGTGCGGCTTAACACTCTTGAACAGCGGCTGTAAAAGCGCGCCGACACGCCTTCGGGTAAACAAACGCACGAGCCCATATAAAATCAAACCGGTTCCAAATGCCCATACGACCGTGTTAAGATCATCGCTTACAATCCAATCCGGCATCTCAAACCATGGCTGCATCCGTTCTTCAGTAAGAAGTTCCCCTTCATTCGGGCCGAAAAGCGGAGGAAGTTCATAAAGTTTTTCCGCCGGTTCGCCCTCCTCATTAATATAAGCAAAGTTCGCTTCATAATCGAAAGCCCCAAAGATATTGGTAACGAGGACGAACGCAAGCACACTTATTAACGTGTACATAATGAATTCCACGCCAAACGTTCGTTTCGTCATTCCTTTTCGCTTTAAATCGATCGTTCGCAGCAGGTAAATTAAACCTGCCCCAAAACTTACCGCGAGTATCCCTTGGCCGATGGCCGTGGTGATGACGTGAATTTCCAGCCAATGGGATTGCAAAGAGGGCTGCAGCGGTTCCACGTCCGTTGAAAACACAGATGCATAAGCGATCATGAGCATCACGATCGGCATCGTAATCAAGCCGAGTACATTTACCCTGTAAATCCCGTATAAAATCACAAATGCAAGACTTAGTGTAATCGCAAAAAACGCGGTATACTCAAACATATTGCTGACTGGGGCAAATCCGGCATAAGCCCAGCGGGTGAAGAAATACCCCAAGGCAGCCGCGACGCCTAAAATAGACGAAAGATAGCCCAATTTCCCCCAGTTGTTGCCGGTCATCCGGCCCTCTTTATCCCGCCATTTTCTTCCCGTTACTGACACAGCATAAAAAATGGTAGCTGCAAGAAAAAGGAAGAATGCCGTGCCGAGCAGATTCATGCTCAATTGCTCCATCTTTATTTCCCTCCTGAGTAACGCACCCTATAGCGAATTAGGATTGGATGTTATCTTCTTTTTTCTCATGTGCGAGCTGTTCATCTTCCTCATCCGTTTGGTCTTTCGGTGTCGTTACTTCCGTCTCTTCCGTCACTGCATGAATATCTTTCTTCAATGATTCCCAGTTTTTATTAGTATGGCCGGCAAGCCAAATCTCCCCGTCTTTTTGTCGCTGCAACCAAATTCGGCGATGCGGCCAATAAGATCCTTGCACAAGCCCAATCATGAAAATCGCGCCTCCGGCAATGAGAAACGGCAGTGTTTCATCTTTTCGCACCGTCAAACCGGTTACGTGGTTGGTGTCAAAACCGCCAAACGTAAATGCGTAACGATTCTCTTCTTGATTTGGACTCACATTGTAATTGGCTTGTATACCCACAAACGTATGTTCCAAATCTCCCGTGTCCGGATTCGTCATTTCGAAAATAAACCCGGGGTTGTCCGGAACGTCATTTTCCGTCGTAGGGACTCCATCTTCACTGATATCAAAGTTAGGAAAGTAACTATGGATACGGACATTTTCATTATTTTCAAGCTCGTAACCATCGTCCGGATTGTTTAAGTCCACCGTAAACGAACCTACGGTTTCATCCGTTTCCGTATCTTCCACATCGAAGCTCATTTCCTTTAATTCGTCTAGTTTATAATCGACCTGGTAAAGGGAGTAATCATCAAAATGAAAGGCGTCATTGACTTCAATGGCATGCTGGTCTACTTCTTCCAGTTCCTGGTCCACCCCTACTGGTGCGTCTTCATCCGGTTGATGTAAAACAGCGTCGGTACGGAACGTGTCCTCTAACGGTGCAGCTTCCTCTTCACCTTCCGTCTCATGGTATTCCACGGTAAATCCCTGGTTTTCCACGTAATATTCGCCGGATGTGCCGGGGATTACTTCGGTTTGCCCTTCGCGCACCCACATGTTCTCATCAATATACATCCCCGGCAAGAAACGTAAAGAAGCACCAATCAAGAAGATAATCAGCCCGATATGATTCACGTAAGGCCCCCAACGCGCCCAGCGATTTTTTTCCGCGAGAAGGTTCCCGTTTTCGGTGCGAATGTTATACCGTTTGTCTTTTAATATTTTTTGGGCTTGCTCCATTGTTTCATCTACATTGTCGACGCCGCTTGTCCCAAATATTCGTTGACGTTTCATGAAGCCTTTATGCCGGGTTACCCGCTGGGTTTTTAATGCTTTATACAGCGGAAAAAAGCGGTCGATGCTCGCGACAATAATCGAGGTCCCGAGCGCGGCAATCAGCAGCATATACCACCAGGAGCCATAAAGGTTATGCAACCCCAAGCTGTAATACAATTGCCCGAGCGCCCCGTGTTCCTCTGCATAAAATTGCGCTGGATCTTCACCTGGCGGGATAAACATTTCCTGGGGAAAAAGGGTCCCGATCGATGACGCAATCAAGGTAATAACGATAATCGCAATCCCGACTTTTACCGATGAAAAAAAGTTCCATATTTTGTCGATGATCGTCTTATTATACGTTTGCGAACGCCGAGCGGCCCCTTCGTAACGCATATTAAGCAAACGGTCGGAGTCTGCATCTGCAAGCGGCTTTCCGCATGATCCGCACACCTCTGTGCCATAAGGGTTTATGTGTCCACAACTACACTTTATATCTTGCAAAAAATCACCCCGATACCACCCACTTCAGGTATTCTCTAAAATTATTATAACGATCATCGGATTTGTTTACTGCCGTCGATGTCTATTTTTAATGACACTTATGTGACAGCCATTTCCCGTAACTTCGCAACTTCCACCGGCTTTAACGAACGAAAATCTCCGGGATCTAAACCGTCAAGGGTCAAAAAGGCATACCTCTCTCGCTTCAATTTTAGAACGGGGTGGCCGACGGCCTCCAACATCCGTTTGATTTGATGGTTTCTCCCTTCGGAGATGACAAGTTCGATGATGGAAGTATCGTTCTTTTTATTTCCGGACTTAAAAGAGACTTTCGCAGGACCTGTTTTGCCGTCATCCAGTTTAATGCCGCGGGAAAGTCTCTGCAATGTATCTTTTGATGGCTTGCCCTTTACTTTTGCAATGTACGTTTTATTGATATTGCTCCGGGGGTGCATCATTGAATTTGCAAAATCCCCATCGTTTGTTAACAATAACAAGCCGGTTGTATCATAATCCAGTCGTCCGATTGGATAGATTCGCGCTTCAGTTTCATCAATATAATCAGTGACTACGGGTCGATCTTTATCATCCTCTACAGCCGAAATCACCTTTTTTGGTTTATATAACAAGAAAAAAACAGGCGCTTCCCGTTCAATCGGAATGCCGTCCACTTCAATCGTTGCTTTTTCGGGTACTTTGGTTCCCAATTCCTTTACGACTTTCCCGTTCACAGCAACGCGCCCGGCGACGATATAATCTTCTGCTTTTCGGCGAGACGTTACGCCGGCGTGCGCAATCACTTTCTGTAGTCGTTCCATCTGCTTTCACCTCAGCACCCATCATACCCTTCCTATTATCTTTTCACAAGCGCTTAATTTTTAACCGCGGCAACCTATGATTCTTTTTCCCCCGTGTAACCACAAACGTTATTCGGCCAAGGTTGGTTGCGGTATAGTAAATCGTAATATTTGACCGCTCCATTCCTTTGTATAAAAAAAGTCTATACCGTCAAAAGGACGATATAGACTAAAGTTTTACCATCGCTCACATGGAGCCGAAGACGAGTGTGACGAAAAATATAGCCGCTGCAATCCCGCAAATATCCGCGAGTAGCCCCACCTTGAGAGAATCGCCGATTTTTCTAATTCCTACGGCTCCGAAATAGACCGTAAGTACATAAAGCGTTGTGTCCGTGCTTCCTTGCATCGTGGATGCTAATCGGCCAATGAACGAATCCGGTCCGTGCACATCTAGCAAATCACTCATCACACCGAGCGCACCTGTACCTGATAGTGGGCGCATAACCGCTAGCGGAACTATTTCTGTCGGCACACCGATCAACGCGAGGACCGGGCGAATGCCTTCGAGTAAAAAATCCAATGCTCCGGAAGCACGAAAAACGGAAATGGCGACCAACATGGCAACGAGATAAGGGATAATGGAAATCGCCATTTGGAATCCATCTTTCGCCCCTTCAATAAACGTTTCGTATGCCGGCACCTGTTTGATAATGGCACTTGCAAGAATGACAAACAACAACAGGGGGATGATGTACATGGAGATTGTTGTAAATACAGCCATTTATTTTGCCCTCGCTCGTTGCACTCGACGCCAGTGAAAAAAGCGGTCGATGATGATCGCGCTAATGACAGCCACTGCCGTTGCCGCTATCGTCGTTCCGATGATTTCACCCGGGCTTTCAGAGTCATATGTCATTCGAATCGCGATAACGGTTGTCGGAATTAACGTCAAACTGGCAGTATTAATCGCGAGAAACGTAATCATGGAGCGACTGGCTTCATCTTTTCCCCCGTTTAATTCTTTTAATTGTTCCATTGCTTTTATCCCCATTGGTGTTGCGGCATTTCCAAGCCCAAACATATTCGCGGTCATGTTGGAAAGAATATACCCCATTGCGGGGTGATCTTTGGGCACTTCCGGGAACAGCCGCCGGACGAGGGGAGACATCACTTTGGAAAGCAGTGTAAGGAGCCCTCCTTCTTGTGCAATTCTCATCATCCCCAGCCAAAAAACGAGAATGCTTATGAGTCCGAAGCAGAGAACGACCGCTTCTTCAGCGCCTTCAAAAATCGCCTCATTTACTTCCTCCATCCTGCCGGTAAACATTGCAAAAATAAGGCCTGTGATGAGCATTGACATCCAGATCCAATTAATCATTCTAGATCACTCCATCATCTGTCGGAAACGGTCTTTCAAACGCTCCCAAAAGGAAAGATCCTCCGTTGTTTTTTCGATTTCTTCGCGGTAAACCGGCTGTTCAGAAATGACCCTGTTATCCAATTGAAACTGAAGATGCCCGGCGAAAGGCAACGCTTCATCACCAGCCCATTTGACTTCGGGCAAGACACGAGCGTATTCTTCTTCGGTTAGCGGATACATGGCAGATCTTCGCACTTCATAACCTTCGTATCTTTCATCATCGCCTCTCTCGAGGTCGCCCGCGTCAATCAATCGATGCATCTGATAAGTGTCAAACCCATATTCAAACATGCGGACATGATCGTCCCAATCTGAGGGGGCGTTCAACGTGACGGCGATTAAATCCATATTCTCTTTTTGTGCAGAGGTCACAAGCGTGCGCTTGGCACGATCCGTATAACCGGTTTTGCCTCCGGTTGCGTATTCATACCGCTCGGTAAGCAAACGATTTTTATTTCTCCATACCCGCTCCCAATCTTCATTTTCATTTGGTGCACGATGCATTTTCGTTCCGGAAATCGTGCGAAATTCCTCCCGTTCCATTGCGGCTTGCATGATCATCGCCATGTCATAAGCGCTGGAGTAATGGTTTTCATGGTCGTCCAGTCCGTGTGGATTGGCAAATACGGTATTTTCCAGGCCTAATTCATTTGCTTTTTCATTCATCAAGTAAACAAAACCGTCGACACTTCCGCCCACGTGTTCAGCAATAGCGACCGCGCTGTCATTGCCGGACCGAAGCATGAGCCCGTATAATAAATCTTCCAATTTGACTTTTTCGCCAGTCTGGAGGTAGAGGGAAGAGCCTTCCGTACCCTCGGCATGACTGGATATTTCTACGGAATCATCCAAGTCCCCTTCCTCAATGGCGACGAGCGCTGTCATAATTTTCGTTATGCTGGCGATGCGCTTCTCGCTATACGCATCCTTCTCCCATAACACGCGCCCGGTCTCGGTTTCGACTAAAACAGCTGCTTCTGCCGAAACAGTAAATGGTTCTTCTTCGGCTTCGACGTTGAGAGGTGGAAGACAGACGAAAAGGCACAACATTAAGATGATTAGCGGAAGTCTCATTTCTCACCTCGTTTCCGGCACTGGATGTCCATGTAGCTTACTTATGAAAATGTATGCGAAAAGAGACAAGTTATGTATGTAAAAAACTACGGCTTCCGCCATCAGACTTAGCGGAAGCCCAAGAACTGGACACTTTAGTTATATCCCCTGCATCATCCTTTTGGTTTGAAAATCAAAGCTGCGATAAAAGAGAAAATAATCGCTGCGGAGATCCCTCCGCTCGTCACCTGAAAGATCCCTGTTAAAACACCGATCAAACCGGAGTTATCCGCTTCCGTCATCGCCCCGTGCACAAGTTGATTGCCGAAGCTGGTAATTGGAACAGTCGCTCCCGCGCCGGCAAAGTCGATTAAACGTTCGTAGATGCCCAGGCCGTCCAAAATTGCTCCACTTACAACAAGCGTTGCCAACGTATGGGCGGGGGTCAGTTTCAAACCATCCATTAGCAATTGCCCGATCACACATATTAAACCTCCGACAACAAACGCCCAAAAGAAAATCATGCGGTTCCCCCCTTCGCTTCCAGCGTTACTGCATGGGCAATACCTGGAATCGATTCCTTTTGTTGGGACGTAACAGGGGAAAGAAGCGCTCCTGTTGCTACTGCCAACACACGTTTCAAACGGCCGTTTGTAATGTCATCCAAAATTTTTCCGAATATGACGGCTGCGGAGCATCCGGTTCCACTTGCGCCCGCCATCGCCTCCGGAGCATTATCATAAATGAGCAACCCGCAATCTTGAAATTTCGCTTCCGGCATTGGGTGCTCTTTCTGTCGGAACCATTCTAGAGCGAGCGATCGTCCTACATTGCCCAAATCCCCTGTAATAATCAAATCATAGTCGTTCTCATCGACCTGGAAATCTTCGAAATGAGCAAGAATGGTGTCAACGGCTGCAGGAGCCATCGCAGCACCCATATTATACGGATCCGTTAATCCATGGTCGACGACTTTCCCGATCGTCGATTTTGTCACAACAATGTTCGATCCATTAGGCCCAACCAATGCCGCTCCTCCCGCGGTTACGGTGCGTTGCGCAGTTGGCGGGCGCTGTGCGCCATATTCGATGGGATAACGGAATTGCTTTTCAATCGCAGCGTAATGGCTGGCCGTTCCGGCAAGCACAAGCGGCGCTCCCAATTCCACGGCTTGTGCCGCGAGTGACAATGCTTCCATCGATGTTGAACAAGCACCGAACAAGCCATAATAAGGGATGTTTAACGTTCGGATTGCAAAGCTTGTCCCCGTAACTTGATTAATAAGGTCACCGCCATAAATAAACGCTACATCTTGCATCGTTTTCCCGGCTTTCTGCACGGCTTGTTGGCAAGCTTCTTCCATGAGCGCCACTTGTGCTTTTTCAAACGTGTTTTCCCCCATGCGGCGGTCGTCAAAAATATAATCAAATGTATCTTTCAACGGGCTTCGCGCTTCAAACGGACCAGTAACAACTCCGGAAGACAGAATGTTGGGATAGGACGGAAACGCCCAGCTTTGTTTTCCCGTGTACATTACATAACCCCCCACTGTTGCGTGACGATGGCATAGATAATCCCAATGATGAATGCGGCCACCGTACCGAAGACGATGACGGAGCCTGCCAGTTTAAACATGTTGCCTCCAACACCGAGGACGTATCCCTCGCTACGATATTCAATCGCCGTGGAAGCCATTGCATTCGCAAAACCGGTAACAGGCACGATCGTGCCGCCACCTGAGAACTGGGAAAACTTATCATAAACGCCAAAACCGGTTAAAACCACAGCGATGAAGATCAATGTAGCCACTGTTGGACCACCTACGGTTGCTTCATTGAAATTGAAAAATGCCATGTAAAACATTTGAATGCATTGGCCAATGAGGCAAATAAAGCCGCCGACGAGAAATGCTTTTAAACACCTCATCCCCAGTGGACGAGGGGGCTCCATATGTTTGGCCACTTGTTTATATGTTTCTGTTTCCATGTTTGATTTTGAATTTGCCATCAGCATTCGACCCTTTCATACATCCGTTTTCATAAATTTTTCAATGCTTTCCAATCGCCTATCAAGTTCTTTCCCGCTTACCGTACCGTTTTGAATGTCTTCGGCGAGCTGTTTCAATTCCATATTGGCTTTTTGATCTGTTGATAAATGAATGATGGCATCCCCCGGCAACGCATCTTTTAAATGCTCACGCCCTTCTTCCCGAAAGGCTTCTAAATTCCAACGGGTTCCGTGCGTAACTTCGGGCACAATGTAGAGATGGTTATCTAATGAAACGGCTTGGGCATCTTTCACTTGCTCCAACTCCTCTGTGGATGCCTTCGCTTGCCTAGCCAAAGACTGCTCTTCCCGCGGGTCTACGTTCTCATACATCGATGTTTCCTCTGGTTGGTTTACGGGTTCACGTGAATGATGCACAATGTCCGGTTCCTTTTGCGGCGGCTCTTCACCGGCTGCTGAGCCGCAAGCGGACAACAGAACCATCATGAGTAACAAACAGAAAGCAAGCATTTGATTATGACGAATGGACATGACGTTTCTTCCTTTCCAAAACATATCGTACCTTTAGTATGAGATTTCGGCAGTTTCACATGCATATTGTTCATTAGAAAAACTTGGCTGTACACTTCAGAGCAAGAAAAAAACTGTCTCCACTCGGAAACAGTTTTTTTCGTATTATGATTAAAATGGACGCCATTTCACTTGTCTTGCCACCTCCAGCCTTCGTTGCACGGCCGGCCAGTTTACGACTTCCCACCAATTATTCACATATGCTTCTTTATCTGTTTGGTATTGCAAATAATATGCATGTTCCCAAACATCCAACACAAGCAGCGGGATCACGTCCCATTGGCTTAAATAATGGTGAAGCTCTGCGTTTAATATCTCCAACCGATGGGCACGGGGCGCCCAAACAAGAATCACCCATCCCGGAGCATCCAACTCTTCGGCGGCGGCTGTGAAATGGGCGCGAAATCGTTGATAACTGCCAAAATCCCTCTCTATCATGGAAAGTAAGTCCCCTTCGGGCTTTCCGCCGCCGTTTGGATCCATGATCGTCCAGAAGATCGTATGCAAATAATGGCCTGCGCCATGAAAAGCCGCTTCACGTTCCCAGTGCGTAATGAGATCATACTTATTATCCCGGCGCGCTTTTTCCATTTTTTCTTCTGCTTCGTTCAACCCTTCCACGTACGCTCGATGGTGGGAATCGTGATGAAGGTACATGATTTCGGCATCAATGTAGGGCTCCAACGCATCGTACGCGTATGGAAGCGGCGGCAGCTCGTGGCCGCCCGGCTCAACGGGGGTTGCTTCGCTTGACCGTTCGTTCTCGTTTAACTCCTTCTCAAGTTCCTCCACCGATTTCGTTAGTTGGGCGGAATCATTGACGGATAAATGGTCAATCTCACTGCGGATGGCTGATATTCCTTCTTTCACCCTGTCCTGTTCACGGTAGCCCCCATGTTGCAGGAAGGCATCCAGGTCATCGAGCCATTGTTTCACTTCTCCTTTATATGCTTCCCATTCCGTAATCGTATCTTCACTCCCTTATACACAAGTAGAATCTATTCCTGACTATGTATATGGGGCAAAGGGTTGTACTCATGACTTATGCAAAAAAATCATCGTTTCGATTTTCCCGGTACCCGGATGAAAACAGATCCATTTGTTCTGCTTCTTCCTCGTCTGTGACAGAAGGCAGCTCATTAAGCGAAGCTAAATGAAACACATCTAAAAAACGGACCGTTGTTTCATAAAGTATCGCTCGGCCTGCTCCTTTTAAACGGCCGCCTTCTTCAATTAATCCTTTCCCGGTCAACGTAGCGATAGCCCTATCCGCATTGACCCCTCTAATGTCTTCAATCGCCGCACGTGTGACCGGTTGTTGATAAGCGACGATGGCTAATGTCTCAAGGGCTGCTTGCGAAAGTTTTCCGCGTTGAGGCGGTGCGGCATAGCGTTGTACATAATCGGAAAACTCAGGCCTTGTCGTCATTTGAAAACGGGAGCCGAACTGCAAAATCGCGAGTGCACGTGCCTCCGCTTCGAACCGGGACGCCAAATTCTGTAATTCATGAATGACCTGCGCACGGTCGATGCCTAGCACATCAGACGCGTGTGCTGCTTCCAAACCTTCGTCTCCACTCACATATAACAATGTCTCAAGAATGAGTGCGACGTCACTATTCATGGTTCGTTTCCTCCCGTGCTTGTATGTAAATAGCTGCAAAATTTCCCCTCTGATTACATACCACGGCATTCTCCTTCATCAGTTGTAACAGTGCCATGAAAGAAATGACTTGTTCATGGACCTCCCCTTTAGTATACATTTGCAAAAAAGGAAGCGGCTGCGCACTGTCGATCACGCGTGTGCGGATCGTCTGCATTTTATCTTCAATGGTCCATTTTTGGGTTTCCACCGTTGTCGTTCGCGGCCGATTCACACGAAGGCGCCATTTTAATTTCTGGTATGCCTGCAACATTTCTGACAAAGAAGCTTCAATCATCGCCGGCTCATTCCGATGTTCCGACGAGGGGGTAATTTTGCTTGGGGCCTTGCTAAAAAAGCGGGCGCGTTCCGATTGCCGTTCCGCTAGTCCGGCTGCTGCCGCTTTATACTCGCGGTAGACCTCCAACTGTGCAACGAGCGCTTCGCGAGGGTCTTCCTCCGGCAACGCTTCCACTTCTTCCAAATCTTCATCCGCCCAAACGTCTTGCATTGGCAATAACATTTGGCTTTTAATGGCCAAGAGCGTGGAAGCCATCACCAGGTATTCGCTCGCGATATCCAACTCCAGCTCCTGCATTCGATGAATAAACGCCATATACTGTTCTGTAATTTGCGCTACAGGAATATCGTAAATATCCACCTCAGCTTGTTTGATAAGGTGTAAAAGCAAATCCAGCGGGCCTTCAAAGCTGTCCAATTTCACATTGTACCGTTCTTCGCCCAAGACGAGAAGCCCCCATTCGTCCTAATCTTTTCCTATGTACCTGTCCCTTTTTACCTTTAAGCACCTCCGGAATGGAGAGCCGGATCTTAACCTTTATTATAACATGTTTGCTCTAAACATGGCTTCCTGCCAAAAAAAGACGCCGGATGAGGAAAATCATTCTCCGGCGCCTTTATCTCTTATTTGCTTTGCCGATTTTCAAGAAATTCCCGGGTCACATCAGAAGCGATGAATTTTTTCCCTAACCGTTCTTCCATCGTGGAAAGAATGGTATCGCCCAGCCCCTCATGCCGATAAGAAGGGTTTACACAGATATGCCGGAGCATAACATCCCCATTCGTGCATGCTTGAAAACCTATGACCCCGACGATATCCTCTTCTTTTTTCCACAGGTAAAGTTTCATTGATTCATCGCTTTCATATTCATTCATCGTCTCTTGCAGTGTTTTCACTTCTTTAAGCTCAGGCGTATAGGACAGCAAACCCATCGCGATCTTTCGATAAGCGGGTTTGTACTTAATAATCATCTGCCTTAGCTCCTCTCATTTCTGGAGATTTCTGCGATGAGGAACTCATTTTCATGGAAAAATCGTTAAGCATAGGATAGCCAAAAAAAGTCATTCAGAAACATGTGACTGTTTTTCTGTTAACGGTTTCTAAGTGTACATGGATTTTAGCAAATCTTCAAGACCTATTTTTCTATTCCTTTTCAAGGGGACGATCGTTACGAACAAGATCAGCATAACTCTCCCGCTCCACGACGAGTTGATGCTTATCATTTTCTATAAAAACAACCGGCGGGCGAGGCAAACGATTGTAGTTGTTTGCCATCGCGTAACCGTAGGCACCGGTTGAAAATACAGCTAATAAATCTCCGCTGTTTACCGTCGGCAAGGGAAGATTGTAAATAAGCATGTCCCCGCTTTCACAAGCTTTTCCGGCAATTGCGTACGTCTTCTCATCCTGTTGTTTGACACGATTTGCCAACTCGGCTTCGTAGCGGGCGCCATACAATGCCGGACGAATATTATCCGTCATTCCCCCATCGACACTCACATAATGGCGTACATCCTCAATTTCCTTTTGGGATCCAATCGTGTACAACGTTGTTCCCGCCTCGCCAACGATCGAGCGCCCCGGTTCGATCCACACTTCCGGGAGGGGAAGGTAGCACCTTCCGCTTTCTTCGCGTATCGAATGCACAATCGCTTTCACGAACGCTTGCGGTTCCAGGGGCTCATCACACCGGGTATAGCTGATTCCAAACCCTCCACCGGCATTGATGACCTCAGGTGTAAATCCATGCAGCGTATGCCAATGCTCTATATGACGATAGAGGGTAGCGATTGCCTCCGTCAATACCGAGGTTTCAAAAAGCTGTGAACCGATGTGGAAATGCAGGCCTTGCAATTGAATGGCGGGGATGGAAAGGGATTTCGCTACAGCTTCTTCTGCTTGTCCATTAAAAAGATCAAACCCAAACTTGGAATCTTCCCCTCCCGTGGATATATAACTATGCGTGGTTCCTTCAATCCCGGGGGTGATTCTCAGTAAAATATTTGTTTGTGTTTGCAGGTTGTTGCATTCCTCTTCCAATAACTCTAATTCATGGAAGTTATCGACAACGAAACAGCCAATGCCTGCCTGCAAGGCCTCTTTTATTTCCCGTCTGCTTTTGTTGTTTCCGTTAAAATGAACCTTTTCCATCGGAAAACCTGCCTGGATAGCCGTATATAGTTCGCCTCCTGACACAACATCCAGGCTCAACCCTTCTTCGTGTGCCAGTTGAACCATCGCGATACAACTAAACGCCTTGCTTGCATAGGCGACTTCATAATTGACACCTGCTTGTTCAAACGCGCTTTTAAACGCGCGTGCTTTATTGCGAATGGCCGAAACATCGTAGGCAAACATCGGCGTTTGATATTGCTCCGCCAAACGCACTGCATCTATATTCCCGATCATTAAATGACCTTGCTCATTTCTTTTGTTTGTCATTACGGACATGGACATGTTTCACTCCCCCACTTCATGCCCAATATTGTATCATTCCTCAACCATAAACAGAAGGTTTTAGCAAATAAATAATGTGAAACTTCCATCAAAGGGGAGTCCCCCCCTCTGATCGTTAGTTGAACCATTCGGTTTCTCCCTGGTCCATCAGGGCTTGGATTGCCGGACGGCATCCCGGGGGTCAACGATTCTCGGGCGCAAACGCATGGTCGGAACACCTGAGCGTGCCACAATTTGCCATAGTGCCGCTGGATCAAAGGGGATAAACGGCCATAAATAAGGTTTGTTTAAAGGTTTCATGTGCACCATGAGAACAAAAACAACTGTAATGGAGATCACATATCCATACGTTGTAAAAATTCCCACGGCAATAATAAAGAGAAGCCGGACCATTTTCAAAGCTACACCGAGCTCATGACTGGGAGAGGCAAATATTCCTACCGCTCCTAAGGCAACATAAAGAATCACTTCGGCAGTGAGGAGACCAACATCGATGGCGATCTCCCCGACGAGCAAGGCGGCCACAAAACCAAGTGCAGTGCCTAGCGGAGCAGAAGTGTGAACGGCTGCCATCCTGATCAGTTCCACACCCAATTCACCAATGAGCATCTGTGCGAATACCGGAACGTTGGAATCATCAGAAGGCCCTACATACGATATTGCTTCAGGGAGCATATCCGGTTCCAAGACCAATAAAAGCCAGAGCGGTACGATAAATACGGCTGCCAACATGCCAATAAAACGAATCCAACGCAAAAATGTCCCGACAGCAGAGGATTGCCGAAACTCTTCGGCGTGTTGAACGTGATGAAACATCGTTGTCGGCAAAATCATTATGGTCGGGGACGTATCAACCATGAGAAGCATGTGGCCTTCCATCAAATGCGCGGCCGCAACGTCCGGCCGTTCCGTAAACCTTACGAGCGGGAATGGATTCCATCCTTGATCAAGAATGTACTCTTCCACAGCCTTGTCGGCCATCGTAATGCCGTCCACGTTGATCTTTTCCATCTCCCTTTTAACGATCCCTACCAAATCCGGGTCCACAATTCCGTTAATATAAGAGACGACGATGTCCGTTTGCGAACGCACTCCTACTTGAATAATTTCGTTCCTTAACCGTTCATCACGTAAACGACGGCGTGTCAAACCGGCATTTACGATAATATTTTCCGTGTAGCCATCCCGGGATCCGCGGGTCACTCTTTCGGTGTCGGGTTCAGCCGGATCGCGCCCGGGATAACTGCGAACATCGACAACAAACGCCTCATTTTCCCCTTCCACCAAAATAAAAATGAGTCCGGACAACAGATGAAAAATGCATTTATCAACATCATCCGTAAAATCCACTTGAATATGGGCGATATGATTTTCAATCGTTTCTCTTGCATCCTTTGTTTTCATATCGAATTTTTCAAGGTCCATGAGTTCCCGTATAACTTCAATGGCAATTTCTTCATCATTTAAACTATTCACGTAGTAAATTTGCACTTTTTTTCCGAGCACGTTTATTTTTCGGACCCCGACATCGAAGCTGGCATCAATATTTAAACGGTCACTAAATATTTTTTCGTTCTTATTTAGATTTTTCGTTAAGGTTTGTTCCTTATTCTTTGACATCCGTCACATCCCCCCGTTCAATGATTACCTGCAAGGCCGTCGCCGTAACAGGCGCACCTCTTTTCGGGTGGTCACGGCCGCCCATTTTTCCCAAATCGCCAATACCGACAATCACCGGAATGGACAATTGGTCGAGGCTATATACCGTATCACCGTGAACACGGTTTTCTTCAATATCGCGAAAACCCTCTTTGTCCACCCCCCATTCGCTCAGTTTCCCGTAACGATCCACCGAAACATCCACTTTCGTCCAGTCTCCCGATCGTTCCGTGGAAGCCACCGCGAGCGCCCCGATCACTTTGATGCCTTCTTCGTTAGCGAGACGAACCATAAGCTCCTCTCCCCTTCCTTCGTAGGCTTGACCGGCGTCGTCAAACAAAAGGACGGCGATTTCACCAGAAACTTCTGCAATGCTTTCCAGCAGTTGTTCATATGTACACGTTGTCGGATTACCGGCGGAAAGCGTGAGGCATCCGATGCCGATGCTTTTGGCAGCTGTGGTTACCGCTCTTGCTGCTGCGGCATCCCCATCTGTTACATAGATGATTCGTTTTGTCATGTTGCCAGCGCCTCCAGTGCCAGTGCGTTCGTTTATTTTCTGTTCATCCGTTCTGTCCTATGCATCAGGGAGCAAAAAAAGACAGTGGATCAATCCACCATCTCTTTGCGCATCTTTTCTAATATTTTCTTTTCCAATCTTGAAACCTGAACTTGAGAGATCCCGAGTCTATCGGCAACTTCTGATTGTGTTTGGTCCCGGTAATACCGCAAAAACACAATCAAGCGTTCTCTTTGTTCAAGGTGATGGACCACGTCCCGAAGTGCCAGCTCTTCAAACCATTTTGTTTCGTCCGGGTTCGAGAGCTGATCCATCAACGTAATCGGGTCCCCTTCGTTTTCGTAGACTGTTTCGTTTAAGGATGACAACGAACGAGTCGCTTCGTTGGCAAATACGATATCCTCCGGATAAACATTCAATGCCTCGGCCACTTCGGCGATCGTAGGCACTCTTCCACTTTTCTTTGTCAATTCTTCTTTCTCTTTCCGAATTTTATGGTTTAATTCTTTCAAAGACCGGCTGACTTTTACCGTCCCGTCGTCCCGGATAAAACGTTGAATTTCACCGATAATCATCGGAACCGCGTACGTAGAAAATTTCACCTCATAATTTAAGTCAAATTTATCAATGGACTTCATCAAGCCAATGCAGCCAATTTGAAATAAATCTTCTCCTTCGTATCCACGGTTTAGAAAGCGTTGGACCACGGACCATACAAGACGGGTATTATTTTCTACCAAAAGATCTCTTGCTTTTTGGCTCCCGTTTTGGCTTTCGGCAATCCAAGTGCGTATCGTCTGATCAGATGGTTGCTTTCCTTTCTTGGTTTTAGTCTCCATAACACCGCCCCTTAATGAGAGAACACTTTATTTCTGGACAGTTGTTTTTTCGCATAAACCGTTGTACCTGCATTGCCGGAAGATGTGATGTTCACTTCGTCCATGAAATTTTCCATAATGGTAAAGCCCATCCCCGACCGTTCCAGTTCCGGTTTTGATGTGTACAAAGGTTCGCGCGCTTTATGAATATCACCGATACCGCCCCCGTCATCACGCACGATCAGGGCGACTGTATCCTCTTCTAAAACAACGGTAAGATAAACAGTGCCTGCCGGATTTTCTTCGTATCCGTGAATGATGGCATTCGTAACAGCTTCGGACACAACCGTCTTTATTTCTGTCAATTCATCCATCGTTGGATCAAGCTGGGCAATAAAGGCGCCGACGCTTACACGTGCAAACGATTCATTTTGACTGAGCGCTGAAAATTGCATGTTCATTTCGTTTTTCATTTAAACGGCCTCCCCCAATGTCCGTAATGCATGGCTTTCCCCATCCGTTCGTCGCAATACTTTGTATAACCCCGACATTTCAAAAATGCGGTGCACGGAAGGAGAAACCGAGCAGACGACGAGTTCTCCTCCCCTTGCCTGTATTTTTTTGTACCTCCCCAAAAGAACACCGATCCCTGAACTGTCCATAAAGGTTAAACCTTCCGCGTTAAAAATGACATGTTCAATGCGGGGATCTTCCAAGGCCTCATCCACCTTTGACCGCAAAGCGCTTGCCGCATGGTGATCCAATTCTCCGTGCAAGCGCACGCATAAAATGCTGTTTTTTTGTTCGGTTTCAACGTTGAAACTCATCTGCGTTCCCCCATTCTCCCAAATAACGTTCCATGCTCCTTATTCGCTTTACAGATTTTTTATCCTGCCCGGCTGACAAAATAAGTCAATGTTCCAAAGACATTTTCAGTTTTCGTCATCGGTGACCGTACCCTCGGGGTCCGGTTCAACGCCGATGATTCTCAACGTTGAGCGTTTAAACAGTTGCCACCAAGAGGCGCTTTCCACTGTTTCTCCGGCGACAATCGCTGACTCGGCAATAGTTTCGCCTTCGCGTTGCAACTGAAACGCACCGATTTCTTCCCCTTCTTCAATAGGCGCTTGCAATGGCTCCAGTTCTATATTTTCCGTAACATCCTCAGAAGAGTCTTGTTTCCCATGCAACAGACTGATTTTGCTATCAAGGCGCCCGACGACAGAGTCTTGTGTGCCTTTTTCCACGGGAACGGAAGTGACCGCTGCTCCTTTATCAAACATCGGTTCAATCTGGTAGTTCGCGAAACCATAATTAAGGAGCTCACTAACCTCTGCATTCCTCATTTTGGGTGTTTCTGCCCCCATTACTACGGTTACAAGACGCATATCATCTCGTTTTGCCGTTGCTGTCAGCCCATATTTTGATTCATTCGTAAAACCGGTTTTCAACCCATCCATGCCATCAAAAAATTTCAACAGTCGATTCGTATTCACGAGCCAAAATTCATCATCTGTCCCTTGGCGCAAATAATCATCGTAAACCCCGGTAAAGGAGGTAATTTCTTCGTAATGAAGCAGTTCACGGGCCATGACGGCAAGGTCATGGGCACTCGTCTCATGGCCATCGGCCGGCAGACCGTTTGAATTGTAAAATGTTGTGTCTTCTAACCCGAGCTCCTCCGCTCTTTCGTTCATCCGCTCCACAAATGCTTCTTCGGAACCAGCGATATGTTCAGCCATTGCTACGGATGCATCGTTACCGGAAGCAATTGCGATTGCCTTCAACATGTCGCGCACCGACATTTCTTCCCCGGTTTCCAGGAAAATTTGCGAACCTCCCATGGAAGCGGCTTTCTCACTCGTCGTCACCGTCTCATCAAAACTCAAGTCGTCGTTCGCTATATCCTCCATAATTAAAAGCATCGTCATAATTTTCGTCATAGAGGCAGGGGGCAAGGCTTCATGCTCATTCTTTTTATACAACACTTCTCCCGTATCGACTTCCATTAAAATAGCAGCGCCTGTTTCCTCCGCCAGTTCTGTTGCTTCTTCTTCCCCTGAAGCCATTTGAGGCAAGAATAAAAGAACCGATGATAGCGCGATTGCCATAGCTTTTTTGAACATCATTCGTTTCCTCCGTTTTTTCTTCTAGTATCCCCCTTTATTTATTCATTTATACACTGGGCGCGGAAGGCTTTTCTTAAGTGAAAAGGAATAGGGAATGATTTGCTTGGAAGCCTGACGTTTGTCTCTTTCTCGATCGTGCTTCATGAATGGTTCATAGTGAAAATACCTACGACTAAAAAAGGCCCAAAACCATGTTGGTTTTGAGCCGTTCTTCGCAGGTTCAAGATCTTTAACTAAGAAATGTTATTAAGAATGCGTCTTACATACTTAATGAATGTCGGTTTCGTTCTCGCGGCCGTCTCCATTACTTCTTCATGGCTGACGCCTCCGTGATCGTCGGCCACAGCCATATCCGTCACACAGGAAATGCCGAGCACTTCAATTCCCGCGTGACGAGCGACGATGACCTCGGGAACGGTGGACATCCCCACGACGTCGCCCCCTAGTTTTCTAAGCATCGCCAGTTCAGCCTTTGTCATAAAACTGGGGCCGGAGATCCCCGTGTATACCCCTTCGTGTATCGTGATTGCCTCTTCGCCAGCAATCCTTTTCGCTAAATCAATCAATGTCGGCGAATACGCCTGGCTCATATCCGGAAAGCGAGTGCCCAGCTCCTCATCGTTGGGGCCGATGAGCGGATTTGTTCCGGTCATATTAAGATGATCCGCAATCAACATAAAGTCTCCCGGGCGGTAGTTGCGATTCATGCCGCCACATGCATTGGTTACGATCAGCGTATGCACACCGAGCGCTTTCATCACACGCACCGGGAAGGTCACTTCCTGTGCGCTGTATCCTTCATAAAAATGAAAGCGCCCCTGCATGGCGACGACGTTTTTTCCCTCGAGTTCGCCTAAAACGAGGCGTCCGGCATGTCCTTCAACCGTTGAAGTGGGAAAGCCCGGAATATCTTCATAATTGATCCGCACCGCACCTTCCACTTCATCAGCAAGGCCGCCTAACCCGGAACCGAGAATCAAGCCAATATCAACGTTTCCGCCACCCAACTGTTTTTTTACAGCTTCCGTTGCTTCCTCAATCTGTTTCCGCATCGTTGTCATGATTGCCTTTCCTCCGTTTCCATTCGTAAAATGATACGTGTGACAAGTTCCGTGAAGTTGGTTTTGACTCGTTCTGTCGTCTCGATCACTTCTTCATGGCTTAACGGTTGATCCAGGATCCCGGCAGCCGCATTCGAAATGCAAGAGATACCAAGCACTTGCACTCCTGCATGGCTTGCGGCAATCACTTCAGGCACAGTTGACATCCCGACGGCATCGGCACCAAGCGTTCGAAACATCCGCACTTCCGCGGGCGTCTCATATGTCGGACCAGTCGTTGCCGCGTAAACACCGCTTTGCAATTGCAGCCCCATCGCTTTTGCTTCCTCATGAGCCATATCCATCATTCTTTTGTCGTAGGCGGCCGACATATCCGGAAAGCGCGGACCAATCTTCTCATCATTCGGGCCGATCAATGGATGATCGCCCATTTGATTGATGTGGTCTTTGATCACCATTAAGTCACCTGGTGAATAAGAGGTATTTACTCCACCGGCGGCGTTGCTCACGATCAGTGTCTTCACACCGAGCGCGCTGATAACACGAGTCGGCAAGACGACTTTCTGCATCGGATAGCCTTCATAATAATGGAAGCGTCCTTTCATAGCGATCACCGGCACCTCTTTCAAATGGCCGATGACAAATTCTCCCGCATGCCCGCTAACGGTCGAAGCCGGAAAGCCCGGGATGTCTTCATAACGAATAACAGCTTCGGCTTTGATATTATCGGCAAGGCCGCCTAATCCCGAACCAAGTGTAACGGCGATTGCTGGGTTAATCGTTGTCTTTTTTTTAATTAAGTCAATGGCGTTTTTCACTGTTTCATTCATCATCGATTACTCGCCCCTCTCGATTAAACGCTGCAAGAAACTTGTCCCATGGGCGGGCATGGCTACCTGAAAATTATCCGCGATAGTCGCTCCCACATCGGCAAATGTTTCTCGCGTTCCAAGCGATTTCCCCGGCTGATTGGCTTTCGTAAAACTAAGCAACGGCACTTGCTCCCGAGTATGGTCGGTTCCGGCATAGGTAGGGTCGTTTCCGTGGTCAGCCGTAATTATGAGCAAATCCCTTTCCCCGAGCGCTTCCAATACTTCCGGTAGCCGCGCATCAAATGCTTCAATCGCTTCTCCATAGCCAACAGGATCGCGACGGTGCCCGAAATGGGCATCAAAATCAACAAGGTTAAGGAATGATAAGCCGTTAAAATCACGATGGACGGATTTCATGAGCTTGTCCATGCCATCCATGTTTGAATCCGTACGAACCGATTGGGTGACCCCTTCCCCATCAAAAATATCATTTATTTTGCCGATTGCTTCCGAAGTAAAGCCTGCATCCGCCAATGCATTCATTACCGTTGGCGCAAAAGGCTTTAAAGCGTAATCATGACGATTGATTGTGCGTTGAAACGCTCCCGGGTTGCCTATAAATGGGCGGGCAATGACTCTGCCAAGCATGTAAGGGTCTTCGTACGTAAGTGCCCTTGCTTTTTCACAAATGCTATGCAATTCCTCTATCGGTACGACATCTTCATGAGCGGCGATTTGCAAGACGGAATCTGCAGATGTATAAACGATAATTGCTCCTTTTTCCGTCTGTTCTTCGCCGAGTTCTTCTATAATAGCCGTCCCCGAGGCCACTTTATTCCCTATCACCGGGCGGCCGGTTTCCACTTCGAGCTTGGTGATTAATTCGTCCGGAAATCCATCCGGGAAGGTGCGAAAAGGGGCGTCGACATACAAGCCCATCAGTTCCCAATGGCCGGTCATCGTGTCTTTGCTTCTCGACCTTTCATTCATTTTTCCATAAAAAGCTAGAGGTTCTTCCGTTTTGTGAATGCCCGGTGCCTCTTTTAAGTAGCCCATGCCAAGTTGATTCAAGTTGGGAATTTCAAGCCCATTGTTGTAATGGGCGATGGAACCAAGGGTGTCCGACCCTTCGTCTCCAAAATTTGCTGCGTCCGCTCCTTCTCCAATTCCGACTGAATCCATCACAATGACAAAAACGCGAGAAAATGTTTGACTCATGTTGATTCACCTTCCTATGATTCTGACCTCTGGCCTCTGACTTCTGACCACCGTTTTTATGCCCGCGGGTGGTAGGTTTGATAGATATGTTTAAGATGATGCCTCGAAATATGCGTGTAAATTTGCGTCGTCGTAATGTCGGCATGCCCGAGCAACTCCTGGACAACACGCAGATCAGCCCCGTTTTCCACGAGATGCGTCGCGAACGAGTGTCTTAACGTATGGGGAGTAACAGCCTTTTTGATCCCCGCCTCTTCCACATGTTTTTTTAACACTTTCCAAAAACCTTGCCGAGTCATTTGCTTCCCTAACCGATTCACGAAAAGAATATCATGGGATTGTTTTTGCACAAACGAAGGGCGAGCTTTGGAACGATAGGCTTTTAGCGCCTCAATGGCTTTCGATCCGAGAGGGATGATACGTTCTTTGTTTCCTTTTCCGAGACAACGGACAAACCCCATTTCCAAATGGGTGTCATCGAGCGTCAGCGCAATCAATTCCGAGACGCGCAAGCCCGTACCGTACATCAGTTCAAACATTGCCGTATCTCTCAATGCGTAAGCATCGTTTTTTCGTGCGGCCACTGTAAGCAACGATTCGACTTCGTCAATCGACAATACAACAGGGAGCTTCCGTCCGGTTTTAGGCGTCTCTATCAAGTCGGCGGGGTCATGGTCACTGATTTGTTCCCGAACCAGAAACTGATGAAACATGCGAATCGCCGATGTCATCCGCGCGAGTGAAGCTTGTGATCTGCTTTCCGCTTTCAATGAAAACAAATAATCCAAAATATGGCGACGTTGCACTTCATTCCAATATCCGATTCCTTCACGCTTTGCCAGATGGTCCGTGTACGCATATAGGTCCCGTTGGTAGGAAATCAATGTATTCTTCGAAAAACCTCTTTCAACGAGCCCATAATGCAAAAAATCATCGATATGTACCGTCAGTGTTTTCACCAGCGGTTACTCTCCATGCAGCCACAGATGCAATAGCCTCTCCCGAAAAGAAAAGTCATCTCCCGAATCTTGGTCAAATACTTTAATCGCATTCCCCTCCGGTTCCTCAAATCTTTCATCTCCTTGATATTCATCGATTACAAATAGAATACCATAGTAAAACATTGCCGTGCATCCCGCGAAAATAATCAATATTTTGAAGCCGTTCCAAATGGCTCGTATCCCCACTTGCATGCCGTTCCCTCCGATCTTAAAATCTAATACCAGGATATGCCCACTCATTCGGAGGTTATACATGCTTGATGGCAATCTTTTAACGGTTGCACAAAAAAGTCGGATGGCCTGCGCAAAACGCTTTCTTTTTTATGTACCTGAACAAAAAAATCCCTTCCAGTGGATGCTGAAAGAGATTACCGAGCAGCTTTTAATGAAGGGGTTTCCGCTTCTGTTCCTTGCTCTGTCTGGCAACGGGAACAAATGCCGTGGAAAGTCAAGCGGTGATCCTTTATTTTAAAAATCCATTCCTCTTCCACTTTCCGCTCAACGTCCCCGAGCAGGTCTTCTTCTATTTCCGATACGGAACCGCATTGTATACAGACGAGATGGTGATGAGAATGATTCGCGCCTTCTTTGCGAAGATCGTAACGAGAAACGCCGTCCCCGAAATTAATTTTATCAACGATTTCAAGTTCATTCAGCAACTCTAACGTGCGGTAGACCGTTGCCAAACCGATCTCCGGGGCTTTTTCTTTCACCAATAAGTATACGTCTTCCGCGCTTAAATGGTCTTCTTCATTCTCAAGCAATACTTCTACCGTCGCTTCTCGTTGCGGGGTCAACTTGTAGCTTTGGGTGTGCAATTCATTTTTAATCTGATCGATACGGGCTTTCATCCGTCCCATCCTCCCTTTTGAGGCGTATACTTATTATAAAATTGTCTCTGCAGAGTGTCAATCAATAATCATTATCATTCGCAAATAATAATTATTTTAATTAAGCTAGTGGAGGGTGGTTGAATTCGCTACTCACAATCGTTTGGGTCACCAAGACGTTTCGTTTTGACGTTTCTAGAATAGACCATGAAATCACCAGTGAATGGTTCATGAAGACCGAAACGCGGAGGGAGAAGTTGCTAGCGTCGCCATGAAACGCTCATGGTGCCCGAAATATGAAAAGGGCAGCCGCACCAGTCGCTATAGATCCCCTGGCATCGCATCCGCCATACACAATAATCGCCTGTTTAGCTACCTACCTCGAAGTTGTTCCCTTCCGACTTATATAACTTGATTCCTCTGTGTAACAATCGTCTGCATCCAATTTTTAGAGCCATAATGACAGATGATCATTTATTTCAGCCACTTTGCACTAGTTGTTCATATGCCACTCGGCCACCAATTCCAATAACATTGGGGAAACAAATGCTTCGATCAGGGAAGCGATGAAAGCCACGGCAAGCGCGAGCGCCATCATCATACACATACGGGTGAAAATAGGAAAAATCGGTTCCGGGTGAGTGGCTTTCACAAACTGTTGGCGGATCAACCGCAATGAAAAAGCAACGGATAAGACACAAACGATAATCATTACCGGTACGATGAGCAAATTTTGCGGAAGAACGGACACGAGGGATAATGATAATCCGGAAACGCCCAATTGATATACAAGAAAACCGACGGTAAACCCGATTGTAAGCCCCTTTAGAAAAAGCAACAAAAAAATCAACGGCGAACCAATCACGGAAAGTCCGAGAATAAACATGAGTCCCAAATACTTGGCATAAAAGCTAAAGCTTTGCCATAACAAAGCACTGCCGCTTGAGAATTGCCCTTGACTGACTTGTCCGAAAAATTGCTGCAAATAGACAAACAAATCTTCTTTTTGGGAAAAACTCAGGCTGTTGACGACAATCGCACCAAAAATAATGCCGGTAAAAAAGAGCACCGATGAAAAGATATATAATGAACGATGCTCTTGAACGTGTAAACTGATTTGACGCTCGATGAAAGGCTTAACCTCCACGACAATTCCTCCCTCATGCTTGTCCCGTTAATCCAACTTATGAGAGAAGAACGTTCGATATGTTTGGTGATAGATTTTTACCCCAAGCGCGTTGATTTATCTTAAAATACCTTCAAATAGTATCCTATACGTTCGATCACGTAGCATCCAAAGTATCTTAGTGCAAATGTTATCTATCGGAAGTTTCTAATAATAGGAATTCCTTCCGGTATGAATCGAGAAAACCTATGCTTAATATCAGATGAGTCCTCGGGAACAAGGCCGTTGGACTCCAAGCGTTGCTCAGAAGCCAGATGAGTCCCCAGGAACAAGATCTGCGGACTCCAAGCGTTGTTCAGAAGCCAGATGAGTCCCCAGGAACAAGATCTGCGGACTCCAAGCGTTGTTCAGAGGCCAGATGAGTCTTCAGGAACAAGATCTGCGGACTCCAAGCGTTGTTCAGAGGTCAGATGAGTCCCCAGGAACAAGATCTGCGGACTCCAAGCGTTGTTCAGAAGCCAAATGAGTCCCCAGGAACAAGATCTGCGGACTCCAAGCGTTGTTCAGAGGTCAGATGAGTCCTCAGGCTCGGGTTTTGGAGACTCATAATGGTCGCTGAACGCCAATTAGTCCACAAATTCATCTTTAATAAGGCTTCACGAAGCGTCATATTTGTCTATGCTATTTTATCGGTTAAATCTGGATAATCATCGCGCCTGTTTTTACCCTTCCATCCATTTCAGGGCAAGCCTTACAGTTCATAGCATAGCTCTGTACCTATAGCCCCCCGTGTGATCATTCTATTTCACGAATCAGCAGCGACTGGATCGCGAAAGCTGTTTTCGCATCACGAAAGCTTCCTTCCAGTAAAGCAGCACGCACCTCGGATAGCGTCCATTCTTCGACACTCAAAAATTCATCCGCTTCCGTCTGTGCAGGACCCGCCTGTAACCCGGACGCCAAGTAGACACTGATCAATTCATCGGCAAAGCCCGGAGATGTGTAAAATTGAGCGATTTCACGCAAATGGGCGGACCTATACCCCGTCTCTTCTTGTAATTCCCGCTCGGCAGTTGTTTTCGGCTCTTCCCCTTTCTCCCTTTTGCCTGCAGGAATTTCCAGCAACATTTCTTCCGTTGCTTTCCGATACTGGCTAACAAGCGGTATTTTCCCATCATCGGTTATACCGATAACGGCTACCGCTCCAGGATGTTTTACCACTTCGCGCGTGCTTGTCTTCCCATTGGGAAGCTCCACTTCATGCAACTCCACATCAATGATTTTTCCTTCATAGATCGTTTCTTTATTCAGGGTTGGTTCGTCGTGGACGGACATCGATTCGGCCTCCAATGTATAAAAATATGGTTGTAGACATAGAACAGTAACACACGAATGGAAAAAGGAGTACTTTTCTATGAAAATATACAAATCAACTGATAAGATTGTTTTACAGGGAAAAGCATGGCAAGTACTTTACCTGTTAAAGGCTTATCGCAAGCAATACAAACGTGTGCGCGATTGGGCGCAAGACAAGTGAAACTTCTGCGCTTCACTTCTCACAGAAAGGGTTGGAGCCTATCTTCAAGCATGTCTTCGGTGAGTTCTCCGTGGTGGACGTCGACCACTATCCCTTCTTCATTAATAAAATACGTCGTAGGCATGCCATCCGTTGGCGGGTAAACATCAGCAAATTCCCCGTCTTCATCAAACGCGATTGGCATCGTGACAGGATTTTCATCCAGGAATTCCATGGCATCTTCCGGTCTGCGCTCGGTTGTGGTCATATTGACGGCGACGACATTCACCCCGTCGCTCTCATAAGTTTCATGCACTTGATCAAGGACGGGAAATTCACGTATGCAAGGCTCGCACCACGAAGCCCAAAGATTTAAAACGACAAAATCCCCCTCAAAGTCAGACAAGCTCAGGTTTTCGCCATCTAGGTCGGGCAATTCAAACTCGGGAGCTTGTTCTCCCTGGTTGACACCAACCGGCGGAGAGGATACATTTTCATAGACGATCGTTCCAATGATAATGACAGCAATTAAAACGACGATAGCGCTGATCCATTTTTTCATTATTATTTTCCACCTATCCGTTGCATTTTGAAAGGAGCTTTTCTCTTAATGAGTATTTTCGAAGCAATTATTTTTGGCATTGTCCAGGGACTTACCGAGTTTTTACCGATTTCCAGCACCGCCCACATTGTGATTTTGCAATGGCTGTTCGGAACGGATTTTGAAGGTCTCACATTTGAAATTATTTTACATGTTGCCTCCGTACTCGCGTTATTACTTTTTTTCCGTCATGACGTGATCGCCATCATTCGCGGTTTCTTTCGTTTTCTATTCCAAAAAGACACGAATGAACGCGCTTCTTTTTTCTTCGGTCTATACTTACTTGTTGCAACCGCCATCACCGGAGTGCTCGGACTCATCGTTGAAGATTATGCCGAAGCATTTTTAAAAACACCGCTTGTCATTGGCGGCGCCTTGCTTTTAACGGGTATTTTTCTATTAATTATTGAAAATATCCATTATCGTTACACGCGTTCCGTAAACGAGATGAATCTGATGGACGCTGTCATCATCGGCCTTGCGCAAACACTTGCCGTTATTCCGGGAATCTCGCGCTCGGGATCCACATTAATCACTGCGCTTGCGGTGGGGATTGAACGAAAAACGGCCGTGCGTTTTTCCTTTCTATTGGCCATACCTGTCATCGCCGGTTCTTCTCTCCTCGCGATCGAAGATGTCTTTCAGGGCGGTTTTGCGGAAGGGAATGTAGTTGCGCTTATCCTCTCGTTTGCCGTTACATTTGTGTTTTCGCTCATTGGCATCAAATGGTTAATCCGTTGGCTGGAAAAAAGCAAACTTTATTATTTTGCCATTTATTGCTTCGCCATTGGCTTCGTCGTCATTTTCTTTCTCGATCCGGCAAGCGTTTGACACCTTTACTTTATCCGATGCACAGAGAGCTTTTCAAGCTATCTGCCCAAACTGAAATGACGCCGGCACCTGTTACCTGCCGGCGTTTTCGCATTTATCCACCATCGAACATTTCGTGAAGATTTTATGGTTTTTCTTCATCCAACATACCTTTTCAATATACGGTCCACACTGCTCCCATACATTTCTCCAAACATGTTTAAATGGGCGAAAAGAAAATACAGTTGATAAAGCGGCAAGATTTCTTCTTCTTGTTGAGACCGTTTTATTTTTGCTTCGTAACTGTTCATCGTTCGTGTCGAATAGCCGCCAAATAGCGCCATCATCGCCCGATCAAACGCCGGGTCCCCGTACGAAATGGCCGGATCAATGATATACGGGGCTCCACCCGGGCCAACGAGCCAATTCCCTGCCCATAAATCCCCGTGCAGAAGCGCCGGATACGCCGGCTCGGACAACCAATGATGAAGATTTTCCACCAATTGACGCGCTTTTTTCTTACGTTCTTTCGGCAATTTGCCCCGTTTTTCCGCTTCGTCCATTTGCGGAAGCAATCGATAGTTTGCGTAAAACTCGATCCATCGATCCGTGATGGCATTGTACTGTGGCAATGTGCCTAAAAAATTGTCTTCATCAAAACCAAAACGCTCCCCTTTTTCGCTATGCAAATCGGCAATCAGTTCCCCGAGCTTTTCTTCTGTCCGCGGGGAAGGATTGCCTTCGATCCAAGCTAAAAGCAAATACTGATCGCCAAAGCGCACAACCTCCGGGGCATTCACCCCTGGCACATTTCCAAGCATTGATAATTGTCTCGCCTCTTTTTGAAAAAAACGATGGGGAGGATCTTCATGCCATTTTAAAAAGTAACGGTTATTTTTCCCGCGGATGTGAAACGCTTGATTAATATCGCCGCCACCTACCGTATCGATGGCCGCATCTTCATCTATTCCGGCTTTTGTTAACACGTTCGAAGGAATCATAGCCATTCGTTTTCTACCTCTTCGAGAAGGGACGCACAAGCTTCATCGACCATGTCATACACTTCTTGAAAATTGCCGGTGAAATAAGGGTCAGGCACATCGCTTTCCTCCCTATCCGAGTAATCAAGGAGCCGAACAACTTCTACCTCTTGCCCCTGTTTTCGCAACGTTTGTAAAAAACCGAGATTTTCAGCATCCAATGCCACCACGATATCAAAGCTATCCAAATCCTCTTCCACCACCTGGCGTGCAGACAATCCGCTTGCATCAATCTCATTATCAGCCAGAATGTTAATCGTCCCCTCGTGGGGAGGTTGCCCAACATGCCAGTGGCCCGTACCCGCCGATTCGATATGAACCTGATCGCTTAACCCACGCTCAGCTGCTTTTTGGCGAAGAATAGCTTCTGCCATTGGCGAACGGCAGATGTTCCCTAAACAAACAAATAATACACGAATCATTTCCAACACCTCTTTACATATATAAATTCACTAATAACCCGCGAATCTCTCCAACTTGCGCCAATATATCCAAATGGGCGGCTTCATTTTCCAATACTTTCTCGGCTAGTCGCGCAAGTTTTTCATCAACTTCCGCAACGATTTTATAAGCGTTTGTTTCCGGGCGATTAAACCTACGCCTCTCCTCGATTTGCAGGCCATTTCGGACGATCTCATCAACAAAGTTTCTAATCAGTTTTTTATATTCACGCAACTCTTTCTCAGTCCGGGATTCTGCCAATATTTTTCCCTGGTCTTCAATCTTGCCCATCGCGGCTTGCAGTTGATCAAATGCAACCGATTGACGCTGATGATTCATGATAGCTTGAAAAGAAGGGGAGCGAAACCTTTCTTTCGAAGATTCGGGACTGGCCTTCTTCATCATAGGTGAAGAAACACTCAATTTCCCGAGACGCTGAATGTTCACTGTTCGTCCTCCCTTAAACGGACAGGCTCCTGCGCTCCCTGTTACTCATTATGAGGAAGGGGAAGCCGGGACTATATGTATAATCCCTTTGATTTTATCATAATTGAAAAGAGAGGGGGGATTTTATTATTCGGCGCACCTTTCATTTTTCCGTTGGCATAACTCTACTAAAACTCCGCCGAAAAGTTTCGGGTCCAAAAAGGCAACAGTACGGCCGCGGGCACCGGGCACCGGCGGACCTAAACAGGCGGATGCATTTTTCTCGTTGACCGCTTGCAGACAGCTTTCAAGATCGTCCACCTGTAGAGCGAAATGATGGATGCCTTCTCCTTTTCTTGAAAGAAAACGTGCAACTGCACCACCATCCCTGATCGGTTCCAGAAGTTCAATGTCGATTTCTCCGCTTGACAGAAAGGCTACTTTCACTTCCTGTTGGACAAGGCAATCCATTTCCGTCAATTCAAAGCCTAACAAATCTTGATAATAAGGCAAACGTTCCTCTATAGAATGAACGGCAATGCCTACATGGTCCACTTTTTTCAAAAAAGGGTTCATCACTATAGATTCTCCTTGTTTTAACACTTGAGAAAATCAGCAAAAACTCGTAAAATAGCAATAAGAGAAAATGTACGTTGGAGGGAGAAGCAATGCCCCGAAGCTTTCAAAAAACCATTGTTTATGTAATGATTTTTGTATTGGTGGTAGGCACCTTTTTAGCTGGATTCGGTGCTATGATTTAAAACGAGAAAGGGATCCCTTTCTCGTTTTTTAATACCCCTATCTCCCTAGCAATATCTTCTATTTCTTGATCCGGTTCCGTACCAATCCACACTTTTGTACCAATTGGCACTTGATCGTACAGCCCGTTCACTTCTTCATTATGCATGCGAATGCAGCCTAAAGAAACACTTTCCCCGATTGTACTGCTATCGTTTGTCCCATGTACGCCGTACGTCCGCCCATCGGTGTTGCCCGCGTCAAAGCCGATCCAACGGCTTCCGAGCGGGTTTTCAGGATCACCGCCTTCGATGTCTTGCGCTCGATAATAAGGTTCCACCGCCTTGACGATAACCGTGAAAATCCCCTCCGGGGTATCTTGCGCATCTTTTCCCGTTGCTACGTCGTGCACATTTTCAACTTCGCCATGCTCTACCCATCCCAATTCATTCGTAGACTTGTTAACGATAATGAACGGCTCGCCCGGAAAAGGTTCCACATCCATTGGCCACAAAGGGGCAAAAAGAAAAATAGCCGCAGCCAAACTTTTGATAAACATTTCGTCCCCCCATGCAACATGTTCCGTTATTTATCCCTTATCTTTTTCTTTTTTCCGCAAAGTATGCACCCCTTTTTTCCTTTTTAATGCAAACGTTCGTTTTTGGTCAGGCTTAAACATATCTTTAATAAGCAAGTATTGTTCCAATTCATGAAGCACATAAAATAAAGATGCGCGTGCTTCAAATTCCGCCCTGTTTTTCGGAAGAGGGTGCTCCTTGAACATATCCCTTAATTGATGCAACTCCTCCAAATAATAACGAGCAGTGTTTCCGGGATGAACGGCACTGCTTAACCCATCCATAAAATTGGCGATGCTTTTTCCTTCTGTCACTTGATCCAATGAAGACACGAACGGCAAGATGCGTTCCATAATCACAAATTGCCGCTCCCTCATATCAAAGTAATGGAAAAAATAATGATCGTGCCGCAAAAAATGATTGTCGATGCTCCTTAAAGCTTTTGATTTCCCATTCTCAATCGTTTCTCCCGCCAAGACAAGTTCCCGTCCATCCCAATCCACCCACCTTTCTCGCAAATACCGCGCATACTCTTTCCAAATAAGCGAAAACTGCTCTTCCAAGAAAATTTGATCTTGGTACAAGTCTTCATCAATGCTCGGCATATAAAGATTCATGAGTAAGCCAACGGAAATCCCAATCGTAATAAGCAGAAACTCATTAAGGAGCAACCCGGCGGTCATTTCCCCTACGGAGTAGACGTGAAAAATGATAACAATACTCGTAATGATCCCTTTTAACGCATTAATTTTCTGTAATGCAGGGATAAACACTAGCAATAATAGCGAAAGCGAGAGAGGATGATAGCCAATCGTTTCAAATATAACTGCTGCAAACAACAAACCTACACAGGAAGCAAGAAACAATTCCCACGCCTTATGTACCGAACCTTTTCTGGTAACGTGGATGCATAAAACGGTAATGATTGCTGCCGTCGTAAAAGAATCAAGCTGTAGCAATTGGCCCAAAAACAGTGAAAGACCGGCCCCCACAGCTGTTTTAATCGTACGATAACCAAAAAACATCGTCCTGCTCCTTTTGTTGTTCTCTTTTTATAGCTTGTAACAAAACATATCCGTTATGCCTAGATATCAACACCAGCCGTTGCCTCAGCATAACCTTATAGAAATAAAAAAATCCCCCGGCCGGGAGATCTTACACTTTGTAGGATTGGCGCGCCTACCAGGATTCGAACCTGGAATACGAGAACCGGAATCTCGCGTGATATCCATTTCACCATAGGCGCCCTTAACAGACAATCTCAATTATATGAGGTGAAGGGCGCCATGTCAACAATGCGCAATGGACCTCTACTTATTGTTGTTCCGGTTCTTCTTCCAGCATAGCGTGGAAACGTTCGTTGATCTGTTCATCATTGTAACCGAGGGACTGGAGTCGTTTCGTAAAGTTTTGCGCCCATAATTTTGCGCGTTCACGCATTCGCTTATATTTTTTTACTTCTTTCCCTTTGCGTTGTTCCTTGAAACGGTTTTCGGCATTGGAGGCGATGCTTTCAACAACGAGTAACCCTTTCCAGATTTGGTCTTCTTCAAGATCATTCCCCTGCTCCTGAAGGTAATCGAGCACTTTCTTGTAGTAATCCTGAAATTCGTTAAAATCAATTTCGCCTTCCATGTTTAAATAAACCTGTACTTGTTGATACAGTTCATCCATTTGCGTCACACCTCTTATGTACGTTGTGAAGCGCGAGAAGCCGCTATCAGCGGCTTCACGAGCAATGTTCATCAAAAGCGGATTCTAATTTTTGGACGACCTCAATCGGTTCATGCCCTTCAATTTCATGACGCTCAACCATCATTTGAATCTCTCCGTCCTTCATAAGCGCAAATGAAGGGGAAGATGGACCATAGCCTTCAAAATATTCGCGTGCGTGATCTGTTGCTTCACGATCCTGCCCTGCGAAAACAGTCACAAAGCGGTCAGGTTTAGACTCGTAATTTTGCATATAGGCAGCTGCCGGACGTGCAATTCCGCCCGCACACCCGCATACGGAATTGACCATTACCAACGTTGTTCCGTCTTCTTTAAAGGTTTTATCTACTTCTTCAGGCGAACTTAAATGTTCATAGCCCGCCTCACTCATCTCATCACGTGCCGATTGTACGACATCATTCATAAAATATTCAAACTGCACAGGAATTTCTCCTTTCAAAGGGGATATGTTCACTATTTATTGTACCCTACTGATAATGGGAAACTCAAATACAATGCTTGCATGTTGGAAGTTGGAGGGGAGAGACGGGTAAAATACAAGGCCTTATGCCTACGCCGTTTCATTCCAGATTTCCCCTTTTACTGTTATGACCTCTCTTGCTTTTACATCCCTTCACTGTTAAACTGCTCCAGTTGTTCTTTCACATAGGCCAAAAACCTTCCGCAAATTAATCCGTCTAACACACGGTGGTCAAGGGAAAGGCAAAGGTTCACCATATGGCGCACGGCAATCATATCATCCTCTTTCACAACCGGGCGTTTGACGATGGACTCTACAGAGAGAATCGCTGCTTGCGGGTGATTAATGATGGGCATCGATTGCACGGAACCAAAAGCACCCGTGTTGTTTAACGTGAACGTCCCCCCGCGCATATCATCGCCCGTCAATTGTCCGTTTCTCGTTTTCTCGGCGAGGGTGTGCAAGGATCGCGCCATGCCTCGCATATTTTTCTCATCGGCATTCGCGATCACCGGAACATAGAGCGCTTCTTCAGTGGCAACGGCCATGGAAAGATTGATTTCTTTTTTACGAAGAATATGGTCACCCTGCCAAGTAGCGTTAAGTTCGGGATATTTTTTAAGCCCCGCGGTGACCGCTTGCATGAAGAAAGGCATAAACGTCAACGGGATCCCTTCTTGATGACGAAACGTTTCTTTCTCTTTTTCGCGATAGCGAACGATATTCGTAACATCCACTTCGACCATCGTCCAGGCATGGGGGATTTCCTGTTTGCTTTGGCTCATATTTGCAGCAATGGCTTTGCGCACGCCGGTCACGGGAATAATCTCGTCGGAAGAAGCGGTTGTTTCCGACGGTGCAGTAATTTGTTCCTCCTGTTGAGGCTCGTTTGTATTCGCTGTCGCTTTTTCTCCGGCCTCCAATTTTTTCTCCACATCTTTTCGGGTAATGCGTCCACCTCTGCCTGAGCCTTCGATTATCTCTAAATCAATGTTATGATTTTGGGCCAAGGAAAGGACCGCAGGAGAATACCGTTTCTTCTGTGACTGTGCTTCCGGTTTTTCTTGTTTTTCCGCTTGAGTTTTTCTTTGCGCATCATGGTCCGATGGCGTCTCGTCCTCCGGGGAAGCCTCCGTCTCGATATAAGCAACCACATCTCCGACTTGCACGGTCTGGTTTTCCCGCGCGATAATGTCGCGGATCGTGCCCGTATAGGAAGAAGGGACCTCGGCATTGACTTTATCCGTGTCCACTTCCGCGATCGGATCATATTTATTTACGTTATCTCCGGGATTCACGAGCCACTGGGTAATCGTCCCTTCCGTTACACTCTCTCCCAGCTGAGGCATGATGATCTCTTTTTTCATCGAGAAGTACCTCCTAAAATTCCGCCAATTCGCGAATGGCTTGCTCTATTTTTTCCGCGTTCATCATAAAATACTTTTCCAATGGAGGCGCATAAGGCATCGACGGGACATCGGGAGCCGCGAGACGCTCAATGGGCGCGTCAAGGTCAAACAAGCATTCTTCGGCGATCGTTGCCGCCGCTTCATTCAACACGCTGCCTTCTTTGTTGTCTTCACTGATGAGCAAAATTTTCCCTGTTCGCCGGGCAGCGCTGGCGACAGCTGCGCGATCCATCGGATAAAGCGTACGCAAATCAAGCACGTGGGTGGATATCCCTTCACCTTGCAACTTCTCGGCCGCTTCCAATGCAAAATGAACGCACATCCCATACGTCATCACCGTGACATCTTCCCCTTCCCGCTTTACATCCGCCGTTCCTATAGGCACTGTATACTCGTTCTCGGGAACATCACCCTTAATCAAGCGATAAGCTTTTTTATGCTCAAAAAACAAAACGGGATCAGGGTCGCGAATGGCGGCTTTTAACAGGCCTTTTACATCGTGCGGCGTCGATGGCGCGACTACTTTCAATCCGGGGGTGCTGGAAAACAACGCTTCAACGGATTGGGAATGATAAAGCGCTCCATGGATGCCGCCACCGTAAGGGGCGCGAATCGTGATCGGCACGTGCCAATCATTGTTAGAACGATAGCGGATTTTCGCAGCTTCCGAAATGATCTGATTGACAGCAGGGAGCATAAAATCGGCAAATTGCATCTCTGCCACCGGGCGCAAGCCGTACATGGCAGCACCAATGCCCACGCCGGCAATCGCTGACTCTGCCAAGGGGGTGTCAAGGACCCGGTTTTCTCCAAACTGATCATACAAGCCTTCCGTCGCTCGAAATACACCGCCTTTGGCAGCTACATCCTCGCCGAGAACGAAAACCCCGTCGTCTTTCTCCATTTCTTCTTTTAATGCTGCCGTGACTGCACTGATATAATTTTTCGTCGCCATACAACACCCTCCTCTCTTACTGGTGATACACGTGGTTCAAGGTTGATTCCGCTTCCGCGTAAGCCGCTTTTTCCGCGGCATCTGTCGCTTCATCGATCGATTTTTGTATTTGTTCATGGATGTTTTTTTCTTCTGCATCCGTCAATAAATCATAACCCTTTAAATAGTCGGCAAACGTTAGAATGCCATCCTTTTTCTTGGCGTCGTCCACTTCATCCCGCTCACGGTAGGAACGGTCGTCATCGTCGCTTGAATGCGGGGTTAAACGGTAAGACAAAGATTCAATTAGTGACGGCCCTCCTCCAGCGCGCGCGTGGTCGGCAGCTTTTTTAACTGCTTCATAGACAGCGAGAGGATCATTGCCGTCCACGGTTTCCCCGTGCATGCCATAGCTGGAGGCACGATCGGAAACACGTTCGCAAGCAATTTGGCGATCTACGGGCACAGAGATTGCGTATTGATTGTTTTCACAGAAAAAGATAACCGGCAAACGATGCACACCTGCAAAATTCGCGGCTTCATGAAAATCTCCTTGGTTCGAGGAACCTTCCCCAAAAGAAGTCAGACAAACAAAGGGATCATTTTTGATTCTTCCGGCAAGAGCAATGCCGACAGCATGAGGCAATTGCGTCGTCACAGGGGAAGATCCCGTGACGATTCGATGATTTTTGCTGCCAAAATGATTGGGCATTTGCCTCCCTCCGGAATTGGGGTCTTCTGCTTTGGCAAAACCTTGTAACATTAAATCTTTCACTGTCATGCCAAAGTGTAAGACCATCCCTACATCCCGATAATAGGGAAGAAGGTAGTCTTTGTCTGTATCTAGCGCCATCACCGCTCCTGCCTGTGCTGCTTCATGCCCTTGGCAGGAGACGACAAAAGGGATTTTTCCGGCCCGGTTTAACAACCACATCCGTTCATCGATTTTCCGGGCAGACAGCATCGTTTTAAACATATCAATCAATTGGTCTCGGTCCAATCCCAGCTTTTCGTGTTTTCTTTCTGTCATTGGTACCCCCTCCTATAAAGTGATACTTCTTGTGCGTCGCGATCGGGGTGTTAGTCGCCCGCTTTTCCTGAAAGGTTTTTTTCCGACCTCTGGCCTCTGAAATCTGATCTCTGGGATTACGGGCGCTTATCATCGGGATAGATGAATGGCACGTCGGTCGGCGTGAAGTGCCGCTTCTTTGAATACTTCAGATACACTTGGGTGCGGGTGAACCGTTTCTGCCACTTCCCAATCGGCTGCATCCAGCAACATAGCGAGCGCCCCTTCTGAAATCAGTTCCGTTGCATCCGTTCCGATCATGTGAACCCCGAGCAAATCGTTGTTTTCCCCGTTGGAAATAAACTTGCAAAAACCATCTGCATCGCCGTGGATGAGAGCTTTTCCAATCGCACGAAGCGGAAACGTTCCAACTTTCACTTGAAACCCTTGAGCCTTTGCTTCCGTCTCGCTTAAACCGATGGACGCAACTTCCGGATGGCTGTAGGTGCATCTCGGCATTTGCCGTTCGTTTAATCCCGCGGGGTTTTCCTCATTCATATGTTCAACGGCAATCGTCCCCTGATGGGAAGCTACATGGGCAAGCTCGTACCCTCGTGTCACATCCCCGATGGCATACATGTGCGCTTCCTTCGTTTGTCCCCATTCATTGGTGATGATTTTGCCATCTTCGGTCTCGATTTCCGTATTTTGAAGTCCGATATCGGAAATGTTTGCTTCCCTGCCGATGGAAACGAGCAAACATTCCGCGGCAAAGGTTTGTTGTTCTCCATCTATGTGCGCCTGCACACCGACATATTCAGGTTCAATGTGCATATCCCCTGTTTTCACGCCAGCATTTAAACAAACACGGATGCCCCTTTTTTCCAACTGTTTTTTCATTTCAGCGGAAATAGCTTCGTCTTCCCCCGGAAGCAAACGGTCTTGCGCTTCCAATACAGTAACTTCAACACCAAAATCAATGAGCATGGATGCCCATTCCGTCCCAATAACCCCGCCGCCGATGATCGTCATTGAAGCCGGCAGACGTTCCATAAATAACGCATCGTCAGAAGTCATTACGTTTTCGTGGGAAAAATCTACATCGCTGAGACGTCTTGGCTGGGACCCGGTCGCAATCAGCACGTGTTTGGGAACAAGCACTTCGTTATCCGCGCCGTCCGTGTATTCAATCGATATACTGCCGGCACGCGGGGAAAAGATGGATGGTCCCAAAATACGTGCATGGCCTTCGAACACTGTAATATTTTCATTTTGAAGCAATTGTTGAACGCCGGTATGCAACTGTTCAACGATGGTTTGTTTACGAGCCTGCACTTTTGAAAAATCAAGTTTTGCACCTTCCGTATTGACGCCAAACGCTGCCGACCCCTTTACCTCTCTATACACTTCCGCGCTCCGCAACAAGGTTTTACTCGGAATGCATCCTTTGTGAAGACAGGTGCCGCCAAGGGCTTCTTTTTCAACGATTGCCACCCGATTTCCGAGTTGGGCGGCGCGGATCGCGGCAACATAACCACCGGTGCCTGCACCAATCACGACCAGGTCATATTCATCGGCCATTGTTTGCCTCCTCTCTCTTTGCAACAACTTCACAAGGTCATTGTTTACAAGATTCTTCTTCGGCTGCCAAACCCTTAGGATAAAATATCTTTTGGATTTCCTACATAAGCATTTTTTGCTTTGCGGACAGTTTCGATCCGCTCTGCGGCGAGTTGGTCGGCTGCATGATGCGTAGGAACCCCGTCCCGCTTTGCAATCTCGAACACCTTAGTCATTTGTTCATATAAATTTTCCACGCTTTTCATCGCCCGTTCCTGGTTGTATCCTTGCAATTCATCGGCAACGTGAATGACGCCTCCCGCGTTAATAACATAATCCGGAGCGTAAAGGATGCCTTTTTCATGAAGAAGATCGCCGTGACGGGACTGATGTAACTGGTTGTTTGCAGACCCGGCAATGATTGATGTTTGGATGCGATCCATCGTTTCGTCATTCACCACCGCCCCAAGGGCGCAAGGGGCAAAAATATCGCACTCCACATCATAAATCTCTTCCGTTCCGACCGCGCGAGCCTCAAATTCTTTAACTGCACGCTGGACCGTGGAGTCTTGAATATCAGTGACTACGAGATGTGCGCCCTCCCTATACAAGTGTTTGCACAGGTGATAGGCGACGCTGCCGACCCCTTGCACAGCTACGGTTCTTCCCGCCAAGGAATCCGTGCCGAACGCTTCCTTGGCGCTCGCCTTCATTCCCACATACACTCCGTATCCCGTCAGCGGAGAAGGATTTCCGCCTCCGCCCGGGGTGGCAGGTGACCGCCCGGTTACGTAATCGGTCTCCAAATGAATCGTATCCATATCCGGCTCTGCCATCCCCACATCTTCGGCTGTAATGTAACGGCCTCCCAAACCTTGGATATAGCGTCCGAATGCCCGTAGTTTGGCTTCGTTTTTCTCATGACGGCTATCTCCAATGATCACCGCTTTCCCGCCGCCCAAATTCAGGCCGGCTGCCGCATTTTTATATGTCATGCCCTTTGCCAGCCGCAAGACATCAACGAGCGCTTCCTCCTCATCTTCATACGGCCACATCCTCGTCCCCCCAATGCAGGTCCGAGCGTCGTGTCATGTATAGCAATAATCGCTTTTAATCCCGAAGATTTTTCTTGGCAAAAAATGACTTGTTCAAAGTTTTCTTCCGACATATGTTCAAACAAATCCATGGTAAGGACCTCCTTGGGTGATGGGTGATGGCTTATGATTAAGAAATGCAAAGGCGATGCCAAAAAAATTACCTGCAACGTCGAGATGTTTCCGGAAAAAACCTGCAACTTTTTTCATCCCATGACAGTTATTGCATGCATTATTTTTCACGATTAGAGAATAGGGAGTCAAAAAATCAAGTTTTTCTTACAATGCCGTGTTTCTCCAGCTTATAATACAGGTTTCGTACGGAAATTCCCAGCGCGCGAGCCGCGGCCGTTTTATTTCCCTGCACTTCAGCCAAAGCGACTTCCAATTCTTGTTGTTCAAAAGCATTCATTCGTTCGGCTAAACTGCCGTTCTGTTTCCCATATTCATGGAGCGGGCGTGCGTAAGTATGATCCGTTTCGGCCAAAGGAGGCAAGTGTTTAACCGTCAGTTCTTGATCAGGATAGTTCATGTGAATAACTGCCCGTCCAAGAATATTTTCCAATTCCCGGACATTTCCCGGCCATTCATATGCGAGCAAACGTTGCATCGCCTGATCGGAAACCGTTAATACCGAGCGGCCATACGCCTGATTGATTTTATGTAGCAAATACTGGCAAAGTTCATGAATATCTTCCCGTCTGTCCTGTAGAGATGGGATAAAGATCGGCATTTTGTTCAACCGATAAAATAAATCCTCGCGAAAATCTCCGCGCTTGATGGCTTCTTCGAGATGGTTGTTTGTCGCGGCAATGATTCGAACATTCACTGTGCTGGCTTTCGTGCCGCCCACACGCACGATTTCTTTCTCTTGAAGCACACGCAAAAGCTTCACCTGCGTTTCTTTTGGCACTTCCCCAATTTCATCAAGAAAAATACTGCCATCGTTGGCTTCTTCGAACAAACCTCGCTTTCCTCCCCGTTTCGCTCCCGTGAAAGCACCCTCTTCATATCCAAATAGTTCACTTTCCAGCAATGCCGGGGACAAAGCCGAGCAATTCACGCGAATGAAGGGCTGGTAGCGACGCCCGCTTTCATTATGAATGGCGTGGGCAAATAATTCTTTGCCTGTGCCGGATTGGCCGCGGAGCAGCACATCTACCGGTGTTTGGGCACTTTTAAACGCTTGTTCCTTGGCGAAAGATAGGGCGGGGGAAGATCCGATTATATCATCAAACGTATACTTTGCTTCCAATGTCCGAATTCGTTGTTTTGCCTTTTCCAATTCATTGGTTAACGTACGAATTTCAGAGACATCATGAAGGACGCCAACGCTCCCTTTCAGCTCTCCATTTACGAGAAGCGGTGCAACATTCACGATCACGTCTTTCTTATGGGGCCCCACCTTCATTTGGGTTCCTCGAATCGGCATGCGTGTATGCAACGCTCGCATATGCATGCTCTCTCCTTCATAAATGTCTGCAGTCGCCGGTTTTCCGAGCACATCCTGTTCATTTAACCCTGTCAAACGGGAGTATGCCGGATTAACCATCAACCCTTCTCCTTCTTCGTTTACAACCGAAATGGCCTCGTCCGAGGAATGAATGATCGCCTGCAGCAACTGTTGCACGCTTTCCAAATCCGTGACTTTCGTGGCCATGTTCATCATCTCGGTAACATCCTGAAAAACAGCCAACGCACCGACGAAGTTGTCTTTGATCCACAGCGGAATCCTTGTGGTGACAATTTGGCGTCCGTTCGCAAACGTTTGTTTTTGATTATATTCCATTGTACGTGTGCTCAAGATGCGCGGAAGTTTGCTTTCCGGCATGACCGTGTGAATCAAATTTCCGATCGCCTTTTCACGGTCAATTTCGGTCATTCGCGCAGCTGCTTGATTAAAAAGAAGCACTTTTTCGTCCCCATCAATCGCGATCATCCCATCATCGGTAGATTGAAAAACCGTATGATGGAGACGCTCTTGATGACTGAGTTCAGCGATCAATTCATCTTTGCCGATGAGCAGTTGATAAAGCAAATTACAGACATGGGCGGGCACGACAGCCGTTTGCACCCCTACGTGCCTTTGCAAGTCGGCTAAGACAGCTTCATCCCCCGTTGCTTCAAAAACAATATCCGGAGCCGGAAACAGCTCTCCGTATAACGTAAACGCGTTGCTGCCCGTTTGTAAACCGCGAGCTTTCGCGACGCTTATTCCTTCTGCTTCCAAATCAAGATCGGCCAAACCGACCACTTCCATATGATCGAGGCCGTCCATCATTCCGAGCAGCGCCGTGCCACCTTTTCCGCCTCCCACAATCATTGCCCGCTTCAACCTTCCCACCCCAATCAAAAGAGTTTCTCCTTTCACTATCCATTATCTTTTCGTGACATGCAAGGAAAAAATGGGACATTAGCGGCAAACGTGTTAAAATAAAGTGAAACATTTGCGGTTATTCCCATACTGAGAAAAGAGAGGATAAACAATGCGGCTCGTTGCACTAATCATACTGCTGATCCCTGTGTTTTTCGCAGGCTTGGGCATAAAATGGATGCGGGATGTGATTTTCTCCATTCTCCATGATCCATTTCCCAATTACGCGTTACAATTTGCGGGGGGACTTGTGCTTTTCATCGCGGGATTGGCGTTTATCGGCGGTTTTATTCTTCACCGCGATCGTAAAAACAACAAAGTTGCACCCCGTTTCCGCAAGTCGAAGGGCCGGGGTTAACTTTTAAAGCCATCCATTAACGCTTGATGCCTGCCCAACCAGTCCAAACGGTATCTGCTGGCGGATGGTCTTTCGATTACTTTTGCGACCCCTTTCAGATCAACGATATCTGAGCCAAACCATAATTGCATGAGAGACTGCACCCCAATGTCCGCCTTCCCTTGGATCATCGCTTCTTCCACACTTCTCGCACCGCCAAGCATAAAAATCGTTCCATTGCTGATTGAACGTGCATATAGGAGAGCTGTCTCTTCCAGCCCGGCAAACCAGTCGCAAGTCGTATAGGGTAATTGCGATTGCTGCAAGCGGGCGATGGCGGCTTGATCTTTCCCATCACTGGTTTTGGGAATGACGAGCTGAGCACCCCCCGTGAGGGCTTCTCTTTTAATATCCGTGAAATTGCCAAGGAGGACATCGGGGTCAAACCCTGTTTTCCTCGCGGTGGGAGATGCACCATCAATCGCGATAATAAAAGGGTTGATTTTCTTTAAATAGCGTTTCGCGAAGACAAGCGTACGTTCATCGTCATTTGTCGGGGCAATGATGAGAAGTGGCCGGCGGCCATTTGCTGTTGCGGCTGCTTTTGCCATTAAGCTTGAAAACACATCCAACTGCGCTTCGGCCTCTCGCGAGGATTTTTTAAAAAAACGGCAGAAGGCATCGGCACGCAAAGACGCTGCCCGTTCTTTTAACTTTTCCACCCGTTCAGGATCGTAGCCTTTCAACGCAGCAACTCGTTTCCATTGCCCGGTTCCATCTCTCATATACAAAGATTGTTTTGTAATGCGCGCTTGTCGCCCTTGATGGAGTTTAGGAAAATCCTGGCTTGTTTGCAAGTCAAATACGGGAACTCCGGCTTCCAATAAACGCTCGACACCGCGATGGTCAAAGTCTCCCGTCATAGATGTTCGTCCATTAACGACCGCTTTAATCCCTTTTTTTAATAACTGTTGCAAATGAAGTTCAGAAAGATCTTCCAGATTGACGACGATAATCTTCCCTTTGTACGATACCTTCCACTCAAATTCCAGGTGATGTATCTTCCCTTCTGTCGACCCTATCTTCATCTTTTGGACTCCTTTATCCCCGGTTTGTCCCTAGTATATCCAAAAACCGGACCTTCTAACTTTCGTCAAGTCAAAATTTGCATGCAAAAACCTCCCACATACCGGACTTATCCGATACATAGGAGGTACATTTCCCATGTTTATCAGCAAAATAAACAGAAATTCACCTTTTGATTATCCCGATCAACTTACCTTATGTTCAATGCGTAATTTATCAGCAACCATCGCGATGAATTCCGAGTTAGTCGGCTTAGCTTTTGACATGCTCACCGTGTAGCCAAAGTAATGGGAGATGGAGTCAATGTTTCCGCGGCTCCAGGCGACTTCAATCGCGTGCCGAATTGCTCTTTCGACGCGGCTGGCAGTTGTATTGTATTTTTTGGCAATGTCCGGATATAATTCTTTCGTAATCGAACCGAGCAATTCGATATTGTTGTACACCATTGTAATCGCTTCCCGCATGTACATATAACCTTTAATATGCGCCGGAACACCGATTTCGTGTATAATGCCGGTGATACGCTGGTCCAAATTGACGCTTGGTTGCTTCACGGCGCCCATCTCTTTACTTTGCCCGGATACAGCTATTTGTGGTGTCGGTTGGCCGCTGAGGTCCCTGATGGTATCAATCAACATATCCATGTCAAACGGCTTTAATACATAATAAGATGCCCCCTGCGTTACTGCCTTTTTCGTCACATCTTCTTGGCCAAACGCCGTTAACATTAAAACCTTGGGCATCTTGCCCGAATCATTATTTTGTAATCGGCTCAAAACGGCAAGTCCATCTAAATACGGCATGATGATATCAAGAATAAGTATGTCCGGTTGCATTTCCTCCACAACCTGTAAACAGTCTTTGCCATTGTAAGCAACACCGGAAACCTCCATATCATCCTGAATAGATACATATTCTTCCACCATTTGCACTAAATCACGATTATCATCAGCAATACAAACTTTGATCGTTTCCATATTTTGTGCCCCTTTCAGAAAAAATAACTTGTTCTTGTCCAAAATCCCTTATGTTTGATTATCCATAAATTGAAAATAAAATCAATCAAATAACTGAATTTGCTTTATTATCTATAAAAATCCGTCAAATTTCTTGGTAAAACAAGCCATTGCGACCTTGTTTTGTCGAATATTCTTTGCGCCCTTCCCATCAAAACCAAAAAAAGGCAGCTGAATTAGCTTGCCTTTCTTTCTACATCTTCTGTATCAATTTCGGCTTCATCGAGCATCCATTCAATATGGGAACCATATCCCGCGGTAGCATCATTGACAAAAACATGGGTAACCGCACCGATGATTTTATCGTTTTGAATGATCGGACTGCCGCTCATTCCCTGCACAATACCTCCGGTCTTTTCAAGAAGACGGTCATCAGTTACCTTTAAGACCATCCCTTTTGTCGCCGCGTGTTTTTGTGGACTCGACCGAATGATCTCAATATCAAACGCTTCAACTTCTTCGTTTTCCACTACGGTTAAAATCTTCGCCGGTCCCTCTTCCACTTCTTCCGCATACCCGATGGGCATCGGTTCTCGACCTTCATTTTCCAAGTCATGCCCTTCGTTTAATTGCCCATAAATACCGAAGGTGTTATTTTTCGTAATTGTTCCAAGCACATCTTGTTGGTTCACAATCGATGCTTGTTTTTCCCCGGGCAGTCCGCTTTTCCCTCTTTCGATCGAATTTACGGATGAACGTGTGATTTCACCTTCGTGAATAGTCACCGGACGCTTTGTGTCAATATCAGCAATCACGTGGCCCAGCGCGCCATACTGCCTTGTACCCGGATCAAAAAACGTCATCGTCCCAACCCCCGCAGACGAGTCACGGATGTACATCCCCAACTGCTTGGAGTCTTCGGAAGCCGTGATGCTTGGTTGCACGGTTTTTTCTATTTTTTCTCCATTGCGAATAAGTTCGACTTGAATGCCGTTCGAGTTATCCGGAGACCTTAAGATTGACGTAACTTCCATCAGATCTTCAACCGGATGCTGGTTAATTTTAACAATAATGTCCCCTTTTTGGATTCCTGCCGCTTCCGCAGGCGATTGCTGTCCTTGTTCCGTATGAAGCGCGTGGAAACCCACAACCATGACGCCTTGTGCGTTCAGTCGTACGCCGACGGATTGTCCTCCCGGGGTGACCTCAATTCTGGGCTCCTCGTTTTTTGTTATATTTTTGATCGGTGTAGAACCCGCCGTGACCTGAATGGCATCTTCATTTTTTTCTTCTACCGAAAACAACGCAGGCACTTTCGATTCGAAACTTTCTATGGCGGAAGTCTCCTCACCAGCCGTCATCGTCAGTTGATCCGGAAGTTGTATCCACGATTGTACCGGCTGCAAAAAACCTAAGCTTATAACAGCAACGAGTAACATCGCGCCTAATATTTTTCGTTTTTTGTCGGATTTCACCCTCGCTCACACTCCTCACTCCCGCCCGCACATAGCGTTTGTACTTATAATGTTGCCTTGCGTGAGTCGGATTATAACTTAGAGCAAATAAAAATACCGACCTTTACTGGTCGGCATTGCGAATTCATGACAGTATAAAGATGGACTGACAGATCATGGTGTTGCAAAATCCAAAAGTTCACGCGCGTTTTCACGCGTTTTTGTCGTTACCGCGGTTCCGGAAAGCATTCGCGCCAACTCATCAACACGCTCCGTATCCCCAAGTTCGGTAACCGTTGTCTGCACACGCCCTTGTTCTTCTTCTTTGGCTATATGCATATGGGTGGATGCCAGGGCCGCAACTTGCGGCAAATGGGTGATGCAAAGGACTTGGGTTTCAGCGGCGGCGATCGAAGCAATTTTTTCGCCAATGGCTTGCGCGACCCGTCCGCTCACCCCTGTATCCACTTCATCAAAGATCAGCGCAGTCCGCTGTGACGCATTCGACAAAATCCGTTTAAGCGCGAGCATAATACGGGAAATTTCGCCGCCTGAAGCGATTTTTGCCAAAGCTTTCTCCGGTTCGCCGGCATTCGGCGACATGTAAAACTCCAGCCGTTCTTGCCCTTCTTTTGTAAAGGTTTTTACCTGGCCGTTGCTTTGTACTTCTTCGCCTTGTACCGGAGGTTGAAAAGATACGGAAAATCGAGTTTTTTCCATAAACAGATCGGCCAGTTCGCGTTCGATTGCTTCCGAAAGCGTTTTCGCAGCTTCTTTTCTCCCGTTTGTCAGCGCATTGGCTGCAGAAAAAAGGGCTGCGGCCTTTTCTTTTAACTCCTCTTCATACTGGCGGATGTGTTCATCCAAGTTTACAAGCGCATCTTGTTCTGCAGCGATTTCATCGACAAATGTCAAGATTTCTGTAATGGAGCCCCCGTACTTTCGTTTCAGTTGGTCGATTTCGGCCAAGCGGCTTTCGATTTGTTCCAACCGGACAGGATCAAAGTCGAGTTGATCGATATGTTCCCGAATCGAATAAGACGCTTCTTCAATCATGTAAAAACTAGAATCCACTTGCTCGCTCGTTTGGAGTAAGGCTGGATCAATGTCACTTGCCTCTTTCAGATGGCCTGCGGATTCGCGGATCCATTCTAAACCTTTCCCCTCATCATGCAAATACGTGTAGGCGTATTGCAAAAGCTCATATAATTTCTCCGCGTGAGCCAACTTATAGCGCTCTTGTTCCAACTGCTCGTCTTCATCGGGCTCTGATAATGCTGCTTGGTTAATTTCCTCCAATTGATATTGGATGAGATCGAGCCGTTGGATATTTTCACGATCGCTGTTCCTCAAGCGTTGCAATTCATTTTTGATCGACAAATACGTTTCATAATGTTTTTCATAATCGGATTTTAGCGAAGCCAATGTCGAAGCGGCATATCCATCGACCATTCCACTGTGCTTGTCCATTTGTAATAATTCCTGATGTTCATGCTGCCCGTGAATATCCACCAATGTTTGTCCAATCGACCGTAACGTCGTTAAAGTAACGAGTTGCCCATTGACCCTGCAAACGCTCTTCCCTTTTCTGGATATCTCCCTGCGTAAAACGATCATTCCTTCTTCACATTCTATGCCTGCAGAAGTCACACGCTCACGTGCCAAATGGTCATTTGGCACGATAAACAACCCTTCGACTTCCGCTTTTTTACTTTCATGGCGCACAAAATCTACAGAACCGCGACCGCCTGCCAGCAACCCGAGGGCATCAATAATGATTGATTTTCCTGCTCCCGTTTCCCCGGTAAGCACCGTTAATCCTGATGCAAACGGTATGGTCAGCTCTTCGATGATCGCAAAATTACGAATCGTCAGTTCTTCAAGCATTTCTAACACCTTCTTCAGAAAAACCCCGGCTTTTCGTCAAAACGCCACCATTATCTCGACAATAGCATTTAAAGCATTTCTAATATCCGGTCGGTAAGTGCAGGAGACTGTTTGGCATCTTTACAAATGATAAGGATCGTATCATCCCCGCAAATCGTCCCCATAATATCATCCCAGTTCAAGTGATCAATCAATGCCCCAATCGCGTGTGCATTGCCGGGTAATGTTTTTAGCACAATTAAATGATCCGAGAAATCAATGCTCACAAAACTGTCGAAAAGATGCTTCTTCAGTTTTTCCTCGGGATTAAAGCGTCTGTCTGCCGGCAGACTGTATTTGTAACGCCCGTCCGGTGTCAATACTTTTACAAGATGCAATTCCTTGATATCTCTGGAGACGGTCGCCTGGGTTACATTAAACCCTGCTTCCTGTAATTGAAAAACGAGTTCTTCTTGTGTGTCCACTTCTTGTTCATTTATGATCTCACGTATTTTCACGTGACGTTGTCCCTTTGTCATGGAAATCCACCCCACAAAAGTGTAGCGTTGCCTTTGATTATACCTATGATTGTATAATTATGCTACTCTCAAGAGGGAGGGTTTACCGTTTTTGCAATCCATTCAAACGGAAGGTATTTTTCTTCATACGACTTCCGCAAATAAAGCAAATATTCGACATTCCCCCGCTGCCTGTAACCGGTGATACATGCAAACCGGCAGGTTGTAATTGGGAAGCGATGCTTGCCTTCATCACGGATTCAATGACACGTGAATGAATGGATCGATCGCGAACAATCCCCTTTTTCCCAACTTCTTCCCGTTCTGCTTCAAATTGTGGTTTTATCAAAACACATGCCTCTCCACGTGCAGATAAAACTTCACTCATCCTTGGCAAAAGGTGCTGCAATGAAATGAAAGAAACGTCACACACAGCAACAGCCGGTGTCCCATGGACAAAATCCGACTGCTTTGCATACCTGAAATTAAAGCGCTCCAGCACATGCACACGAGGGTCGGAACGCAGCGCCCAATCCAATTGATTGTAGCCAACATCGACAGCATACACGCTTTTTGCCCCGTGCTGCAGCGCGCAATCGGTAAAGCCTCCAGTGGAAGCACCTACATCAAGTGCGATTTTTCCTTCCATTTTGATCGGGAATTCTTGCAGCCCCTTTTCCAGTTTGAGCCCGCCGCGACTCACGTATGGATGGACATCGCCTTTTAGATAAAGGGGTTGCTCGGGATCCAACTTCATCCCCGGTTTTTCTATTCGTTCTTTATCGGTGTAGACGAGGCCGGCCATAATCGACCGCCTCGCTTTTTCACGTGTAGAGAGTAACCCTTTTTCAACGAGTAAAACATCCGCCCGCTCTTTTTTCTTCATCATCGATAAAATTTGCTGCAATTGTTGCAGCTCTACTCCTTTTTGCCTATGCTCGCTGCTTTTTTCTCGGAACCATTTCATCAATCAACTTCGCGGCACCCTCTGCCGTAAGTCCCAATTCTTCATACCAGTCTTTCGGATTTCCATGTTCGATATAACGGTCGGGAAGACCCATTCGTTTTACTTGTAAGCCAAAATGATTTTGATCATGCAAATATTCAAGAACGGCGCTGCCAAACCCGCCTTTTAAAACAGCTTCTTCCATCGTGAGAACCGGAATGTTTTTATGGGCGATTTGATCGAGCAGCTTTTCATCCAACGGTTTCACGGAATTGGCATTCACGACACGAGTGGAGATTCCTTGTTTTTTCAACTGTGCAGCCGCTTCCTTCGCAATCGGCAACATTGTGCTGAGCGCAAGGATCACGGCATCGTTTCCTTCTTGTTCCACTGGCCATTCGCCGACAGGCAAGATTTTTAACTCCTCATCCATCTCCACGCCGAGACCATTGCCGCGCGGAAAACGAACGGCCATTGGTCCGTCATCGTTGGCGACGGCGGTATGAATCATATGCTGCAACTCGTTCTCATCTTTGGGAATGACGATCTTCATGTTCGGCAAATGTCTGAGATAAGCAATATCGAAGACACCCTGATGCGTCTCCCCGTCGCCGCCGACGAGTCCGGAACGGTCAATGCCGAAAACAACATTTAAATTTTGACGGCATACATCGTGCACAAGCTGGTCATATCCCCGTTGCAAAAACGTCGAATACACACCGAACACAGGTTTCATCCCCTGAGTGGAAAGGCCGGCGGACATGGTGGTTGCATGCTGTTCCGCTATCCCGACATCAAACATGCGCTCCGGAAATTTCTTTGCAAATTTATCAAGTTTTGTCCCACCCGGCATTGCCGCTGTCAATGCGACAAGCCGTTCATCATCTTCCGCAATCTTTGCAAGCGTATCACTAAACACGGCACTATACGCGGGCGGACCCGATTTCTTTACCATGTCTCCGGATTCTATTTTGTACGGGCCAGGGCCGTGCCAGGCACCGCTTGCGTCATCCTCGGCGGGCTTGTACCCTTTCCCTTTCTTCGTAACCACATGCAGGAGCACAGGACCCTTCGTACGTTTTGCATAGGTTAAATTGCTGTGAAGTTCATCAAAGTTGTGGCCATCGATCGGGCCGAGATACGTGAAACCCATCTCCTCGAAAAACACACCGGAAACGAGCAAGTATTTGACGCTGCTTTTCAGCCTGTCGGCCGTTGAGCTTAAGGCACCGCCGAATGCCGGAATTTTTTTGACGAAATATTCCAGGTCTTCTTTCGTTCTGCGGTATCCGCCTGTCGTGCGCAAACGGCCGAGCATGTTATGCATTGCTCCGACATTGGGAGCGATGGACATTTCATTATCATTTAAAATAACGGTCATGTCCGTTTGTTCATGGCCAATGTGGTTCATGGCTTCCAGTGCCATGCCCCCGGTTAGAGCCCCATCCCCAATGACGGGAAGAACGTTGAAATCTTCGCCTTTCAAATCCCGGGCTGTAGCCATTCCCATCGCTGCGGAAAGGGAAGTTGAACTATGGCCTGCTTCCCAAACATCGTGTTCGCTTTCGTCTCGTTTTGCGTATCCGCACAAGCCTTTGAATTGCTTTAACGTATCAAAACGATTCGCACGTCCCGTCAGGATTTTATGAACGTATGTCTGGTGTCCCACATCCCAAATGATTTTGTCATTCGGACTGTCATAAAGTTTATGGAGCATGAGCGTCAATTCCACAACACCCAGGTTTGGTCCCAAATGCCCGCCCGTAACGGATAGTTTTGAAATTAAGAACGAACGAATATCTTCGGCAAGCTCGTCCATTTGTTTCCGTGATAAACTTTTCAGGAACCCGGGATGCTGAATGGTTTCTAAATACATGCGGCAAACCCTCGCTTTCGTTTAGAATCTGTTTATTGTTATTCAATCGTTTTTTATATCATAGAGCAAGCAACCGATCAATGACAAATCATTCTTACAGATCTGCTTTGTCCTCCTTTGTACAGTTTACAATTTTCGCTGGAACAATGTGTCCTTCTATTTTACTTCTAACAAAGCAAAAATGCTACCTGTACGGCAGCACTTTCTAAATTCGTTAAATGATGTTCACTTCATTCGCGTTAAAAAGAAGGCAAGAAGACCGTTATAAATGGCCCTTTAACGGTCTCTATCCTCGATATAGGAGAGGACGGAAAAAAGATCGGGGGCGGGAACAGTAAGAGACCGTAACATATGCTCAGCCTTTTCCATATGACTGCGCAATTTACGTTTTGCCTCGCTGAGGGTCAGCAAACTGGGATAAGTGCTTTTGCCATTGTTTTCATCACTTCCAACCGGCTTCCCGATTGCTGATTCGTTCCCTTCTATATCGAGAATGTCATCTTTTATTTGAAAAGCAATGCCCACTTCTTCCGCGAATGGGCGCAACAGCGATAGGTCTTCCGGCGGCGCTCCTCCAATTACCCCGCCTGCTTCTGCAGCAAACGCCAACATTGCAGCCGTTTTATGCCGGTGGATCCACTCAAGCTCCTCCAACGTCAGGTCACGGTTCTCCCCTTCCATATCAGCCACCTGACCTCCGACCATGCCTGTCGCGCCACTTGCTTCCGCTAAACGTCGATTGAGATACAAAGCATCACGCGGGGGCAATTCTTCTTCGTTTATGTTACCGATCAAGGAAAAGCTTTCTGTCAAAAGTGCATCTCCGGCAAGGATCGCCAACGCTTCTCCATATACTTTGTGGTTGGTTGGCTTTCCTCTTCTCGTATCATCATTATCCATGCTCGGCAAGTCATCATGGATAAGCGAGTACGTGTGTACCATTTCAACGGCGGCTCCCAGTGTATACACCGCTTCGTTCACCGGTCTATAGCTGCCGGCAACCGCAATCAAAAGCAAGGGACGAATTCGCTTCCCCCCCGTATTTAACGAGTAAAGCATTGCCTCTTTTAAACGTACTGGCGCTTCCAATGTTTCTACATGGGCCTTAAGTGTTTTCGCCACAGGTGGAATGTGCGCCTCAATCAACTGATCGATTCTTTCTGTTGCCAATACAAAACCAGAACTAGTTGCGCGGAAGCCCACTTTTTTGGTACTTATTATAAAAAAATGGGAGGGAACGCAAAAGCCTGTTTCTCTCCTTTCCCATGCATATCCTGCAAACGCCTATGCAGACGTTCACCTTCCTGATTCAATACTGTCACACCCTTATGGTCATTCGCAAACAGCTAATTACTCTGATTATCTTCCAATTCCAACGGAAGGCTTTCACCCGTCTCGTTGACAATTCGATCCATTTTCTTCTCAACGTTTTGCAATTGATCATGGCAGCGTTTGGAAAGCTTCATTCCCGTTTGGTACATCTCGATAGCCTTTTCCAACGGAACATCCCCTTCTTCAAGCTGTTGAATAATATACTCAAGCTTTTTCATGTCCGCTTCAAACGTCTGCTTGTTTTCCGTTTCTTCATTTCTTTCATTTTCCACCGGTTGCTTCCCCCTTATCAATAGCAAATGTTTCTGTTCCTTTTTCCGTGATTTCTGCTTCCACGTAACCATCTTGGAAATAAATGTTTAGTTTATCCTCTACGTCAATGGCATCAACCGATTGCACCAACTGTTCATCCCGATATGTGACGGTGTACCCGCGTTTTAACGTTTCCATTGGATTAAGAAGAGCCAGTTTTTCCAACAAACGTTCATACCGGTTTTCCTTATCCGTCAACAATCGCCGAAAATTTCCCTCCAATTGCTTCGTATCCGTTTTAAGCAATTGCCTTTTTTGTTCCAGCAAATGGGTTGGCTTTAAGGAAGCGATGCGCCGGCGCTGTTCATTCACCTGCTGCCTTTGCATTTGCATGCGCGTTTGCATGGCGCGATGCAATTGGTCCAGGTTGCGATCGAGCTCTTGTTCCTTTTGTTTAAGCAATTGTTCCGGATAGCGAAACGCATAGGAATTATCCATATATGCCAATTTTTCTTTACGGTACTGAATGCTTTGTTGCATGATTTGTTGCAAGCGAATTTTTTGAGTGGAAACTTTCTCTTGCCATTCAGTGAGCGATGGCACAGCGATCTCGGCGGCAGCTGTCGGCGTAGCCGCCCGTACATCTGCAACAAAATCCATTAATGTGACATCCGTTTCATGGCCGACAGCAGAAATCAGCGGAATATCTAAAGAGGCGGCAGTACGGACAACCTGTTCATCGTTGAATGCCCACAAATCTTCGATTGATCCCCCGCCTCTGCCGGCAATAAGAACATCATTGCCGTCAATGCTTGCTTGCTTTAACGCCCTGACGATACCAGGAGCTGCTTCCGGGCCTTGAACAGCAACCGGATAAAGCGAGATAGAGGCTTGCGGATACCTTCTCTTTACGGTTGTGTAAATGTCGCGGATAACCGCTCCGGTCTTTGACGTAATCACTCCTATGTGCTCCGGAAAATTAGGAAGTTGCCGTTTTCTGGATGTATGAAACAACCCTTCCGCATCCAGCTTATTTTTCAATTGTTCATAGGCCAGATACAATTGTCCAATCCCGTCCGGTTCCATCATCCGCACATACAATTGATACTGTCCATACGGCTCATAGACGGACACATTTCCGCGAACGAGGACCTTCATTCCGCTTTCGGGCCGAAAACGCAAGGCGCGATTATTGCCGGCGAACATAACGGCCGACACTCGCGCCTTTTCATCTTTTATCGTAAAATACATATGTCCGCGGCTGTGATGTTTAAAGTTCGAAATTTCCCCACGTAAAAAAACATCGTTCAACAACAGACTCTGGTCAATCAACCCTTTTATTTGTCTCGTCAATTGAGTCACAGAAAGATAACGTTGCTCAGGATTCATCATTGAACATCGTTCCTCGAGCGGCTTCCACCGTATTATGTAAGAGCATGGTAATCGTCATCGGCCCTACGCCGCCCGGGACAGGCGTGATCCACCCTGCTTTTTCTTTGACTTCTTCAAACTGCACATCACCGGTCAGTTTCCCCGTGCTTTCCACTCGATTCACACCGACGTCAATCACGGCCGCGCCTTCCTTTACATGAGCTTCGCTGATCATACCTTCACGTCCGGCTGCAGCGATGAGAATATCCGCTTGACTTGCGTGAAACGCCAGATCTTTCGTCTTCGAATGGCAGTAGGTCACCGTGGCGTCTTTATTTAACAAAAGTTGCCCCACCGGTCTGCCAACGAGTTGACTCCGGCCAACGACAACCGCGTGCTTGCCTCTCGGGTCGACGCCACTGATCTCCAGCATCTTCATAATGCCCAACGGTGTGCAAGGCGTAAATGCCTTTTTCCCTGTCAGCAGCCGCCCGACATTAACCGGATGGAAGCCATCCACATCTTTATTTACGGCAATTCTTTCAATAACGGCATCTTCGGATATATGTTCCGGCAACGGCAGTTGCACTAGAATGCCGTGTACACTGCTATCCTCATTTAAAGCATCGATTTCGGCAATCAATTCATCCTCCCGCAAAGAGGTAGGATGGCGCTTTACAATCGAGTGAATGCCTGCAGTTCTACAAGCCTTCTCTTTCCCTCGCACGTAACTATGCGACGCAGGATCATCCCCCACCAATATAACCGCGAGCGATGGTGTCACCTTTAAATCCTGGACTTCTTCCGCCAATTCGTTTCGCAATTGTGTGGACAACTCTTTGCCGCTAATGATCTCCGCTGTCATACTCGCTCTTTGCCCCCCATTTTTGTTCATTGCGTAGATTCGATAAAACTCCGTTGACAAATTTACCAGCTTCATTCCCGCCGAATGCTTTCGCTGTATTTATCGCTTCATTAAGTGCCACGTTTACCGGAATATCTTCCCGGTGTTGCATTTCATAGACAGCAAGACGCATAACGGCCCGGTCTACGTTCCCCACTCTCTCCAATGTCCAATGTTCCAACTGCTCTGCAATTTGTGCGTCGATCGCTTGCTGCACTTCGAGAACCCCGGGGATGACATCATAAAGGTAATCATCCGCTTCTTCCTCATCATCCAGTGACGACTGGAGCGCGAGTTTCCATTCGATGCCGGTCATTTCTACTTGATACAGCGCTTGGACCGCCCGTATTCGTGCCCATCTTCGATTCATAGCTCGATACCTCGACTTATCTTCAGATCCATTATTCGGTCGTTTGTTCCAATTGCCCTTGTTGTTCTTCCGGTTGTTCGAATTGAATCCCCACAACATGAACATTAATCTTGTCCATCGCTATGGAGGTCATTGTTTCCAGCGCCTGTTGAATATTTCGTTGCACTTGATTGGCAACGTCGGGGACAGATATGCCATAGTTGGCAACAATCGAAACATCAATGACGACACCATCGTCTCCGAGCTCTACCTTCACACCTTTGCCGTGGTTTTTTCTGCCAAAACGTTCAGCGACGTCGGTGGCCAAATTCCCGCGTAAAGCTGCAATGCCCTCCACTTCAGACGTGGCAAGTCCGGCGATCACTTCAATCACTTCCGGAGATATTTCCACCTTGCCCAAATCATTTTCCTGTTCCTCAATATCAAGCATTTGGTATTCACTCATTTCCTCTTGTCCCCCTTAAGATTGTTCCGTATCTTCTCCATTTTCCTCGACTGCCTGTTCTCCCTCTTCCTGTTCGGCTTGTTCTTGTGCTTCCCGTTCAGCCGCAAGCCTTTCCCGTTCTTCTCGCAAACGATCCATGCGGTACTGGCGAAATACCGGAAACTCCGAAAGGTTATCCGGGATTTTTTTATTTTCCAGCAAAATAATCTTTACCATATTTTTATTTCTGGCCATATGGTAATGATCATCGTATTCATTCTCTTTCGTGAACTTCTTAAGGTTTTCATAGTCCTCTTCCTGAATAGATACCGGGTACGGATTATCTTCTGAGGCTTCTTCTTCATAACCAACTTCAAATTCCACAATTTGGATATGGTCATTTTTTAAATTGCGGGTTTGTTCCAAAACGGATTTTGCACCTTCCGTCAAATCGTTCCACTCCATATGAAAGACCTCTCCTAACTAAGTACGGTGCTTTTCTCCCGGTGCTAAGCGTCCGTAAAACTCCCGCTGTATCCCGTAGCGGGAATTAACGGGCATTTGTTCCGACGCACAGGATGTGTGGGTGCCGGCATTGCCAAAGGACGTAGCGCTTTTTGCCGGCGTACCTTTACAACCATCATGGGGGAATCCCACTATGGTGGATGCTTCACTTTATATGGTTGATTATAGCACGTAGCGATATTCATTTCATCCTTTGACCAAGGATTCTTACAGTTGAGGATGGCTTTATGAAGAACCTTTCCTTCCAGCTTCGTAAAGTTTGAAAATCTACCGAACAATCGTCTCAAAAAAAAAAGGACCCGCTGAGGATCCCGAAAGCGTCAACCTGTTTCATTTTCATCATAATGATACCCGACGGAAACCGGGCGTTCCCCTAACTCTTCACTGGCAATCCGGTTGATTTCCACAACTTCTGTTCTGGATAGTTCTTCAGCTTCAACGAGAATCCGGACTTCATCCGTTTCACTCATGACAATCACATCGTTATACCCTTGGGATTGGATTTTTTGTTCCAGTGTATGTTCCATGTCAGCAATTGTTTGCAAATTTTCACGTTCTTCCTGTGCATCATTTTTCTCTTCTGTTGTAGCATCGCTTGAAGCCAGGACGTCCGTGTAATGTTCTCTCGTTTCGCTGCGATTTTCCTCGCGTTGGATGCGCAAGGCGCTGAACCAGTCGCTGCTATCCGAAGCGTCCGCGGAAACTTCCGTTTCTTCGTTTGTTTCTTCATCGGCAGGAGGTTCTTCTTCAGAAGGATCTTCTTCAGCCGGTGGTCTTTCTTCTCCCTCGCCCTTGGCAGGCGCTTCTTCCGTACTCTCTTCCGTTGACCCCTCGTCTTCTTCCCATTCTTCTACAACGACGGCACTGTCAGGATTTTCTTCCAAAAATTGTTCCCATAGATCGCCTTCAAAGTCTTCCAATGCCTCTTCATCATCACTGACAAGTGCCATTTCGTGCTCCGCGGGACCATCAGGTGTGAAAAAATATACACCGAGAACCGCGACTAAACTTATCATCGTCAATAGCCAAACCGTTTGTTTTTTCAAAACCAAATCACTCATCCTTTCTTTACTGTTTAGATTGTACAGATACGCGGTGGGCGGGGACATCAAGTGTGCGTGTGACCGCCTCTATCACGGATTCTTTAAGGTCCAGTTCCTCAACCCCTTCGGCAACGACGAGAACTCCGGTAACATCAGGTTTCTCCGTACGAATGAGCAAGGGTTTTTCCGTATCGCCATCTTGGATCAGAACGAGTGTTTCTTCTTCTGTCCCTTCCTCAAGAATACGAGTTCCGCCCTCCGTGTCGGTCTCGTCCGTTGTTTGTTCACGACTGGTTGTATCTTTTTCGTAGACTTGGCTCTCCGATGCTTCCAGGTTCACAACGATGTCAACGCCTGATACCCCGCTCATGGACTCGAGAGCCCCTTCCAATTGATGCGCATATGCATGTTCAAGTTCTGCAATATCCCCAATGGGATGTTGCTGTTCGGCATTATCCTCTGTATCATCACCGAGAACGTCCGCTCCCTCCCTCTCCTCATTCATACCGGATGAGGAGGAAGGACTGCCCCCGGGCTGTTCCTCTTCATCACCTCCGCTCGTGCCAATAAACATAAATAGTATGCCAACGACAAGCAAGCCACCCAAATAATACCAACGAATTTTACGGGAACCATCAGCGGAAGGCAGCCATTTAGAAAATGGTGGTTTTTCGTCACTCATTCAGCCCCTCCTCCTCCAGGCTGACGTCAATACTCTCTTCATCGATTTGCCATACTTCAGCAAGACGTGCACGCACCTCCTCGGTTTGACGGTCGTGTACTGTACGCGTGGAATCAGCAGGTTCGGTTGCATCGTCCGTGGATATTTCTTCCACAGGCTGAACGGAAACCGTTTCAGCTTCCTGCTCGTCTATTTCTCCGACAACCACACCGACTTCCAACTCGGTATGAGAGGATACCGAGATTTCTTTTATGCCAAGGTCGAAGTCTTCTTCCAGTGCATCTTCAGCCTCACTGCCAAGCCGAGCACCTACTTGTTCTGAAATATATGCATCATGACTGGCTTGTATTTCACTTTTCTTCTCATCAATCTCAATTTCCATTTCATCGACCCCTTCCGTCACTTGAAAATCCCCCCAAACGAACCATGTCTCCGGCTCCCGGTTCAGCAGCTCAAAAACCGGCTGCAGAATTAAAATCATCATAATTAAACCAAGGATCAAGTCCGCATACCGTTTCATCGTTGAAGTCGGCAACAATAATTCAAGAATGACAGCAATGAGCAAAAAAACGATTAGCGTCGTTATCCATTCATTAAAATAGGCGATACCCTTCACCTCACCATTAACGACAAGTTTCCGGATGTGATAATAATTGTGATCGCGAGGAAAAACATTAAGCTGACGACTGCCACGGCCGCGAACATAAATAAAACGGTTTTCGCAAATAAACTCAGACACGTGCCAAGCGGACCACCACCAAGCGGTTGCATGACGGCTGCGGATAGTTGGAAAATAATCGCTAGGGCGAGGATCTTTAGTGCCGGAAAAGCTACGATGACAAATAGAATCGCCAGTCCAGCAACCCCGACTGTATTTTTTAACAGCAGAGAGGCCCCGATCACTGTATCGGTCGCATCCGTGAACATACGGCCGACGACCGGGACGAAGTTTCCAGCAATATATTTTGCGGTACGTACTGTGATCCCGTCTGTAACGGCTGCTGTTGCTCCCTGGACGGAAACCGCAGCCAGGAACACCGTTAAAAATGCACCCATGATTGCCATCGCTGCATTGCGAATCAGTGCAGCCAGTTTCGATAATTGAAATTTTTCACTCATTGTGCTAATGACGGCTAAAAGTGCCGATACGAATAACAGAGGCAGAACAATACGATCGATCAACAACCCGCTCGTATTTACAAGAACGATGATTAACGGGTGAAACAGGGCGGCAGATGATGCGGCACCGGTAATGGCTAACAGAGACAAAAGCATCGGCAACAAGGCAATCAAGAAATTTACCATGCTTTGCACCGCTTCCTGAGCGTAGGACATGGCCACATAGAAACTGTTCATCGCAATAATGATGAGCACTGTAAAAGTGATGCTGTAGGCAATTTTACTGACGGCAGCATGTTCGAACGCATTTTGCAAGGCACGCAACACCATCGTGAAGACGGTCAAAAGCAGCAATGTTCCAAGCAACGCCAAATTCGATGTAATTTCATGAAAAATGAAGCGTAGAAATGCTTGTCCCCAATCAGCAGGATTGAACTGGCGCTCTCCTTGGATAAAATCGCTCAATTCTCCACGTTGGCTTTCCGGCAAAAACGATTCGTATTCCGAACGAATATCTTCCCAAAACGTTTCGATCTCCGAGAACCCAAGCCTGTCCATCTGCTCGTCCATTTGTTCATCGAGCATCTCCTCGGCAGAAGGTATGTCCTCCTCGTCTTCGATGGGCAATTCCTGCTCCGATTCGGCATCCTCTTCCGCCGATACAACGAAAGGGGCACTTATCAAGATGGCGATCAAGAACAAAATTGCCCACTGCTTTTTCATATCGACCCACTCTTTCACCCCGGAATCAAGGAAATGACCGTTTCAATCAAAACGTTAAAAATAGGAATCGCCATCACAACGATCAGAACCTTCCCGGCAAGCTCTATTTTTTGTGCAATCGCACCTTGGTCCGCATCCCTGGCAATTTGCGCTCCGAATTCGGCAATGTAAGCAATTCCAATTATTTTAAGCATCGTCTCCAGGTAAACCATGTTGATATTCGCTTCATTTGCCAATGTTTCAATTAGTTGAAATGCGGTTACGATATGGTCGAGCAAAAACAGAAAAATCATCGCACCGACAAATAACGTTAGCAGAAAAGCAAATGCGGGCTTTTGCTCTTTGATGATCATTGCCAGAAATACAGAAATCAGGCCGATTCCAACGATTTGAATCATTTCTGCGGACATTGGACTACCCTATGAAAAGAAAGATACCGCGGATTCTTTGGAAAAGATCATCCACAATGGTTGCAACCATGTAGAGCACCACCACAAACCCGATCAAAGTGACCCACTGTGCCCAGTCCTCTTTGCCCATCTGTTTTAAAACGGTGTGAATCATGGCAACGACGATGCCGATTCCAGCAATTTGAAAAATCGTGTCCACATCATACCCCACCGCATTTCCCCCCTTCGAAGCACCCGTGTTCTTAAATCATGACAATGATGGCGAGTAACCCTCCAAGAAAACCTAACGATTTCGCCATTTTTTCATATTTTCGTTGTTCTTCAATTGCTTCATATTCCTCAGAACGCAAATGGGCAAGCGTGAGTTGAATATATTTGCGCTGCTCATCACGCCCATGCCGGCCAAGCGTTTGTCCAAACTGCAAAAGCGTTTCTTTTTCTTTGTGGCGTAAAGCGGTTGATGGCCAATTCCATTCAATGCTTCGATCCCATGCGTCCTTCACATCCGTGCTTTCGGTTTCCAAAATGTTCGCAAAGGTGGAAAATATCTGGGAAAGTGGCGGCCGCAATGTCTTTTCCAGCTTTCGGGAAATTACCGGGAGCGGTGTATGTCCATATATCACTTCTGCTTCCAATAATTGTAAAGCCGTCGTAAACTGACGAATTTGCCGGGAGCGGCCGGATAAGCGCCGAGACCATTCAAACCCTACTGCCGTAAGTGAAATTAAGACGAACAGAGCGCCGAGCCATCTCACGCTCTCACCTTCCTTGGAATGATGAGTTTCCCACGCTTGTTTTCATCAAGGAGAAGCAAACGATCAAAAAGCGGACGGCCGGACGATGTCCGAAGGAGCTGCCGGTCTTCCATATCTTCTATCGTTCGCCCGTGGGCGCTACAAATCACTGATACGCCGGCATTCATCGCTTCCCGCAAAGCTGATTTATCACGTTCATTCCCGATTTCATCAACGATGAGAAGATCGGGGCTCATCGCTCTGACGAGCATCATCATTCCTTCTGCTTTCGGGCAGCGATCCAACACATCGGTTCGTGGCCCAAGATCATGTTGCGGCACTCCTTCAAATGCAGCAGCAATTTCCGAGCGTTCATCAGCGATGGCCACTTTTCGCGAAGGAATTTGTTTTGCTTGATGACCGTAACTGGCTGTACGCGCTATATCCCGTAATAATGTCGTTTTTCCCGACTGGGGTGGACCGACGATTAAAACATTCCGCCATTGTTCGCGAAACAGTTCCGAGAGGTAACGAGCGGCAACACCGCCCATCTCCCGTGTGATCCGTATATTAAAGGAGCGCACATGCTTTAATGTTTTCACCGTTCCCTTTTCTACAATCGTTTCCCCGCCCAAGCCTACTCGATGGCCACCGGCCAACGTAAGAAAACCGTTGCGCAATTCTTCTTCAAAAGCGTATACGGAATGCTGGCTTAATTGATTCATAATAAATTCTGCATCTTCTTTTGTGAGAGATTCAGCATCCATAAAATAATCGTTATTTCGATAAATAAGTTCAGGAGGACGGTTCACACGCAGGCGGATTTCTTCCAAATCGTTCGACTGCAAGGCAGCGTGAATCTCTTCTTTGAATCGCGCGGGAATAAGGGCAGCAATGGTTTGTTTTGACACAATCGTGCTCTCCTTCAGCGTGTAAGCGATGGTTCACCACCCCCATCTATCAACTTAGGAACAAACCTGCGATTTTTAGAAAACTTGGCGTATCGGCAAACCTTTATGGCGAAAACCTTCGTTGCCAATAAAAAACTCCATGGGAGTCTGCTTGTACAATGTATGAAACTAGATCCATATTAGAACCGCCGTTTGGCGTTGTTATTTAAAACGCTATCTTTACCTGCTTTGGAATGGACCGTTTCTGTTGTCCATATTTATGAAAGATTATCCAGCTTCATGCAAAATGCCTGGTGTGGGGAGCGTTTATTACAATACGTGAAATTTTATTACACACTCCCTTTTTTACTCAAATCTAGATTCATCTTCAAAGCCTCGCGTAAACAAAAAAAGACCCGTATCAGGTCTTTTTTCCAACTCGTTTAAGCTCTTTGTGTATATTCTCCTTTGCGGGTGTCGATGATGAGCCTTTCGCCTTCATTGATAAATAACGGCACTTGGACAGTGTAACCTGTTTCCAGTTTTGCCGGTTTCGAGCCACCGGACACCGTGTTTCCTTTAATGCCCGGCTCCGTTTCGATCACAGTCAATTCAACGTTATTCGGGAGTTCAATGCCAAGCGTCTCCTCTTCATAAGAAATCATTTGTACTTCCATGTTGTCTTTTAAAAAATTAAGTTCGTATTTAATCTGGTCACTTGTGAGTTCGATTTGTTCAAACGTTTCCATATTCATAAAGGCGTGCGTGTCGCCATCTGCGTATAGGTATTGCATGCGATTTTTCTCGATGTGTGCCCGGTTGACTTTTTCACCGGCTCGAAACGTTTTATCCTGAATGTTCCCCGTGCGCAAACTACGCAGTTTCGAGCGGACGAACGCTGCCCCTTTTCCTGGTTTTACGTGCTGAAAATCAACGACAGTCCAAATATCGTTGTCGACTTCAATCGTTAATCCGGTGCTAAAATCATTTACGGATACCATTTCTTCCTCCCCTTTTATGTTTCAATCCTTTTCAATGTTTTTTCCGATAACGTTAAGCGTTCATTCCCATCTTCGGTGATGAGAATGTCATCTTCGATCCGGACGCCTCCTTTGCCCGGGAGGTAGATCCCCGGTTCAACAGTGACGACCATTCCGGCTTCCAATTGTAAGTTCCCTTTCGGCGACAGCCGGGGCTCTTCATGTACGTCCATCCCCAGGCCATGGCCAAGTCCATGCCCGAAATAGCCTTCGTAGCCTTCAGCATAAATGTAGTCACGAGCGATCGCGTCAGCTTCTACTCCTGTCATGCCGGCTTTAATTTGTTCCAAACTTTTAAGCTGCGCCTTTAAAACGGTGTCGTAAACGTGGTGCATTTCATCGCTCGGTTCCCCAACGGCCACGGTGCGGGTAATATCGGAACAATACCCTTCATAATAAGCGCCAAAATCCATCGTGATCATGTCACCCTTTTCCACCTGTTTATGGCTCGCGACTCCGTGCGGGCGTGCACCACGCTCCCCGGAAGCAACAATAATGTCGAAGGATGAAGATTCCGCTCCAAGGTGGCGCATGTAAAATTCAAGTTCGTTGGCGATTTCACGTTCACGAACCCCGGGCTTTATGTACGTAACAATATGTTCAAAGGCAGCATCGGCAATTTCCGCGGCTTTTTGCATCGTTTTTAATTCATCGATGCTTTTAAACAAGCGAAGATTTTCAATCATGCCGGCAACCGGGACTAGTTTCGCGGCAAACGCCTCTTGGTAGAAATCATATTTTTCATACGTTGTATGTGCTTTTTCAAATCCGACGGAGGCTGCATTTTCTGCTTCGAGGAGTTTATTTATTTCTTTGCTTATTCCGTCCTCATGCTGAACAACCGTAAAACCTTCGCATTGATTTTTCGCCTGTTCAACGTATCGGAAATCCGTGACAAAGAAAGCTTCACGGGCGGTAATCAGTGCAGCGCCTGCCGTTCCCGTAAAATTCGTTATATACCTTCGGTTTGTCTGGCTTTCCACAAGCAGGGCGTCAATCCCTTCCTGTTCCAACTGCGTACGGACCAGCTCGAGACGGTTCATTGTTTTTTCCTCCTTTTGCTAACGATCAACATCCCCCATTCTAGCATAGATTTGTCAGCACCGCGATTTAATTTCTCCCGTACTTTCGCTCAAATTCCAACAACTCGTATTCGTAGGAAATGGAGTACCCGATAAACAGGCCATACATTATGAATAAGCAAAGGGTCGTCACAATCGTAATCCCTTCCATTTCAAGAAGCGGGTCCAAGTCTACAAATAGCGGATTGGCAACGAAGAACACGAGAATCCATAAAATAACCCCGTAAAAAAAACCCATCCACATTCCTTTTACACGGGCCAGCACGAACCGGTACAAAAACGCAATAGCGATGGACAAGAGTGTAAAAATGCCGACAGCAGCCCATTGGCCCACCATCTGATCCTTCCAATCACCCAAGGACCAAGCCATCCAAAAGAGCGAAGGTCCCACATCGGTAAAATTGAAAAAGTACGCGGCATACCAAATGGACCCCCATATCAAGCCGCCGAAAAGACCGGTAAACAGAACTTTTGCTGCAAAAGGTAGCCCTTTCGATTCCTTTTGCTTTCCCTTCATAAGATCACCTCATTCCTTAGTATGATCGCTCACCGATAGAATCATGCCAATCAATTATTTTTGCGAAAAGATGGAGGTTGGAGTGTCTTTCATGTAAAATGGGTGGCGATCCTTCTGAATAGGCTGGTGAGCGTCTTGAGTCATCAAAACCAAAAGCCTGCATATGGCGGACAAGCGATCATCGAAGGCGTGATGTTTGCCGGCAAGCGGATTACCGTTTCCGCCATACGCAGAAAAAATAATGCGATAGAGTTTTACGAAGAACGTAAAGTTAACCGTCCGGTTCTGCAGAAGCTTAAAAAAATTCCGTTTGTAAGAGGAACCGTCGCCTTGATTGAAGCTGCCTCGGTTGGCAATAAGCATCTCAATTATGCCTCCGACCGCTTGGACGTCCATCCCGATGACGATGATCAGATCGAATCGGCAGAGAAAAGTTCCAAATTGGCCATGATCTTTGGCGTGGCTGCTGTAGGGGTATTTGCGTTTCTGTTTGGCAATATTTTATTTACCGCGATCCCTGTCTTTATCGCGGAATTATTTTCCCCTATATTTCCGGGACACGTAGCCCAGAACTTGCTCGAAGGGTTCTTTAAGTTCCTCATTCTCGTCGGTTACATTTACTTGATCACTTTTATGCCGCTGATCAAACGTGTTTTTCAATATCACGGGGCCGAGCACAAAGTGATTAACGCATACGAGGCAGGGAAACCGTTAACCGTTGAAAACGTCCAGGAACACTCCCGGCTCCATTATCGCTGTGGCAGCAGCTTCATGCTTTTCACTGTCATCGTTGGCGTAATGATCTATTTGCTCGTCCCTTTTGACAATGTCATTGAGCGGGTGGTCCATCGCCTTCTGCTGATCCCCGTTGTATTGGGTGTTTCTTATGAAGTGCTGCAAGGAACGAACAAATTGAGAAACATCCCCGTGCTGAAATGGCTCGGCCTGCCCGGTTTATGGCTGCAACTCTTAACGACCAAACAGCCAAAGGATGATCAAATCGAAGTCTCCATCTCTTCGTTTGAAAAAATGCTGGAACGAGAAAAGGCACTGGAAGACGAGGAAAAAGTTGGCGGCCGTATCGTTTAATCATCTATCATCACGGAGGTGAATGTATGGCAAATTCTATCCGGAACCCGGTGATCATCGTGATTTTGGGCCTGGCGGCGCTCGGGCTGGTTTACCAGCTCGCCAACAACCCGGGCGGGTTTTTCCTGGGCCTCGTCATTACCGCGCTGATCGCCGTCGGTCTCTACTTTTTACTTACACGCCTGATATTGCCGAGGCGAAGCGGCATGAACAATAACTATCGCAAAGCGCTAAAACAGAGCAAGCAACGGCAAAAACAAAAAGAGGCAACCAGAAAAAATAATCAAAAAAAGAAAAGACACTTAAAAGTGGTCGACGGCAATCGAAAAAAATAAGAAACGTGCAGCTTGATGTCTGCGCGTTTCTTTTTTTAACCGGTCCAGTTTTTTAGATAATTTTGCGTTGCATCCCGCCCGAGCTGAGCCAACCGCTTTCGGTCATCTTTTGTGAGGGAAAAGGAGGTTGTTTTTATGCGATTTACAGGGATAAAGACGACATTTTCCTGTTTATGTTTTTCAACGTAGCGAGCATCATGGCCTTTTTGCATCGTCTCAAACACAGAACTGTATAGTTCCAGCGCATTGTCGATCGTATTTCTCGTATCATTGGGCTCGGGGTTCAGTTGAAAACCAAGGAGGGGACGTTTCACCCGCTCTTCTCTTCGAAAAAGCCACATAGGGAAATTGCTTAAAATCCCGCCATCTACAATGATAGCCGTTTCACCGTTTTTATCAAAAAGTTTTACCGGTTGGAAAAAATACGGCAAACTGCAGCTCATGCGCACCGCACGCGCGATTGGAAAGGTCTCGGGAATGATCCCGTACACATGCAGATCATCGGGAATAACGAGCAACTGGCCCCTCGTTAAATCCGAAGCTACAATGCGCAGCGACTTTTTCGGCAAGTCGTTAAATGTGCGAATACCTTTCGCTGCCAATTTTTCTCCGAGCCACTCTTCCAAGCGGTTGCCCTTATACAATCCTAGGCCCCAATAGACGCCGAGCCATTTCAAGAGCATTGGAAAATGTTGCGTCCAGGGTGTCGGGTCCAATAAGGTTTGCGGATCCAATTCTTCCATCAGGTCCCTTAATTCCTCACTTGTATAACCGGCCATAATCAGGCTGGCAACTAAAGCCCCGGCGCTCGTGCCGGCCACACGTTTGAAACGATAATTTCGCTTTTCGAGTTCTTCCAACGCACCGATAAAGGCGAATCCTTTCACTCCCCCGCCCGCAAATACACCATCAATAAACACCGTTGAATCACCTGCCTCTACACCTCTACCCTATGCAAGCCGCTGGTTTTTGCGTGTTGTCCGAAGGAAATCGCCACGATTCTCTTCCCCAAAACAGTTTTATGTTCTTTGTTGCAAACCCCTTGCCGGTCCCATACATTCTGAGCGTTAGAAAAGCTATGCCAAAGGCCTGCAGCCTGGCATAGCAAATTTTGATTCTTTATAAACGGTCATCAGGTGTTCCGAGCGTTTTTTAAAGCTATGAAGTTCCACTCGGGCATTCACCTGCATATCCTAGAGAATATCCAAGGTAACGACAAGGGCGATTAAAATCTGCAGCAAGAGTTGGATGTTAAGCGCCACTTGCACATCTGTAGAAGTCACGTTGATATCACGGGAATTCTCAACAATCGTCTTTTGAGAGGTTCTTTGCTTGATTTTCGATGTTTGGAATAGTTCTTGCGTGACTTCTTCAGCGTCGTCTGAACCGGCGAGCGAAATACGGACCACTAATACAATCGCGGCTTGCAATGCTGCTTGCAAATTGACGGCAGCTTGAACGTCTGTCGTTGTAACATTAACATCGCAAGAATCTTTAATTAACATAAAATCTTCCGACACTTGCACCTCTTTATTCGATTGGGCACCTTCCTGCATCACATTGTCTTCCCCTTCTACGGGGCAAGCCATTGGGTGCTGTCCCCGATCATCGCACAACGCACTCCATTTTTGATCCTCTTGATACGGTTTTGGATCATAGCAGCTTCGAGCTCGATGCTGGCCTAAATGGATGGACATATGATTTTTCCCTCCTTTTTAAAAGTCTACTACACGATATGACACTGACCCTTTGTTTGCGTGGACAGAACGCCATGATTCATTCGTTGATTTTTTTAAAACCCTTCTTCCTCGTTAGGAATCGTTACTTTCATCCGCTTCATCTTCATCCGACACTGTCGTCGTTTGGTTCTCTAAAAAATCGTTTACTTCATCCTGGATATTTTCCACGACCTCGCGAATACGTGCTTTTTCGTCTTCGGAAATGTCTACGGATTCTTTTGTAACGTTACGTTTCGCCAGCACACGCTCTACCATTACATTCATCAACTTTTGCATATCCATACAGATCCCTCCCCATAAATCAAGATTCTCCACAATATATGTCACCGGACCACGATTCGTTTGGGGGGATGAGGAGGGGAGCGGGAAAATAGGCTTTTCTATCGTCAATTTGTGCCCGTACACAACACATATTTTTTAACGGATATTTTTTCTATCAGCTACGTTTAAGATGCCAAGTCTGTTATAATAAAGAACGGTCCGCGAACCATCCAAAAGTGAAGTCACATCATCTTTCCCAGGAGGTTGTCATTGCTAAACAAACTACTCGTGAAACGGATATTGATCATCATTGCACTTATCCTCATTGGGCTGTTCGTCTATTTTAACCTCTCTGCCTTTATGCCGGTGTTGCTCGCGCTGTTAACCGCTATGATTTTTGAGCCCTTTGTTAAGTTTTTGATGAGAAAGTTTAATATTCGTAAACGTCTTCTCTCCGTTTCCATTGTTTTTACCGTGTTTCTCATTGTAAGCACGTTTTTGATCTACATAACGTTGACGTACTTGATTGAAAGTTTGATCGACTGGTCCAGACAAATTCCGGGATACATAAATGAGATCGAACTGTTTATAAATGACCTTATTCAAACATTCGATGAATTCATTGCCGAATTTCCCCAGGGCCCGCAAATTGTACGGGCGCTGGACGAATTGACCGACAATACGATAAACACGGCACTTAATTGGTCCACCGATTTTGTCGCCTATTTATACGAAATCATCATGGCCGTCCCGAACATGCTCATCATCGGGCTCGTTTATTTAATCACGCTGTTCTTGTTCAGTCTGGATTTACCGAGGCTGATGGACAATTTCTTCAACATATTCAAAAGCGAAACCGCTGATAAACTTCGTTACGTTTTTCAACGAATGGCCAAGGTTTTTCTCGGCTGGTGGAAGGCCCAATTTATTATGAGCCTGGGGATATTTATCCTTACTTATCTAAGTTTGCTCTACATCGCACCCGGTCCGGCATTAATCGTTTCCTTTCTCGTTTGGCTCGTGGATATTATTCCCCTTTATGTGGGTCCTGCTTTAATATTGGTACCGTGGGGAGTAGTCGCGATGATCCTCGGAGATGTGACGATGGGCGTCCAGTTAAGTGTTTTGGCCGTCATTTTGCTCGCCATCCGACGTATCGTGGAACCGAAGGTGCTTGGAGATTCCATCGGGCTGCACGCATTGCCAACGATTCTTTCCATGTACTTCGGCTTCGTGTTTTTCGGGGTGATGGGTTTAATCCTGGGTCCTTTCGTCTACATGGCCATAAAGTCTGCCAAAGAGTCGGGGCTGTTTGATATAAAATGGACCGAAAACGAAAAGCGAGACTCCCCGAATTAAGGAAGTCTCGCTTTTTCTAATCTATTCGGCAATCCTATTCCGGTGTTTTATGATGTTCCTGCAATGCTTTCAATCTATTTTCATCCTCATGAAAATACTGAACGAGATCACCGATCCGGTCAATCGCGTCCCAACTGAGATGGTGTTCAATGCCTTCCACGTCACGGTAAATATAGCTTTCGTCAACACCGATCATATGTAAAAAATCTTCAAGCAATTCGTGCCGGTAAACCAGCCGTTTGCCGATTTTATTTCCCTTTGCGGTGAGCACCAAACCTCGGTATTTTTCATATACAAGGTAGCCGCTTTTATCCAGTTTTTGTACCATTTTTGTCACTGAAGATGGATGAACCTCAAGTGTGTCCGCGATATCTGAAACGCGAGCATATCCTTTTTCCTCTATTAATTGGTAAATACGCTCCAGATAATCTTCCATGCTGGCCGTCGCCATGTTAACCACCCCCAAATCTGCATATCAATAGCTGTGATGTAAACCCATGCTCTCTCCCATTGTACATAAATCGCTCATAGGCGACAACAAAGTGTTTTTTAGGCAAAAGGGTTCGCGAATCCTTTCGGAAAAATGTTATCATTAGAAAGACTTACTTACTAACGTTGGAGAGAAAGGGATGGTATTCATGGAAAAAGTCCTTTTTAATGGCAAAATCATTGACCGCGGGAAAGCTTCCTTTTCATTTGATGATCGCAGCATGTATTTTGGCGATGGCGTTTATGAAGTGATTCGCGTGTACAGTGGACATCCTTATAAGCTGGAGATGCATTTGCAACGGCTGCAAAGAAGCGCTGATGAGTTGGACATCCCTTATTCTATTAAAGAGAAGCAATCGCTAAAAAAAAGAGTAAGTGAATTAATAGACACGAACGAGCTTACCCATGATGGCTATGTCTATATTCAATTGTCCCGTGGAGCCGCTGCCCGTGACCACCTTTATGAACGGCATATTGAACCGTTTATCTTTGCTTTTACAAAAGAGATGGAGAAACCTACAGCCCAACAAGAGCAAGGGATAGCGGTTTATTTAACCGAGGACATCCGCTGGTTGCGTTGTGATATAAAAACCGTCAATCTTCTCGGCAATGTGTTGGCGAAGCGGCAAGCAGCTGACCATGACTGTTCCGAAGCGGTTCAACATCGGGGAGACACGGTCACGGAAGGTTCTTCTTCCAACTTGTTCATCGTTAAAGACGGACAGTTAATCACCCATCCTGCCGACAACTTGATCTTAAATGGCATCACTCGTCAAGTGGTTATCGATTTAGCGGAGAAACAAGGGCTCCCTGTTTCCATAACCCCGTTTTCCACCGATGAATTGCTTGAAGCAGACGAAGCCTTCATTACGAGCACCATCAATGAAATCACGCCTATAACAGAATGGCGGGGAACGAAACACGGGATGCTAAAAATCGGAGCGGTCACTAAACAATTGCAAGCCGAATTGCAAGCAGACATTGAACGAACACGAACCGGCGAGTGAAACGCTGAACCGCTCTCTCCCCATTCAAAACGAAGGCAGGCGAAAGGGCCCTATCGGCGATATGTCCACTCCTCATTCTCATAACGTGATTTTGCCAACTCCTGCACATCTTTTTCCTGGGCAGGAGTTAATTCGTAACGGGATAATTGAATCCCCAGTCCTCGTTCAAAGCCTTCCGTAAATGCCGCGCGTATATCGCCGGCGTCCAACTTTTCATTCGTTAAGTCATTGATGGGCACCGCTTTGTCCGCAAACGCTTTTTGCATTCGCCTGCGCACGCGTTCATTCGGATACAAAAAGACGTCAAAAAGTTGTTCTGTGTCCAAGTCGATTAAGAGAACGCCGTGTTGCATGATCACGCCCTTCTGGCGCGTTTGCGCACTTCCGGAAATTTTACGTCCTTCGACAACCATCTCATACCAGGAAGGTGCATCAAAGCAAACGGCTGACCTCGGTTGTTTCAGTTCCTCCCGCTCACTTTCAGATGATGGAACCGAAAAATAAGCGTTCAACCCCAAAGCTTTAAACCCTTCCAAAAGTCCCGTCGAAATCACTCGATAGGCTTCGGTCACCGTCGCCGGCATGTAGGGATGATCTTCAGACACGATCACGCTGTACGTTAATTCCTTATCATGCAAAACCCCTCGTCCGCCTGTCGGGCGTCTAACCAATCCCAATCCATGCCGCTCTACCGCTTCCAGGTCGATTTCTTTATGTATCTTTTGAAAATAACCGATGGAAAGCGTAGCCGGGTTCCATTCATAAAACCGAATGATCGGCGGGATAAGCCCCTTGCTATTCCAATGTAAGAGCATCTCATCCAAAGCCATATTATACGAAGGAGAACAAGCTCCGGAATCGATAAAGCCCCACTTTTCTTTTTCCATATTCGTATTCACGCCCTTCTGTCCTTTTATCAGTTTACCAAATTTGATAACATATAAAAATCATAAAAGAATTTTTGTTTTGCGTCTCAGCTGCAAGTTTCTTATAATATGAAGGGGACTGTAAAGGGGGCGCAATCCAGATGGATTTTTATAATGTCTTAACAATCATTCTTTGGGGCGGACTAATTGCATTCGCCATTACGATGCTTATACGCCGTTTACGAACACCTTCATACCTCACGCCGCTTACCCAGGATGAATTTATCCAAGGGTACAGAAAAGCGCAGTTGATTGATGTGCGTGAGCAGAAAGACTATGACGGCGGACACATATGGGGAGCACGGAGTATTCCCCTTTCTCAACTTAAGCAACGATTGCAGGAAGTGCGTAAAGACCAACAAGTCTATCTTTATGACAATTCTGGCGCGAGAAGCCGCCAGGCCGCGCGCGTGATCAAGAAAAAAACCGGCAACGATAACCTTCACTATCTAAAAACCGGATTTAAGAAATGGACAGGCAAAGTAAAGAAAAAGAAAAAATAGGGAACCCTTGCCCTAAAGCCAAGGGTTTCTATTTTTCTTTATTGTTTACATAATATATTTATTGTTTATAAAGGTATTGGTTTTGCATATTTTAGAAAAAAGCCCGCATTTGAAAAAAGATGGATCTAAACGCGCATCACTCCAACAAGGGAGAGGTTTACATTATGTTTAGTTACGATCAGCGTTGCTTAGTCTCATTGATTTTTACCGCTGAGCTGACCGGACATGAATAATACGGTTAGTGACCCTTTAACCGATCACTCTCGGCTATTCGGGTGTTAATTGTCTGATTAGTGACCCTTTGAGCATGTTTTTGCCTCTGTTCGGGTGCTAATGACTCGCTTAGTGACCCTTCATTCCGGTTTTCACTGTTGTTCGGGTCCTAACCCGTAATTATACATGTGGATAAAACGCCGGCGCAGGCGCCTTGCGGTAATATCATTCCAAAAAAGGGTGGACAATCGCGAAATTTCCCCTTCTATAACCCCTGATGAACTTTCCTTTATAATTTCCCAGAACAACACCAACCTGTATGAATGATAGCCATAAATTGTCCAAATTCCAATTCGGTTTTATCCGCTGCACCTCGATCTACTTCAATTTCCCTGCCAAAGACATGCGAAACAATTGTTGAACCAATGTTTATGTAGAGGCTGCTGAACAACTTGCGCAAGGGCGGGATGTCGCTTCCATGGCTTCGCTTTCCGCGGACGAACGGCCAAGCCTCCTCGCGCAAGATCAGCGCTGCGGGGTCTTGGCTCGTCCGTTTTTCCGCTGGAGTCTTCGCCATTGCAGCGCCATCCCTCGCATGTTGATCATAAGGTGCAAAGGTTTAGCCGTGAGCAGCCATTTTTCCTTGCATTTCTCTTTCTACACATCAGGGGAAACCCCTTGCAACAGAAAGAATTTTTTCATTTCAGCAACCCCTAAATAAACATGTGATGGAGTTGTTGGCTTTAATACAAATGGGAATTTATAAGTGACGGCCATAAAAACACAGCGTCTGTCCTTCCTTTATATTTAAAACTAAACACTGATAGATCACACTATCACAAAAAGTGTTATTACCGATTGCGGGATAACTTTATATTACTGCTTTCATAAAAATACCCTTTAAACAAACTACTCAAATTACATCCAATGGGATAAAAACGGCCCACCATATGATGAGCCGTTTCCATCTATTCTCCCTGATATGTCAAAACCGGTTTTCTCGCGGCCTGCGTTTCATCGAGACGGGCAATCACCGTTTCATGCGGTGCTTCCAATACCAGATCCGGATCTTCCTCTGCTTCTTTTGCAATCGCGATCATGGCTTCCGCAAACTCGTCGAGCGTTTCTTTTGCTTCCGTTTCGGTAGGTTCAATCATCATGCATTCTTCCACATTGAGCGGAAAATAGATGGTTGGTGGATGAATTCCGTAATCAAGCAGCCGCTTGGCAATATCAAGGGCCCGTACCCCAAGTTTCTTTTGCCGCTTTGCCGATAACACAAATTCATGCTTGCAATATTGCGGGTAAGGAATATCGTAATAAGGTTCCAACCGTTGTCTTAAATAGTTGGCGTTCAAAACGGCATTTTCGGACACCTGGTGCAGCCCTTCCGGCCCCATGGAACGAATATACGCATAGGCGCGAACATTAATGCCGTAATTGCCATAGAACGGTTTGATGCGCCCGATCGATTGCGGACGGTCATAATCCCATTTATATTCTCCCTCTTCTTTCACGAGCAATGGCCGGGGCAAATATGGAACAAGTTCCGCTTTCACGCCGACGGGACCGCTTCCCGGTCCGCCTCCCCCGTGGGGCCGGTAAACGTTTTATGCAAATTCAGGTGAATGACGTCAAAGCCCATGTCTCCCGCCGTCGCTTTTCCTAAAATTGCATTGGAATTGGCACCGTCATAATAAAGTTTGCCGCCAGCGCCATGAACGATTTTAGCCATTTCCACAATGTCTTCTTCAAAGAGCCCGAGTGTATTCGGATTGGTAAGCATTAATGCCGCTGTATCCTTACCGGTCACTTCCCGCAAATGGTCCATATCAACGAGCCCTCGTTCATCCGTCTTCACCGTCACCGGATCAAATCCGGCCACGCTTGCCGAAGCCGGATTTGTGCCGTGTGCGGAATCCGGGACGATTACTTTCGTACGGTTATAATCCCCGTTCGATTCATGGAAGGCACGGATAATCATCAGCCCGCTCCATTCTCCGTGGGCCCCGGCTGCCGATTGCAGCGTAACTTCTTTCATGCCGGTGATGGCAGCGAGCGATTCCTGCAATTCGTGCATTAATTGCAGCGCACCTTGCACTTGGTATTCCGGTTGATAAGGATGCAAATGGGCAAGGCCGGGGATGCGTGCGATGACTTCATTAATTTTCGGATTGTATTTCATCGTGCAGGAACCGAGTGGATAAAAGCCGGAATCAACGCCAAAATTACGCTTTGACAAAGCCGTGTAATGGCGCATTAGCTGTAATTCCGATACTTCCGGAAGCTCAGGTTCCGTTTTTCGCACATAGTCATCCGGCCATAAATCTTCGACCGCGACCCCCGGCACATCGTTTTCCGGCGACGATGCTCCGCGACGGCCTTCTCTGCTTAATTCAAAGATGAGCGCTTGTTCTTTCTTTTTCATAAGGGATGTCCACTTCCTTTCTAACGCTTATTTAGCAACCTTTAACGCTTCTACAAATCGATCGATTTCCGCCTTCGCGCGCAGTTCCGTCACACAAACAAGCATGTGGTGATTTTGCTCGCTATTAAAGCGGCCTAAATCCAATCCGCCAATCATTCCCTCGGCGAATAAAGCCTTATTGACGTCTGCTGCCGAAGTGCCGACATCGATGACAAACTCGTTAAAATGCGGACCGTCATACACGAGGCTAAAACCGGCGTCCTGCAACGACGTTTTTGCGTAATGGGCTTTTTGCACATTTTGTATAGCCATTTCTTTGACGCCTTTTTTTCCGAATGCGGCCATGGCTACCGACGAAGCGAGTGCATTTAATGCTTGGTTCGAACAAATATTGGAGGTGGCCTTATCCCGTCGGATATGCTGCTCACGCGCCTGGAGCGTCATCACATATCCACGTTGCCCTTCTTCATCGACCGTTTCACCGACAAGCCTGCCCGGCACCTTTCTCATTAAGGTCTTTTTGGTGGCGAAATAGCCACAGTGCGGTCCTCCGTACTGACCCATAATTCCAAACGGCTGGGTATCGCCAACGACGATGTCCGCACCGAATTCACCGGGGGGAGTCAGAACGCCTAAGGCGAGCGGGTTGCTTTTTACAATCAACAATGCATCCACGGCATCCGCTGCTTCACGAAGCGCTTTCAGGTCTTCAATCGTTCCATAAAAGTTCGGATACTCGATGAGGACACCGGCAATGTCATCATTGAGCATCTCTTTTAACGCTTGAACGTCTGTTTTCCCCGCAGTGCTTGGGATTGTTTCCAATGAGAGTTTTGGACCGTTCAGAAACGTCTGCACTACGTCTCTTGTTTCCGGATGCACGGTTTCAGAGATCAAAATGGTCTGCTTTTTCATTCTCTTCTGCGTGGCGGCCATCAGTGCTCCTTCGGCAAGGGCGGTATGGCCATCGTACAAGGATGAATTCGCCATTTCCATGCCGGTAAGGGTTGCAATCATGCTTTGAAATTCGAAAATGGCTTGCAACTCTCCTTGTGAAACCTCAGGTTGATAAGGGGTGTATGCCGTATAGAATTCGGATCGTGAAATGACCGCATCCACCGTTGACGGGATGTGATGGTCATACACACCGGCACCGAGAAAAGAAGGATAGTCTTTCACCGTTTCATTTTTGGATGCCAACGATTGGAAATATTCGACGAGGGCATGCTCAGACAAAGCCTCGCGTACATTCAAGTCCGAATGGTGGCGGACGCTTTCCGGTATATCGGAAAATAATTCGGCAACGTCGCTCGCCCCCACGGTATCCAACATTTCTCGTCGGTCATTTTCGGTCATTGGCAAATAACGATGGTTTTTTTCCATCATGAATCCCTCCAATTGTCTTTTAAACTTCTGTAAGTATCCCTGCGCTTACCCGCGGGAATAAAACGGCGTCGGTACAACTTTGGCTCTTAGTTTCCGTTTTCGCACTCCCACAATTAGTTCGGTATCGTTGGAGGCATAATCCGCTTTCACAATCGCGAGGCCGAGATTTTTTCCGAGCGTCGGGGATTGCGTGCCCGAAGTCACATGTCCAATTTCGTTATTGCCGTCATCAAAAATTGGATAATCTGTGCGCGGAATCCCTTTATCCAGCATCTCAATGCCAACAATCTTACGAGCCGGCCCTTGTTCTTTTTCTGCTGCCAGTGCCTTTTTACCTATAAAATCAGCGTCTTTTTTTACTTTCACCGCAAAGCCGAGTTTTGCTTCCAAAGGACTGATCGCCTCCGAAAGTTCCTGTCCGTACAACGGCAAACGAGCCTCAAAACGCAGCGTATCCCTGGCACCTAACCCGCAGGGCTTAATTCCGGCGCTTTTACCGGCAGCAAGTAATGCATCCCAAATGGCAGCGGCATCTTCCGCGCGGCAATAGATTTCATATCCGTCTTCCCCGGTGTAACCGCTTCGGGACACGATCGCGCGTCGGCCCTCAACAGCCACGTCTTCTTGAAAGCGAAAAACACCAATGGCGGCCACGTCTTCCTCGGTCAACGACTGTAATACATCAACCGCTTTCGGCCCTTGCAATGCAAGCAGCGCGTAATCATCGGATACATCCGTCACCGTCGTACCCGCTTGCGCATGCTGCTTGAGCCAAGCGATATCTCTTTCACGGTTCGCGGCATTGGGGATAACCATGTATTGTTCGGATTCCAATTGATAGACGAGAAAATCATCCACCGTTCCGCCTTTTTCATTGCACATTAACGAATACTGGGCTTTTCCCGCTTCCAATTTGGACGCATCGTTGGTCAATATGGTTTGCAACGTATCGAGTGCAGTTTCCCCTTCAATCAAGGCTTCGCCCATATGGGAAACATCAAAAAGACCGACAGCCTCCCGGACTGCACGGTGTTCCGCCTTGATGGAATCATATTGAACGGGCATTTCAAAGCCCCCGAAAGGCACCATTTTCGCTCCCAACTCCACATGCTTGTCATAAAGAACGGTACGCGTTTCTGCCAAGTCAAACTCCCCCTTAATGTATTAAAAAAGACAGAACTCTCCAACGTTTTCGTTGAAAAGCTCTGTCGGTCTACCAGAAAGTTTCTTTTTTGCCTTATCCGGCAAAAATTGTCTTCGTTGGTGGCCGCGAGGGCGCTCTCCAGAGTCGCGTCAAACAGAAGTACATGTGCCTGAGAGATTCACCGTTCCGGTTTGCTCCTTCGGCGCCGTTTTGATGAACAACGGTCTCTCCCTCTGTTATCATCCGCTTATGCCATTGTATAAAATCGTTCGACTTTCACATACTAACATAGTTAAGAAGTTCTGTTGCATTCAGTGTAGCACGTCACTCATCCATTGCCAATCTTTTTTACACTTTAATAAAAAAATAAAGTTTAAAAAGGAGCTATTATGCACATAGATATTCATTTTGCCGCCGATTGGGAAGAAACGTTCAAACAAGCTTTAGAAAATGAAGGACCCTGGTCTTCTTGGGAAATGTTTCGTCTCGCTTATGAAGCCGAAGAGCTTAAAGCGGTTCCTGCTTTCGACGGATTGGTCGCCCCCACACACTTGCCGGAACTGTCCCTGTACGATCATCAACGGGAAACAGCGAGGCGCGTCGTTGAAGATATGAACGGCAAAGCGATTCTCGCCGATGAAGTAGGGCTCGGAAAGACGATTGAGGCCGGGCTTGTCTTAAAGGAATACATGATACGGGGGCTCGTCAAAAAGGCGCTTATCCTCTCCCCGGCTTCCCTTGTGAATCAGTGGACGCAAGAGTTGAATGAAAAATTTTATATTCCAGCCGTCCCCCAAAAGAAGACGTATGTGTGGGACCAATGCGATGTTGTTGTCGCTTCGATGGACACCGCCAAGCATTCTCCCCACCGGGAAATCGTACTCGAGCAACCCTATGACATGATCATTATTGATGAAGCGCATAAGTTGAAAAATGCCAACACGAAAAACTATGCATTTATCAAGGCTTTAAAAAAACGGTTCTGCTTACTGTGCACCGCTACCCCTGTCCAAAATCGGATCGAAGAACTCTTTCACCTCGTTTCAATTTTAAAACCCGGGCATCTCGGCGACGAAAAAAGCTTTAAAGCCAAGTACAAACACGACGACAAAACAACCGAAGACATCCAGAAACTCGTGCAAAATGTGATGGTGCGCAACCGTCGTGCCAATACGAACGTGGCTTGGACGAATCGACATGTTGAAAATATGAACGTGGAAATGTCGCCAGAAGAGCGCACCATGTATAATGCTGTATGCGATTTAAAACAAACGGTGCAAAATCTTCACGGTTTTTCCCTAACGACATTACAAAGGGAAGCTTGTTCCAGCAAGGAAGCCCTGGGCGTTACGATTTCAAACATGATGAAAAACGGGATGTTAAGCGAAGCCCAAGCCACTCCCGTTGTAAACACCATGCATGAAATTCAAACCAATGCAAAAGCAGAACAAGTCTTGAAACAGTTACAGGCCTCATCGGAAAAAACGATTATTTTTACGGAATACCGCGCGACCCAACTCTATTTGCAGTGGTTTCTCGCCCAGCATAAGATAAAATCCGTTCCGTTTAGAGGCGGTTTTAAACGCAGCAAAAAAGATTGGATGCGCATGCTGTTTCGCGACCACGTGCCGGTCATGATCGCCACCGAAGCCGGCGGCGAAGGTTTAAACTTACAGTTTTGCCACCACATGATCAATTATGACCTGCCATGGAACCCCATGCGCGTGGAACAACGCATCGGAAGGATTCACCGTCTCGGCCAGGAGCATGATGTCCACATTACGAACTACGCGATTAAGCATACGGTGGAAGAACGCATCCTTAACCTCCTTTATGAAAAAATCAATATGTTCGAAGGGGTCATCGGCCGCTTGGACGACATTCTCGAGCGCTATGCCGGACAGGAATTGGAAAAATACGTAGAGGATGCCTTGGATTCGGACACGGAAGGAGAGACACGGCTCAAACTTCATCATCTAACCGAGCTTATGAATCAGGAGGGAGACCAACATGGAACAGGCAGAAGTTCATAACTATCTTCGCCGTTATTTTCACGCCGGAGGAGCGGAGTTGTTGCAAAGCACGGCGCCTAAACTGGAAGTCCAACTCAACAAAACACTCGATCTCGAGCTCATGAACCGCCCATTTTACTGGCATTATTTAGAAAAAACCGGCGGAGAACCGAAACCACTGAAATTAAACTTGTCCACAGATATGAGAAGCGACACACCTTCCGCTGAAAAAGTGCACTTCGGGTCTCCCCGTTTGCATCAAATTTTCGCTTCCGCAACGAAAAAAGGAGCAATTACACGGCTGTACGAAAACCATCATGAAAAAAACCAAACAGCCTTGTACCCTTGGCTCGGATTAAACGTGCGCATTTCCTATACCTGCCACCGCAGACGGGATATGATCCGCAGCTTTGGCATTCAATTAATCAGTGGAGAAACCATTGACTTCTTTATGAAGCGACTTGCGCCGTTACCGCTTGTTTCCGCGATACCCGATTATACATTTACAATGGCTCATTTGGTCCAGCCGATGAGCGCAGTACAACGGATCAAGAAATACCTTCTCAATGATATTCGCGACCAAAAACACGCTTGGGCAAATGAAGCCACGAAACGAATGGAAGACGATCTGGCCTTGCTTGACCGCTTTTACGAAGCACCGGATAAGGAAAACGAGGCATACAACCTGGAAAAAGCAGCGATTCATCAACAATATCAACCGTCCATCGAACTAACATTCATTAACGGCGGTATCTTTTATTTGCGAAAAGATACAGGAGAACATTTATGAAAGAGGTAAACAATAAGAAATTAGTGCAGCGTGGCTGAAATAAGTGATCACCTATCATTGTGGCTCTAAAAATTGGATGCAGGCGATTATTGTTGTGCATGACGGATGCGATGCGGGGATCTATGGCGACTGGCGCGGTTGCCCTTTTCTTATTTCGGGCACCATGAGCGTTTCATGGCGACGCTATCCGCTTCTCTCCCCACTTTTCGGTCTTCACGAACCAATCACCCTTCACTAGCATCAGAGCCGCCCCTTTCAGAAGAGTCATTTTCCGTATATGATCTCCGGAATTACGATCGCTTTTCACGAAATAAAAAACACCCGTCATTACGACGAGTGTTCTTCTACATTTCAGGTGCTCCGCTTACAAACAATGTCATGACACCGAAAAAGCCAAAGACAAGAATGCTGATGGCCGAAAATCCAACCCCTACAAAGTTCCTGCGCTTCAGCTCACGGAAAAAAGAAAAAACCGAAAGAATTGCCACTGCCGTAATGATCGATCCCATTGCCATACCTTTTCTCTCCTTTTCACATTATTCAATTTCTATCCATACGGTTTCTTATGTTGAGTTTTTTCGTTTTCTTGTTTTCATGTACAATGGTTTATAGATTCAAAAAGGAGTTGATCATCAAATGAATTGGAAGCAAGCCCCTTTAGGACCTGTACAAACCAATGCCTATGTCCTTTATAACGACGAAGGCGAAGCAGTTATCTTTGATCCGGGCGGAGATGGTAAAGCCTTTGAAGCTGCCTTGAAAAAAGAAAACATACAACCACTTGCCATTCTGTTAACCCATGCCCACTTTGATCATATCGGGGCCGTTGACCATATCCGTGACGCGTTCAACATCCCCGTTTACATTCACCAACTTGAAGCGCACTGGCTGCAAGACCCCTCGAAGAATCTTTCGGTCAATATGACCGCCGAAGGGATCACCGCCCGATCTGCCGAGCATGTCATCGAGGGAGAGCAAAGCTTTACCGTAGGCCCTTTCGCTTTTCGGGTCGTTGAAACACCGGGACATTCACCGGGAAGTATCTCCTACTATCACGAACCTACAGGCACTGTTTTCTCCGGCGACGTCCTCTTTCAAAGCGGAATCGGACGTACCGATCTTCCCGGCGCCGATGAAGCCACTCTTCTCAACAGCATCCACCAAAAACTTTTGGAGCTTCCGGAAAATACATCCGTTGCCTGCGGCCACGGCCCAACGACAACGATTTCCGCGGAAATGGACGGCAACCCGTTCCTTAATGGTTTATAGAAGAAGGCGGTGAAAGAAGCCGCCTTTTCAGGGTAGTCGGTTTAATGTCCAAGGGTTGGTTCCATGAGAAAAACCGTGTAGAAAGAGAAGCTAACCATAAATAACGTTAAGTAAGCCCCGAATATGTATAAATACGTGCGTTCGGAAAGCCCCATAAAGCCAAGCCCTATAAATGCTGCCGTATTAGCAAAGAACAAAAGGGATACTTCATACATTTCTCCCACAAAAAACAATACGGCGAAGACGCCTGTCCAAAAAGCCATCACACGGTACATGCGACTCATCTTGTTTTCCTCCTCCACTTCTCGTCATATTACTGTTCTTATTATATATGAGTGATGGATCAATTGTAAATTACTTTATCCTGTTTCCCGTGACAATACGACAAATATTTGTCACCGTGATCTGCGCATGCTGATTTTTATCGCGGTAGGAATTGCCCCAAATACAGTGAACAATCGCGATTTTTGTTTTTTCTTTAGCTTCCGCCGTTGCTTCCGGCTCATCTCTTTAGGAGCCGCAATTTGGTCAAGCCTGCGCAAAAAGGATTCAATGAGATACTTAAAATAGGGGTTTGGATTCATGAGACGGTCGCCCCTCCTTCCAACCATTTGCTATATAGCCTGCCCGTTTTATTCCGTTTTTATCCTGACATCAATGCTAAGAATCCTTTGATGGGTTGGTGATGCGGAAAATGAGGAATTGTATACGCCTTCCCGGTCCATATATGTGAGGCGCTGACCTTCATCAGCGCCTCATGTATTCATTCACTATTCATCCTCATGTTCAGGATCGTCTTTTTGTACGAAGTAGTAATGTTGAGCACTGCCACCTCCATCGACTTCTGCGTTTAATGTCACCATTTCATAATCGCTGCCGTTCACCGGGGACAAGCGATAATACACGGTTCCTTCTTCAAACTCCCAATAGCCATTGCTTGATGTACGTTCGTTTTTATATGCTTCCCACCACTGCGCCTCCCCTTTTTCCAACAAGAGATTCGCGACCATGAACATTCGCTGGGCTTCTAAACCTTCCCGTTCGAATGTGAACAACACGGCTTGGTGACCGACGATTCCAGCTACTACCAGGCATAGAACGAGGACAAACGGCATTATAGCTCCCTTTTGATCCAAATATCTTCCTCCTCAGGTGCCCTGGTCGGACGCAACTGCCTCTTATATTCTTTCTTATTTGCGTTCACGGTGATGACCACCCCGTCCGATACAAGTTGGGCATGAAAACCGTCGATATTTTGCAAAACCGAATGGCCGCCGCTTCTTCCGCTTCTAATCAAATTGCTTCCGCTTCTTCTATAGGTGCGTTCCACGCCGTCGATATCCGTGATGATGAGCCTGTTTTGTTCGACTGCATAGTCCCGCGCATATTGCGCTTCTTTAGAGATCTCTTGAAACCAAGTATGAATTTCCTGATCATTTCGGGACAGATCTGAAGCCGGAGGATTGGCTGTCTGTAAAAGAATGGGGATAACCGCGATCACGGCGAAGAAAATAAACATGGCAATGACCATTTCCAAAAGGGTAAAACCACGATCGTTTACGGCGGAAATTCGAGACATATTTCCTTGTCCCTCCCTGCAGGTCCTTTCCAATAAATGCAAATCGCTTCATTTTGATGGCGCACAACATAGGACGTATCGGAAACGGTAACCGTTTCAATGTCCCTCTCTTCAAGCTCGTAACCTACTCGCTCGAGAATGCGATAGGCTTCGCGCTCGGCCTGCACTTCCACTCGTTCCGTATACAAAATCGATAGTAAAGGAACGATTCCCGCCGCGACTACGGATAAAAGCAATAGGGCGGCAGTTACTTCCATCAATGTAAAGCCCCCGTCAGTTGTTTTTGTCCACTTTTTCAACGTAAAACCTCCCGGAACCAACGAGAAACACAACGCGATAATGGTTATCGCCGTTTCGTATCGCAATTTCACCGGCTATGTCCGTATTCCCGCTCGGCCGGAAGCGAATGGTTTCCGGGGACATCGTCACGTTTTGAAAATAGACATTTTCCGGAAATGGCACTCGCTTCACGGTTTCTCCATCCACCACCACTTGATAACTGGCCGAAGCATTCTGGATATTAATCCGAGTCAGAACATTTTTCCCCATTGCCTGTTGCTGGACAAAATGAAGATCTTGCTCAAATTCGGAAACAAATGCTTCCATTTCTTTTCCCTCGTCTTGCTGGACATAGGATAAGGTCGGTACGGACAGGCAGATGGAGAAGATGAGCAAGACCACGACAAGCTCCATGAGCGTGTGGCCATAATCCTGTCTTATCATTTTATCGCTCAACGTTTCCGGTTTCTGACTCATAACTCAACGATGTCCCATCCGGACAATCAACGCTATCCACATAATCGTCGTCGACCAGATCAGTTAAACTGCTGGGATAATCGCCCGTTTCCACTTTGTAGGTTCCTACTTGCGCCTGCACCAAATCCATGGTTGCTTCACAACCTTTACTTTGGGCGACATTGCTGTTTTGTACCATGTTCGGGATCGCGACCAGCAGCAATATTGAGATAATCAGCAACACAATCATCATTTCAATTAGGGTGAACGCATCATCCTTTTTCACCGTGGTTCTCCTCCTTTACGGTTGTACACGAGTGTAACCAGCTTTTTTGTATCATCATGTTGTTGGTATTCCAGACAATTGATGCATTTTTCCAAGTAGATCATCCGGGCTTCCAATTTTTCATATTTTTGCTCCAAGCGTTGGATACGCCGCAATAAGTTCCGTCCGTTTCTATCCATTTTTACACTCCTTTATTATCCATCCAATGAAGAAATTAATTGAAAAATCGGCACGAAAATCGAAAGAAAAAGCAACAACATAAAACCACCAATAGCGAGAAACAAAATCGGTTGAATCATGACCGTCGTTTTTTTCGTTCGTTCGCCAAGCTCTTCCCAAAGCATTTCACTGTAATGGGCGAGATCCTCGTCCAATTGCCCTGCCGCCTGTCCATGTCGAATGACATCAGCGAGCTCTTTTTGGTAGTAAGATACGTTTTCAATCGCTGCGTTTAAGCTTTTGCCTTCATTCAGCTCTTTTTGCAAACGTTCTCCTTCCACTTTTAAAAACGGCATTTGCGTTTGTTTGATGAACACTTGCAAAGCATCATGCACACTCAGCCCGCCCTTTAAAAGCTGGCTCAATTGCAGGCTGACCGTGTACGTGATATATAAATTTAGCCAAGGCTTGACGCCGGGTATGTTTCGAATTCTCTCTATTTGTTGAAAAGGATTCAGTTTTCTAAAACGCCGTTGATAATAAACATAGCAGCCAAACAACGCGATGAGCAGCACAGCGAAAATAAACGGCATGCCCTGAAATACGGCAAATGCAAACGTTGTTACTGCCGGGTATTCGATGTCCATCGTCATGAACAATTCTTCAAATTGGGGGAAAACAAACAACGTCATAAAGAGGAAAAGCGTGGCAATAATCCAGATAAGAAGAATTGGGTAGCGAGCGAGGGTTCGCGCCTTTTCTTTAAAACGTTCTCTTTGCTGGAGCATGCGGCCTGCATAATAAAACCCTTGGGAAAGCATGCCGTAGCGTTCGGAAAAGTACAAGTAGGCGCGAATGTCCGACGGGAGGTTTAAAAGCTTTAACGACTCGGCCCACGGCCGTCCATCCTGCAGCGTTGCAATCCATGAGGAAATCGTCTCTCGCGCTTCCGGATGCTCCCCGTACATCATCAGTTTCGCACCGTGATTGAGCGTGTACCCTCTTTGCAGCAATCGTCCAACATTCAGAAAAAAACGAGCCTTATTGATCGCTTTCCATTTGTCTTTCCGTTTAAGCATGACTGATACGCCTCGATTCCTTTGGCAAATAGCCGAGCGATATCCCTTCCATGCGTTGGTTCTCCAAGCCGTCATCATAGGAAAGCGGGATGTTTTGAACACTATCATCGAGTAATGATTGCAACGGTTCATTCGCCAAAAAGCCGAAGATTGCCTTCCGTTGGTCGCGCTCATCATGGACAAGGCGCTGGGCGACCACGGCAGCGAGGCTTTCATATAAATAATTTGCGGGCACTCCAAACTCCAATAGTCGTACAAGTGCACCGCTCGTGTTGCGCGTGTGTAACGTCGTCAGCACGAGATGGCCGGTCATTGACGCCCGCACCGCTATCTTTGCTGTTTGCTCGTCCCTGATTTCACCAACCATTAATACATCCGGATCATGGCGAAGTGCTGCTTTTAACGCATCGGCGTAATAGAGACCGGCTTGCTCATTCACCTGCAATTGCGTAAAGCTTTTTCGGGGTTTTTCAATCGGATCTTCCACGGAAATGACATGACGATTCGTTTGCTTGGTAATTTCCTGAAGGAGGGCATACAATGTAGTGGTTTTTCCGGAGCCTGTGGGACCTGTAAAAATAATCAAGCCATGCTCGCGTTCAGCCAAAGCATTTAGGTCCCGCGAGGCTGTTTTCAAAAGTGGAAGTTGCGCCAAGGAAAGGGCATCATTGGCAGGTAGGAGGCGGGCGACAAGACGTTCCCCTTCTCCGATCGGTACGGTGGATAATCGCACGGATAATCGCCCGATCTGTTGCATCATCAGGGAACCGTTTTGGGGGAGGCGGCGTTCCCCAATATCCATCCCTGATTGAAACTTCAGATGTGCCACCATTTTATCCGCATCCGCGCGGGGAATGCGACGGATTTCTTTTAAAACTCCTTCCGTTCGGAACAAAATGGACGTATAGGCGGGATAGGGGTGGAAATGAATATCTGTGGCATGGCTTTCGTAGGCAAAGCGAAAGAGCTTTGCACATTCTCCTTGCGTGGTCGTCAATCGGGCACCTCCCTGATTTTCGTCAAGGGGGCTCTCTCACAATAACACTATTCGACACGGAAAATTTTTCTCCTTCTTTTTTTGCAAAAAAAGTATAAACTTTTTTTTGCCGTCCATAATAATGTGTGTAGAATGGGATGTAGCCAAGCGGTAAGGCAATGGACTTTGACTCCATGATGCGTAGGTTCGAATCCTGCCATCCCAACCAATATTAGAAAACTTGGCTTGTCGCCAAGCCTTTATGGGTCGAGTAGGAGGGAGCCTCACCTTTTGTATGGATTGTGCTCCTCCCCCCTCACAGATCCGTGCGGGCGCAATTAACGCACACGGCTCCTCACCAACATCTTTCACAAAATATAGCTAATATGGTTCCTTCGTTCATAGATGTTCACCTTGGCCCTTGGTTTCGGTAAGGGAAACTTAATAAGAAATAACTGAAACTTCTCCCAACCGAACGACTTTCGTTGGCTTCTCCGGTTCATCCATTTGAAAAATTGTTGGATGACCGCATCCCGGAACCTCACCACTGCGGTTACGTTGTCTGTGATACAGTAGTAGTTGTAATAACCATTCAGAGAACGGCTTAGTCTACGGACAATGTCCTTCATAGCCAGATGACGGTGAGCTTTCAGCCATTGGTTCGTTTGTTTGAGCTTGGAGGCTATTTTCTTCTTGCTTGTTTTGCGTTTCACACGAAATTTGCCTTTCTTGCTTTTGCCGCAATAATGGGTGAAACCAAGAAAATCAAACGTTGGCGGGTTCCCTTTCCCCGCCTTTTTATGATTCTCCGCAGCGAACCTCCCAAACGGAATAATTTGCGTTTTATCTTCCGCCACTTCCAGGTTAAATTTGTTCAACCTCAACTTGAGTGCATCGTAGAATGCATGCGCATCTTCATGATACTGAAAGCAGCAGACAAAGTCATCTGCGTATCGCACAAGATATGCCTGCCCTTTGATTCTTTTCTTCACATGCTGTTCAAACCACAGGTCCAAAACATAGTGCAGATACACATTCGCTAGTATCGGCGATATCAGGTTTCCCTGCGGCGTTCCGCTCTCCGTCTTATAATGTTTCGCTTGCTCCATGTATCCGCCCTTGAGGAAACGGGCAATGATTCGGAGAAAGCTCGGGTCTCCAATACGTTCTTTCAGAAATGCCATCATCCACTTGTGGTCAACATGATCAAAGAAACCTTTGATATCCACATCCACGATGTAATTCACATATCTTCTCTCTATATACCCATTTAATACCTTCAATGCATCATGACAATTACGCTGGGGACGAAATCCAAATGAACAATCCAGAAAATCATTCTCATAGATGGCGTTCAAAATGGGCGCCATCCCTTTCTGAACAATTTTATCTTCGTGTTCAGGAATCCCCAGGGGTCTCTTCTTTCCCTTTTCATCCTTTGGAATATAGACCCGCTTATCTGGGCTGGGCCGATAGCTCTTCTGTTTCATTCTAGACACTAAGTCTTCGATATTTTCCTCAAGATTTTGCTCGTACGTTATCTTGGTTGTTCCCTTTACACCAGCTGCCTTACGGTTAGGGAGTTGGTGATGGCATTGCATAAGGTATTCAGGATTCAGCAGGTGCGCAAGAGATGTGAATGTCATAGCTGGGTTGTGCTTAGCTAATTCTGCTATCCTAGCAAGTTTTGTTTCCATTCCGTGTTCCTACCTCCGTGTGTAGGGAATGTGTCCCTTGTTAAGGTGATGTCGGCGTGACACTTGCCTTCCCTCTTTCGGCGTTACCCGACGTCATCGGTACTACGCGGTCATCCGACTTCCTGCTGTCGTCTGGTTTCCTCGCTTTGTATCGCTTGGTCAACCATACTCCCTTCGACTGAAGAAAGAACAAACAGGATCTCCCGAGTTCTCGTGTCATCATTGTATCGCATGCCTGGCTCTCCGACCCCGAGGGAGCTCCGTATATCTCACCGATAATGACATACGGAGTGTCGTTTTCCGGTCTTTCGACACCGTCAACCTCCCCGTTTTAACTATTTACGAGGCTCAATCACTTTCAGGCCTACGACCTAACTGTCTACGCTTAACCCAATGGATTACTCCGTTGAGTCCAAGACTCGCTATTGATGGCTTGGTTAGAGCCTTATCAAACAGGGGTTCCACCTGTTAAATGACACGACCTATGCTCGGTCGCTCCGAAAGCCTTAGTTGCACTTATGTAGGTACTTTCTTACCTACCAAAAGTTCCGTATGAAAAGATATCTCCCTTTTCATACGGAACTTTTATCATTCACTCTCTGTTTCGCTAATGACCCACCAGAAATTATCATAATCGTCCATTCCCGGAAATGGCGGGTCGCTAAAGGATGGATCCTCTCCGCCCTGGCCGGCATGATTAATCCACGTATGCAAGTAATAGACCTCAACTTCGTCGGCACCATCCGGCAACTGTGCGGAAACCGCACCCTCATACCCGTAGATATCCGTTGCTTCCATTCGATTCGGGAATTCAAAAATCAAGCCATCCTCGACTGCCATGCCTTCGTCTTCGTAAATGACTTCTCCATCCTGCCTGAGTTCTAATTCCTGCTGGTCAAATGCCTCGCCGGACAGAACTTCGCCATTCTCGTAAGCGATTATGCCGATGTAGTCTTCTCCCATCAATTCTCCTTCCGGCAAGGTCGTCCAATTCCAACTGGCACTAAGGCCTCCGTCCTCCATATTGGCATTGATTTGTGCATAGTCCTGAAGATCCTCATGTTGGATGGTATCCTCTTCGGTTACATAAAGCCAACCCCCGATAAACAGAGAAATCATCAAAAATCCGGGGATAATGATCATCCATGCGTTTCCGCTCTTAAACATCTCTCTCCCTCGTCTCCGTCAAGATTTCCGTAAAACGACTGCATGTGTCCTCGATATGATCGCTCATTACGATTTCGCTGATGACCGCTATCCCACTGACACCGGTGGCAGCCACGTTTGCCGTGTTGTTTAATTTAATGCCCCCGATAGCCACGGTAGGGATCGATACATGACCGACAATCTCTTTTAATCCGTCCACCCCGATTTCTTTTTCCGTATCATCTTTGGAACTTGTGCCGAAAACCGGCCCGGCACCAATATAATCGGCACCTTGTTGTTCGGCTTCGATTGCCTCTTCTTTCGTGTGCGTCGATATACCGATAACTTTATTTTTTCCCAACAACTTCCGAGCTTCCGTAAGTGGAAAATCCCCTTGTCCGACATGAACGCCATCCGCATTAACCGCCAACGCAACATCTAAATGATCATTCATTATAAAAGGGACCTGGTAACGCTGGGCCAATTGCTGTAACGCGCGCGCCTTTTCAATCAGCGCTTGTTTGCCGCTTTCTTTATCCCGGAGTTGTATCGCGGTTGCGCCCCCTTTTAAAGAAGCCTCCATCACTGACAGCAACGAGCGATGGGGATGCAATTTTTCCGCCGAAATCACATAAAGTCCGGAGGTCCACATAATGATCTCTCCTCGTATAGTAAGTTTAAGCCCTTCAAATCTTGGGCAAATTCCACAAGATATTTTGTAGATTCATATGGTTTTTCCTTGGATGTCTCTAGATATTTCTAGATAATGATCATAGGATCATTTGGGACAATTCTTTTCTCTCCTGTGGTTCGACCACAACTAAAGACTGTCTCTCAGTGTACGTGCGGCACTTCCTACTCGCAGGCTGAGCCCTCGGCCTCTTGAACTCAGGGGAAGCAGCCCCTGGGGCGGCTTTCAATGCCGATGGAGTTCTGATACACGAGGTTGATGATCGGCGTTCACACTAGAGATATCTCGAGGCGTCCAAAGAACGACCGAATGATTCTACAATGAAAGGAGGAATCCCCCCATGCGAATGTTTGTCGGGCTTGACGTTAGCTCGTTTGATATGAAAGTGTGTGTGCTTGATCAAGAAGGTGATCAGCTTTCGGTTTTTACGGTTTCCAATGACTGGCCGGGTGCCCAGGTGCTCAAAGAACGGTTGCTCGAGCTCTTGGCCGATACAGAGGTTGACATCCTAAAGATCGGTCTGGAGTCCACATCCGTCTACAGTTTTCATCCATCCATGTTCTTGCATGATGACGATGATTTAAAACCCTATGGCGCCCAAGTCTTTGTGATCAATCCGAAGCAGATCGCCAACTTTAAAAAGAGCTTCGCAGACATGAACAAGACCGATGAGATTGACGCCTTTGTGATCGCCGATTATATGCGTTTCGGGCGCAATCAGATGTCCGTTGTCAAAGAAAGCCAATACGTGGCTCTCCAGCAGTTGACACGTTCGCGTTATCACTTGACCAAAGCGATGACGAAAGAGAAACAACACTTCTTGCAGCACTTGGAGTATAAATGCAACACCTTTTCCAAAGAAGTGGATTCATCGGTGTTTGGCCATGCTATGATGGAACTCTTTCTTGAAAAATACAGCCTGGATGAACTTGCCCAGCTTCCGCTTGAGGACCTGGCTCGGTTTCTTCAAGAGAAAGGGAGAAATCGTTTTCCCGATCCGGAAGCTGTCGCCGCATCCATCCAGAAAGCCGTCCGTTCATCGTACCGATTGGACAAAGTGGTCGAAGATTCCATCGATGTACTTTTAGGAACGTCCATTGAGCTCATTCGTTCCTTCCAAAAGCAAATCAAGGCGATCGATCAGTCCATTACTCGAATCATGAAAGGACTGACGCAGACGCTGGAATCAATCCCGGGCATTGGTCCGGTCTTCGCCGCAGGCATCATTGCCGAACTCGGTCAGATTGACCGGTTTCCCGATGAAACAAAAATAGCTAAATATGCGGGACTGTACTGGCGAAAACACCAGTCCGGGCGGTTTACCGCCGAAGATACTTCACTGACACGTCAAGGGAACCATTATTTGCGTTATTACCTCGTTGAAGCCGCCAACTCGGTACGAAGGCAAATTCCGGAATACCAAGTCTTTTATCAGAAGAAGTATCAAGAAGTCCCGAAACATCAACACAAACGTGCACTCGTGCTCACGGCAAGAAAACTCGTGCGATTGGTGGATGCGCTGCTACGCAAAAACCAACTCTTTACGCCAGAAAGGGGCGTGAACCTCTGACCGACATCGGCTGAGGGCTAGCCTTTCATTTTACCAGTATTTTACATTTTATTACTGGTGTTGTTCAGTGCGCGCTTTTTTCGCCTAAATGTCCTTTGACAACTTCATTTACTGTGATTTTGAACTTGACATATTACCGCAGGTCTTTGTATATTCATCTTGCACTTGATATCCCTTACCCCTTCTGTGAGAATTGTAGAAGATCCGGTTTCAAGGCGCAAGAGCAATGTGAAAGGAGAATATCATATGAGCACAACGGAAACGCTTATGGAATGGCATGATGATTACGGGGCAAACAATTACTCTCCGCTTCCCGTTGTCGTCACTAAAGGCGACGGGGCATGGGTGGAAGATTCGGACGGCTACCGTTACTTGGACATGTTAGCCGCTTATTCCGCGCTAAATCAAGGGCACCGTCACCCGGCCATCATGGATGCATTGCATCAACAAGCTGATCGCATAACTCTAACGTCGAGAGCTTTCCATAACGATCAAATCGGACCTTTTTATAAAAAACTGTCCGAAATCACAGGCATGGAAAAAATACTGCCGATGAACACCGGCGCCGAGGCGGTGGAAACAGCACTAAAAGCAGCAAGACGTTGGGGCTATCGTGTAAAGGGCATCCCGGAAAATGAAGCAGAAATCATCGTTTGTACAGAAAATTTTCATGGGCGAACCCTTGCGCCTGTCTCCTTGTCATTAAACCGTGCGTACCAAGCGGACTTCGGTCCGTTGCTTCCGGGTATCACTGTCGTTCCTTACGGCGATATTCAAGCACTGAGAAACGCGATCACACCGAACACGGCCGCCTTTTTGTTTGAACCGATCCAAGGGGAAGCAGGCATTCGTATTCCTCCTGCCGGTTTTGTGCGCGATGTTCGCGCGCTCTGCGACGAAATGAATGTACTCATGATCGCCGATGAAATTCAGTGCGGACTTGGAAGGACCGGGCGCATGTTCGCCTGTGACCACGAAGACGTAAAGCCCGACATGTTCATCCTTGGAAAAGCTCTGGGCGGTGGGGTGATGCCGATTTCCGCGATCGCCGCCAACGCCGGCATCCTCGGTTTGTTTGAACCGGGGTCTCACGGGTCAACCTTTGGCGGCAACCCATTGGCATGTGCGGTTGGAATAGCCGCGCTTGATGTGATTATCGACGAAAATTTGCCGGCTCGGGCTGAAAAACTCGGAGGCGCTTTCTTGGAACGATGTCAAAGCATCCATCATTCCGCCATAAAAGAAGTCCGCGGCAAAGGGTTGTTCATCGGAATCGAGCTCCACGAACAGGCGCGCCCTTACTGTGAACAGCTAATGCAATCCGGTTTGTTATGCAAGGAAACCCACGAAAATGTTCTCCGGTTAGCGCCTCCGCTGACCATTGCACAAAACGATCTGGATTGGGCGTTCAGCCAAATCGAAAGCGTTTTCTCGTAGAAAAGCGGCCTGTTTTAGGCCGCTTTCTCATTCCATAAATCTTGCTCCCGCAATTCCGGGGTTTGTCATTTCCTGGGGATCAAGAATCTCTTCCAGTTCTTCTTCCGATAAAATCCCGCGTTCCACGCAAATATCTTTCACGGAACGGTCGGATTCAAGCGCTTCTTTTGCCACTCGGGAAGCGACTTCATACCCTACGTGGGGATTGATGGCCGTAATAATCCCCACGCTTTTGTGCACCATTTCTTTCGCCTCTTCACGATTGGCCGTTAGACCTTCCAAGGCATAGTTTCTAAATACGTTCAACCCGTTTTCCAGTACAGACAAGGATTGTAATAAGTTAAACACAAGCACGGGGCCCATAACGTTGATCTCCATTTGCCCGGCCTCAGAGGCCAAACTAATCGTATGGTCGTTGCCGATCACCTGAAAAGAAATTTGGTTGACGACCTCACACATGACCGGATTCACTTTTCCGGGCATAATTGATGACCCCGGTTGGCGGGCAGGCAAATTGATTTCGTTTAAGCCCGTTCTCGGCCCCGAACTCATCAACCGCAAATCATTGGCCATTTTGGAAAGGTTAATCGCCAGCACTTTTAACGATCCGGAGAGCTCTGTGTAAGCGTCGGTATTTTGCGTGGCATCCACAAGATCTTCCGCACTTTTTAATTTAAGTCCGGTTAAATCGGCCAAATATTTTGCCACTGTTTCAATGTATTCAGGCTCGGCATTCAAACCCGTGCCGACAGCGGTTGCCCCCATATTGACGGCATTTAAATTATCGACCGCCCGTTCTATTCTGTAAAGATCCCTTTCCAGCATCCGTCGATAAGCGCCCATCTCTTGGCCGAGGCGAATGGGGACAGCGTCCTGTAAATGGGTACGCCCCATTTTTATGACATCATCGAAGGATTTTTCTTTCTTTTTTAATGTGTCAATCACTTCTTCGAGTACATTTTGCAATCCTTGGGAAAGCTTCAATGCCGCGATATGAATGGCCGTCGGAAACGTATCATTCGTCGACTGGGCCATATTCACGTGCGTATTCGGGCTTAACCGGTTGTAATCGCCTTTTTCATAACCCATGATTTCAATTGCCCGATTCGCGATGACCTCATTAGCATTCATGTTAAAGGACGTTCCGGCGCCTCCCTGAATCGCATCTACAACAAATGCATCGTTGAGATCGCCCGCGATGACCTCTTCCGCCGCCTTAATAATCGCGCTCGCGAGTGATTCGTTTAATCCGCCAACATCCCTATTCGCCATTGCTGCAGCTTTTTTTACGTAGCCGAAGGCTTGAATTAAAGATTTGTGGGGCGGATATCCCGTGATCGGAAAGTTTTCCTGCGCACGCACGGTTTGAATGCCGTAATAGGCCTCTTTCGGCACTTGTTTTTCACCCAAGTAATCCCGTTCTATACGATATTCCATAATTTTTGTTCCCTCCAATTATAGATGTAAAAGGCGAGGAGTAGAGGCAAGGATTTTCTCACCTTATTTTTTCACCTAATAATGAGCCGATAAGAGCCACGGCCGCTTCTGCCGTTTTGTTTTTTTCATCGAGGATTGGATTGACCTCCACAAATTCGCACGAGGTAACCTTTCCTGTTTCCTCCAACATCTCCATAGCCAGATGACTTTCCCGGTAAGATAAACCACCAACGACCGGGGTTCCCACACCTGGGGCATCGATGGGATCAAGCCCATCCAAATCCAGGCTCACATGAACACCGTCGCAATGGCTGAGATAATTGCTCGTCTGATTTATTACTTCACTCATGCCGAGTCGGTCGACTTCATGCATCGTAAAAACTTTGATGTTATGTTTTTGAATCAGCGATTTTTCCGCATCATCCAATGCTCTAGCTCCGATAATCACGATGTTTTCGGGATTAACCGCCGGTGCCTCTCCGGCAATGCCGGTTAGAGACTCGTGCCCGAGTCCTAAGCTAACCGCCAACGGCATCCCGTGAATATTTCCTGAAGGGGAAGTTTCCGCGGTATTCAAATCTCCATGAGCGTCGTACCAAATGACACCCAGGTTTTGATAATGGCGTGCAATCCCCGCCAGGCTCCCGATGGCAATGCTATGGTCACCGCCGAAGACGAGCGGGATTGCATCGCCTGATGAGATCTCGTCCATTTTTTTTGCCAATGTTCGATTCGTTTCGACGACAGCGCTCAGATGCTTCAAGCGTTCTTCGGATTCCTGCTCGTAACGAGCCGGCACCCTTAAATCTCCATGGTCATGAACATTATATCCGAGCGTTTCCAGTCGCTCCCGCACCCCTGCATAACGAATCGCGCTGGGTCCCATATCAACCCCTCTTCGGTTTTGCCCTAAATCCAAAGGCACCCCCAGCATCGAAATGTTTTTCTTTCGCAAATTATGTACCTCCTCTATTTTAACGGCCGACTGCGACCGTCAAAATAACCTAGCCGTTTCATCACGAGCCATGCTGCTCCGTAAATGCCTGCATCATTGCCAAGTTCGGCAGTTTCCAAAGCTAATTTTCGATCGGCTTCTTTTAAAACAAAGCGTTTAAAATGAACGAGCAAAGGCTGTAATAACGTGTTTCCGGCTGCTGATATCCCGCCGCCAATAATAATTTTCCCGGGATTCAGCATCGTCGCCGCGTTCGCAAGGGCGTACCCCAAATAATAAGCGGCTTCATTCACGATATGAAGCGCAAGCGCATCCCCTGCTGCGGCTGCTTCATAAATATCGATTGCGACACTGTTTTCATCCAATATGCTTGTTCCGATCCCATTGCGAAGATAATCGCGCAAACTTTTGCTTAACCCTTTTGCAGCTACATATTCTTCCAAGCACCCTTCGCGCCCACACGTACACAGCCGCCCGTGCGGAACAACGAGCATATGGCCGATCTCGCCGGCAGTTCCGCTGACTCCGGTAACAAGTTCCCCGTTCACAAGCAACCCGCCCCCTACACCGGTACCGATCGTGATAAAGAAAGTGGAATCTTCTTTTTTTCCGGCGCCTTGCCAGTGTTCGCCCGCTGCTGCAAGATTCGCGTCATTATTGACATACACAGGCAGATGAAGCGCATCCGCCAGCATCGAGCGTAAAGGATCATTTTTCCAGCCGATGTTGGGAGCGGAAACAATTCCCCGCTCTTCATCAATGAACCCCGGAACACCGACACCTACACCAAGCAGGTCTCTTTTTGAAATGCGGTGCTCGTTCAAACGTTCGTCAATGGCTGCAGCGATTTGACCCGGAAAATCTTTGCCGCCATTTTCTGTGTCCGTCGAAATCCTCCATTGGTCCCGATATTCTCCTTTGTCCGTCAGCAGTCCAAATTTTGTCGTTGTTCCACCGATGTCGACACCTACAATGTACGTTGCCATCCTTAGACGCTCCCATCCGCCCGTTATTCATGATTGCTTTCTTTCAACCTTCTTTTCTCCGCTTGCAAAACGATTTTACAGTCATAATAATCGTTTGGTTCCAGCAGCCCCGCTTCCTTTAACATCGACAATTCTTCTTCCATCAAGATCAGATCCGCTTCCGGATCTCTTGTATAAATCACCGAATGATAGCGTAACAACAGTTGACGTATACCGTGGATTGAATCAATTCTCATAGCAGTATTATTATAGCAATTTTCCCGTGGAAACAAAAATAAGCACGAATAAAGGCGCGTAAGGAAGCCATTCAAACCTTGGCCAATAGGAATACAAGTAACTTTGCGCCAAAAAACCGATAAATAACCCTGCCGCAAATACGATAACGGAAAATAAATAGGTGAAGACTACAGACATCCATACGTTTACAAGTGCCCCGGTAAAAAACAGCAAAACAATTACACTTGCCCAAATACGATAATCACTGCGTCCGAAAAACCCGTGCCTTAAACGATCGGCCATGATTACCGAAACGATAAATGCTAGCGTCCCCACAAACCAGAAAGCCTGGATCCAACCATCCGAAACAAAACTTAAATACCCGTTGCGCAAACTGAAGCCCAAATAGCCCATCCCCGCGAAAATCACGAGCATCAACAACAACCACCGCTCAACTTCACCATGCCGTTGGTAAAACAATAGTGCTCCGATCACGGATGCGATGACAAACACCGCCAACATCCTCTCCACCTCCCATTCAACGGTACAACCTTAGCATTAACGTATGCGCACTTCAGGTTTTCCATGAGATGAAAGGTGGGGGAAAAGATCCGGGATGGAGCATTCAATCCCTCTAAAGGTCTTCCAATAAATCTTCGTATTGTTCATTATCAGGTTCTATTTCAAGAGCCCGTTCAGCGTATTCACGGGCCTGTTCTTCCTCGCCCTCTTCTGCATACACAAGCGCGAGATTATAAGCTGCCTCGTGAAAATCCGGGTTCTCGTCCAATGCTTCATGATAGTAATCCCGGGCTTCCTCATAATCCTCAAGCCCAAACGCTGCATTTCCGATCACAAAATACGCTTCGAGCATGTCTGTCTCCTCAATCACACTCGCCATCGTATCGTAGGCTTCATCATACGCCTCTTCTTCCATAAGTTCCTGAGCCATTTGAATCTGCACAATAGGTTCCGCCGGATCGTTTCCTTCGCCGTAATATCCATAGGCAAATAAAAGTACGGTGAGTAAGGCAATCGCGGGAATAACGCCAAGTTGTTTTAATTTATACGTCTTGTCAGGCATGCCCACCGTAGCTGCGGCTAGAAATCCCCCAACTAAACCTCCCATGTGGGCACCGTTGTCAACCATTGGAACGACCGTCCCGAAAATGACATTAATCAAAAGAATGATAATAACACTTCTTCCGATCGTTCGGAAAAAAAGACGAGGATGGCTGATTCCAAAGAAAACCAGAGCGCCGAAGCAGCCAAAAATCGCTCCGGAAGCTCCCGCGGAAACCTGTTCGGTAAACGCATAACTGGCCGTGGAACCAACAATGCCGGCCACCAAGTATATCCAAATAAACCGTGACGTTCCAAAAATACGTTCCACTGCCGTTCCCAAAAATAGAAGGGCAAGGGAGTTCATAAATAAATGAAAGATCCCGATATGCAAAAACATCGACGTGAAAATACGCCACCATTCCCCGTCATCGATCAAGGGGTTATATTTTGCGCCGAAATCAATCAGTGCCAACACATCCGTTGAGTCCGCGACCGATTCCATCCAGACAAAAATCATTAAAATCAAAGCGAGCAAAACATACGTGAAGCGTGACTTTCCATATGTAAAAACCTTGACGGCTTCCTCTTGCTCCCGCTCAATATTTCTTATAATGCGTTGCCGTTGATGGGCTGTTTTTTGGGCTCGCGAATCCTCATCATCGTCAAGCATTTCTTCTTTGCTAGGCCAATTTTCTTCTGCATGTAACAAGCCTAAAAACTTTTCAATATCATCGCCGTGCTGGGCTCCGACCGATGCGGAAAATAACCATGTTTGCATCGGCTTGCGCCGCGCCGCATCGGTATAAATAATATCACGCGTCTTGCTTTTCCAATCGTCCGCGGGAGCCATTGAAGTAATATATAAATTATGGTAAACGGTTGCCTTGCGGGGAGAACCCCTCTTAATAGATTGGAATTGACGGGCATTGTCCTTCATTAATTGACCCAGGCCTCGGCTCCAAGCCATGTCTATTTTGGAAAGGGAAAGCAAAAATTGCTCCTTATCCGTTTCCTTTTCCAGCCATAGTTGTTTGCGGTCATTTGTCACGTGGACAGCCTGGAATCCGTTTTTTGCTACGAGATGATGCGCGAGCTCCCAAAAGAGCACATCTTGATCTCTAACCTCCATCGCGTTCATCCTTTTTCATTCGTCCCCTTTATGGCAAAAGCCAAAAAGGTTTTCCTCCTCTATCATAAACGACAGCAGCATGCCAATGCGAATATTTGCCATCGTACCCATTAACCATTGCCAGGTTATGGCCATCTTAGTTCGGCCGTTTGCACTAGGTCGCAAACGGGGAATATCTTTTTAACATTCTTCGCCGTAAAGGCGGGATGGCCATAACACTTTTGACCAGTAAGCGCCTGATTAATTTATACCTTAGAAGATAACAGCGATAGCGATAGATGAGGAAACCAATGGTGGCTAAAACAATAAACGCCAGGATGTTTTTCATAAATACCTCCTCCTTCCGTTCTTAGCTTGGCTGATTCATTCAGCGGCTATACGAGGAGAAAGATAGCCATGGCGAATAAAGGCGCCACAATGGTGCATGCAATGTTCACCTTATTATTGTCAAAACCCGGAATGCCTCGTATGATTTGAGTGTTATGGCCGCAATGGCTTGTATCTTCCGTAAGACGATTGCAGCGCATGCATTTGCGCTCTTCTTGAAGATAAGCCCCAATGGCTGTATCGGCCATCGCCCCGGTAAAACCGGCGATCGTCATCACGAACATCCAATCCCCACCCAAAAGGAGGAAGCTTCCGAAAATAGCGATAAGACCGCTTCCGATAAATGCAGCCATCGTGCCAATCGGCGTAATCGCTCCTGATCGCCCGGTATCCGTACGAGTGTTGATTCTGATATGGTACGGGCGCCCGCCCCATCGACGGCCGCCCTCCGTTGCCCAAGTGTCACTGTTTGCAGCAGCAAGCGCGCTTATGAACATGATCTTGGCAAGTTCATCGTCTGCAAACAAAAAAACCGAAAAAGCAAGAAGAGCAGCGACACCGCCGTTGGCAAACACTTGTCCGGCGGTGCGCACTTCCGTTTCCCGCTTGAACGTACGGGTCGGTAATCGACCGAACAATGTACTGCCGATAAAAAATAGCGCCAGGAGGAGCAGCCCTTCGTAAGAAAAAGGAATGGCAATGCCCGCGCCAACAAGAAATGCCGTCCAGGCACCACCAATGGTCAACGTCTCATAACGATAAGCAACGTAAGCCATAAGGGCGACGCCTATAAGCAACAGAATAACCATTATGCTTGCTCCGTCACTAAATGGTGAACGGGAAGATCGTGCGTTTCAATCGGCAAAGAGGGAAAAAGTTGAAAAGAAAAGGCAAGTGCGGCGGTCTTTCCTTGGTAATTTTCAAGAAACCGGTCGTAGTAGCCGCCGCCAAACCCGATGCGATAACCCGCGCGATTAAAAGCCAAGCCCGGTACGATTACGAAGTCGATGTTTTCCTTTGCGATTTGTTCACATTTGGAAGGCATAGGTTCCTGCAAGCCATGGTTCCCGTTCTCCAAATGTAAAAACGACGTCAGCGTATAAAAGTCCAATTGATGGCGCTCACGGTCCACTTTGGGGACGACGATCGTTTTCCCTTCCCGCCAAGCTTTCTCTATGATAGGCCTTGTCGGTATTTCTTGATATGTATCAACGGTTACGGCAACGATTCTTGCTTGTTTCCAGAATGATTGGCCAAACAATTCCCCATGTATCTCCCGGCCACGCTTCTCCCGTTCTTCACTTGCCAGCATGGAAAATTGTTCACGCACATACACGCGAATCTCTTTTTTGTTCATCATTCTGCCATCCCCTCCAACATAAGAAAAGTAAGCAGCGTACTCACCTGCTGCTTACTTTGTTTCACGGTGAAGCGTATAACGATTAAGCCGTGGGCAAAATTTGTTTAGCTCCATACGCTCCGGATGGGTCCGTTTATTTTTTGATGTGATATAGTTTCTGTCTCCAGTTTCCGTACACGCAAGTGTTACTTGAACACGCATGGCTATCCCTCCTATTTCTAAGCAATCGTACTTGATAATATTATCAGGTTTTTTGACATAAATCAACGCTCTCCTGATTTTAGCAAGAGAAAAAATAGGAGGCAAGCTTTTACTCCTCATCGTCTTCCGGGTCCCGGAAAATCTCTTCGTCATCGTCGGATTCATCCGGTTCGGGTTGGTCCTCTTGCATTTCAAAATAAGCATCCAACGCTTCGCGGGTAATCGAGTTCGCCAGGCCTGAATCTTCATCGCTCGCCGACGTATTCGGAACAAGCACCCCAATGGCGACTTCTGGATCATCATGCGGCGCATAAGCGACCATTGCCTGATTTTGAGCTTCCTCGCCGTTATCATCGACCGTTTGTGCCGTTCCCGTTTTGCCCGCCGGGTTGTAATCGGCACCGTCGAAGTCGTCCGATGCTGTTCCTCCGTTGTCTCCGCCTTGTTGCATCACCTGTCTCATGCCTTCTTGCATGCGTTCAAAATCCTCGTCTGTATTCCCGACGGTATTCATCACTTCTGGACTGTTCTGACGCACGACAGATCCGGATTCATCATTGCCCGCAGCGGGTTCCAGAATTTCTTTCACGAGTGTCGGCTGCATCCGTTCCCCGCCATTCGCCATAGTCGCGGCATACTGGGCCATTTGCATCGGTGAGTACGTATCAAACTGCCCAAAACTCATCATCAAATAGTTTTCGGTGCTATAGCGCTCATTTTCGCCCGTCACCTCATTGGGAAGGTCAATGCCTGTCTCAATGCCCAGGCCAAATTGGGCGTAATGGTTACGCAATGCGTCAAAGCCCTGCTCAGCGCCGGACCAATCCCTGCCGCTCACGCCGAGCTCATAATCGGCCAATTCCATCGCGATTCTTGACATATAAATGTTGGATGATTGACGGATGGCGTCAATGTCGTTCACGGCTCCCAAATCTCGCCATGAAGAGATCGGTTGCGATTCGGGCAAATTGATGGGCGTATCTTCATAGAATGTGCCGTGATCGATCACGTCGTTTTCATAGCCAGCCAGCACGGTCGCCATCTTGATTGTCGACCCGATCTCATACTGTCCCATCACCAGGCTGACATCTTCATCATATGACGCCATGCTAAGAATCTCTCCCGTGTCCGGCTCCATCATGATAACATGGGCTTCCGGGTCCTCCGTAAAGGTGCTCGAGCTCTCGATGTTATCGTCAATAATATCTTCCACTTCCTGCTGCAAAGCCATATCAATCGTCAAAACGAGATCGTTGCCCCGCTTTCCGGGATCCGTAGACTCATTCCCGTCGCTGTCGGTGGTGATTTCGGCTTTTTCCCCCCGCAAGACGCTTTCATACTGCCGTTCCAAGAAGGACCTTCCGACGATGTCCGTCCGCTCGTACCCTTCTCCCAAGTATCGATCCAGCTCTTCTTCAGGAACTTGACCGGTCCCGCCGAAAAATGACGGGAAACTGTCCCCATAAGGATACATCCGAACAGAGTCCCGCATGACATCGATGCCGGGCAGTTCATGCGTTAACTCGCTGAGCGCGTGGGCCGTCTCTTCATCAATCCCTCTCACGACCCGATGGGGCGAGTAATTATAGCCGCCCATCATCTCTGTCCAGATCGCCACTGTCTCACGCTCGCCTTCATCAATGTCGTCCATTACTTCCTCTTCAGGAAGTCTGTCAAGTTGCAGTTGATAGACTTCATCATCTTCCAAGTCTGCTTCTTCCTCTTCATTCACCAATTGATCCGCTTCATCTTCCCTCGTTTGCAGCCAATAGTCCTGCCATTCCCGTTCATTGATATCATCAACATCGTCTTCGTCTATATCCAAAAAGTCCGTTAAACGATTGGCAACCTCGAGCATCTCATCCTCATTGCCCGGACGATTGGTATAGGTAAGGGTTAGCTGCAATTCATTATCAACAACCGTATTTCCGTTTCGATCCACCATTAATCCCCGCGGCGCATCAACGTTCGCCGTTTGTTCCCCTTCATTATTGACCATCGCTTCATATTCTTCCCCTTGGACAATTTGAATATAGCCAAGGCGTAAGATCAAAATAGAAAATAAAATAAATACGGCAAAAAAAAGGATATTCAAACGTAACGGAATATGATTTTTCCGTTTTTCCTTTGCCATAAAGTTCTCCTCCCCTTACCAAAAAGCATGTTCGTTTTCCCTGTTGTTTATTGTATCACAGCCTTATCAAGATTCCCATGAATGATCATTTCTGTTCGTGCAAAAAAGTGTGAACTACGTTTGGCGTTCCTGATCCCCGAGGCTTTTACTGGAATATTCGTCGTCGGGAAGCTTGCCGCCGTGAGGAGTAATATGGCGAATCGCCATATATAGAAAAAGGTGCCCGGCGCCAAACACAAGCAATGTAAACAATATCCCCTGTTTATCGCCCAACACACGAATAAAAATCAAAAAACAGACGATGGAGACAGCCCGCCCCCCATTCACAAACCATTCTCTCACAATTAAATACTCCACACGCATAGAGGCCGCCTTATAAGCTTTTCCGATGATATCATACGTCATCGACACAAATGGCACAAATATCAACGGATAGGCAGCCGAAATCAAAATGCCGTACATTAACAGACGTGCATAAGTAGGATCGGGAACGATAAAGAAAATGGCCACGTAAAGAAGCAGGGAACCGATAAAAATCGAGCGCCGGCGCATGCGCACAGGCAGAAACCTACCCACGGCAAAATAACAACAAAACGAAATGGCCGATGTGATTAACCCGTAGGTTCCCAACGCCAATTCACTTTGCGTCGCCGTATAGACCCACAATATGATTAAAAAAGTAAAAACCCCTTCTCGCGAGCCTTGAAAAAAATGGGCATAAAGGATACGCCGCCAATCCAAGTCCTCATGCCGTCGCTGCCAAACTTTGCTGATGCGGAAAATCCCCGCGGAGGAGCGCTTTTTAAATTTAAAACTGACAATAACCGCTGCCGCAAAAAACAACAAAGATACGGTAAAAATAGACTGATAGCCGCTGTAGCCCGGAAACCAGGCTATAATAATTCCGGCCGTTATCGGACCAATCATGCCCGCGAATGATGTAAATAAACCCAGGTAGCCATTGAAAACATCTCGTGTCTCCGGGGATGTTATTTCAAATGTAAGCACGTTAAAAGCAAGCCAATAGACCCCGAAGCCCAACCCTAACAGCAACCCCAGCAAAAATAGGAAATCCTCCACACTCGTTCCGGCAAAAAGCACGGCGAAATAAAAAAGTGCAAGCAGTACGATGCCGACCCTTAACACAATGGTTCGATCCATGCGCTTTACCATTCGACCTGCGTAAAAAAAAGCCAATGGGGAAAAAAGAACAGTCGCCAGTTGATAAAATGCAATTGCGGTAATGCTCCCGGATTGTTTCCATATGTACACATTGACGAACGTATTGGACAGCGCCGTACTTAAGGAGTATAAACCACCAATCAATAGCAACAGTTTAAAGTCATTCGTTACTTCCACATTTTCCGGAAGCAGCCGTTTGAAAATCGCGGAGACCATCACACACACCTACCTCACCTTCAGTTAGCGTGTGCAATTACGCGTATGCTATTCCGCGTTTCCACTAAGAAAAACCTAGCTTGGGAAAACCGCCCAAGCTAGGTCCTTGTCATGATCACTGCCTGTCCGATAGCCGGTACTCATAACCGTGAACGCTTTTATAATACTCCGGATACATCTCCCCTTCACATTGTTGGCAGGCAAACATAGGTGGGACACTGGGGTCGCCGGGATCCCTTTCGTCAAAATCGCGTACCACTGTGTAAGGGATCGCTTCTTGTTCATGACACTGTAAACAAAGAAAGTTGACGGTCTTGGGATGCCGGTTCTTCGAGGGTTTCTTCTTCTTTTTTTGTTTCTTTTTTCGGTGTTTCGATACGGGGGACATGACCGACCTCCCTTTCCAAATAGCTTCTGGCTGTTTCACCCAAGGCGACTTTAACCACTAATCGCCCATTCTCAAGACAGACTTCTCCCTTGTACTCAAAGTAGTTATCGCATTTGGGACACCGCAGAGGATCCTTATGTCCGCTGGCCATGACCCGTTCTCTCCAGGTTTGGCGGCTCAGGGTTCGCTTGACCTGGGTGATCCACTTCTTCTTCGTTTTTTGCCAGGCCGCCAGTACCTTTTTACTCAAGTTTTTCGTTCTTCTCGAGTATAGCCCGTAATGGCGGATCGTTTTAAACTGTTCATCCGGAATATGACGGATCAGACGCATGATAAAGGCCTCGACACTTATCGTTTCATCCTTCTCTTTTCCGTCCATTTTATCGTGATACGTAAACGTCACCATTTGCCCGTCATAGGCCTCGATCCGATTGATGCCAATCGCCGGTCGACGCATATAACGGCCAATATACCGGAGTTGGTCTTGCACCTTTCCCCGGTGTTTAGGGGCATAGATATAAAAGCCCTTTCCGTTTTTGGAAAACGCTTTTTGGAGACGCGCTTGCACACGTTTCTTGTCCTTTCCGGATAAATGCTTGCGAATCAGCTTCAAAACAACGGTTTGCCATTGTTTGCGAAGCATCTGGAAGGGGAGAAAATCATACGTTTTCCATGCCCCTTTCTTTGTCATCCCGCCCATTGTCACCAGCATGTGAATGTGGGGGTTGAAATTGACTTGGGAGCCAAATGTATGTAACCCCACCATGATCCCCGGGGTCACTTTGCCTTTCTTCTCGAAGTATTCTTTGATCAGCCGTGCACCTTCATCCATCATTGTTTTCAATAGTTCCCGGTGGAGAAGAAACACGTCTCGTAGACCTTCATCGATGGTCAAAATCACATGACGATGGTTCACCTGGAACACATCTTCCATGAGCAGACGACTCCATTCCTCGCTCTCGCCGATCGAACAAGTCGTACAAAATCGACCTTTACAACGATAGGGAACTTTTCGGGTCTCATGGCATCCTTCGCATACAAAGAGCTTGAATCCGTTCTCAGGATTCCCGCAATCCCGGAATTTTCCCACTTCTTTATGGACAATGGGGCGGATACGATCCCCATGTTTTTCGACAAATTGTTCCCAATGTTGATGGTGGTCAAAGAATATACGTCGAAGAATATTAGGTTCCATACCTCCACCCTAACACATTCCCCGGCATAGAAGGGGCCAAAATTTATACTTTCTTATCTTTTAAAAATCCCCTTGAAAAGGAATTCCTCTTCAAGGGGATTATTTATTAGGCATTAGGCTTCTTTATAACGTCTTTCCACCTCAGGCCAATTCACGACATTCCAGAACGCTTTCACGTATTCCGGACGACGGTTTTGGTATTTGAGGTAGTATGCGTGCTCCCATACATCAATGCCGAGAACCGGTGTTTTCCCTTCGGTTAAAGGGGAATCCTGGTTCAAAGTGTCCTGAATGGCCAAGTTCCCACCGTCTACAACGAGCCAAGCCCAGCCTGAACCGAATCGTCCGAGTGCAGCATTGGTGAATTCCTCCTGGAATTGCTCAAAACTGCCCCATTTGTTTTCGATCGCGGACAACAAGTCTCCGGATGGCTTTCCTCCTCCGTCCGGGGAAAGAATTGTCCAAAAAAGCTTGTGATTCGCGTGGCCGCCGCCGTTGTTACGAACCGCGGTACGAATGTTTTCGGGAACTTTATCTAAATTCGTCACCAAGTCTTCAACGCTTTGATTGGCGAGGTCATCATGACCGGAAAGTGCATCATTTAACTTAGTTACATAAGTATTATGGTGCTTGTCATGATGAATGTTCATCGTTTCTTCATCAATGTGCGGCTCCAATGCATTTGCTGCATATGGAAGATCTGGAAGTTCATAGTTAGCCATGTGAATCTCCTCCAATGTGTTAGTTTAATTAACAGGGTAACAAGCTCTCACTGAATTACTCTACCCTGCCCCTATTAACTTTAAACCTATTTTATATTTTTTTCAAATATTTCATTGGTAGTATGGACGCATTTAAAATAAAAAACCCCTCCGTAGCCGGGGGTTGATTTCTGTGTATGGTGGACCCTGTAGGACTCGAACCTACGACCGGACGGTTATGAGCCGTCTGCTCTGACCAACTGAGCTAAGGGTCCTTGAATGGGGCGGTTGATGGGACTCGAACCCACGAATGCCGGAGCCACAATCCGGTGCGTTAACCTCTTCGCCACAACCGCCATTCTACTTTCAATTTTGGTAGCGGCGGAGGGAATCGAACCCCCGACCTTACGGGTATGAACCGTACGCTCTAGCCAGCTGAGCTACACCGCCATCCTCGTGCAATTTTTTAAGACAATGGATAATATATCATAGAAATAGAAAGACAGCAAGCCTTTTTTGTGCACAAACCTCAGATCCACCAGCTAAATCCAACGAGCAAAAGGCCGACAAACAGCAAAATAAACTTGATCACGGCCCCCGCCAAATAACCGATCAATGAACCTAATCCTATTCTCCCCAGGGATTTGAGGTTATGCCCGCCAACCAGCAATTCTCCGATAACCGCACCGGCCACGGCACCGATAATAATTCCAAGGAAAGGAATAATGAACGGACCGACGATAAGGCCGATCATGCTTCCCCATACCGCTCCTTTGGAACCGCCGATACGGGTAATGCCATAGTAACTTGTAATAAAGTCAATCACAAAAAGGAGGCTAACAATGATTGTCTGTCCTATCCAAAAACCAATCCCAAATTCCCCAAAGCCCACATACAATCCGAAAAAAACAATCGCGAGAATATAAGCCGGACCGCTCGGGATAATGGGGTAGACTACTCCGATAACCGCAAGGGCATAGGCAAGAAACGCCAATCCTATCCATAATACGTCCATCGCTGCCACTCCCTCCCAGTGCAGTCTGCTGCACTTTTCATCTTCTTCCCGAATTTGCAAACGGGCAACAACATACGGTCTATTGTTCGCTTAAAACTGCTTGAGCAATATTAACCGAATGGTCCCCGATTCGTTCAAGGTTGCTAATGATATCGACAAAAATAACACCTGCTGACCCGGAACAGCGGCCATCATTCATGCGCATAATATGTTTCCGGCGCAATTTCCTTTCCATCCGATCAATTTCAGCCTCTTGTTTTTCCGTGGCTTTTGCCGCTTCCATGTCCTGGTGTTCAAGGGCATAGATGGCATCTTGAAGCGTGTGAAGCGTTAGGGATACCATTTCATCAAGGTCTTCTTTCGCATCCTCTGAGATATTGACCTTGTTTCTCATTTGATAATCAACGAGTTCCATGATGTTTTCAAAGTGGTCGCCAATTCTTTCAATATCCCGGACCGTATCGAACAGCATTGTATGCACGTAGGAATTCTCGGGGGACAACGATCGATTGGATATTTGCATTAAATAGCTTGTGATCTCATGGTCCAAATTGTTGATGGCTTCTTCGTACTGGGTAGCCCGCTCTGCATTTTTTCGTTGATGATTCTTAATGTATTTATTGACTTCGTGCAACCCTTGCTGCGCATAATTAGCCATGCGCAACACTTCCGCCCGTGCTTGTCCAAGCGCGATGGACGGGGCGCGCTGGATAAACGATGTATCCAGATGCTTGGCTTTATAATCAATCTCTGTATCTTTTCCGGGGATGAGCTTCGTTACGATTGTTGCCAGAACGCCGATAAATGATACTTGAATCAACAAGTTCGCAATGTTATAGGACCCATGGGCAACAGCAATGGTCATGGGCGGACCGAGGTTGAAGGCTTCCTCCAGATAAGCTATAAATACCGAAAATGGCTGCAGTAAAATAAGAATGATGACAGCACCTATCAAATTGAACAAAACGTGGCTGAGCGCTGCCCTCTTTGCCGCAACCGACGCACCGATGGATGCTAACACCGCTGTAATCGTCGTCCCGATGTTATCACCGAATAAGACGGGAAGCGCTGCGTTTAATCCAATCGCCCCCGTATCGTAGAGTTGTTGCAACAAGCCGATAGCCGCTGTTGAACTTTGGACGATCACCGTGAAGGCAGTTCCGATGATAACCCCCAAAAGGGGATTATCGCTCATGCTGATGGTAAGGTCCTCAAATGCCGGACTGTCCGCCAACGGAGAGACGCCGTCTCCCATGACAGAGAGGCCAAGGAACAAAGCGCCAAACCCAAATATCACTTGCCCATAATTGTTCGCCTTTCTATTTTTAAAGAAAAAGATGAAAAATGTACCGATAAAAATAATCGGCAACGCGTATTCCGTGATGTCGATTCCAATGATGAAGGCGGTAGCGGTCGTTCCCACATTTGCGCCCATAATGACGCCAATGGCTTGACGCAAAGTCATAAAACCGGCATTTACCAGCCCGACGGTCAGCACAGTCGTACTGCTGCTTGACTGTAACAATACCGTCACCACGATCCCCGTAATCACACCTTTGACCGGATTGGAGGTGAACCGATCCAACAACTCGCGCAAGCGGTCACCGGCAATTTTCGTAAGGCCGTCACTCATGTATTTAAGGCCAAACAGAAAGATCCCCAGCCCCCGAAAAACATAAACAGGAGCTCTTGCAGGTCCAAAATCGCTCATCCCTTCACAAAGAAAAAATTAAAGGTATTAATCATGTTGCAATGGTTTATCCTTGTCTATTATTCATCAACTTCACGGCTTTGTAAACAATAATTTTCGTTTTTCTGATATAATCGACACGGCACGCATCGCCTTACCCTTACATAATAGAGGAGCGTCATCACTTTGAATATTTGGAAATCTTTTTTTTACAGCTTGTTTTCCCCGTCAATGATCGGTCGTTTTCGCATGCAAAAGATCGGCAGAACGATTTTGTATGTGTTTTTGCTCGTACTCATCATCAATGTTCCTGCCGCCATTTCCATCAGTTCGTTCGCCCTCTCCGCCGGCGATCGCCTGCAGCACGTCCTCGCCGAGGATATCCCCGATTATGAAGTGGAATCGGGAACATTGGCGGTGGAACACGAGCAAATGCCGTTTACGACCCATATCGATGATACCTTGGTCCTCCTTGATGACTCAGGGCAAGTGCATCCGAGCGATCTCGACGGCGAAGCAAACGTCACTGCCCTTTTGGAGGATCGCGCCTTCATGGTGGCCGACGGGGATGTGGAGCAATTGGAGTATGGAGCATTTAGTTTTACAAAAGCTGAACTACAAGAAGCAACCGGCAGCTTTTTAGAGCTTCTTCCCGCTTTTATCGCCTTAATATTGATCCTCTTGTATTTGTTTGCGTCGGGAATGAAGTTTATCGGGGTATTCGTAATCTCGGGGATTGGATTGCTGCTTAAAAAATTCTACCCCGCCCGGTTGCAGTATCGCCATATGTGGGTAATGAGTGCATATATCGCTACACTCCCCTCGATAGTGGGAGCGTTTCTCGACGTCGCCGGCCGTAATGGCGATTTCTCCTTCTGGGTTTATTGGCTGCTCGTGATCGGGATCTCCATCCTCGTTTTCCGCACGCTCCCGAAACCCAAATCTCGCCGGACCCGGGAAGAATAAAACGGTTAAACCTTTTTATAGTATTAGAAAACTTGGCTTTTCGCCAAGCTTTTATGGGTCGAGTAGGAGGGAGCCTCACCTTTTGTATGGATTGTGCTCCTCCCCCTCACAGATCCGTGCGGGCGCAATTAACGCACACGGCTCCTCACCAACATCTTTCACAAAATATAGCTAATATGGTTCCTTCGTTCATAGATGTTCACCTTGGCCCTTGGTTTCGGTAAGGGAAACTTAATAAGAAATAACTGAAACTTCTCCCAACCGAACGACTTTCGTTGGCTTCTCCGGTTCATCCATTTGAAAAATTGTTGGATGACCGCATCCCGGAACCTCACCACTGCGGTTACGTTGTCTGTGATACAGTAGTAGTTGTAATAACCATTCAGAGAACGGCTTAGTCTACGGACAATGTCCTTCATAGCCAGATGACGGTGAGCTTTCAGCCATTGGTTCGTTTGTTTGAGCTTGGAGGCTATTTTCTTCTTGCTTGTTTTGCGTTTCACACGAAATTTGCCTTTCTTGCTTTTGCCGCAATAATGGGTGAAACCAAGAAAATCAAACGTTGGCGGGTTCCCTTTCCCCGCCTTTTTATGATTCTCCGCAGCGAACCTCCCAAACGGAATAATTTGCGTTTTATCTTCCGCCACTTCCAGGTTAAATTTGTTCAACCTCAACTTGAGTGCATCGTAGAATGCATGCGCATCTTCATGATACTGAAAGCAGCAGACAAAGTCATCTGCGTATCGCACAAGATATGCCTGCCCTTTGATTCTTTTCTTCACATGCTGTTCAAACCACAGGTCCAAAACATAGTGCAGATACACATTCGCTAGTATCGGCGATATCAGGTTTCCCTGCGGCGTTCCGCTCTCCGTCTTATAATGTTTCGCTTGCTCCATGTATCCGCCCTTGAGGAAACGGGCAATGATTCGGAGAAAGCTCGGGTCTCCAATACGTTCTTTCAGAAATGCCATCATCCACTTGTGGTCAACATGATCAAAGAAACCTTTGATATCCACATCCACGATGTAATTCACATATCTTCTCTCTATATACCCATTTAATACCTTCAATGCATCATGACAATTACGCTGGGGACGAAATCCAAATGAACAATCCAGAAAATCATTCTCATAGATGGCGTTCAAAATGGGCGCCATCCCTTTCTGAACAATTTTATCTTCGTGTTCAGGAATCCCCAGGGGTCTCTTCTTTCCCTTTTCATCCTTTGGAATATAGACCCGCTTATCTGGGCTGGGCCGATAGCTCTTCTGTTTCATTCTAGACACTAAGTCTTCGATATTTTCCTCAAGATTTTGCTCGTACGTTATCTTGGTTGTTCCCTTTACACCAGCTGCCTTACGGTTAGGGAGTTGGTGATGGCATTGCATAAGGTATTCAGGATTCAGCAGGTGCGCAAGAGATGTGAATGTCATAGCTGGGTTGTGCTTAGCTAATTCTGCTATCCTAGCAAGTTTTGTTTCCATTCCGTGTTCCTACCTCCGTGTGTAGGGAATGTGTCCCTTGTTAAGGTGATGTCGGCGTGACACTTGCCTTCCCTCTTTCGGCGTTACCCGACGTCATCGGTACTACGCGGTCATCCGACTTCCTGCTGTCGTCTGGTTTCCTCGCTTTGTATCGCTTGGTCAACCATACTCCCTTCGACTGAAGAAAGAACAAACAGGATCTCCCGAGTTCTCGTGTCATCATTGTATCGCATGCCTGGCTCTCCGACCCCGAGGGAGCTCCGTATATCTCACCGATAATGACATACGGAGTGTCGTTTTCCGGTCTTTCGACACCGTCAACCTCCCCGTTTTAACTATTTACGAGGCTCAATCACTTTCAGGCCTACGACCTAACTGTCTACGCTTAACCCAATGGATTACTCCGTTGAGTCCAAGACTCGCTATTGATGGCTTGGTTAGAGCCTTATCAAACAGGGGTTCCACCTGTTAAATGACACGACCTATGCTCGGTCGCTCCGAAAGCCTTAGTTGCACTTATGTAGGTAAGAAAGTTGATTTATACTTTCTTACCTACTAAAAAAATCTTCCGAGAACGCCGTGTGCCAGTCGTTTTCGGAAGATCTTTTCGTCTTGTGCTATTTCACAGACTCCGTGATGCTTACATTCTTCAATTCCTTAACGTAATCATCTGTGACGTGAACCTGCATAGTCTCTCCATCTTTCATAAATTTAAATATACCGTTGTTGAAATCCGTGCCCAATTCCTTGAAAAACAAACCTTCGTGCTCGCTATCCGCTGTGTGATTGAAAGAGAGGCGGTGATATTCCCCTTTCCGGACCAAATAGGCACGGACACCTTTTTCAAAATGGCCTTGCTCACCTTCCAAAGTACGGGCAACCGTGACGAGATGGAGATCAATGAATGGGATCTCTTTCAAAAGCGATTTTATCAACGACCCTTTCGCGATTTCGCTCAAGCGCCTCTGGGTCGTCTGGCCGAGAATTATCTGGGTGATATGCTTTTCCCGAGCAACTTCCCCGATCACTTTTGAAACAGGGCGCGCTTCATTATCCTTGATGATAAGTTCATCGATGCCATATTCATTTACCAACGTCTTCCAACGATTAACGTAATCCGCTTTCTCAGCGTCCAGTTGATCGAGTGGGTTTGGGTCAATCGTCAAAATGTATAAAGGGCATCCAAGCATACCCGCGATTCTGCATCCACGCTGAATAAGCTTCTCACTGTTCGCTCCATAATACACAAATACCATAATTCTTTCATCTACATGACCTTCGATTTTCTTCATGTTGACCTCCCCCTGACATCTGTTTCCACCTTTGAATGAAACAAAAAGATACGTTCATCTCATTACCCTCATAGAGGTATGTACGTTGATCGAGAGATTCGGTAAGATCTTGTTATTATGTTTATAATAACATCCTAAAAGCGCTGACACTAGTTCGACAAATACACGCTACATTATTTATCCTATAATTGGTCGATCCAAGGATTAACCGTTTTTGTTACACACTTTCTCTTTTTAAACTTCCGCAATATCCGTAATGTTAAAAAGGGAAAGATGCTCATTTTTTGCTATCCTATGTATAATATTGCCAAATTCATGCACTGCTAATGGGGAGGTAACTATGGAATATGTAGAACCGATTCGGGACCTGGATCAAATACGGGCGATCAAACAGAGCTTAAAACAACGTTCACTCCGGGATTATTTACTTTTCACGCTTGGGATCAACACCGGGCTCAGAGTCAGCCACTTACTGGAACTACGGATAAAACATATCATGAATGAGAACGGCAAACCTAAGGAGTTTTTGGTGATATCCGATAACGAACAAGCCATTTACTTAAACAAAAGTGCAAAACAAGCCATACGTAAGTACATCAAAGAAAAAACAACCCTTCGCTTGGAAGAACATGTCTTCCTTTCAAATTACAACCACCAGGCCATCACACGGCAGCAGGCCTATCGGATCATACGGCGGGCAGCCACCGATGTCGGCATCCATGGCCATATTGGAACCCACACACTGCGAAAAACATTCGGTTATCATGCGTTCATCCAGGGCGTTTCTTTATCTTTGCTTGAAGAACGTTTCCATCACGCAACACCTTCGGAAACATTACACTATATCGGTGTTAAACAGGAGGAAATCGGAACTCCGCTTATTGATGTCGACTTGTGACGGCGGATCGTTTTTTTCCTGATGATAAATCGTATGGGTTGATCGGGTTACACAACCGTATGTTAGTATATTGTTGTGTAACCTAGAGAAAGGGAACAGGAGCTGTTCTGATAATGCCAGCTCACCCTGTGCATGCGTCCGGATGCCCGCCCAATCTTCCGGAAACGAACGATTGTGAGCCATCATCGTATGCTTCATCACGATACATTCCAATCATCAGGAGTGATTTTTTTGTCTTTATTACATTGGATTATTCTCATTCCTTTCTTGGCAGCCATTTTTGTGCCTTTGTTAGGAAGAGTGTTTCCTCGCGTACATACAGGCTGGTTTGTTCTTTTTGTTCCGCTCGCCCTCGTTGTTGTGAGTTGGATCAGTTACTCGTCCTTGATTGCCGACGGAGAGTCGATGCTTCATACGGTACCCTGGGTGCCCATGCTCGATATCAATTTTTCCGTCTATCTTGACGGACTCAGTTTTCTGTTTCTTCTGCTCATCACAGGCATCGGGACGTTAGTGGTTTTATACTCTATCTATTATCTGGATAAAAAGAAGGAACGTCTGCAGCACTTTTATGTGTACCTGCTCATGTTTATCGGTGCCATGCTTGGCGTTGTTTTGTCGGACAATCTTATTGTCCTTTATGCTTTCTGGGAGTTAACAAGCCTGGCATCCACCTTGCTGATCGGTTTTTGGTTCATCCGGAAAAAATCGATGTTCGGAGCGCAGAAGTCGATGCTCATCACGGTATTCGGCGGTTTTGCCATGCTAGTCGGATTCATGCTTTTGTATATGATGACCGGGACTTTCAGCATCAGGGAAATAATCGGTGGGGCAGATGGGATCATGGACCATGCTCTCTTCCTCCCGGCCATGATTCTAGTCCTTCTCGGAGCATTTACAAAGTCGGTTCAATTTCCCTTCCATATATGGCTCCCTGATGCCATGGAGGCTCCCACGCCTGTCAGTGCCTATCTGCACTCCGCAACGATGGTGAAAGCGGGCATTTACCTCGTTGCCCGGATGATGCCCATTTTCGGAGGTTCAGCAGAATGGTTTTGGATCATCCTCATAACCGGTTTGTTCACCCTGTTCTGGGGCGCAATCTCTGCAATCCGGCAAAAAGACCTCAAAGCGATTCTGGCTTTTTCCACCATCAGCCAACTGGGACTTATTATGTCTCTGCTCGGTGTGGGTTCCGCCGCTCTTTACACACAGGATCCCGAGCTGGAAATTATGTATGCCGGGGCCATTGTCACGGCCATGTTTCACTTAATTAACCACTCGACCTTTAAGGGGAGCCTTTTCATGGTCGCCGGTATCATCGACCATGAAACCGGAACGAGAAATCTTTATAAGCTTGGCGGCTTAATGACGATCATGCCTGTCACATTCACCGTCTCTGCGGTAGGCTTGGCAGCAATGGCGGGCATCCCTCCGTTTAACGGCTTTATCAGTAAAGAGATGTTTTTCGGCAACATGATTGAAGTCACCGAACTGCCCTTTTTCGGCATGGGGGAATGGGCCATCATCATCCCGATGATCGCCTGGTTAGCCAGTGTTTTCACATTCATCTATTGTGCGTTCATGTTCTATAAAACTTTTATGGGCAAATACGACAGGGCCAATTACTGGGTCGATGTGCACGAGGCATCCCCGGGTCTGCTGGTGAGCCCCGTTTTACTTGGCGGTCTCGTCATTATCCTTGGTTTGTTTCCAAACATTTTAACCAATGTCTTGATTCACCCTTCGGTGACGAGCATTCTTACCGGAATTTCCGTTGAACTGGACCCTTATTCCTTAACCCTTTGGCACGGTTTAGAGATCGAACTGTTCATGTCCATTGGGGTCGTCGCTGTTGGTGTCCTCGCGTTCCTGTACCACAACAAATGGACAGAGTGGGAGATTTACAGCAAGGACCGGGATGTGGTCAACCTATTCTATGATCAAGGGATAGACAAATTGCAAGACAGTTCTCAGTGGATTACACGTTTGCAGATGACCGGCCGCCTTCGGGATTATTTCGTGTATATGCTGGTCTTCATCGTCGCGCTGCTGGCTGTTACCATGTGGCGATCGGGCTCCTTCCAGGAACTTCCTGAAGGAATGGCCTCCACCATGGACACACCGTTGTATATGTACGGGGTTATGTTCATCTTGGTGGGGTCCGCGGCCGTCCTGCCGTTTATCAAATCACGGATCACCTTTATCATCTCGATCGGTGTTCTCGGGCTGATGGTAGCGTTATTTTTCACCATCTTTAGTGCCCCGGATCTGGCTTTGACGCAACTGCTCGTGGAAACGGTGCTGCTCATCGTGCTTATGCTCGCGTTCCGGCATTTACCTGAAATGACGACCGAGACGAAGAGCCGGTCCTATAAAACCGTGAATGTTCTCATTGCCGCCAGCGCAGGAGCGCTTGTTACCATGATTTCGATTAGCGCTTACGCGTTGAGGCTTGATTTGGACTTTACCGCCATTTCCGATTACTTTATCGAAAATGCCGTTCCTCTTGGAGGCGGATATAATATCGTCAACGTAACGCTCGTTGATTTTCGTGGCTTTGACACGGTTCTGGAAGCTTTGGTGCTCGGCATCGTCGCACTGGCTGTCATCATGTTGGTTAAACACCGGTTCAAGGGAGGGGAAGATATATGAAGTATTCACGGTCCCATGACGTCATGCAACAGGTTCTGTTAATAACCACGAGCTACTTCGTCCTTGCCTTCTCGCTGTACTTTCTTTTTGCCGGCCATAACAACCCCGGCGGAGGTTTTATCGGAGGGCTGACGACAGCATGTGCGCTCGCATTTATCTACCTTGTATTTGACCGGGTTAAAGCCAATGAATACATCCGTTTTACATTTCCCGGTTTAATTTCTATTGGGCTGGTATTGTCCCTGGGTACTGGTGCCATTGGCTTTTTCACCAATGACGCTTATCTCACCCAGTATTTCGATTACTTCGATATTCCTTTTTTCGGTGAAATAGAACTGACAACTGCCCTGCCCTTTGACTTGGGCATCTATTTCGTCGTGGTCGGGGCAGCTATGGTTATTATGTTAAATATTGCCGGTGATGAAGAGGAGGAAGATGAGGACTAATGGAATATTTAATATTCATAGGGATCGGCGTCCTTTTCAGTGTGGGCACATATCTCTTGCTTTGCAGAAGTTTGCTTAGAGTTATAGGTGGATTTATGGTCATCTCTCACGCTGTTCATATGCTCATTCTTACAATGGCTGGTTTAAACACAGGTTCAGCCCCGCTCGTTGATTTGAGCGGCAGCGAATCCACCGACCCTTTACCGCACGCCGTCATCCTAACAGCGATCGTCATCGGTTTCGGTTTGACCTCTTTCCTTATTGTTTTGGCATACCGAACGTACAAATCCCATAAAACAGACGACCTGGAAAAATTGAGAGGTGCTGATAATGAGTAATATAGTTGTACTGCCTATTTTGATCCCTGTTCTTGCAGGCGCGCTGCTCATATTGCTCGTCAAGCGGCACCGCATTCAACGGTTTATGAGCGGATTATCAGCGATAGCGACACTGGCCGCATCTTTATATCTGGCCGTTTACGTTTATAATAATGGTGGGATTGCCACCTTGGAACTGGGAACTTGGTCCGCGCCATTCGGGATTGTCATGGTGGCTGACTTATTGTCTGTCACCGTCGTTGCCGTCTCTTCATTGGTCGGTGTCTGTTGTCTCTTTTTTGCTTTCAGGACACTGCACCCGGAAAGGGAGAGATACTATTTCCATCCGTTATTCTTCTTCCTTATCACCGGGGTGAACGGAGCGGCTTTGACTGGCGACATTTTCAATATGTTCGTGTTTTTTGAAGTGATGCTTCTTTCCTCCTATGCACTGATTGTCATCGGAGGCACTAAATTTCAGCTGCGTGAATCTTTCAAGTACGCGATTATCAACATTTTCGCATCCATGCTGTTTCTGGCAGGAATTGCCTATCTGTACGGCATCACAGGGACGTTGAATATGGCCCATATCGCCGAACGCATCGATGGGCTTGAAGAAACAGGGGCATTGCCGGTCGTTGCCATCGTATTTTTCATTGTATTTGCCATGAAAGGGGCATTGTTTCCGCTTTATTTCTGGCTTCCACGGGCCTATTACGGGGCGCCGATAGCCATTACAGCCCTGTTCGGCGGTCTCCTGACCAAAGTAGGGGTGTATGCAATTATTCGTACGTATACGCTCATCTTTACACAAGATGTGGCATTCACCCATCATTTCCTCATCCTTTTGATCGCCGGTTTCACTATGCTGCTTGGTGTTCTTGGCGCGGTATCATCCTTCGATTTAAAAAAGATACTGTCTTATCATATCATCAGCCAGCTCGGCTACATCGTTATAGGGATCGGCTTATTTACGCCATTGGCTTTGGCAGGGACGATTTTTTATTACTTCCACCACATTTTTGTCAAAACGTCACTGCTCCTGTTTTCGGGTGTCGTAGAACGAATAACGGGAACAACCGACTTGAAAAAAACCGGTGGTATACTGAAAACCCATCCGTCCTTGGCGTGGTTGTTTCTGATCCCGGCCTTGTCCATCGCCGGAATCCCGCCGCTAAGCGGGTTTTTCGGGAAATTTGCGTTGGTTTTGGAGAGTTTGCAGGAAGCGAGCTATCTGATCGCATTTGTTGCCATGTTCGTCGGACTGCTAACGTTGTTTTCCATGCTGAAAATCTTCATCAATGCTTTCTGGGGCGAACAGAAACATTCCAATAAACAGGGCGAGACACCTATCATGGATGTCCTTGCACCTGTGCTTCCTTTAGTCTTCCTCACGATCACAATCGGTGTGGGAGCGCAATGGTCCTTCGGTTTTTCAATGGAAATCGCCGAGCAGTTGTTGGACCCTTCAATCTACATCGATTCTGTATTAAAGGAGTAGATCTCATGGCCTTCCAACTATTCACAAATATTTTGGTTATGTTCGCCTGGATGCTCTTCTTCAACAGTTACACCGTGCAAGACGCTGTTTTCGGTTATGTGATAGGAGCGATCGTCGTCCGAGTTCTCGCCCATTTTATGAGGGCTGAGTTTTACCTGAAAAGAGCCGCTTACTTGCTCAAACTGATTATCGTGTTTTTCAGAGAACTCATTTCCGCCAATTTTTATGTGATGAGCATTCTTGCCAGCGTCAACATGAAGATTGCGCCCGGTTTCATCGCCGTGCCAACCCGGCTGGAATCCAACACGGAAAAGGCACTGTTTGGCGTAATGATGTCATTGACACCGGGAACCATGGCGATCGAATTCTCGGATGATAACCAGTACGTTTACGTCCATGCACTGGACATCAGGGACAAACAAGCCGTTATCAACAAGGTGCAGACCGTCTTTGAGAAAACCATTCTGGAGGTGACCCGGCCACATGATCTTTGAAACCATTATGATTATTTTCCTATCCATTAAATCCCTGGCTATCTTTCTCTGTTTAATAAGAGTCATTTTGGGCCCGACCATGGCGGACCGGGCTCTGGCCTTGGATACGGTCGGACTGCTTCTCATTGGTTTCGTGGGAAGCATCATGATCATTCATGAAACCATTGCCTATGCAGACGTCGTCGTCGTGATCGCGATTCTCGCCTGTCTCGGATCCATAGCTATCGCCAAGTACCTGGAAAGAGGTGTTATCTTTGACCGCTATTGAATGGATCATTGTCTTTTTTGCAGGAGCGGGGACGATTTTCAGTCTATTTGCTGCTTTTGGGCTCATGCGTTTTCCAGACGTCTATGCACGCATGCACGCCACTGGAAAGAACGCGACTGGCGGAGTTATCATGTCCATGTTAGGCACTTTTCTCTTTTTTCTCTTGCAACAGGATATTTTCCTGGGCACCCTGCTTCTTGTCATCTTATTCGTATTTCTCACCACGCCAATCGTTACACTCACCGTTGCCCGCTCCGCCTACCGCACCGGCGTGCCTATGGACGAGATCGGCATCGAAGACGAACTAAAGGTGGAATATGCAAAGAGAAGACAAAACCAAACAAAAGAAAATCAATCATAATGTCTCAAGTAGTAAAAAAGCGCCCTATTTAGGACGCTTTTTTTAAGCTTCATTCGTCTTATTGGGACTAACAACAATTCTGGTGCCGTCCACCGATGTCACTTTGACTTCGGTGTTTTTTTCAAGCCAAGCTGCACCCGTTGTCGCGCTGTACGTTTGCCCTTCGATTTCCACCGTGCCAATCGGACGAAAATCCGTCAGTGTTGTCCCTTCTTTCCCGACTAGATCGCTATACCCTTCGTTCATGGAATTGTACCCTTCCTCGCTCGACATCGTCTCGGTCAATGTCATCTTCGACCACATTTCACGGTTCGGGAACACTTTGGTAAAGAAAAAGGATGCCAGCCCTCCCAAAATCACCGCGAATCCGACGAGGAACGCGTACATTAAATCCGGTGCCGGGACCGTCAAGCCAACAATCATTAAAACAACGCCAATAAACGATAATGTTCCGTCACCGAGCACTTTCCCGTCCGTGACAATCAATGCCAAACCCGCTGCATAAAGGATAACGACCCATAACCCTGATGTATCTCCAATATGATGGGCAAAGTACAGCGTAATCAATGAAAATCCAATGATTCCGAATATCCCTCTTGCTTTTACAAGTAATTCCCCTAGAAAAAACATCGTTGCTAAAAAAACGACGAGAAAGCCGAAAACGCTAATATTCAGCCATTCCATTGGTTAAGCACTCCTTCCCAATCTCCGGTTCTCCCTATACGTTCCCAAGGTAATCATCTACCTATATTGTAGCAGAAGTTCTTTTTTTATAAAACGCTTTAATAGGCGGGCGCATCAACATAGCCAAAGAAAGAACTCACGATGAACAATACCGTGAGTTTCTTTAACGTTTATTTATGAATTGGATTCCGATCCGCCGCTGCCTTCAAGCCACCCGCGAACCGTGTCGATCATTTCACTGAAAAAGTCGAGGACGGACTGGACAAATCCTTGCGCTTCCTCAGAGCTCATCCATTCATCGATGTTATCGCGAATTTGGCCAATCTGATTCTGCACTCGATCCCAGTCGATGTCCAAGTTTTGCATACGTTCAAACAAAGATACAAGCCCGTCCATTTCTTCATCCGTTAACGTAACCCCAACTTCATCGGCAATACGTTCGATGAGGTTTCGCAAATCCTCTTCCGTTTCTACGTCTTCTTCCGAAATTTCTTCTTTAATTCTCGCCATTAGCTCCGTTGCTTCTTCGGTTCCGTGATTTTCACTTAGTTCCCCGGTCCGTACAAGCTCTTCGTTGGCAACGCGTTTTTGATCTTCGTCAATATCTATGTCTGTTTCGATTTCATAAGCTTTAATGATCCCTGTTAGCGCCCCGGTTCCGGAAACTTCAAACGGTGCGGTGACGTAAATCTCGGCGTCTTCGACACCTGCGGTGACGAGTGCATTCGCGTACATGCCTTCCGTTACGTAATTGATGCGGTTGGTATCTACATCTATTCCGGAACCTGCTTCAGCAATGGTGATTTGTGACGAGGAAATCGCGTTGCTTCCGATTTCTCCCGAAGGAATGAACTCACCCAAATATTCATGTTCTTCTTCATTGGTCACTTCTACGATCTGGTCTTGTTCATCGCCATCCATTTCCGATAAAACCATTTCTCTTTCTTCATCGCTTAAATCTTCGCCAAGGGTAATAATAATATCACCCGGCGCCGCGTCGGCAGCTGCTCCGGACGGTGTGGAAAGGACACCCGCCCCTGCCAATACGGCCGCTGTTACCCCTGCAACGATTTTTTTCATTTTTTGCTCCCCCTCATAATGGCTTACCCTCTTTTCATACCACATTCAACCCGAAAAGAAAAGGAAAATATAGAGTTTTTGTTATTTTGTCAGCATTTTTTTAAGGGACAAGCATATCTTTTGGATAGAGGAGGTATTTTTCATGAAAAAATGGTTCTGGATTCTCGCAATCGCGACAATTATATTTGCCATATATTACGACGTCACCCGGGGAACCCTTCCAGTCGTTGATCCCTCGCCGGAAACGACGAACGAAACAATGGAAATCACACAAACGCATTTTGATCACACCGTCGATGTTGAGATTGAAGCCGGCCAGACGTTATTAACCATCGTCGAACAGCTTCATGATGAGGGCATGCCGATGGACATGGCAGCCATCAAGAATGACTTTCAATACTTAAATGACGGCCAACCACCCGAGCAACTGCACGAAGGAAACGTTTACACATTCCCCTTTATGAAGGCTGAACCTTCCCGATTACTTGCCATTTTTGGTGGTTCGTTGCTACAATAAGAAATGGGTACGCAACATAACAAATGAGCCGTTTACATTTTGTCATAAAGCTCATGTAAAGGGGCGGAAAACGAATATGAGCGAAATCATCCACCGAACGAAAACGAGGCCGGTTCGTGTCGGCAATCTAGTCATTGGCGGTAGTGATGAAGTGATCATTCAAAGCATGACGACAACGAAGACGGAGGATGTCGAAGCAACGGTTGCAGAGATTTTGCGTCTTGAAGAAGCAGGATGCCATATCGTTCGGGTCGCTTGCCCTAACGATAGAGCTGCAGATGCACTTCCCGAGATTAAATCCCGCATCAACATCCCCTTGGTCGTTGATATTCACTTTGACTACCGCAAAGCGCTGAAAGCCATCGAAGCCGGTGCAGATAAAATTCGAATCAACCCCGGAAACATTGGATCGCGCGAAAAAGTCGAAATGGTTGTCGAAGCTGCCAAAGAAAAAGGTGTTCCCATACGCATCGGCGTAAATGCCGGATCGCTTGAACGCCATCTTCTTGAAAAATATGGCTACCCAACTGCCGATGCAATGGTCGAAAGTGCTTTGCATCATATCGCGATTCTGGAAGAGTTGGATTTTCATGACATTATCGTCTCCATGAAAGCATCCAATGTTGATCTGGCGACCGAAGCCTATACTAAAGCTGCGCAAGCTTTTAGCTACCCTCTTCATTTGGGAATCACCGAATCCGGGACATTATTTGCCGGAACGGTCAAAAGTGCTGCCGGTCTAGGGGCGCTTTTGGATAAAGGCATTGGAAATACGATGCGCATCTCCCTCAGTGCCGATCCGGTCGAGGAAGTAAAAGTCGCGCGTGAACTGACAAAAACATTCGGGCTCGCTTCAGATGCAGCCACCTTAATTGCATGTCCGACGTGCGGACGGATTGAGATCGACCTTATCAGCATCGCCAACGACGTTGAAGACTACATCGCTAAAATTAAAGCTCCGATTAAAGTCGCCGTTCTTGGGTGTGCCGTCAACGGTCCCGGGGAAGCCCGGGAGGCTGATATCGGTATAGCGGGAGCGAAGGGAGAAGGACTTCTTTTCCGCCATGGAGAAATCGTTCGCAAAGTTCCCGAAGAAACCATGGTCGACGAATTGAAAAAAGAGGTCGATAAATTGGCGGAAGAACACTACGCAAAACTCAAAGAAGCAGAAACTACCCAATAATGGCCGGTAAAATAAAACAAAACAACTGCCCGCTCACGAAGAAGAGCGGGCAGTTGTTTGTTACGGTCACATAAATGGTGCGAAGAAAATGGAGATGAGGATAGACGCAGCCCCGATACCGATGGCCCACCAACCAAGTGCTGAAGCACCTTTCTGACGAGCAAAAAAGCCGGTAATAATCCCTGCCGCACCTAAAATGACCGGCAAGAAAAAGAGCGATACGAGCGAAATAATAATCGCTGCCGTACCTAAGCCCATTCCTAGGGAATCGTCATTAACCGCCGGCTCTTCTCCTTGCATTGGTTCATCCGATTGATCCGAAGCTCGATTCGTCTGCTCGGCATCCACGCTCGGGGAAGCGATTTCTGCTGAGGTTTCTTCCATATACTCCCCATTATAACTTTCGATAAGCGGGTCAACCATCACGGGTCTTTCTTCCAGTCGATCTTCCTGGTTCGTTTCTTCCCGATCCGGCTGCTGACCCTCGCGACCTTCGTCCGCCAACCTGATCTCCCCCTTACCCGGTTTGATCCCCGGGTATTTATAGTCTGGCTGGCGAGACCGTGAATTATCGGATGAAAGTATTGGTTAGTGCGTTATTTTTATCTGAACACACGTAAAGTCCGGTTGCTTTATAAGCATGACGACCTTTCAGGCGTTATGAATGTTGGCAAGGCGTGCAGTAACCAAAAATTTCAAATTTATGGCTGGTTATTTTAAAATCATCGCCCCCTGCATGAAAGTGTTCCATCGGACAAACAGGAATATGCTTCGTTTTGCCACACCTTAAACAAATCATATGATGATGATGGTCTTCCTCGCAACTAAGGCGAAAACGCTTCTCACCCTCCCATTCACTGGCTTCCAAAATGCCCAGATCGGCAAATAAGGAAAGATTGCGGTAAACCGTGTCGAAGCTAAGTCCGTCATACTGTTCTTGCATGAACATGAGGACTTGTTTGGCCGATACATAGCCTTTTTGCTCATCCAAAAACTCGATGATTTCTTTTCGTTTGTCTGTGTATTTATACCCTCGTTCTTTTAACGTGTTTATCGCCTTCTGTGCATCCATGTCAACGCTCCTTTCTAAGGCTGGAAATTGGAGGTTGGGGCACTTTTTTTCCTATTTTTTTCACTCCAAGACTAAAGAGCAAGATGGCAACAGCAACCACAACAATGACTCCGCCGGGCGCCAAATCCAGATAAAATCCGAAAATGATTCCTGCCAGCACAGCAATTTCTCCAAAAATCGCCGAATAAAAAAACATCTGCTTGAAACTTTTCGCCCATTGCATAGCGGCAGCAACCGGAAGCGTCATCAAGGCAGAGACGAGTAAAATGCCGACGATCCTCATCGCTGCTGAAATAACAAGCGCCACAAGAAGCATAAAGACAACATCCAACCATTTGCCCGGCAACCCGGAGACCATCGCCTGCTCTTCATCAAAAGAGAGGAAAAACCACTCTTTATAGAAAAGAATTAAAAGCAATGCGACAATCACAGTAACCACTAAAATTGTATAAAAATCCGTACGGCCAACCGCGGCAACACTTCCGAATAAATACGCAAACAAGTCGGTATTAAATCCATCTGCAATCGAAATAAACACAACGCCGAGGCCAATCCCGGCCGACAAAATAATCGGGATCGCCAACTCTTTAAAATGGCTGTATACTTTGCGCAACTGATTGATCAACAACGCACCAAGCAGCGCGAACGCCATGCCCATATATAACGGATCAATGTCTGCCAGCGTGATAAAAAACGATGCCAACAAAAAATGAAAAGCAATGCCGGTCAGTGTAATGTGGGACAGGGCATCCGCCACGAGCGACATCCGTTTAACGACGAGAAAAACTCCGAGCAAAGGTGCGGCCAAGCCTATCATAATCCCGGACAACAAAGCTTGACGAAGAAAATCATATTGAAAAAATACATCGATCATTGGGTGAGTTCTCCATGTTCATGCACGACATGTTGGACCTCGTGCCCATACAGCGCAGAGAAATCCGGATTTTCTTCAAATTCCGATTTGCTGCCGTGAAAATGCAAACGTTGATTCAAGCAAGCAATGTCCGAGACATAACGCGTCATGGTACCGACATCATGGCTTACAAGGATCAGTGTAAGGCCGTGCTGTTGATTAAGTGCCGCTAATAAATCATAAAACCGTTGAGCGGCATTGGCATCAACGCCAACCGTCGGTTCATCAAGGATGAGCAATTCCGGGTTGCTGACAAGCGCGCGAGCGATAAATACCCGTTGTTGCTGGCCTCCAGATAAACGGCCGATCGGCTGCTTCGCATACGCCTTCATTCCAACGGTGTCCAACGCCTCATGCACACGTGTCCGTTCCTTTTTTCCCAAAAAGCGACATAAGCCGACTGGGCCAAACAAACCCATGGACACCACTTCGAAGACCGTAGCGGGAAATCCGGCGTTAAAACGATTGGCTTTTTGTGACACATATCCTATTTTTCCCCAATTGGAGAATTTGCGAACCTCAGTATCAAAAAGGCGTACGTCGCCCATTTGCGGTTTCAAAAGACCGAGCATTAAACGAATCAATGTAGATTTTCCGGAGCCATTCGGGCCGACGAGCCCGAGAAAAGTGCCCGGCTGTACGGTCAGGCTCACATCGTCCAAGACAGGAGAACGTTCATAGCGATAAGTGATATGTTGAATATCAATAACAGGTTTTTGTGTACGATCCATTCAAGGACCTCCATCCCAAAACGAATTGCTAAAACAGAATGATTACGATTTTTTTAGTATACCGTATCATTGTTTATTTGTAAATGGAGGATCATTAGAGGACAATGAGGAAGGAAACATAATTGGACAGTCTCTGAAGCCTGGAGAAAGAGAAAAATGGCATTCGGCCGCCATGACTGCTTCATGAAGACCGAAACAAAAAAGTGAAATAAACCGATCATGGAGACCGAGCGAAGAGTTGTAACAGGGGTCGGAAGCCGGCTTGCACCTGCTTGATCATAAAAAGTCACTCAAAAGGCAAAGTGATAATGGTGGTCGTTCCTTTATTTTTTTCACTTTCCACATGGAATGTGCCACCATGGTCTTCGATAATTTTTTTCGATAATGAGATACCGATTCCCGTCCCTTTTTCTTTGCTCGTGTTAAAAGGTTCACCTATTTTATCCATAATTTCTTCAGGTATCCCCGGCCCATTATCTTTTACCGTAATTTCATAATCATTTGACCGCTCACGGGAAATTAAAGAAAAGACTCTCTGTTGCTCCGGCGTATACGCCTCCATCGAGTTACGGAGCAAATTTAAAAGCACTTGTTTTATCATCGTTTCGTTCATCTGAATTAACCGAGCGGTTTCGGCGATGCGCGCCTCAAAATGGACGTTGTTTAACATGCATTCCGAACGGATAATATCTTCTACCGTGTCAATGACCTCCATGGGAGATAAAGCATGTACATCAAATTTTTTTCTGGAAATCGACAGGAAATTTTCCAGGATTTTATTCATCCGATCCACTTCGCCAAAGATGGTTTTTGCATATTTTTCAAAGCTGTTCGTCAACTCCGACAGTTGCAAGAACCCCCGGATCACGGACAAAGGGTTTCGCAGTTCATGAGCGACCCCGGCAGCAAGGTGGGAGACGGATTCCATTTGCTGTTTATACTGAAGCAATTGCTCATATTTTATGTCCGTACTCTCATCGAAAACAAGACCGATTACTTCCTGCTTCCCGGGTATGTATACAGCTAAACTCCTAAATAAACGGCCGGCTTCCCGGTCTTCTTCCCGCTGCTCACTCACCTTCTTCGATTGAAGCGCTTCTTTCACTGCTTTGTACATGCAAGCCCCCGCTCCCGATTCCAGCCGTAAACGCTCAAACTCGAGTTCAGTAAATTCCACTTTCGGGAGAACAAGGTCCATGAAAGTCCTATTCTTTTCAATTATTTTTAATTTGTCGTTCAGTTTTATCCACCCATACGGCAACCGATCCGCAAAATTCTCCAAGATTTCTTTCGTCTGGAGCGATTGCTCTATTCCGGTTAAATAAAAGCATTCATTTCGATAAATTCCACGATAAAAGACGGAATGAGCAACCCCACCCGTGGCATGGGTGAAAGTTGTTTCGCGAATGTTCCCCGTATCCTGCATTTCCCTGAAAAAAGACATGAAGCGCATCCATTCCCCCTCATGCAGTGACTGAAAAAAATTCGAGAAATCGGATAGAAGGGTATCCGCTACTTTATTTTTATACAAAATCGTTCCGTCTATTTTCAAAACAAATCGAATTTCCCGGCTCACTTCATCAAAAAGACATGATTCTCCAACGTTACTTTGATTCGGTGTAAAAACGTCCATCACCGCCCCGGTAACCATCATTTTCCTTAATTATACTAAAACCTCTTTCCGATGCATAGAGTTTACATGAAAAATCGCTTTCCAAACCTCGCACATTTCAGAGCATTTCCTGCATATTCTACAACGTGATGTGTAAGCATTTGTCGATGCAAAACCGTTGTGTCACCTCGTGGGACGGATTGGAATTAAAAAAAAGGATGTGAAACCCATTGAATTTTCAAATGATTCAACAGTATATAGCGAACATGACTCCGCAACAATTAAAAGCGCTTGCGCAAAATAAAGGTGTTTTTCTTTCGGATGACGAGGTCCAAAAGCTTGTTCACCTCATTCAGACAGAACAAGTGGATTTCACCGATCAAGCATCGGTATTCGCATTTATAAACAAAGTGGAAAAAACAACATCGCAAGAACACGCGATGTTGCTTCATGACCTTTATCAAAAGTATGGCGGCTTTTTACGGCAATAAGCGAGCAAGCAGCCAACAGGTACAAGTTTGCCGAAAACTGCGGTGCCATTTCCGCACCGCTTCCCTTTTATTGTTGCGTTAACTTTTCTTTCATCTCCGGGTCATGGAACTTTTCCCGAAGCATTGTAATTTCATGCTTATAGGGAGGCTTTTTATTCTTTTTGTCTTCTCCGACATAAGGCGTTTCCAAAATTTTAGGGATGTCTGCCACCGTTTCATGATGAACAATGCTGTTTAATGCTTCAAAGCCTATATGCCCAAAGCCGATGTTTTCGTGCCGGTCTTTTCTTGCTCCCTGCGGATTCTTACTGTCATTCACGTGAAGCACTTTCAAGCGGTCCAAGCCGATCGTTTTCGCAAACTCGTCCATTACCCCATCGAAGTCATTGATGATATCGTACCCTGCATCATGAGTGTGACAAGTGTCAAAACAAACCGATAGCTTCTCATTATGGGTAACTCCATCAATAATTTGCGCTAATTCATCAAATGTACGTCCGCATTCGGAACCTTTTCCAGCCATTGTTTCCAACGCGATTTGCACATGTTGGTCCTTGGAAATGACTTCATTGAGTCCTTCAATGATTTTTGGTATCCCTTTTTCCGGCCCTTCCCCCACGTGGGAACCGGGGTGAAGCACAATTTGAGTCGCGCCGATCGCTTCTGTCCGCTCAATTTCCGAGCGTAAAAATCGAACTCCTAGATCAAATGTTTCCGGTTTTTGTGTATTAGCGACATTGATAATGTAAGGGGCGTGAACAACAACTTGTTCAATGCCATTTTCTTTCATATGCGTGTTGCCCGCTTCTATATTTAAGTCTTCAATTGCTTTTCTGCGCGTATTTTGGGGAGCCCCCGTATAAATCATTAACGCGGTCGCCCCGTAGCTTGCCGCCTCTTCACTTGAGGCAAGCAGCATTTTTTTTCCGCTCATGGATACGTGTGAGCCAAGATAACGCGGGAGATCACTCATTTTCTTTTCCTCCTCTTTTTATAACCGGGTTTGATTTTTTTCGGTTTCTGGGACGGATCCTTTTGCTTTTGCGGTTGGCGGTTACGTTTTCTTCCCGGTGCATAACCACTGCCTAATTGATCAATTTCAAGCCATTCCCCTTTTTTAATATCCAAATACTGAAAAGTAAACCGTTGTTTTTGTAATTGGTGAAGTGCCGGATAATCTTCTTTGGAAACAATCGTGAACACTTCACCTGAAGCTCCCGCCCGGGCTGTGCGCCCTGACCTGTGCAAATAATACTCTAAATCCTGCGGCAATTGCAGATTGATGATATGGGAAACCCCTTTGATGTCCATCCCGCGGGCCGCGATATCGGTACAAATCACATAAGGCACAGCCGCACGTTCGATGTTTCGCATCGACCGTTTACGGGCACGGGGGGAAAGGTCTCCATGCATGCACTCGGTTTGAAGTCCATGCTCAATAAATAGATCCGTTAGTTCTTCCGCTTCTTTTTTCGTATTCGCAAAAATCAAGCATAAATACGGCCGCAATAAAGCTGCCATTTCCACCGCCAATTGTTGGCGTCCGCGACTACGTAACGGAATCAGGTAATGGGCTAGGTTTTTTGGCGAAGGATGTTCCGGTTTTACGTGCACATGGCGCGGTTGGTTCATGTATTTTTTTAAAAAAGGTTGAAGGCGTTGCGGGATGCTCGCGGAAAAGACGAGCATTTGCAAAGCTTCCGGCATACGGACGGCCACTTGATCCAGCGATTCCAAGAAACCCATTTCCAACATTTGGTCTGCTTCATCAACGACAAGCGTCCGTACACGATGGACATCAAGGGCGGTTTCTTTTATCACAAGATCGTGCAATCTCCCTGGTGTTGCAATGACAACGTGCGGCGGTCGTTGAAGGTCCGCCATGTTCCGTTCTTTATCCGTTCCGCCAATGACTCGCCGGATGCGAATTTCTTCCATGCCGCTGTCTTTGATACATTTTTGGAAAACTTTATAGAGCTGTTCGGCCAATTCTCTCGTTGGGGCAGTCACCACAGCCTGCAGACAATGGTCATCCGGATGAATCCCCGACAATATCGGCAAGGCAAAAGCAAGTGTCTTCCCGGTGCCCGTTTGAGACTGGCCGATGACATCTTTTCCCCTTAATATAGCAGGAATAAGCCGTTCTTGAATTTCCGTCGGTCTGTTTATATGTTCATGTTGCAAATGGGTTGTTAAACGATTATCAATCCCTAGTCTGGTGAAACCTGACAATTTGATCACCTCAATTAAGCTACGGTTCATTTCCAAGGAACAGGCAAGTGCACATTATCATATTCTATCACAAAACGGAGTGTCTTCTCACTCTTTAATTATTCAGGAAGGAAAGAAGGGATTATTATGTACGGACCACCTCCAATGATGCCAATGGGACCGCCCCTTGCTCCCCCCTTTCCACAGCCGGTGCCTTTTGGCGGCGCACCACCCATGGCCGCCAGATCCGCAGCTTTGCCGATGATGGGAGGAGGCGGATTTCCGGCAGCAGGAGGCGCGGGCCTCGCACAAAGCGGTGCCGGCCTCGGGTCCATCGGACGTTTCATGCCGATGATTCAAAGCGCGGGGAAATGGCTGCCAATGATTCAAAAATACGGACCGATGGTTCGTAAAATACCGGGAATGGTCCAAAAAGCGAACCAAGTGACTAAAGCGCTTAAGGTTGCAAATGCTTCGAAAGCTTCCGCCCCCGCTGCTCCAAAAACAAAAAAAGAGGATGACCATGAGAAAAAGGAGGAACCTTTGCCAACTTTTGAATTGAAAGAAGGAGCACAACCCCCTCCGAAGCTATATGTTTAAGCCCGGATGTTAAAGCATTGTCAACGAATGGACGGTTAATTGCCGTCCTTTTCATTTACGTTACGGGCAAATGGCTGTATAATATTCCATAGCATATACGTATTGGAGGACTTGGCTATGGAAGTGAAGAAAATTTCCCCGAGGGGTTATTGCTATGGTGTCGTGGATGCCATGGTCATTGCTCGCCAAGCAGCTGAAAATAAGGAATTGCCGAGGCCGATTTATATCCTTGGTATGATCGTTCATAATACTCACGTTACCAACGCTTTTGAAGAAGAAGGCATCATTTCCCTTGACGGACCGAATCGACTTGACATTCTCCGGGAAGTGGAAAATGGCACGGTAATTTTCACCGCTCACGGCGTATCCCCGGCTGTCCGGCAATTAGCCGACGAGAAAGGGTTGACTACGATTGATGCCACTTGCCCGGACGTTACCCATACCCACGACTTAATCAGGGAGAAAAAAGCGGAAGGCTATGATATCGTCTATATCGGCAAACGCGGCCACCCGGAGCCGGAAGGCGCGATCGGTGTAGCGCCCGATCATGTGCACTTAATCCAAACCGTTGACGATGTAACAAAATTGGATTTGAAAAGGGATAAAGTTATTATCACGAATCAAACGACCATGAGCCAATGGGACGTATCCGATATTATGAATAAGACTATTGAACTTTACCCCCATGCCGAAGTCAACAATGAAATATGCCAGGCTACGCAAGTTCGCCAAGAAGCTGTTGGTGATCAAGCAGGCGATTCCGATTTACTCATCGTGGTCGGTGACCCGAAAAGTAATAACTCCAACCGGCTGGCACAAGTCTCAAAAGATATTGCACATACAAATGCTTATCGCATCGAAGATGTAAGTGAACTGAAATTGGAATGGTTGGAGGGCGTTCAAAAAGTGGCTGTAACCGCGGGCGCTTCCACTCCCACGTCCATCGTACGGGAAGTGATTCTCTTTTTGGACCAATATGACCCTGAAAATTCATCAACATGGAAAGCGGAAAGAAAAGCTTTGGGGACTAAAATTTTACCGCCGTTGCGTAAAAACTCCAAATCCAGAGCGCGCTAAACGAAAGAGCCTCACCTGAGCAGGTGGGGCTCTTTCTTTTTTCACCAATTTAGCCGCTCATTATAGAAACGTAAATGGTTCTGTATTGACGTCCGAAGCGTTGACTTCCATCTGATAGCCACTTGCTTCTGCATCTTGAGCCAACCGGTCGGCAACGGGTTGCTTCATGATGGCTTCGGTATGGTGTCCAGGATCGATGAGTGCAAGTCCGGAAGCTTCTGCATCCTGTGCGGTGTGAAACTTAACGTCCCCGGTTACAAGCACATCAGCCCCGGCTGCTAACGCCTGTTGCCAAAATTTGCTCCCATCTCCGCCAATTACGGCAATATTTTGTACCTTTCTTCCTAAATCACCGACAACCCGTAATCCCTCTACATTGAAAATCTCTTTGAGCGAAGTAGCAAAAGCATCAAGCTGCACCGAAGACGCAAGTGTTCCGATCCGGCCAAGTCCGAAAGATTCACCCTCAAGGCTCAGCGGATAAAGATCATACGCAGGTTCTTCATAAGGATGGGCATCAGCAAGCACATCAAGGACTCGCGAAAGCTTGGAATCGGGAACGACCGTTTCTATTTTTCTCTCCGGAACAAAGGTTAATTCCCCTTGGTTACCGATGTGAGGATCGGTTTCATCGCCGGGGATGAACGTGCCCGTGCCTTCGCTGTTAAACGTGCAATGGGAATAATCTCCGATGTGACCGGCTCCTGCATCTCCCAATGCCCGCCGAACTTGATCGGTGTCTTCTTCCGGAACGAATGCGACAAGTTTATACAGCTGATCTTTTTTCGTAGGGACAACTTCTTCGGTCTCCTTGATTCCCATTGCAGCTGCCATCCAATCATTCATCCCGCCCGTCGTGATGTCCAAATTGGTGTGCGCAGCGTATACGGTAATGTCATGCCGCAAACATTGTTGGATGACACGTCCCTTCGGAGTAGTCGTGTCCACTTCTGTCAATGGCATAAACAACAGGGGATGATGGCTGATGATGAGATCTGCGCCTTTTTCAACAGCTTCGGCCACTACTGCTTCTGTGACATCCAATGTAACGAGCACATTTTCAACAGACTTATCCAATGAGCCGAGCATCAAGCCGACAGGGTCCCCTTCCATGGCCAAATGTTTGGGAGACCAATTTTCAAGCAATGAAACGACGTTGCGGGCGCTCGGTGTTCTACTCATTTTATAACCTCCCTGATTCGTTTTATACGATTTTTGATGCGCTCCCGTTCTTCCCCAATTTCCGTTCGTTGCAAAGTAGCCTCCATTTGTTGCAGCACTCGCTCCAAATGGTCAAGTTCCTGTTTCCATTTTAGCTGAAAAGCTTCAGGCTTTTTTTCAAGCAATTTTGGACCGAACAGGATCGCATCATCCCAATTTTTGTTCCTATACGCATGTTGATGATTTTCGCCTTTTTCTTTGGTGGCAATTAACACTTCATAAAACTGTTCCTCTTGCACGATTTGCTCCTTTATCAACGTCCATTCGTTCTCATATAACCATTCTCTTACCATGTCCGCAGCCATATTTGGCTGAAGAATAAGCCTTTGTACGGAGGCCAATTGATTTGCCCCTTTGGACAATATGTTCGTGATTAAACTTCCTCCCATCCCGGCTATGCTGATGACGTCAATATGGTCGGAGACCTCCAACGTTTGCAGCCCTTCCCCGTGCCGAACAGAAATCGCATCGCTAAATCCTGCCGCTTCCACATTACGCAGGGCCGTTTGAAACGGTCCCGCCTTGGCGTCACTGGCGACAGCGTACCTAATACGTTCAACGCCCATTAACGCCACAGGAAGCTGTGCATGATCGGTGCCTATGTCCGCCAGTCGCGATTCCTTTGGCACTTCGGAGGCAATCGTTTGCAAGCGCAGAGACAGTTGGTGTACTTGCTTCACTTCACGTCCCTCTTTTCCAATACGAAAAAGGAGCTCGGTTCCGGGCTCCTTTTCCTTAGGGGGGTTATTCTCCCCCTTCTTCAACATACTCCGCAACGGCTTCGGCATCTTCACCGGTTACTAAATCTTCGGGCATGGAGCCGGGACCTTCCTCGATGGCTGTCATGACCTCATCAGCGCTCTGCCCTTCAATTGCCGGCCCGGAATCCCCTTCCATGTTTTCGCCGTGGCAACTCAAACAGTTTTCTTCATAAAGTTCAACACCAACATCCACTGCTTCTTCTTCGCCATTCCCGTTCTCTTCTCCTTCTTCTTCCTCCCCTGCAGGATCACCCAGACCCACAAATGAAAGAATTAACATGAGAGAGATGCCGGCAACGGCGATAAGTAAAAATGGTATTAATGGTTGTCCTTTCACCAAATCACACCCTCTATATGATCTATGTCGTTATTTTATCGAAAAATGCATGGGAAGAAAAGAAAAACAAAATCTGTTCCCGAAATTGTCGTTATTTTGTCCTGTCTTCGCCATGGAATGCACTTTGTTTGGAAAGATTTGCAATCTTTGATGGATCTCGGTAATATAATACGTAAGTTGTAAAAACAAGGATGAAGAAAGATACGGGCCACTCCTGTTTTGGAGTAACCCGCGACGCTTACTCCATAAAGTCTTTCAGGCGCTTGCTTCGGCTCGGATGCCTTAATTTACGCAACGCTTTTGCTTCGATTTGACGAATACGCTCTCGGGTAACTCCAAACACTTTGCCCACTTCTTCAAGTGTGCGTGTGCGCCCGTCATCAAGGCCGAAGCGCAAACGCAAAACGTTTTCTTCCCGATCGGTTAACGTATCGAGCACGTCTTCCAATTGTTCTTTTAAGAGCTCATACGCAGCCGAATCAGATGGCGCCAATGCATCCTGGTCTTCGATAAAATCACCGAGGTGGGAATCATCTTCTTCACCGATAGGCGTTTCAAGGGAAACGGGTTCTTGGGCAATTTTTAAGATTTCACGCACTTTATCGGGCGTCAGGTCCATCTCTTCAGAAACTTCTTCCGGAGTGGGTTCCCGGCCGAGGTCTTGAAGCAATTGACGCTGGACACGGATCAATTTATTGATGGTTTCAACCATGTGCACCGGAATACGAATGGTCCGCGCCTGATCGGCGATCGCGCGCGTGATTGCTTGGCGAATCCACCATGTCGCGTACGTGCTGAATTTAAATCCCTTGTTATAATCAAATTTTTCCACGGCTTTGATTAGTCCCATGTTCCCCTCCTGAATCAGGTCGAGAAACAGCATGCCGCGTCCGACATAACGTTTGGCGATGCTGACGACAAGACGCAGGTTTGCTTCAGCAAGACGGCGTTTTGACTCCTCATCATCATCCTCGATTCTCTTGGCAAGATCGATTTCCTCATCGGCAGAAAGCAACGGAACACGCCCGATTTCCTTCAAATACATTCGGACCGGGTCATTGATCTTAATCCCGGGCGGAACACTAAGGTCATTCAGGTCATGGTCATTTTCCTTTTCTACCTGTTCCATACTGGGGACTTCCTCGCCTTCATTTAGCAAATCGACCCCTTGCTCTCCCAGGTACTCGAAAAATTCATCCATTTGCTCAGAATCTTGATCATAAGGAGCAAGCTTTTCCGTTATTTCCGAATAGGAGAGCACCCCTCTTTTTTTACCGAGTTCTACGAGCTGCTCTTTGACTTGATCGATGGACATTTCACCCTCCGCTAACGGACGTAGTGGTTTCTCTGCCATTCGATCTCCCTCCTTCCAATTCCAAAAAACACAATCCTTCTATTGCAAATACGCACGCAAATACCGGGGGCGCACAGCTTTGCGCCCGAGCTTTTTCTGCAGCGCAATAATTTCTTGCCCTAGAGCTGCCGCGGTCTCTGCATCATTTTTTTGCAATGCTTCTTTTTGCTCATGTTCTTTTTGTTCTATTTCTACCCAACTTGAGTAGTTCTTAACCTGATGAATATAATCCGCGAACGCATCCGGATTCATTTCCCCTCCCGGCTGCATGGCGATTTCGGCAGCAATGGATGAAAGCTCTTCATCTTCCAGATAGTCCAAGAAACCGGCACTCCCAGCGCCGTAACCTTCACCGTAATAAGCGAAAAGGTGGGCTGCAATGGCTGCATATTCGTCTACATTAAAGTTGCCGCCAATTTCCTCTTCCACCCTTTCGGCCCACATTTCCTCTTCCATCATCATCTGCAAAAGGGCGCGTTCCGCATTATGGAAGGCGGGGAGAAGATTTTTTTGAAAGGGGGTGCTTACTCCGGCGTTTTCTCGTTCCCGGCGATCGTAGGATGCGTTGCTTTTACCGCGTACCCTCTGATACATACGATACTGTTCCTGTTTTAATGCTTCCAAGGATATTGAAAATTCATCAGATAATTGCTTAAGATAAAATTCACGTTCCACCGGACTGCTTATTTTCGCAAGCGCCTCAAGTACCCATTCGATATATTCCTTGCGATCTCCTGCCCGCTGTAAGTTTTTATCTTTTTTATAGGCATTCATTTTAAAAGATAAAACAGAAACAGCACCCTCGATCATATTTTCCATAAAAGCACGGGCGCCTTGTTCACGAATATAATCATCCGGATCCCGGTCGGCGGGGATGGGCGCAATTTTAACGTTGCAACCGTTCGCCTCCAACGTTTCCGCGTTCTGTATCGCCGCTTTCTCCCCGGGGGAGTCGCCGTCATAACAAATAGTCACTTGATCGGATAACCGGCGGATCAATTGCGCTTGTTTGCCCGTAAGGGCCGTTCCCAGTGTCGCCACTCCGTTATCCACACCGGCCATCCAAGCCGAAACAACATCCATATAGCCTTCAAACAGCACCACAAATTTACGTTTTCGTATCGCCGGACGCGCGAGATGGTACGCATACAACACTTCATTTTTTTTAAAAATGGGTGTCTCCCGGCTGTTTAAATATTTAGCCGAAGGCGCTTCATCGAGCGCGCGTCCGCCAAAGGCAATCGGTTGGCCGCCCATATCCCATATCGGAAAAATAAGCCGGCGGTTAAAGCGGTCAAACGGGCCTCGGCCGTCCTCCCTCCGTTGCACCAGGTCTGCCTCTTCCATCTCGGAAAGGTCAAACTCCCGTTTTTTAAACAGCAACGACAGCACTTCACGTTCCGAGGGCGCAAAACCAATCTGGAAATGGCGCATGGCCTCCTCGCTTACATTTCGGGCACTACGGGCATAATTGTAAGCCTCACGCCCTTGCTCCGTGTGCATGAGTAAATGATGGTAAAAGCGCGCGGCTAATTGGCATCCCTCTTTTAAAGAATGATTCTTTTGCGGCACGGACAACGTTGCTTCCGGAATTTCGACGGGAATATTTGCTTTCTCCGCTAATGTACGGACCGCCTCCTGAAATGTGAGCTGCTCTTGGTCCATGATAAACGTGAATACGTTTCCGGCGGCTCCGCATCCAAAACAATAATAGAGCTGGCGGTCCTGAGAGACGGAAAATGAAGGTGTATTTTCTTCATGGAACGGACATAAACCCGAGTACCGGTGCTTGCCTTTCTGTTGCAGGTGCACCGATTCGCCGATCAAATCGGCGATATCCGTGTGCCTGCGCACCATCTCCACTGTTTCTTCAGGGATTGATCTTTGCATGAGAAGACCCACCTCACTTTTTTAACGTGATTCGCCTCATTAGGCAATTTCATCGTAATTTTGCCTAGTTTGTTCCAATAGAGGTGAGCGATCATCCCATGTCATTTCTCCATGTTCATGCTAGTCCAAATACATCATTGTTATACCTTCCATTTATCTATTACCCTTGGAAGGCTTCTTCCAAAACATTCATCGATGGGTTTCTACACAAAACCACACGTTTCTCTATTATAACGAATGTTTAGCTGTATGGCTAGAGGAAATTTAAAAAAGTGTTCATAGATTGCTAACGTTCGAAAGAGGTTCGGTCATTGTGTGAAATGATTGGAAATCATATTTGCCGTTTCTTCCACCGCTTTATAGGACACGTCGATAATGGAACAACCGATTTTCTCCATTATCTTTTCCGAATACGCCAATTCGTTATTGATGCGTTCCATGCTGGCATAGTTCGCTTCTTTTTTCAGGCCGAGTGATTTTAAACGCTCAGAACGAATGTCATGTAATTTTTCCGGGCGAATATAAAGACCGATGCACTTATCGGAAGTGATGCGAAACAACTCTTCCGGCGGTTCAAGTTCCGGGACAATCGGAACGTTTGCCACTTTTAACCCTTTATGAGCCAAATATTGAGATAGGGGTGTTTTGGACGTACGGGAGACACCGATAAGGACAATATCCGCGCTTAAAATACCCCGAGGGTCCCTCCCATCGTCATATTTGACGGCAAATTCGATCGCCTCCACTTTTCGGAAATACTCCTCATCCAATCGGTAAACCAGTCCGGGCTTATACTTCGGTTGCAGCTGCAAAAGATGGGTCAATTTATCAAGGATCGGTCCCATGATGTCCACAACTTCCACTTGTTTTCGCTCTGCCGTTGCAAGCAAATGAGCTTTCACTTCAGGAACCACGAGCGTAAAAGCAATCATTGCGCCGACATCTTTGGCAATGTCCACCACTTCATTGATCGTTGCTTCATCTTCTACGTAAGGAATGCGGCGGACTTCAATGTTTGTATTCCCAAATTGGCTCGCTGCCGCTTTAATGACGAGTTCCGCTGTTTCACCGACCGAATCGGAAATGACGTAAACAATCGGATGCTGTTGAAACGTATTCACGAACGATCACCTCCCAAAGGGCGCTCGGATTGCACTAAATCAACGAGCGCCTTCGTCATTGTTGTTTTCGTCACACGGCCAACGACTTCGTATTGATGATTGTCTTTATCATTCACTACAGGTAACGCGTCGATTTGCCGTTCGATTAAAAGACTTGCCGCCTCGATAAGCAAGTCGTCTTTCGTACATACTGTAATATTTGGCATGCGGGTCATAATAATACTGACCGGCATCGATTCCAAATCCTGTTTGCCGATGCTCGCCCTGAGTAAATCTTTTCGGGAGAGAACCCCGGCCAGCCGCGAAGCATGATCAACAACAAATAACGTTCCCACATCCTCGAGAAACATTGCGCTTATTGCATCATATACGGAGTCAGACTCCCCGACAACTACCGGAATGGACTGATACTCCCCCACTTTTCGTTCCTTTATTTCCGTAAGCGGAACTTCCGCACCTGTTTTCCCCGTAAAATAATAACCGACGCGCGGCCTGGCACCGAGAAAACCGACCATTGTCAAAATAGCTAAATCAGGACGCAGCGTGGCTCTTGTCAGGGAAAGATGGTCCGCGATTTGTTCGCCGGTGATCGGTCCTTCATCTTTTACGATTTCCAAAATCCGCTCTTGCCGATCCGTTAATTCGATGGTTCCTCACCCCTATTCTGGAGGTTCGAAGTAGGATGTTAGAGATTGGAAAAACCTCTGACCTCTCACTTCCGAAATGTCTTCTCAAAAATCTCTTAAGCAGGAAATACGAGGGATTGAAAACGGGCAAACCGATGAATTTCTTTTGATAAATGATGCATTTGCCGAAGCCGGTTCGACCGCAATCGTTCATCATCGCTCATCACCATGATCGCATCAAAGTAACGGTGGATGACAGGGGATAGCGTTTCGAAATCTTCCCATGCACTTGCCAGTTCTTTCTTTTGCAATAAAAGCGGAAGCTCCTTTTTTAACGTTGTATAACGATCATATAACTCCTGTTCTTCCTTCTTCTCAAACAACGCTGGATCGGGAAGGATCGTTTTCGATTCATCCACTTTTTTGGCAATATTGTTCACACGGCTGAGCGCTTCCGCTACTGCTTTCATCTCTTCAGAATCGTGGTGCTTTTGTAAAAAAGCCGCTCTTTCAAATAATGTATCCAACCGTCCGTAAGGGGCAAACAATACGGCATTCACAACATCGTGGGCGATTCCTTCTTCCGTAAGCAAGGCCTTGAACCTAAGCGCGAAAAATTCACCGGCTTCCGTGAACAACTCGGATGTATGTTCCGTCAGCCCCTCTTCTTGCACGACATTAACGGCAAGTTCCAACATTTCTTCGAAAGTAACAGGAAATTCGTAGCGGTTGGCGATTTGAACGATTGCTTGCGCCTGTCGCCGTAAACCGTATGGGTCTTGGGAGCCAGTCGGTGTAAGGCCAATCGCCAATGAGGTCATGATTGTATCCCATTTATCCGCCATGCTTACGAGTGCGCCGACTGTCGTGTTCGGAAGCGCATCCCCGTTAAAACGGGGCAAGTACTGTTCTTTAATCGCGGTGGTCACCGTTTCTTTCTCCCCGTGTTTCGAAGCGTAATCCGCACCCATAATCCCTTGCAGTTCCGGAAATTCATCGACCATATGGGACGATAAGTCAAACTTCAAAAGGTTCGCCGATCGTGTGACATCTTCCGTCCATTGTTCGTTAAATCCTGCTTTTTCCGCCAGTTGGCGTGCGATTTTTGATGTCCGCCGGCGTTTATCCCCTAGCGTTCCCAACTTCTCGTGTTCAACGATGTGCTCTAGTTTTTCCAAAAACTGTTCCAAGTCGCGCGCTTGATCCTCTTCGTAAAAAAAGACGGCATCTGCCAAACGTGCACGTAATACTTTTTCGTTGCCCTTTTGCACTTTTTCCAAATGACGATGATCGCCATTCCGGGCAGTTACGAAAAAGGGGAGTAAACTTCCGGATTCATCATACACAGCGAAATAGCGTTGGTGCTCCCGCATCGTTGTGATCAGCACATCATCCGGCAACCGTAAATAACGCTCGTCAAACGTTCCGTACAAAACGGTAGGATATTCGACAAGATTCGTAACTTCCCCGAGCAAATCCCCGTCTTTGCCAATTCGCCAGTTTTTTTCCTCTTCGAGCATCTCTATCTGTTTTTTAATCGCTTTTTTTCTTGCTTCCGGATCCACCAACACGAACGAGCGTAAAAGTTCCTCGTTATAATCGCCGGCGTATTGCAAAGATACCGGTTCTCCAAGGAAACGATGACCAGCACTTTCGCGGCTGGTTTGCACACCCGCGACCTCATAAGGGACGACATCAGCCCCGAACATCGCGACAAGCCAGCGGATCGGCCGCACATAGCGCAGGCGTTCCCGCCCCAGCGCATGCTTTTCGGAAATGTAAGTGCCATTGCTTGAGACACAGCATCCGGGAGCAATTCCGCAGTTGCTTTTCCCTTTTTTTCAATGGTTGCAAATACGTATGATCCTTGCGGCGTCTCCTTTTCGGCAAGTTGCCCGGGGTCAATGCCTTTTCCCCGCGCGAATCCGAGTGCAGCTTTCGTCCAATTCCCTTCTTCGTCTTTGGCGATTGTTGCCGCAGGTCCGCGGGCTTCTTCTACGATGCCTTCTTGTTTTTCGGCCAATTCCTCGACAAGCACAGCAAGCCGTCTCGGTGTGGAAAAGGCGTGCACCGAATGATAAGCCAAGCGATGCTCGTCGAGCCATTTTTCCATATTTGTGCGCAACTGTTCGCGCGCATCGTCGATATATTGGGCAGGCATTTCCTCCACCCCAATTTCAAGCAGAAAAGGCTTTGTCATTATTTCGCTTCCTCCTTTTCATCTTTTAATAGCGGGAATCCAAGTTTCTCCCGGTTGGCGTAATGGATGGAGGCACATTTTTTTGCAAGCTTCCGCACTCTCCCGATATAACCCGTGCGTTCGGTGACCGAGATTGCCCCCCCGGCATCCAGCAGATTAAACGTATGGGAACACTTTAAAATGTAATCGTAAGCCGGGAAAACGAGCGTTTCTTCCAATGCCCTCTCTGCTTCTTTTTCATAGGTAATAAACAACTGTTTGAGCATGTCATGATCGGCCACATTAAACGTGTACATGGAATGTTCGTATTCCGGTTGATAGAAAATATCCCGAAAAGTGAAACCATCTTGCCACTCAAGGTCGAAAACATTTTCTTTATCTTGGATATAGGAGCATAGCCGCTCGATCCCGTAGGTAAGCTCAACCGCCACAGGGTCCGCGTCAAGGCCGCCGACCTGCTGGAAATAGGTGAACTGTGTAATTTCCATGCCATCCAGCCATACTTCCCAACCCAGTCCCCAAGCGTTGAGGGTAGCATCTTCCCAATTGTCTTCAACGAAACGAATATCATGTTCCTCGGGATTGATGCCCAGCGCCTGCAGGCTTTCGAGATAGAGATCCTGAATATTATCCGGAGAAGGCTTCATGATGACCTGGAATTGATGATGTTGATAAAGGCGGTTCGGGTTTTCCCCATATCTGCCGTCAGATGGACGTCTAGATGGTTCTACATAGGCCACATTCCAAGGCTCCGGACCGATGCTTCGCAAAAACGTCATTGGATTCATCGTCCCCGCGCCCTTCTCCACATCATATGGCTGCATAATAAAGCAGTTTTTTTCTGCCCAATACGATTGCAAGTGTAAAATAACTTCCTGAACGTTCATATCAGAGACTCCTTTCGGCCTTGCATCCTTATTTGGATAACTTTCTTGCCAACAAAAAACTCCCGTCCCTAAGATTACCTTAGGGACGGGAGTTTTCCCGCGGTGCCACCCTAGTTGCACCCGTGTTTGAACACCGATGCCCCTTTGCCATTTATACTCCAAAGCGCCTTCCAAGGACTGTCAGTTGTGGCTTTCACCATCCCACATCGCTGATTACTGCCAAGTTCCAAGTACTACTCTTCTTCCCCGTATATTTGTCGATTTTTCGTTTGTACAAAAACCATACCCGATACAGCAAGCTGTTGTCAAGGTTTCCATTGTTGCCACTGATCCAAAAAACGTTTGGACTTTAGGGATAAACCCGAATATGTATCATAATAGGATTCAAGAAGATGATGGAGCACGGTTTTCGTTTCAGGCTTGACACGTATCTTTCCGATCCGCTCGGGTTCAATATAATACAGTGTTCGAATCAGCTGCACTTGTTTCGGCGTTAACTTGAACCGATGTGCATCAAGTTTGCTACATGTGTCACAGAGAAAACCGGCTTCTTTTACGGAAAATGAAAATTCCCCTGCGGTTCTCCCGCAATTCGCACATCGATCTAATTCAGGTTTAATTCCGGCCGTTTTCGTCAATTTCACTTCTATCATCCGCAGCAGAATTTCCGCATCTTCCCCTTCATCCAGTAAACGCAAAACCGTGAGCACAAGCGTGAACAGGGAGGGGCTCCCCTCGTGTTCTCCCGTCACCCCATCCAACAATTCACAAACATAAGCAGCATACGCGGTTTTTTCAATATCCGCGCGCACATGGCTGAACGTTTCCAACACTTCGCCTTGCGAGAGTGAGCTCATCGACGAATGGCGATAATGAAAATAAAAAAGACCATAGGAAAACAACTGGCTGACTGCTGAAAAGCGACTATTTGTTTTTTTTGCACCACGGGCCATCAACGCGACTTTTCCACGTTCTTTCGTAAAAACCGTGAGGATAATATTGGCCTCTCCGTAAGAAACCGTACGTATTACAAGCCCTTTGTTTTTTTCAAGCATAGGCGTTCTTCCTTAGCTCAACTGTGTTCATCTTCGTTGCTCGTTGAAGCCGTTTCTTCTTCCCCCGGCTCGATCCATTCATCAGCGCGTTCATATTCTTTATGCATTAAATACGCATCGAGGTCACCAGTCAGAGCAAAAACTCTCCAATAATTCAACATCTGAAGCTCCCCCTCTTGTTTGATCATTTGTATCTACCATTAGATTGAGCAAAAGCAGGTTCGTTCATAACAGAGAAAATTTACTATTTACGGACCGCCTAACTTTCAGTATAGATACATGATGGAAAAAAACAAGGCTTTCGGGGGAATAACTGTTGGTTCGTGCGCATTTGCTTTTTGGGCACCGCTTGAAGAGAAACGTCGAACGCTGCAAAGACGAGCTTCTACTCCTTGTCGCTATACCCTTGTTCGTGGAGAAAGTGGCTTTTGTTCCGCCAATCCTTTTGCACCTTTACCCAAAGCTCCAGGTAGACATCGGTGCCGAGAAGGGCGTGAATATCTTTTCTCGCTTCTTGCCCAATCGCTTTTAACATCGAACCATTGCGTCCGATAATGATCCCCTTTTGTGATTGCCGTTCGACAACGATTGTTGCTTGCACATAAGTTTTTTGATTTTCTCTTTCGAGCACTTCATCAATGATAACCGCGATCGAGTGCGGAATCTCATCATGGGTATGGCCCAACACCTTTTCGCGAATGAACTCCGCCATGATAAAGCGTTCCGGGTGATCGGTGATTTGCTCTTCCGGATAATATTGCGGCCCCTCGGGCAAATACTTGTAAATATGCTCCAACAACGGCTCTACATTTTGGTCACGGAGGGCTGAAATCGGAAATATTTCTGCAAAGGTCCCATAATGCCGGTATTCTTCAATACGCTCCAAGATCCGGTCCGGATGGATTTTGTCAATTTTGTTCATGATCAAAAATACCGGTGTCTTCACCGCTTGCAAAGCATCAAGAATGAACTGTTCCCCTCGTCCGAAAGGTTCCGAGACATCGATAAAAAACAGAGCGAGATCCACTTCCGACAATGAATCAAGGGCTGTTTTCACCATATACTCCCCAAGTTGATGCTTGGGTTTATGCACGCCAGGCGTATCTACAAAAATGATCTGGCCATCCGTTTGCGTATGTACCGCTTGAATTTTATTGCGCGTCGTTTGCGGCTTATCACTCATAATCGCGATTTTTTGCCCTAGCACCTGATTTAAAAACGTCGATTTCCCTGCGTTCGGCCGTCCGATTAAAGCTGCAAACCCGGAACGGTATTCACTCATCCATATCCCCCGCTTCAAACGCGCCCGGCAGCAGCTCGGCAACGGTCATTTTTTTTGTATCGCCTTTCAAATTTGCGAGCACTACTTCGGCCTCCGGAACCATAAATTCCGCCATCACTTGCCGGCAGGCGCCACATGGAGATACCGGAGCCTTCGTGTCCGCGATCACCGCGATTTTTTTCAGTCGTTTCGCCCCTGCCGAAACCGCGTTGAAAATCGCGGTTCGCTCCCCGCAATTCGAAAGCCCGTAAGACGCGTTTTCGATATTGCAGCCTTGGAAAAAAAGCCCCGTATCGCTTTCTGCACAAGCACCGACCGGAAAGGCCGAATACGGCACATACGCGGAGTCTCTTGCTTCTTTTGCCCGCTGAATCAACGTTTCCATGCCATTCCATCCTCCTATTTAAAGCCTAAAAGTTCTAGCAACGGGTGATAAAAAATAATGATACCTACGATAACCGCGATTAAGCTGTATACAAATACAGCGGTCGCCGCTACATCTTTTGCAATTTTCGCAAGCGGGTGGTAGCCCTCACTCACCAAGTCTACGACTCGTTCAATCGCCGTGTTTACGAGTTCAAACGTAATCACACCGCCGATCACGACAAGGAGAATTGCCCATTCCATGAGGCCTATCCCTACAACGAATCCGAGAACAAGAACGGCGCTTGCAATGATCATGTGAATGGCCATGTTTTGTTCATTTTTCAGCACATACCATAAACCCCGGCTTGCGAAAACAAAGGAAAAAAATAAGCGGCGAATCCCTCTTTGTTTACGTTTCTCTCTCCAGTCCATAAGCGCTCAACAATTCCTCCTGCAACGTGAACATCTCTTGTTCCTCTTCGGACGTTCCATGGCCGTAACCGAGCAAATGGAGCAGGCCGTGAATAGCTAAAAAACAAAGCTCACGCTCCATGGAATGGCCGTATTCTTCCGCTTGGAGACGTGCCTTCTCCACACAAATAACGATATCTCCGAGCATATGATGGGCGGGATCGGAATCCATTGTATCCGCATCCTCGTCATTTAGGGCAAAAGACAACACATCCGTTACATCATCTTTGCCCCGATAATCCCAGTTTAATGCTTGAATCATTTCTTCATCCACAAACAGCAATGAACATTCTGTGTCCGAAGGCAGTCCCAGACGTTCACATGTTGATTGTAATACGTTCATGACAAGCGAAATCTGCGATTCCGGCAATGTTGCAGTCTCGTCCACAATATCGATGCTATCCGTCATTCGTTTTTTTCTCCTTTTCACCTTCACCGTTTTCGGGGTATTCGATCCGGGAATGAAAGGTTCCCTGCAACGTCTCGCACATTGTATTCCGGATGATGGATATTTCCTTCATCGTAAGATCACATTCATCAAATTGTCCATCGACCAGCTTGTCGCGAATAATGCCATTGACAAGTTTCTCGATTTTTTCCCCTGTCGGGGCATCCATGGCACGGACTGCCGCTTCCACGCTATCCGCGATCGCGAGCACCGCGCTCTCCTTAAACTGGGGTTTTGGACCGGAATAACGATAATCCGCTTCGTCCGGTTCCATCCCTTTTTCCTTTGCTTTATGGTAAAAATATTTCAGCAGCGACGTTCCATGGTGCTGTTTGGCGAAATCAACAATTTGCTTTGGAAAGTTGTGCTTTTCCAACATTCGTGCACCATCACCTGGATGATCAATAATAATCTGCTTGCTCACATCCGGAGAAAGGCGATCATGCGGGTTGCCGATTTTCATTTGGTTTTCAATAAAATACTGTGGATGTTTCGTTTTTCCAAGATCATGATAATACGCACCAACGCGCGCGAGCAAACCATTGGTGCCAATCGCCTCGCAAGCTGCTTCTGAAAGGTTTGCCACCATAACGCTATGATGGTAAGTGCCGGGTGCCTCCAAAAGTATTTTTCTTAGCAATGGCTGGTTGGCATTCGACAGTTCGATTAATTTGGTTTTTGAAAGGATGTTAAAACCTGTTTCAAAAAAAGGCAGGATCCCCAAAGTCAAAACTGCTGCCAGAAAACCCGCTCCGACTGCAAAACTGATTTCAATGCCGTACCTTTCCAACGTAATGGGAACGTTGCTTAAAAAATAAAATGAAGTTACCGTTAATGCGTTCATGAGCGCGATAAAGACCCCTGATTGCAAAATTTTGGTGACCTTCGGCGTTTTTCCGAGAAAAAACACACCTGCCAACCCGCTGAACAACGCGTAAATCATGAACGTAACGTGAAAATTGCCCGTCGCTTCCGCATTGAAAATGACACTCCCCGCCAAAGCAAACAAGATGGCAGAATAAAGCGCAACTCGATAAGAGAGCAATTGGGCAAGGAGCATTGTCCCAAGGGCAATTGGTGTCAACCATAAAATCCCTTCCATGTCGAACAGGTCGAGGACGCTCATGATTTTCATTGTTGCCAACATGATAAAAAACACAAGGACATACAAGAAAAGCGCCTGATTGCTGTAATAAAGGGGTGAACTCGTCTGCGCAGTATAAAAAGCAGCCATGGCAACGATGATGCCAACAAACAGCAACAATCCTAAATAGGGAAACGGCGAGAAGTCATCGTCCAATAAACCCGTCAAGTTCATCTGTTCATAAATTTCCGCATCAATGATCTCGCCTTCTTGGGCAAGCAGTTCTCCTTCGCGGATGAGCGCCGGTTCCACTTCATCAAGCGCTTCTTCCCTACGCTCCGCAGTTCTTTCATCATCATAGATATAGTTAGCCGTAACCATGCGGCTGGCAAGGTCTGCACTCGCGGTTTGCAACTGTGTGTTTCCCATTGACATCTCAACACGTTCTTCCGCCTCTTCCCGGGCCGCCGGAACATCATCAACCGCGATTTCCTCACTCATCACTTCATGAACAGCATTACGGACGGCATCCCGCCCCATCATCAGTTGGTCTTCGTTTTCATTCAGCAATATTTCGAGCGTCTCTTCCGGAAGCCTCTGATCCATTTCTTCTTCAAGGGTTTCTTGCAGTTGTTCCACACGGGTCTCGATTGATGCCGTATCCGCATCATTTTCCCCTTGAATTTCAGCCGCTAGTTCAAAAATCGTGTTGACTTTCTCCGTTTGCATAAGTACATAGTCATTTCTGTGAACATACGAAGGGTTTAGCTCATTCAACGCTTCCTGTTCACGCTCACCCGTCAGCGCTTCATGTTCGACGGTAATAGGGGAACGAATATCTTCGGGGGCAGGTTCGGAGAGGGAAACGTCAAGTTGTTCCGGTTGGACGTTGTCCAACATGGATACGTAAAGAAGAATGCCAAGCAGTAAAAATAAACCCACACGCACGCTGCGATGGCGAGTGCCGGGCGTTTGCAATTTCCGCTTTTCATTTTTATTTGCTGTCATGGCGATTCACTCCACCCCGGGACACTCACTTAGAAGGTTGGTCGTCTTCAAACTTTTCATAGGCTTCCAACACACGCTGCACAATCGTATGGCGAACGACGTCGGCCCCTTCCAAATATACAAAATCGATGTCATTCACTTCTTTCAGGATATTGATCGCGATGTTTAAGCCTGATTTTTTTCCTTTTGGCAAATCAACCTGTGTTAAATCGCCATTTACGATCATTTTGGACCCAAATCCCATTCGTGTCAGAAACATTTTAATCTGTTCGGGCGTGGTGTTTTGTGCTTCATCAAGAATCACAAACGCATCATCAAGCGTACGGCCTCGCATGTAAGCAAGAGGAGCAACTTCTATCGTTCCTCGTTCCATCAATCGCGATGTATGTTCGGTGCCAAAAATATCATGGAGCGCATCATACAACGGCCGCAAATAAGGGTCGACTTTTTCTTTCAAATCCCCGGGAAGAAACCCCAGGTTTTCCCCCGCTTCAATTGCCGGGCGAGTAAGCACGATCCGTTGCACGCTGCCCGCCTTTAACGCGGACACCGCCATTACAACCGCCAAAAACGTTTTGCCGGTGCCGGCCGGGCCCAGCCCAAACACCATATCGTGTTTGCGGATGGCACTCACATAATCTTGCTGTCCGAGCGTTTTTACCGTTATCGGTTTTCCTTTGGCATTGGTTGCGATCGTATCTTGATATATATGATTTAACTTGTCTAATTGCCCTTGGCCGTCCAGTTGGATCGCGTAAATGATATCACGTTCCCCAAGCACTGTCCCTTTACGTACAAGTTGCAACAATTGAGCAAATACGCGTTCAATCGCAGCAATGCTTTCCTCATCCCCGCTCACGACTAACGCTTCCCCGCGGATGACGATGGACACTTGCAGAAGCTCTTCCACGCGCTTAATATGAACATCATTAGGTCCGAACAGCGTTTGCAGTTCAGCTGTATCCTGTACATGTAGTTCAATGACTTTTCGATCGGTCACATTTCTCAATCTCCTTGTGTGATAGGCGCTTCTCTCGCGATATCTTCTTCAACTTCGTAAAGGATTGACAACTTAACTGTACCACTGTCCCTTTGCTCCTGTAAAATATTTTCTGATAAAATTTTCGCATCGCTATCCAAGTTGCGCAGTAACTGCCGCTCCCCTAATTGTTTTGCTATCTCCTGTACTTCATCTTCCTCATATGTCCGGGTTACAATCGTTTTCTCTTCATAGCTTGTTCGCTCCACCGGTAACCGAATATCCGTGAAATATAAGGGGATCCGCAATTGATCCGTTGTTGTTTGGTACTGTTCAAATAAATGTTCCGCATCCCGCCCCCAAAATGTCCATTCGTTTCCGAACAACTGAAAATCAAGGCTTCTTGTACGTTCTCCCGTAAATACCTCTCCGCTTATCTCCATCGGCAATTCAACGGTCCCGCGATACCATGTTTCTGCACGCACGTCTCCGATCGCCGCGGTTTGTGCCATATTTTCACTTTCTTCACGCCCGATCAAACCGGAAATAAGCACGTCCCCTTTTTCCACATAAGCGTTTGGCGCCACTTCTGCCCTCCCATGTTCGACATAAATATCCCGAATTACCCCGTTTTTTTCCGCCACAAGGTGTCTGGGTGCAACCTCATCCTCCTCCTCCGCGAGATGTTGCTCTACCACATGAAATTGATAGGTCGTTCCCTGTCTTTCAACGCCGATCCACGTTGCCCCCGGTACCTCCTCGCTTACTCGCTGCTGGATTTCCGCTTCCGGGGGCAGTTCCCACTGAGGTTGTCCAGGCTTAAGCCCTATGTTAGCAGCCCATTCTTCAATTTCATGTTCAATTCCCGGAGACGCCCCTTCAATATCTACGCGCCAAACCATTTGGGAAAGAAGAACCAGAACAGCGCAAAATGCCAAAATTCCTACAATAAAACCAAAACGCCGCCGCCATTGACGAGTGAACAAATAAAGTCCGCGACGTTTGCCAAACCGCACCGAGACATTCGTCATTTTTGCGACTTTACGCAATGGCTTAACGTCTGCAATTCGTATCGTTGCCTGCAATTTCGTTCCGCTGCTTGTCCTCCGGATTTCCGAGAGGGCAATATCGTTTTCCACACAGTGATTGATGAATGTTTCAAGTTCCTCCCCCTCAACCTTCATCTCTACCAAGCCTAGCCAGTCCGGATTTTTCTTAAACATCAAAACTGCCTCACCTCTCCCCCATATGTGTGACTTGCTCGATCTTTCCTTCCACAATCAATTCTTCAGGCAAAATAGCCTTGATAATCAGCGCTTCCCCCTTAACTTCCAATATCCCTTCGGAAAGACGGATGAGTATGCGTTGGGGAGTAAAAGAAAGAATGCCTTGGTGATTTTCTATATAAACGTGCAGATGACCGATCATCGTTACCCTCGGCACTCCCATCGTGACATCTGCCGGTACTTCCATCCCTTTTGTTAACCACTTGTTAATCCGTTTTGGCAGTCGCTTCACAAGGATCCCTCCTCAACTATACATATGTGTAGAATCCAGGCTCTATCACAGATGCGTTGGAACAAAACACGCAAAAAGGATAGGTGCCTAATCAGGAGGGAGAGTAGGTGGGGAATATGCGCCGTTTAAGGAAAAGTGGATGGAACATATAAGAAAAACCTAGCTTGGGAAAACCGCCCAAGCTAGGTCCTTGTCATGATCACTGCCTGTCCGATAGCCGGTACTCATAACCGTGAACGCTTTTATAATACTCCGGATACATCTCCCCTTCACATTGTTGGCAGGCAAACATAGGTGGGACACTGGGGTCGCCGGGATCCCTTTCGTCAAAATCGCGTACCACTGTGTAAGGGATCGCTTCTTGTTCATGACACTGTAAACAAAGAAAGTTGACGGTCTTGGGATGCCGGTTCTTCGAGGGTTTCTTCTTCTTTTTTTGTTTCTTTTTTCGGTGTTTCGATACGGGGGACATGACCGACCTCCCTTTCCAAATAGCTTCTGGCTGTTTCACCCAAGGCGACTTTAACCACTAATCGCCCATTCTCAAGACAGACTTCTCCCTTGTACTCAAAGTAGTTATCGCATTTGGGACACCGCAGAGGATCCTTATGTCCGCTGGCCATGACCCGTTCTCTCCAGGTTTGGCGGCTCAGGGTTCGCTTGACCTGGGTGATCCACTTCTTCTTCGTTTTTTGCCAGGCCGCCAGTACCTTTTTACTCAAGTTTTTCGTTCTTCTCGAGTATAGCCCGTAATGGCGGATCGTTTTAAACTGTTCATCCGGAATATGACGGATCAGACGCATGATAAAGGCCTCGACACTTATCGTTTCATCCTTCTCTTTTCCGTCCATTTTATCGTGATACGTAAACGTCACCATTTGCCCGTCATAGGCCTCGATCCGATTGATGCCAATCGCCGGTCGACGCATATAACGGCCAATATACCGGAGTTGGTCTTGCACCTTTCCCCGGTGTTTAGGGGCATAGATATAAAAGCCCTTTCCGTTTTTGGAAAACGCTTTTTGGAGACGCGCTTGCACACGTTTCTTGTCCTTTCCGGATAAATGCTTGCGAATCAGCTTCAAAACAACGGTTTGCCATTGTTTGCGAAGCATCTGGAAGGGGAGAAAATCATACGTTTTCCATGCCCCTTTCTTTGTCATCCCGCCCATTGTCACCAGCATGTGAATGTGGGGGTTGAAATTGACTTGGGAGCCAAATGTATGTAACCCCACCATGATCCCCGGGGTCACTTTGCCTTTCTTCTCGAAGTATTCTTTGATCAGCCGTGCACCTTCATCCATCATTGTTTTCAATAGTTCCCGGTGGAGAAGAAACACGTCTCGTAGACCTTCATCGATGGTCAAAATCACATGACGATGGTTCACCTGGAACACATCTTCCATGAGCAGACGACTCCATTCCTCGCTCTCGCCGATCGAACAAGTCGTACAAAATCGACCTTTACAACGATAGGGAACTTTTCGGGTCTCATGGCATCCTTCGCATACAAAGAGCTTGAATCCGTTCTCAGGATTCCCGCAATCCCGGAATTTTCCCACTTCTTTATGGACAATGGGGCGGATACGATCCCCATGTTTTTCGACAAATTGTTCCCAATGTTGATGGTGGTCAAAGAATATACGTCGAAGAATATTAGGTTCCATACCTCCACCCTAACACATTCCCCGGCATAGAAGGGGCCAAAATTTATACTTTCTTATCTTTCAAAAAAAGAACGCTGACCGGAGGCCGCGTTCTATCGTTTCATCATTCGATTCGTCCTGTGGGGCTTTCTGGCTCTCGGTTCCCCAAGCACCTCTGACCAAATCACGCCTTTAACGACATCATTGCCCGATAGAGCGGAAAAGGGAAGCGCTTCGTTTTTCCGGCTCTGTCTGCTCGGAGCCGCTACCGGTGCATCAGCGTTTTCCAATCGCCGCTTCGCATTTTCACGTTCACGGCGCAGCCGCTCCCGCTGCTGTTCATACTCTGCGTGCGCGCTGCTTGTTTCTGTCGTGTTCTCTTCCCGATACACTTGGCGTTCTGCTCGAGGTGTCTGTTCTGTCGGGCGATCGTCTTCGTTCATCATATCCTCGAACTGTCTTCTGAGGTCTCCGAACGCACCGCCTCCCCCTTGCCTATCATTGCCGGATGTGTCGGATGAAGGCTGGCGAGCCGGGTCTGTCCCCGGCCGGGAACGACCCCCGCCTTCTTTCTTTTGTTGCGCATTGCTGATAGCGTTAAAAATCGTCATCGCGATGAAGATGAGAATGAATATAAACAGTAAATCCAAGGTTTTATCCCCCTTTTTTACCTCATATCATCACCGATCGATATCTTGGTGGGGGTCTCTGATATTTTCGTCATCATCTTTTGTCGATTTTCCGATGTTCTTTCTCATATCGGTATCAGCTTCCACATTCTGCAAATTGTAGTAATCCATTACGCCCAGATTTCCGGAGCGCAGTGCTTCAGCCATTGCTTGCGGCACTTCTGCCTCTGCCTCGACGACTCTGGCGCGCATTTCTTCGACGCGGGCATTCATTTCTTGTTCTTGCGCTACAGCCATGGCACGGCGTTCTTCCGCTTTTGCCTGCGCGATTTTCTTATCGGCTTCTGCTTGATCCGTCTGCAATTCGGCACCAATATTCTTGCCAATATCGATGTCGGCAATATCGATGGAAAGGATCTCGAAAGCTGTACCGGAATCAAGGCCTTTACTCAAAACCGTTTGTGAAATCATATCCGGATTCTCAAGCACTGCCTTGTGGTCATCATTGGAACCAATGGTGGAGACAATCCCCTCCCCTACACGGGCGATGATTGTTTCTTCACCGGCACCCCCGACAAGGCGGTCAATGTTTGCCCGTACGGTAATGCGGGATTTTGCTTTAATTTCAATCCCGTCCATCGCCACACCGGCGATAAACGGCGTCTCAATCACTTTCGGGTTAACGCTCATTTGAACGGCTTCGAGGACGTCACGCCCGGCGAGGTCAATCGCTGCCCCACGCTCAAACGTCAATTCAATATTGGCACGGTGAGCGGCGATTAGAGCGTTTACCACCCGGTCAACGTTACCTCCAGCCAGATAGTGGCCTTCCAGTTTATTCAGTTTTAAATCCAAGCCTGCTTTTTTAGCCTTTACCAACGGATTGACGACACGTTTCGGTACAATACGCCGCAAACGCATCCCGACCAGTTGGAAAATCCCGATTCTCACATTAGCTGCCCAAGCAGCAATCCATAGGCCGACCGGAATAAACGTAAAGAGAATCCCAAGTAGAATAACGGCAATGGCTATCGCTACGAGCGCGATTATTTCTGTTGGCACAAAAACTCCTCCTTATTTTCAACACTGCTGTCTACTAGTTAACAACCCTCACAACAATACGAGGGCCGGAAACAGATATGACTCTCACATCACTGTCGGCTTCCACGTAAACCCCGTCAGTGACGACATCATAATTTTCCCCCGCGAGCACCATCAAGCCTGAAGGGCGCAAAGGTGTTAAGGACCGGCCGATTTGACCGATGAGATCATCATCTGAAACCGTTTCTCCTGGATCCTCGAAAGGTTCCGAGGCGTTCTGCAATACAAGCTTTTGCATAAATCCAATTTTACCAAAATACTTAAACAGCAATACCGTCGCGACGACGATCACGACCATCGCAATGAAGACAGAAAGCAAAATTTGGGTCGTGTCAAATGAAGCCAAGAAAATACTTCCGATGATTGATGCCAGCCCCAGCACTCCAAATATGCCAAAACCGGTAAAAACAACCTCCACACCTATTAAAACCAATCCGAGGATGAGCAAGATAATCGCTTCCATTCCTGCAAATCCTGCAAATAGATGGCCGAAGAAAAATAGTCCCAATGAACCTAGCCCGAATAGTCCCGGAAGCCCGAACCCGGGTGTGAACAACTCCATGAGTAAACCGACGCCTCCTACCGTCAGCAATATCGGAATAATCATCGGATTCGTCACCCAGCGTGTCAACTGTTCAGCGAGGCTCACTTCCGATTCGACTTGCTCAGCGCCTTCCAATCCCAAATATGCCAAAACTTCTTCGCGATCGGTGACGACTTCCTCGGCATAGTCGATTTCAAGCGCCTGCTCTGCATCCAACGTCAACAGTTCTTCCGGGTCAGCCATCGCTCTCGCATATTCCGGATCGCGATCGTGCTCACTGCTTTGGGCAGCTGTTTCCATGTTGGACTCCCAAGCTTCCTGCGCTTTGTCCCCGGCCGTATTGCCCGAACCGTCTACAACGGCTGCATTGCCCATCTGGGCTCGTGGATCCATCACAATATTATCCGCATTGAGCGCAATATACGCCCCCGCCGACAAAGCTTCAGAGGTAACGTAAGCAGTAATGGGGACTTCTGCATTCTGGACAATCTCCGCGATGTTACTTGCCGCATCTACAGCTCCGCCCGGCGTGTCAATTTCCAGGACAATGTGATCGGCCCCTTCTTCTATTGCCTCCGTAATCGAACGATCCAGAAATGCTTCTAATCCGCTTTCAACCGTCTGCTCCACAGGGATGAAATGAACGGTGGCGTCATCACTTTGTGCACTAGAGAAAAACGGCATCATCATCCCGGCAACAATCATCAAAAACAGGAAGAATGAGATGCGTACATGTTTCTCCATTTATTCACGCCCCTTCCCGGAAGTATCGTACACCCTTCATGTCACACGCGGAAGCACAACCTTACTTCCATTAAATCAAACTTTTTTGACCTCGACAAGAAATCACACTTTAAAATGCGGGTTCAAAAAGAGCCGGAAGTTTTAGAAAATAATTGCTTCATTCCAAGATAGTCATGCCGAACTCAATCGAAATTTCGTAAGCTCTTTTCCCGTACTTTTATTACAACATCTTAAAGAGGAAAGCGTGTACGATATGTACAAATGGGAGCAGACTAGGTACGTGATCACCCGGAGACAGGGTGAAGTACACATTTTTCCGGGGAAAAATCGCAAATATAAACCCCCGGTGAGAATATACCCCGGGGGATTGCTCCCAGAAGACATGCATTTAATTGATTGTCAAACGAAACGCAGTCGTTAACGGGACGTTTTGATTATAAGCATTCAACAAAATCAAAACTTTCGCTTGCGAGCCGCTTCCGATTTTTTCTTTCGTTTCACGCTTGGCTTTTCATAATGTTTCCTTTTACGAACTTCGGCCAATTTTCCATTCTTGGACACGTCTTTCTTAAAACGACGCAGAGCTGAATCGAGTGACTCATTTTTACGTATACGTGTTTCAGACATTTGAATCCCTCCCTCCGCACAACCGCTCACGAATCATGACGTAACTTGTCCCTGGGGCAAGTTCGTTCATTTAACAAAATTGTATCGGAAAACAGCTAGAAATGCAACAAACAAATGCTTTCTTCTTTCTTTTTGTATAGCGATTGCCCAGCTTGTTTTTAACATAACTGCTCCTCTCTGGCCATAGATATGGAATACGGAGGACGAGCAATGGACTATTCACTCTTAATCATGATCGTGTATATTTTCATTTTCCTTTTCGGCGTTACGCTTATTCGGACGGGGCTTGGGCAGTCTCCCCCTAAACATGTGCGAACGTTAGTCGTAAACAGCACGCTTCACCCATTTTCCGGGTTTCTCGTTGGTTTCGCGGCGACGGCTCTGTTGCAGAGCAGCTCTGCTGTGATGGTGCTTGCGGTCAGTCTTGTGGCCGCCGGTATTATTCCTTTCCGTCAAACCATCGGGATCATGCTCGGCAGCAACGTTGGGACTACCTTAACGCTTGAAATTCTTGTTTTTTCAGGTGAAACGCTCGGACTGTTATCCATGGGGGCCGGGATCCTCTGTTTGTTATCGCGCGTACGAAAGCTATTTCTTCCGGGGACGATTCTTTGTGGCGTCGGCTGCATGTTTCTCGCGATGGATGGCATGAGTTCATGGGGACAAGAACTTACCGGACAAGGATGGACCGATTGGTTGCTGGAAAATGAAGGGATGTCCGCAGGTACAGCGGTTTTAGGAGGCACCATCATCGCGACCATCATTCAATCAAGTACGGCAACGATCGCAATCGGGATTCAAATGTATGCCAACGCCTTTATTCAATTGGACCATGCGATTGCCATTATGATGGGCGCTAATATCGGCACATGCCTTACAGCTGTCCTGGCCGCCCTGGGCGCCAAACGCGGAGCCATGCAAACCGCTCTGGCCAACGTATTCCTAAATGTCGGGGGCGTCCTGCTGTTTTTACCTTTGATCGGGATATTCTCCAACGTTATCATGGCGCTTGCGGTTGACCCTGCAGCACAAGTGGCTCATGCTTCTGTCATTTTCAACCTTATCTGCTCTCTGTTGGTGCTGCCGTTTGTAAGCCCATTCGCGTCCCTAATAGAACGCTTGACCGGGGGAGGCGGACGATAAAAGACGAAGGCGCTGCCCTCGTCCTTTATCGTTACGCTTGTACATATTGAGGTTTTTCAGCGTCGTCAAGCACTCGAATGAACTCCGCTTCATTGTATGGATAGCCGGCTTTTGTCATTTTCACCCGTATGATCTTTCCGACCATATCAGCAGCGGCTGGAACTTTTACTTTCAAATAGTTACTCGTATAACCGATATACATTCCATTATCCGGATCTTCTTTATCAGCTTCTTCCGGAATCATCTCGAGCACTTCCCCTTCATGTTTCGAAGCGTAATCTTTGGCCAATTGATCAGAGAGACTGATAAGCTGTTGGACCCGTTGTTTTTTAACGTCATCATCCACTTGGTCCTCTCTGCGGGCCGCCGGTGTGCCCGTCCGTTTTGAATAAGGGAAAACGTGTATTTCCGAGAACTGCAAATCACGAACAAAATTGTACGTTTCCCTGAACTCTTCTTCTGTCTCCCCGGGAAAACCGACGATAACATCGGTTGTAATAGCCAAATCAGGAAAAATATCTTGCAGGCGTTGCACCCGTTCTTTGTAATACGCGGTGGTATATTTTCTTCTCATCCGTTTCAGCACTGTATCCGAACCGGCTTGGAGCGGGATATGGAAATGGTTGACGATGGTATCGGAATTGCGGACAACGTCTACCACTTCATCGGTGATTTGGCTTGCTTCAATAGAAGAGATCCGCAGGCGTTTCAAGCCTTCGACCTGTTCGAGTTCACGTAACAGCGCCGCAAAATTGTAGTCTTTAAAGTCCTCGCCGTAGCCGGCTGTATGAATGCCTGTAAGGACGATTTCCTTATACCCTGCCGAAACGAGCTGACGGGCTTGTGCCAAAACATCTTCCGGCTGTCTGGAACGTAATAAGCCGCGCGCCCACGGAATGATGCAAAATGTGCAGAAGTTATTGCATCCTTCCTGAATTTTCAAGCTTGCTCGCGTACGGTCAGTAAATGCAGGAACATCCAGTTCCTCATATACGCGCGTTTTCATAATATTACTGACGCCATTAATCGGCTCACGCGATCGCTTAAAATCTTCAATATACCCGATCATTTTCGAACGATCCTGTGTTCCTACAACGATATCCACACCCGGAATGTCCATCACTTCTGCCGGTGATGTTTGTGCATAACATCCGGTGACACAAATAACGGCATCCGGATTTTGACGAATACAACGGCGAATGGCTTGGCGGCTTTTTTTATCCCCTGTATTTGTAACGGTACATGTGTTAATGACATAAACATCAGCTTGCGATTCCGATTGTTCGTAGCCCGCCTTATGAAATAGCTGCCAAATCGCTTCGGTCTCATAATGATTTACTTTGCACCCAAGTGTATGAAAAGCTACTGTCGACATATTTTCACCTCTTTAGCTCCAGTTGATATACCAACATGGCAAGCGTTGCCACCGGTGCCGTTTCCGCCCGTAAAATTCTTGCCCCCAAACTCACCGGCTTACACCCTAAATCAATCGCCATTTGGTGTTCACGGATGGAAAAGCCGCCTTCAGGTCCGAAGACGAGTAAAATACGTGCTGAAGGTTGCAGCTGACGTAAAGCATCGTCAAAGCTATGGTGTTCGCCTTCCCTCGCGCTTCGTTCGGACATGATCCATTTATGGTCGTATGGCTGTGGCTGTGTTTCTTTTAAAACCTCATCCAGTGACGATTTTCGCTCAATCACGGGGATTTTCAATCGCTCCGATTGCTCTGCCGATTCCCGGGTTATTTTTTGAAAACGGGCGATCCTTTTCGCACTTTTTTTGGCATCCCACTTGACGACGGAATGGTCAGCGGAAAAACCGGTAATGGCTCCAACGCCTAATTCCGTGCTTTTTTGTACAACCCATTCATATTTGTCGGCTTTTAAATCACTTTGTGCCACGGTAATATGTACCGGAAGTTCGGTATCCGAGGACAAGTCCTCCTCGATCCTGCACGTAATATGATCCGGCTCCATTTGGGTTATCCGGCAATACGCTGCTTCCCCTTGATCATTTATACAAATGATAACATCTCCGGAAGACATACGCATCACGCGAGAGATATGGTGTGCCTGTTCTCCTTTTAATGTCACGATATTGCCCGACCATTGGTCATCTCCTACGAAATAGCGCTGCATGGTTATTTCCTCGTTTCGTATGTTGGATGATTTCGCTCATTTCCTGCATGTTTGGGGCAAAACCTCGCACTGCCTATGATTAAGCGGAATATGCACTAATCTTCCCGTTGTAATAAGATGGCTGTCCAATCTTCTTGCTCCCAAGTTTGCGCAACGATAAATCCTTCTTTTTCCAATGCTTTGCGTACCTCCGTTTTTTTATTCTCGATAATGCCGGAGACGAGCAGAAATCCATGATCGTTAAGGTGAGCTTTTATATCCGGGGCCATTCGAATGAGGATATCAGCCAGCAAATTGGCCACTATGATACCGCCCTTTCCTTCTATATGGGAAAATAAATTGCTTTTCATCACGGTCACTTTATCTTCGACTTGATTGATAGCCACATTTTCCTTCGCAACGTTAACGGCTACTTCATCCGCATCATAGGCATATACGGAATCTGCCCCGAATTTGGCAGCCGCGATACTCAATACACCTGAGCCTGTGCCTACATCAATCACGGTGTCCCCTGCATTAACAATATGTTCAAGGGCTTGTAAGCAAAGAATGGTTGTGGCATGAGCGCCTGTTCCAAACGCCATTCCCGGGTCGAGCTCAACGACGACATCATCCGTTCCACGTTGCACGTTTTCCCAAGAAGGGGTAATGATCAGGTTTTCAGAAACTTGAATTGGTTTATAATACGTTTTCCACGCTTTTTCCCAGTTCTCTTCTTTGACCACTTCGGTATCGACCGTTAACTGTCCCATATCGAGATCCAATCGCTGTTGTAACTCAGCTAAGCCCGTTCGAATAGCATCATCTTTTTGTGCACTTTCAGGAAAATAAGCTTTTAACACCACGCCTTCCATCGGCAAATGTTCAACGGGTGGTTGTCCTATTTCATCGGCTCGTTTCGGACGTTCCTTTCGATCGTTTGCATCCTCCACGACAATGCCATTCGACCCTTGCTCCGTCAGCATATGCGAGACGGCATCAGCGCCTTCATGTGTTGTATGTATTCGGTATTCGATCCAATTCATCCCTTCACCTCCTCCGGGGTACTTTATCCCCCAGGTCGGTAGCTATTCTGCATGGCAACCAAAAGGGGCTTCCCAAAATAATGGAAAGCCTAACGGGTCTCAGTCTCCTCGAAATGCACGCTTTACCTTGTCAAAAAAATTGTTGCTGTGCTCATCCACTTCTTCGCCACTTTCTTCAGCGAACTCTTTCAACAGTTCTTTCTGTCGATCATTTAGTTTCTTCGGTGTGATCACACGAACGCTAACGATCAGATCCCCCGTGCCGCGGCCATGAACATTGGGAGCTCCTTTGCCGCGAAGTCGGAAACTTCGGCCTGTTTGTGTCCCGGCGGGAACTTTAATTTTTACTTTCCCTTCCAAAGCCGGCACTTCGATTTCGTCCCCGAGCGCTGCCTGGGAAAATGTTAACGGCATATCGCAACGAACATCATCGCCATCCCGTTCGAAGAATTCATGCGGCTTGACGTTGATAACGATAAATAAATCTCCGGGGGGCCGCCGTTCACACCTGCTTCTCCGTGTCCTGCTTGACGTAGTTGCAGTCCATGATCGATGCCGGCAGGGATATTCACGCGTACTTTTTTGCGTTTCGTTACTTTGCCTGCGCCAGCGCAAGTCTTACATTTTTCTTTAATAATTTTGCCCGCGCCTTCGCATTGATCGCAAACCCGACGGTTGACGACACGGCCGAATGGCGTGCTTTGCTCAATGTTCAATTGACCGCTGCCGCCGCAACGACCGCATGTGTCAGGGTTTGTGCCTGGCTTCGCTCCTGATCCGGAACACGTCTGGCATGACTCTTCGCGCGGAATTTCAATTTCGGTGTCTTTGCCGAAGATCGATTCCTTGAACTCCAAGGTCATCGTATATTGTAAATCTGCCCCTTGGCGCGGTGCATTCGGATCCCGGCGTCCGCCACCTCCGAAAAACATATCGAAGATATCCCCGAAGCCACTGCCGCCAAAGTCTCCGGCACCGCCAAACCCTTGATTTGGATCGGCATGTCCGAATTGATCGTAATTCGCTTTCTTTTGCGGGTCGCTCAGCGTATCATAAGCCTCTTTCACTTCCTTGAACTTTTCCTCGGCGCCAGGTTCACTATTGACATCGGGATGATATTTGCGCGCTAATTTACGGTACGATTTTTTTATCTCATCCGCGGATGCATTTTCATCGACACCGAGTACTTCGTAGAAGTCCCGTTTGCTCATTCTCCAATTCACTCCCGTTCAATTTCAAGCATGAAGCTATCTTACATTGCCTTGCCACAAGTCGCAACCCATATACTCACATCCGTGATTAAGTGAAAAAGTCAAAGCCAAGAGACCCTGACTTTGACGTTAGAAAAACTTGACTTATCGCCAAAAATGGCGAAAGTCAAAGTCTTTTCTTATACTATCACCCAAAGCAGTTATACTTTTTGATAGTGTAAAATTGCTGTTTGCGGCTATGCTTTATTTTGTTGATCGTCGTTTTCGTCGTCCACTTCTTCGTAATCGGCGTCAACGACGTCCTCATCCTGGGATTGGCCTTCGCCTTCCCCTTGCTCCCCTTGTTCTTCTTGTGCCTGTTGAGCCATTTGCTCATACATTTTTTGGGAGAGTGAATGCACCAGTTGTTCCAATTCATCTTTTGCAGTGCGAATCGCTTCAAGGTCCGTGCCGTTCAAAGCTTCTTGCAACTTGCTTTTCGCGTCTTCCGCATTTTGTTTCTCCGTTTCTTCAACGTTTTCTCCCAAGTCTTTGATCGTTTTGTCGACAGTAAAGATCAGTTGATCCGCTTCATTGCGAAGTTCGGCTTCTTCTTTCTTCGCTTTGTCTTCCTCGGCATTTTCTTCTGCTTGTTTAACCATGTCCTCGATTTCGTCCTCGGAAAGCCCGGAGGAAGACGTAATCGTAATCGATTGCTCTTTGTTCGTGCCTTTATCTTTCGCGCGGACATTAACGATTCCGTTCGCGTCAATATCAAACGTGACTTCGATTTGCGGCACGCCTCTAGGTGCAGCCGGAATTTCCGACAGTTGGAAACGGCCGAGGGTTTTATTATCGTTAGCCATTTCACGCTCGCCTTGGAGGACGTGAATGTCAACGGACGATTGGTTATCGGCAGCTGTCGAGAATACTTGCGACTGGCTGGTCGGAATGGTTGTGTTTCGATCAATCAACTTCGTAAACACACCGCCCATTGTTTCGATCCCGAGGGATAACGGCGTAACGTCCAATAGAACAACGTCTTGAACGTCTCCGGCGAGTACACCTGCTTGGACCGCGGCACCGAGGGCGACGACCTCATCCGGATTAACGCCTTTATGCGGATCCTTGCCCGTTAATCCTTTAATCGCTTCTTGTACAGCCGGAATTCGCGTGGAGCCTCCGACGAGAATAACCTTATCAATATCCGATGCATTCACGCCGGAATCCTGGATCGCACGGCGCGCGGGTCCCATCGTTTTTTCTACCAGTTGAGAGGCTCCCTCTTCGAATTGCGCTCTCGACATGGTCATCTCCAAGTGCTTTGGACCTGACGCATCTGCCGTGATAAACGGCAAGGAGAGCTGGGTCTGAGTGACACCCGAAAGTTCTTTTTTCGCTTTTTCCGCCGTGTCTTTCAACCGTTGCATCGCCATTTTATCTTGTTCAAGGTCAATGCCGTTTTCTTTTTTAAACTCGGAGACCATGTAGTCAATGATTACCTTGTCGAAATCGTCCCCGCCGAGTTGATTATCGCCGGACGTTGACTTCACTTCAAAAAAGCCATCGCCAAGCTCAAGAACGGAAACGTCAAACGTCCCGCCGCCAAGGTCATAGACGAGGATGGTTTGATCCTCCTCTTTTTCCAGGCCATAAGCAAGGGAAGCCGCTGTCGGTTCATTGACAATCCGCTCAACTTCCAGCCCTGCGATCGTGCCGGCGTCTTTCGTTGCTTGTCGCTGAGAATCATTAAAATAGGCCGGAGTTGTAATAACCGCTTTTGTTACATCTTCACCTAGATAACTTTCAGCATCCGATTTTAACTTTTGCAAGAGAATGGCGGAAATTTCCTGCGGTGTATATTTTTTGCCTTCAATTTCTACCGTGTAGTCGGTCCCCATATGACGTTTAATGGACTGAACGGTGTTTTCGTTTGTAATGGCCTGTCGTTTAGCAATTTCGCCGACTTGTCTTTCCCCTTCTTTAAATGCAACGACTGAAGGTGTTGTACGGTTCCCTTCAGGGTTGGGTATAACGACCGGCTCACCGCCTTCCATTACCGCCACGACTGAATTCGTTGTTCCTAAGTCAATCCCGATTGTTTTACTCATCTTTAATAACTCCTCCTTGAACCACTATAGCAATGAATTTTACATTTAAGCGTTAACCTTAACCATGGCTGGCCGGATAACGCGTGTTTTCAGTTTGTATCCCTTCTGCAGTTCTTCCACGATTTGATTGGATTCAAACCCTTCTTCCTCCACTTGCATCACTGCTTGATGCATGTTGGGATCAAAGGTTTCGCCTTCCGTCGGAATTTCTTCTAAACCATCCGATTCAAGCGCCTCCCAAAATTGTCGATAAACCATCTGTATGCCTTTATAAAACCCCTCGGCGGAAGCATTATCCACATCCGAGTCAAGGGCTCGCTTGAAATTATCAAGCACAGGCAGGAGAGCTTCCATCAATGGTTGGGAGCGAAACGCTGCCGCTGTTTCTTTTTCCGAACGGCTGCGTTTTCGAAAATTATCGTAATCTGCCTGGATGCGCTGCACCTTATTTTGCCACTCTTCCAATTCTGATTGCAATGCCTCGATTTCCTCTGGGTTTCCCGAGGATTCAGCATCTTCATCCACAGAGGAGGAAGAGATGTTTTCATTGTCGGGGTCGATAATTTCTACATCTTCGTCAGATTGGTGGTCATTCTCTTTTTCGCTCATGCCCTTCACCTCCATTTGCTGCTTATTTGCACATAAGAGGAGGGAGATAGCCTCTCCCTCTTTTAAGACTAACTATCATGGCGATATTTTTTCGTCAAAGAAGTTGATAGTCCGGTGGCAAATTGACGTATCAAGCGTATCACCCGTTCGTATTCCATTCTTGTCGGCCCAATAACACCCAACGTACCAACTGTGCTTCCATCAATGGAATACGTCGCGGTAATCATGCTTAAGTCCGCAAACGCTTCAATGTCATTTTCCCTGCCGATTCGCACGTTCAAGCCTTCTTGGCTGCGCGACAACAGGGCATGCACATTCTCGCTGTGATCCAGCCAGTCAAATATCATCCGAACACGGTCAATGTCTTGGAATTCCGGCTGCATCATTAAATTCATCATGCCGCCGTAGAACACCTGGTCACCCTTTTCGGTTTTAAATGCGTCCCGCAGTACGCCGAACATATCTTCATAATGACGAACATGCCGGTGCAGCAAACGGGAAGTTTCCGTTATCAACTGTTCTTCCCATTGCCCGATGGGCGTATCAACGAGTTGCTCATTTAAAATATTAACCACTTTTTCGAGTTCGCCGGAATCCATGTGTTCCGGTATATCAAAAGTGCGGTGTTCTACATGCCCGGAATCCGTAACAAGAATGGCAATGGCCTGCCTTCCCATGAGCGGGAGCATTTGCAGCTGTTTCAGTTTTGTATGCTCCATTTCCGGTCCTAACACAATCGATACATAACTCGTTAGTTCCGACAAAACCGCCGCTGTTTTTTTCATGACGGCCTCTACCTCTGATATGCGCCGGGTGAAGAATTTTTCCATATCTAAAATCTCATGCTGTTGCAAAGGCGCCGGCCGCAATAGATGGTCCACATACAACCGATACCCCTTATTGGAAGGGATCCTGCCCGCGGAGCTATGAGGTTTTAGCAAATAACCCATTTCTTCCAAATCAGCCATCTCATTGCGGATCGTAGCCGGGCTGAAAGAAATGTCCTCTCGTTTGGAAATACTTCTTGAACCGATTGGCTCGGCACTCTGGACATAATCATCGACGATGGCTTGCAATATCAACAATTGGCGCTGACTAAGCATCGTCTATCACCTCTGTTAGCACTCTCGTTTCCCGAGTGCTAATGCTATTGATAACTTATCAAAATCGGTTATGTTTTGTCAACGCAAAGACGTTTACGAATCAAATAAAAACGAAGCAAATACATTATTGCCAAGATATTTTCCTTTCTCTGTCAAACGTAATCGTCCATCTTCTTCATCTAACAAGCCGTCTTCAACCAATTCGGCGTGGACCTGGCCGTATACATCGTAAAAAGAAGTGCCGAATTTCTCTTTAAAACGATGGACATGAACCCCCTCTTTTAATCGCAACCCAAGAAACATTTCCTCTTCCATTTGTTCATTAAACGATACCGGTTGTCGTGTACGCTCCGGTAGTTCGCCTTTTTGAACGGATTTTAAATAGTGGGGGATTGGCAAAATATTCCCGTACCGCTCGCTATTTTGATAACCGTGAGCACCAGCGCCCAATCCGAGATATGGTTGATTGCGCCAATAGATGAGGTTATGCGCGCTTTCTTTTCCTTTCGTTGCAAAGTTGCTGATTTCATATTGTTCGTAACCGTAACGCTCTAATTTTGATAGAAGGACGTCATACATGTCCGCTTCTTCGTCTTCACTTAACGGCGTTAGTTTCCCTGCTTGCAACCAGTTGTAAAATTGCGTTTTGGCTTCAATTTTCAATCCATACGCTGAAATATGGTCAGGCTCGAGCGCAACCGCCTCCTCAATGGTTGTATGCCATTGATTGATTGTTTGACCGGGCAATGCAAACATTAAATCGATCGATATATTGTCAAAGCCGAGCTCCCGCGCCCGTGCGACCGTTCTGCTTACATCTCCCACACTGTGCGTTCGGCCAAGGGTCTCCAACAATTCCGGGTCAAACGTTTGCACACCGATACTGATACGGTTGACGCCGTTATTTTTCAAGGTATACAGTCGATCATCATCAATGCCATCCGGATTCACTTCTACGGTCACTTCACTGCCCTCGTCCCAGGAAAGGCCTGCACGCTTCAGGTTGGAAAATAACGTTTGCAACTGGCCGGCGGAAAGGGATGTGGGGGTTCCGCCTCCGATATAGAGCGTGTCCATATATTCAACGGTTTTATTTAAACGTGTCTCCCCTTCGGCTTGCAAAGCTTCCAAATAATCATCCACCGGCTGATTTTTGATCAACACTTTATTAAAATCGCAATAATGACAGATCTGATTGCAAAAGGGAATATGAACATATGCCCCTTTCTTCATTTTTATAGCCATTCCTTTCGCTTCCGCTCAAGGCACAAAACATTATGAAATAAGTTGCGTCGAGCGCTTTTTGGTTTATTCTAGACTTATAGGGATGCACAGTTAACTACAAATCACGTGGAGGTGAGTGGGCCATTCCGATCGCGGAGTGACCGAATTTTTATATGTGTAGGTTGCCTTTTCAAGCACAAATAAGTGTGCCATCGAGCACGTAGACTTATCTTTGTATAAACAACTCACTCGTTTATTGCTGGGCAATCAGTCAATGCTGTTCTGTCCCTATATATTCTAGAAAGGAGTGAAATCTTGATGGGATTAAAAATTGTATATCCCATCTGTTGTGGCATTGACGTCCATAAAACCTTTGTTGTTGCGTGTATTGCTTCTACCGACAAAGGCGTCACGACTTACAAACGCCATCGCTTTTCAACCTATACCAAAGGGTTGAAAGAGCTGTCACAGTGGCTTTGTGAACACAATTGCAAGGATGTCTGCATGGAATCGACCGGAAAGTACTGGATCCCCGTGTTCAATGTCTTGGAACATTCCTGCACCATTACCTTGGCTCATCCGAAATACGTCAGAGCCATCCAAGGCAAGAAAACGGATAAAAAGGATGCCAAATGGATCGCCGATTTATTCAAACACGATCTTGTACCCGGAAGTTTCATGCCTCCACTCGCTATCCGACAGCTTCGTGACTTGATGCGTTACCGTTTTAAGCTGACCAATTTTACTTCAAGTGAGAAGAATCGATTTCAAAACAGCCTGACCGTTTCGAACATCCAGCTTGGAAATGTGGTATCTGATACCTTTGGAAAAAGTTCCATGAACATCATTGATAAACTACTGGAAGATCCAACGGACACCAATTTTGAGATCGAGCCTCTGATTCACGGCTCCATGGATCATAAAATTCCAGAGCTGAAACTTGCCATTGATGGTTTTATTACACCGGAACAATCAGGCAAGTTGGCTGTTATCAAGCGGCATTACGAAAACCTTAACGTGCGAAAATCTGACCTTGAGAAACTGATCCTTTCCCTTGCCGAACCCTACACAGAAGAAATTAACTTGATCTTAACTGTTCCGTCCTTTAAAAACACCTTTTCAGCCATTGCCGTGGTTTCTGAAATAGGCGTTAATATGGACGTGTTTCCAACAGCTAAGCATTTATGTTCCTGGGCAGGGTTAACCCCGACAAATAACGAAAGTGCCGGCAAGAAAAAGTCCGTCAGAGTTTCGAGAGCAGGGGTCTATATCAAACCCCTTTTAGTGCAATGTGCAACCGCTGTCGTCAAAAGTGATAAACATCCCGAAATTCGAAACCGCTATTTGAGACTCAAAAAGCGCCGCGGTCACAAACGTGCCATTATCGCTATCGCACGCATGTTGTTAACAGCCATTTATCATATTCTAAAGAAGAAAGAGCCTTACAATCCGGATTTGTATCAGAAAGCCGATGTTCTTCCAGTAAGCCGTGAAATCACGGTTGAACAAGCGCTTTCGTTGGCAAAATCCCAAGGTTTTCGAATCAAGGAAACAGTGACTTAGACTCCAACTACCCTAATTACCATAATTTCACCTCGTGATGGCTTATTTGGCATGCGCTTTTATTTAGCAAAAGCATCAGCGATTTATTTCAGACTTCGGCCCTCCTTTGTGATCGGGTGCGGCGGATCAGCAGAGTGCATTTTACATTCCCAAACCCTCGGGCCATGTTACTTGTCATCATCATCCATTCGCAACACGGACATGAACGCTTCTTGCGGGATCTCTACCTTCCCGACATTTTTCATTCGACGTTTCCCTTCCTTTTGTTTCTCCAGTAACTTTCTTTTCCGTGTGATGTCCCCGCCATAACATTTGGAAGTTACGTTTTTCCGCAATGCTTTTATGGTCGCGCGGGCGATGATATTATTGCCGATGCCCGCCTGCACCGGAACCTCAAATTGTTGCTTCGGAATTAAATCTTTCAGTTTTTCGACGATGATTTTGCCCCGTTCATACGCCATGTCGCGGTGAACGATGACAGACAGGGCATCTACCTTTTCGCTGTTGAGGAGTATATCCATCTTGACCAGCTTGGACGCCCGATAGCCGATCGGTTCGTAATCAAAAGAAGCATATCCCTTCGTGTTGGATTTCAGTTGGTCGAAAAAGTCATAAACAATTTCGGTGAGAGGGAGTTCATACGTGATGTTCACTCGATTTTCATCCAAGTATTGCATGTCAATGAATTCCCCGCGTTTCGCCTGGCATAACTCCATAACCGGACCGACAAAATCGTTGGGCACCATCACGGTTGCTTTTACAAACGGTTCCTCTACCTCTTCCAATTCTTGTTGCTCGGGCATGTTCGTTGGATTATCAATTTCCAATATCGTGCCGTCGACCTTATAAGCGTGATAAATCACACTTGGCGCAGTCGTGATCAGATCAATGCCATATTCCCGTTCAATTCGTTCTTGTAAAATTTCCATGTGCAACAGCCCTAGAAATCCGCAGCGAAAACCAAATCCCAAAGCTTGAGAAGTTTCCGCCTCATACTGAAGGGCACTGTCATTTAACTCCAATCGCTCAAGCGCGTCCCTCAAGGAGTTGTATTTGCTGGCGTCAATCGGGTACAACCCACAGAAAACCATCGGCTTCATCCGTTTGTATCCAGGTAACGGTTCAGGCGCTTCGTGCCCTACTTTCGTGATCGTATCCCCGACTCGGGAGTCGCTGACATTTTTAATCGACGCGGTTAAAAAACCGACGTCCCCTACGGACAACACGTCAGCTGCTACAGCTTTCGGAGTGAATATCCCGACTTCACTGACTTCAAATTCTTTGCCGTTGGCCATCATTTTTATTTTATCGCCCTTTTTTACCGTTCCTTCAACGATGCGTATATAAGCAATAACACCGCGATAAGGATCGTAGAGGGAATCAAAAATCAAAGCCTGCAAAGGTGACTCCGGATCCCCTGCGGGAGGCGGCACTTTTTCTACCACTTCCTCTAAAATATCCTCAATGCCAATGCCGCTTTTGGCGGACGCGTGAATGGCTTCCGTTGAATCAAGCCCGATGACATCTATAATCTCCTGTTTCACACGGTCGGGTTCCGCGCTGGGAAGGTCGACTTTGTTTACGACCGACAAAATCTCCAAATCATTATCCAGTGCCAAATAGACATTCGCGAGCGTTTGCGCTTCAATCCCCTGGGATGCGTCAACAACAAGCAATGCACCCTCACAGGCAGCCAAGCTGCGCGATACTTCATAGGAAAAATCAACATGCCCCGGTGTGTCTATTAAGTGAAATATGTATTCCTCCCCGTCTTTTGCCACATAACGAAGCCGAACGGAGTTTAATTTAATGGTGATGCCCCGTTCCCTTTCCAAATCCATCTCATCCAGGAGTTGTTCTTGCATCTCCCGTTCCGATACCGATTTCGTATGTTCGAGAATCCGGTCGGCAAGAGTCGATTTCCCATGGTCAATATGGGCTATGATAGAAAAGTTTCTTATTCGCGCCTGCCGGCGGCGTATTTCTTCGTATGTCATTCAATCACCCCTGATTTTTCAAAACGTCCCGAAGGAAAACTATCTTACATTATAGCAATCACACGCCCGAACGACAACGGGCTGTGCAAAACTTCCACACAGGCGAGCGCGTTTCGAGCGCTTTTCAAGCTTGTTTGGCACATACAGTACAATTCGTAATAAAAGAAAAAGCTCGGATTAACCAATCCGAGGAACTCTGTTTTATAGAAGGATTCATGAACACCTGAACGTCATTAATGCCGGTCTCTTTTCACTTTTACAGGGAGTGTGCTACCGGGGCGAACCCCCGATCGTTTTTCCGATTTCCGAAAAGAAATTGGTGCTTTCGCTTTCCCTTACATTTTCTTGCCTGTGCTCCAGATCATTTTCTGCTTTCTCCTCTTCGGCTTCCATTTCTTCCTCATTTACGGATACCGTTTGGCCATCGTCTTGGTATACCTCCCCCCATTGGTAGTATGCATAATAATGGCCGGAAAGCACCCCTGTTAAAAACATGATAAGCGCGGTCATAATCGTAAAGAAAACGTACTTTGCTCTCATCGGTCTCCCCCCATTTAATTTTCTTCAAGCTCCTCGTGAATATATTCCTGCAAGACCTCGGCTAACGCATCCGCGCTTCGGTATACTTCTTCATACGTATTGTCCACTCCGCCAAACTCGATCAGCATGGAATTAGGGGATAGATCCTGGTTGTAGACGCCATTCACTCCGGCACCGCCGCGGGTAATGACCCCTCGGCTTAAACCTGGCCACCTTTCTTCCAAGCGGTTATGGATTTCTGTCGCCATTTCCAAATTCTGTTCATAATCGGGATGGTCTTCTCCGATGACAAAAAATGTACGGGCATATACCTCTTCATTGATGGTAACTGCCGTGTGTTCTCTTCCGACAGAATCACGATGCAAGTCGAAGAAAAATTCAAGTTCCTCGTGTTCTTCTTTTGCTTCCTCCACAATTTCACGGTTCATCTCATAGGACTGGCTATAGTCCAATCCTTCTTCATCCAACATCCCCGTGACATCATCATCTGATACCTCTACGGGCAAGTCGTGTTCGCGGAAAGCGTCTGCGAAGTACTCTCCCACTTTTACGATATTTTCTTCCGGATGTAAATCCTCATCCCCTTCTATTTCCGAGTGAAATGCCTCACGGTTATGGGCATGTGAAATGTGAATAAGCGGGTTTCCGCTATCAATATTGGCAGACCCTTCCTCTTCTTGTCCTTCTCCCCCCGAAGTTTCATCAGAACTCGCTTGTTCCTGAAGCACATCCTCAGAGGGTGGTGCCGATTCAATGGACATATTCGTAAAATCGGTCCCTTGCCCGGCGACGACAAGTGTATCGTCAAAGCCGGAAAAACCGGGGAGTTCTTGTCCCAAAAAAGTACGCGGATCTTCCAAGTTCATATTCGTGGCAAGCTCCAGGGCAGCCGTTGTCAAACTCGGCGTGGAAGCATTTGGTAAAGCATCTAAATAATAGCGATTTTCAGCTCCCAGTAAATGAACGAACCAATCGCTCTGCATTTCCGCTGTCCAATCATGCAGAGCCGATGAAGCAAAACGGCTATGGTTGTCTGCGGTTGTTAACATGGAAACAATAAGGAATGTCATAACAACAAAGGCGATACCGGCCATAAAAATGGATTGGATGTTTGTTTTCGATAATGAGAAAACATGTGCCTGGCGGTTTGGTCTGCGCAAGGGCTCGTCCTCCTTACGCTACCATTCTATGAGCGATATCTATCACTAGAACATCCGATTTTTAATGCGTGTAATGTCCGCTAGATTCTACTGTAACCGTTTTATGAAAGGCAACGTTTAAGGATTCGGCCACTACATTTGCCATGTCTTCCATAAACGTGTCTACCTCTTTAGGCGTTACCATTAAATTGTGGCCAAGGGGATTGAGCACTTCTTGAATTAGCTTACGCTTATCTTCATCTTCCAATGTGCCCACGATACCGAAGTATTTTTTCCGTTCGCTTTCATCCGGTAAATCTTCTTCGCTGAGCTGTTTTCGCTCTCCAAATGTCATCCCCGACGGTGTTAATACACTCGCCGGCTTTTCCCGATCTTTGACTTCACGACCGAAATGCTTAAACAAAAAATCGATGGTGTCACTCGTGATGGAAACAGCGTCTACGACAGTGGGGATTCCTATTCCGATCACTGGCACACCAAGCGTCTTTTCATTGAGTTGTTTACGGGCATTTTTTACCCCCGATCCCGGGTGGATACCTGTGTCGGATATTTGAATGGTCGCGTTTACCCGCTCGATCGATCGAGCCGCTAAAGCATCAACGGCAACGACAAAATCGGGCTTTGTTTCTTCTACGATGCCAAATAACACTTCGCTCGTTTCAATCCCTGTCACCCCCATCACTCCGGGAGACATAGCTGAGACATTCCGGTATTCATCCTCATTTTGAATCTGTCCCAATTCAAATAAATGACGGGTAACCAACAACTGTTCCACCGTTTTCGGGCCAAGGGCATCAGGTGTTACATCGCGATTTCCAAGCCCAATTACGAGGCAGCTGCTCTTTTCGTTTAAACCACATGCTTCCATAAATGATTGAAACTCTTCACTTAATACACGAATGAGACTCGCCTGCATCTTTGTATCTTTTTCCCTGATGCCAAGCGTTTCCAGCGTTAAATATTTTCCCGGCTCTCTCCCGGTCCGGTTCGCCCCATCTTCATCAATATCCACATGCACAATCGTGATGTCATCCACTTCCCGTTCGCTTACAACGATGCCATTTTTATCTTGATTAGGAAGAACGTTCTCATCTTCTACCGCAAGATCGCTGCGGGGCCGAAACGAATGCTGTTCCAAATCTCTCATCCTCCCATGCATTTCTTTTCGCTTACGGTTTCCCAAAGCCCGAAAAATATACCTGAAGGCTAAGCTGCAGTGGCAAAAAATAAACGGAGCGGCTTGCAAGGCACCGCTGTATTTGATACAATCCATTTTGTCAATGTGCTTGCAAACGTAGAGCATCAGGAGGTGAAAGGTTTGGCTAATATTAAATCCGCAAAAAAACGCGTACGCTTAAATGAAGAACAACGTGTGAAAAACCAGGCGTTCAAATCATCCATGCGTACCGCGATTAAAGAATTTGAAAAAAAGCTCGACAATCAAGATGTCGAAGGTGCAAAAGATATTTTCAAATTGGCAGAGAAGAAAGTGGACAAAGCTGTAAGCAAAGGTCTTGTTCATAAAAATACCGCTGCTCGCAAAAAATCCCAAATGGAACGGAAATTGAATCAAGCGACGGCCAGCTAAAAAACGACTCCCTGCGAGTCGTTTTTTTTAACCACGATTTCACCCCGCTAACACCCGCGGCAAACGAGCGATTAATAAAGCAACCCCGCTCTTTTTTTCCACCGCGCCCTGTTTCATTTTGTAATCGGTCTCGGCAATCAAGGAGAGCGCGCGGCCAACTGCTTCACTATTAACGGTTTTAGCCTTTGCGGACAGCCGCTTGGCGACGAATGGGGGCACTCCCAATTGCCGGGCTGCTTTTTGTTGGCTGTATCCACGCTTATCCATCTCTGCCGCAAGATTTAACAAGCGAAACTGACGGCCAATAAGAGCGATAATTTTTATCGGTTCTTCCCCGTTTCTGAGTAAATCATCAAATAATTGTAACGCCTTCGCGGGATGGCTGTCGCTTACCGCGTCGATGAGCTGAAAGATATTATCTTCCAAACTCCTGGGAACGAGCGCACGCACAATTGAAGCGTTAATTTCTCCATTGAAATTGACATATTGGGCGCATTTTTGAATTTCTTTTTCCAAAGTCAATAAATCCGAATTTGAACGCCTCAGCAGTTCATCCATTGCTTCAGCGGTTAAGGAAATATTTTCTTCCTTTGTTTTCTCTCTTATCCACTGCTTCAATCGATCGCCTTGCAAGGGAGAAGTCTCCACTGTTTCGCCCACATCTTTTAATTTTTTTACAATTTTTTTGCGTTCATCCACCTTCTCTGCCTCTACCGAAAAAACAACGATAGTCTCTGGGGGCGGATCAGCTAAAAAAGCCTCTAATCGTTTCAAATCATGCGGCGGCATATCCTTGTCTTTCGCACCGGTCAGAAAACGGGCATGTTGAAAAATAATGACCCTTCCCGGGCCGAAAAAACTTACCGTTTCTGCTTCCTCGATCCCCTCCTGTACAGGAACTTCCCGCATATCGAATTGTGAGAAATTGAAGGCCCTCTCGGCATCTTCTAGGGCATGGCGGCTAATTTGCTGTATGAGATCGTCCATTATATACCGTTCCGTACCATAGAAGAAATAAACAGAGGAAAAATCCCCGGTCGTAATCTTTTTCCTCGTTTGCAAATATGTGCTCATCGACCTTGCCCTCTTTTCGTATGTATGTATATTCCACCCATTCTCTCCCTATCCTAATAAAAGCCCCTTTGGTTTGCAATTGATCCAAATTGACGAAAGCACAAAGGCAACGCATGCGCGTGCGTCGCCTTTCATTTATAATAAACGTTGGCACGAAGGCCTAGGAATCTGCGCACCAACGATTTTCAGCCTGTAGCCGTTATGTTATCCTATGCTCGCGGGATTTATGGGTGACAACTCTTAACAAATGGATGAAGTGTCTGGATTTTTGGTTTTTCATGTTTTATACTATATGAAGGACAAGGAGGGTCACCGAACATGAGTCACGAGTTTGAAAAAGATGTACAAAGCAAACGCAACGATTTTCTTGATGGTGCGGTTGGCTTTGTCGTTTCATTTGGGTTTTTTGCGACTGTCTTTATTGTGGCGGTCATCGTCGAATTAGTGGGGAGATTTTAAAAGCCAGGGCATAAAAGACCCTGGCTTTTTTATGTGCCGCTACTCATCGATCATTGTCTCCCCTTGCCATCTTTCGCCTTGATAGTAAAATCGCAACGCCCCCTGTTCATCCGTTCGAAATATTTGCACCTCCGCTTCTCCAAGGGTTTGGATCACATCGGGATGCGGATGGTTGTAGCGGTTGCTCTCCCCTGCTGAAATCACTGCAGCGATTGGGTTCAAATGAGCCACAAATGAAGGCGTCGTCGACGTTTGACTGCCGTGGTGGCCCGCTTTTAGAATATCGGTCTGCAGCTCAGGATAATCCCTTATTAATCGCTTTTCTCCCTCCTCTTCCAAATCGCCGGTGAATAGCCAACGTGTGCCATAAAGATGCGCATCAATGACGATCGATTGGTCATTATCCGATTCTCCGCCCCCATCCAGTGTCGGATGCAAAATATGAAAAGCGAATGCATCGAAAGCCCATCCCATTCCTTCATGCACAAACGCCAGCTGAGCCCCCTGTTCCTGCGCATGCATGAGAAAACGTCCCACTTCCGAGTTTTCTTCAATATCCGTATGCGGATATAAAACCGTATCCACCTTCATCGCTTCCACGACAGCAAAAAGCCCGCCATAATGATCATAATCGCCATGCGTAACGATCACTTTATCCAAATGACTGATGCCGAGAGACTGCAAATAGGGCACTACCGTCTGCCTGCCCGGGTCCGGTTGCTGTTCCTGTTCCTGCCAGTTTTCCTGCGGAAAAGTAATCGCTCCTCCTCCATCAATTAAATACACCCCTCGCTGATAAGGCGTTTCGATTAAAATACTGTCTCCTTGGCCAACATCGATAAATGTCACTCGTAGCTGAGCGTCCAAATAGGGGATAAAATATTGAAATGCAGCAGCGGCGATTAAAAACCCGACGACAAAGACAACAGACTTTCGTCTTTTTTCATATAAAATCGCCGCAATTACCACTAACACAACCATCAAAATAACCCAAACGCCTGAGGGTTGCCCAAAAACAAGGATCAACCCCGAATGTTGATGAACATAGATGAATAAGAAATGAAAAACAGCGACCATTTTTTCCAATAGCAAAAGCCAAACCGAAGACAAAAAAGAAGAGATAATGGAAAGGATGAACAGCATCCAAACTGCAGGCAAAATGATAACGGAAACAACCGGAACAAATGCGATATTTAAGGGTAGGCTTAGGAGTGAATAGGTATGAAAATGGTAGACAATCAAGGGAAAGGAAATGACTTGTGCAAGGATAGAGACAAGTAAAAATTGTCGGAAGCGTGTCTTTGCCCGAGCAAAAATCGTAGCCGAAGCGATTAACGAAAAGGAAATAACGAATGAAAGTTGAAAGCCGACGTGAAACAGCATATAAGGGTTGTACAAAAGGAGGCCGATAAAAGCGAAACTAATGCCATCAGCAGGATGAAGCGGTATGCGAAAACGAATGCACAAAAGCACCAAACAACTCATAAGGACGGCCCGCAAAACAGACGGAGCTGCACCTGCCAACAACGCGTACAACGGCAGGATGATCAATAAAATTTCACAGGCTCTCTCGCGGCTGATTCCTAATCGGATGAAGAGAAAGAAGAGAAAACCGCTCACCAGTCCCACGTGCAAACCGGAAATGGCGAGCAAATGAACGATCCCCAAGTCCTGATAGGCCTCTAACGTATCCGCTTCCATATGGGACCGCTCCCCGAAAAGCAACGCCATTGCCAACCCCTGAATTTCGTTGGGAAATACGTCTTCAATAAAACGAATGCCCGTATGCCGCCATTGTTTCACACTCGTTAGCCCTGCACCAGCAATCGCTCGGCAGGTCATGTCGCCTTCTTCCTGTACATGATGGAACGTCCAGTGCACCCGCTGTTCATATAAAAACGTTCGATAATCAAATGCGTTAAAATTTCTCGCGGGACGCGGGGCACGCATTTCACCTTCAATGGTGCATTCATGGCCGGGACTTAAATCGGCAAATGCAGGCAATGTCTCCTCGTCAACAATACGCGCGAAAACTTGGACGCGTTCGTTGTGTTCCGGAAGTTGCAGAAAAAAAGAAACACGATCCCCATCCATTTCAGGAACATCATCGATGTTTCCGTGGATGGTATCGACTTCCTTATGGAGCACTGACTCATTTTGCTCATCGACGATATAAGCCCAGACGGCTGCCCCTGCACCCATAAAAACGAGGGCAACCAACAAAAGCAGTGATCTGTTTTTAAAACTCAGATAACTAAAAACGAGCAATGCTCCGAAAATCATCATCGTTCGATGTGGAGAAAGAGCAGCGGCGACACCGAACCCCATCGCTGCCGCGAAAAGAAAATAGTTTCCGCGCAAGCCATCACCCTTTCTGGATTTCCTGGAGGTTAAAGGCGGGAAAGACGAACCAGGCAGTGCATTACACCTGATAATCACGTTTGTAAATTGCGGGAGCAAGCAATACGGGAAAATTGGAAGAAGAGGCGGATGATCAAGGGAACGATACATCCTCAAACGGGGAATCATTTTTCCTATTTTTAGATTTGTTGCGCTAATGAAGGACGGCTAAAATAAGTGATCCCTGTAGTTACGGTGCCAAAAAACAGAGGGATCCCTCACGCATAAATTCGATGGGGTTAGATCGCTAACTGCGGGATTCACGTAAATTGTGACTGCTGATTCTCGTTCCAAATCGGGAAACGGTGTGATCACTGAAAAGGAAATGGGGCTGTTTCCTACGCTCTAAAATCGGGGCGATCATCGAATAATTGAACGATAGATCCTTCCCTATGGTCTGGCGTTCCAGCAGCCCCTTCTAGGCATCATTTACTTCAATCCTTTTTCAATGTCCGCAATAATGTCATCCACGTGTTCAATGCCTACTGACAGGCGAACGAGTTCCCGCGACACACCGGCTCTTTGCATCTCTTCCTCTGTAAGTTGTTGGTGTGTGGTGCTGGCGGGATGAATGACGAGGGATTTGGCATCCCCCACATTTGCTACATGGGAGTGGAGATCGACATTTTCAATGAAGGATTTCCCCGCTTCCATTCCTCCTTTGACACCAAACGTCAAAATGGCTCCTTGTCCTTTCGGCAAATAGGTTTTTGCAAGTTCATAGCTTGGGTGAGACGGCAGTCCGGAATAATTCACCCATTCCACACGCGAGTGGCCTTCTAAGTATTCCGCGACTTTTTGCGCGTTCTCGCTATGCCTCTCCATTCGCAGATGCAACGTTTCCATTCCTTGCAGCAATTGAAAGGCATTCTGCGGGGAGAGCGTCGGGCCAATATCGCGCATGAGACGTACACGCGCCCGCATAATATAGGCCAATTCACCGAGTGCTTCGGAAAAAACGATGCCATGATAGCTGCCATCCGGTTCCGTGAACATCAGAAATTTGCCTTGCGTCCAATCAAAATTGCCACTGTCTACAATCACGCCACCCATGGTTGTCCCATGTCCCCCGATAAATTTGGTGGCCGAATGGATAACAACATCGGCGCCATGATCAATAGGACGGTTGAGAATAGGTGTTGTCAGCGTCGCATCGACGATCAGAGGAATTTGTGCTTCATGGGCCACGTCGGCAACCGCCTTTGTATCTAGCACATTCCCTTCCGGGTTGCCGATCACTTCAGCAAACACCAGTTTCGTTTTCTCTGTAATCGCGGCTCTAAACGCTTCCGGATCATCCGAATCCACAAAATGGACGCGAATGCCGATTTGAGGCAGCGTATGGACAAATAAATTATTCGTGCCGCCGTACAAGGAACTGGCGGAAACGATTTCATCGCCTGCTTCGCATAGGTTTAAAATCGCGAGATAAATCGCGGAACTTCCACTCGCGGTTGCCAGCGCTCCAACTCCGCCTTCCATGGCCGCGATCCGTTTTTCGAATACATCTGTAGTCGGGTTCATAATCCGTGAATAAATATTCCCCGGTTCCGCTAATGAAAATAAATTCGCCGCGTGATCCGGATCATCAAACCCATACGACGTTGTTTGATAAATCGGCACGGCACGCGCGTTCGTGGCAGGGTCGATCTCTTGCCCCGCGTGTATGGCGCTAGTTTCCAGCTTCCAGTTCTCTGCCATTCCCATCACTCTCCCTTATAAATTCATATTGCATTACTATGGTTTTCATCATCGTACGAAATGTTGCAAAAAAAGTCAATTAGCATCGATTAGTTCACGTCTATCTGGTCTTCAAGTTGTTGGTAGGTTTTTTCGCCGATGCCGCTCACGTTTTGAATATCACTGGCTTGCTGAAAATTACCGTTTTCTTCCCGATAC